>NZ_LDJJ01000053.1 GCF_001431465.1 Stenotrophomonas terrae | reverse complement strand
GAGCGTGGCTCGGCTCTACAGGTCTACGTGCCCTGCTTTACAGCGCGCGATGCTTGGCTTCGCCGAAGAACGGGGTGTGGTGGGCGCAATCGTTCAGTCGCACCACTTCCAGATGCTCGACGTCCGGGCCTTCGAGCAGGTTCAGCGTGGTCGGGGCCTGGCGGAAACTCCACAGCTTGGAGATCGGCAGTCCCAGCACCTTGCACAGGATCACCCGGTTGACCGCGTCATGCGCGACCACCAGCAAGGTGTCGTCCTCGCCCAGCCCTTCGGCAGCAGCGGTCAGGCCGCGCCAGCTGCGGTCCAGCACCTGCCGCAGCGATTCGCCGCCGGGCATCAGCACGGTGTCGGGCTCTTCGCGCCAGGCGCGCAGGCGCGCCGGGTCTTTTTCGTCGATTTCGCTGGCAAGCAGGCCTTCCCACTCGCCGTGGGCGATTTCCTGCAGGTCCGGCTCGGTCAGCAGCATGGCTTCACGGGCACTGCCCAACGCCGCCTTGGCGGTGGCCTGGGCCCGGCTCAGTGGCGAGGCCACGGCGCGGGTGATCTGCACATCGGCCAGCCGCTCACCCAAGGCCTTGGCCTGGGCCTCGCCTACCGGCGAGAGGGGAATGTCGATCTGGCCCTGGTAGCGGCCTTCGGCGTTCCACGGCGTTTCGCCGTGGCGGGCAAGCAGGATGCGCATGCAGCTGTTTCCATTGTTGTGTGGGGCCCGCCCGGTAAATGCGGCGGGAGGCGCATCATAGCCCGGCCACAGGCCGAAGCCGCCCACGGTTACCTTCGATACAGATGTCGCAGCACGATGGCGCAACTGTGCCCACGGTTTGTCCGCCTTGCCTGCCCCCGGGTTCAACGATGACGGGCAATCGGCCACAACACCGATGGCACGGTCGTGCGCCCGGCGCAGGCGTTACCATGCCGGTTCCCTACCGGTGGTTCGGCGTTACGTCCGCACGAGGGCAGCAACTTCCAGTCCCCAGACGCGGCATGACCAGCACCTCCACTTCCACGACGCGGTTCACTCTCAAGCTCTGGCATGAACGTCGCGACCGCTGGGCCGCAGCGCTGATCACCGTGCTGCTGCACCTGCTGATGCTGCTGCTCCTGCTGCACTCCAATCCGCCGGTGGTTTCCTCGCCGCAGGGTTCCTCGGGTGGCGGCCGGGTCAAGGTCGATTTCCTCGGTGAGGCGCCGCCGTCCACGCAGCCAAGCAAGCAGCCGCCGCAGGACAAGCCCAACAAGGCCACGCGCGCGCAGCCCAAACCGACCACACATCGGCGCAGCGAGGACCGCAAGCCGGTACCAAAAGCCCGCTACATCGAGCCGCCCAGCGAACCGGAGCAGGAACAGACGCCGATCCAGGCGCAGGAGCAGGCCCCGGCCGCACCGCCACCGGCAGCCAGCCCATCGGAAACCGTGCCGCGGCGGCCGCAGACCTGGACCGGGCGTCCACCGGGTTCACTGGACAACACCACCGCCCAGGACAACTACGGGCGTTCGGCCGGGCAAGGCGATGACAGTGGCCGCCGCATCGACCGCAGCGCCGGCGAGCCGGCCATGGAAGTAGGCGGCTACCAGATCATCTATGACCTGCTCAGCGAAGAAAAACTGCGCGCCTGGATGGACGCGGCCAAGGAAGTCGATGGCAAGAAGGAGCTGTCGATTCCGCTGCCTGGCACCACCTACCTTATGGTCTGCCCGGCCGAGGTCGCCCTGCGCCGTGGCTCGAGCAAGTGCCGCATGCTGCAGGCCGGCTCGCCGGAACTGCAGGACATCGGTGACGCGCGGCAATTCGTCATCGTGATGTACGTCTACCGTTACGGCGAGCTGCTGTGGCGCGGTCCCGGGCCGTACCGCTGATCGGTAGTGCCGAGCCATGCTCGGCAGGGGCTTTACCGGTACGGCCAAATGTAGGAGCGGCGTAAGCCGCGAAGCACCTGATCCATCAGATTGCGCATGCCGCTAGTTTCAATGCTATCGGCTTCGCGGCTTACGCCGCTCCTACAACGCTGTGCGCCGCGCGCAAAAAAGCCCGGACGGTTTCCCGTCCGGGCTTCGCTTTGAACCATGCAGCTCGAACTTACTTCGAGGCGGCGTCCACTTCCTTCAGCAGCTGCGGCGCCGGCGCCACTTCCTGCATGATCCAACGCATGTAACGTTCGTCGACCGAGATCATGCGGGTCATCACCGGGTCGAATACCCAGTTGCTGGCGACCGATTCCCAGATGCCGTCAAACGCCAGGCCGACCAGGCGACCGTGCGCGTCCAGCACCGGCGAGCCGGAGTTGCCGCCGGTGATGTCCAGGTCGGACAGGAAGTTGACCGGCACGCTGCCGATACGCTTGTCTTCAAAGCCGCCGTAACGCTTGGCCTTGACCGCATCGATCAGCGCCTGGGGCGAGTCGAACGGGTCCTTGCCGGTTTCCTTGGCGACGATGCCTTCCAGGTCGGTGAAGGCCGGCTGCACCTTGCCGTCCAGGCCGGTGTAACCCTTCACGTTGCCGAAGGTGATTCGCAGCGACAGGTTGGCGTCCGGGTAGACGAACTCACCCTTGGTCTTCTTGTAGTCGGCAATGGCCTGCAGGAACAGCGGGCGCGCGACCAGCTCTTCGCCGGTGCGGAGCTTGCGCTGGTGCTCCAGCTCCAGCAGTGCCGGCATCACCGCCACCGCGTACTGGATGGCTGGGTCGTTGCTGGCTTCGAACGCGGCCTTGTCGGCACCGAACCACTTCAGGCGCTCGTCCAGGCTGCCCAACTTGGAGCCGTCCAGACGTGCGACGGTTGCATCAACCGCCTTGGCATCGACGCCTCCGATCCACTTGTCGAACGCCGACAGGTGCTGGCCGGCCGGCAGCTGCACGTACTGCTGCAGCCAGTACTGCTGGAACTGACGGTCCATGGCCGGCACGTAGCGACGGTCCATCTGCTTCAGGCCGCCTTCGATGGCCGGCAGGTCACGTTCCTGGTAGCCCTCTTCGCGCTGCGCGTCCGGCTTGGCCTTTTCAATAGCCAGGCGGTACAGGCGTACGGCGGTGCCGAGGGTGCCGGTGCGGTTGAGCATCGCCAGGTTCAGGTCACGCGCCTGGTTCATGCGCGACTGCTGGCCCAGGGTCTGCAGCTGTGCAAAGGCATCCAGCGCCGGCTTGCCGGCATCGCCCTGGCCGCGCAGCCATTCCAGCACCGCGGTTTCCGCGGCCTGCTTCTGGCCGAGCACATTGTTGCGCTTGAAGCCGTCCAGCTGGCCGTCGTAGTTCTTGCTGGTGTTGTTCCAGCCAGCCATGTTGGCGGCGTACTTCACCGCGATGTCCGGGTTGGTCTTGCTGGCCGCTTCGACCATCGCGATCTGGTCCTTGTAGGCCTTGGCGATGGACGGATAGGTCCAGGTAGCGGTGTTCTCGAACTCGCTGACCAGCGCGTAGCGGTCGGTGCGGCCCGGGTAACCGGCCACCATCACGAAGTCACCCTCGCCCAGCGGCTGGTTGGCCAGCTTCAGCCAATGCTTGGGCTGGTACGGCACGTTGTCGGCGGCGAATGCGGCCGGCTTGCCGTCCTTGCCGACGTAGGCGCGGTAGAACGAGAAATCGCCGGTGTGGCGCGGCCACATCCAGTTGTCGACGTCGCCGCCGAACTTGCCGACGCTGCCCGGCGGCGCATAGGCCAGGCGCACGTCCTTGATTTCCATGTTCTTGAACAGGCGGTAGGTGTTGCCGCCGGAGAAGCTGTACAGGGTGCAGCTGTAGGCGTCGTCGGTTTCACAGGCGGCGATGGCCTGCTTCTCGAAGGCTTCCAGCGCCTGGGTGCGCTTGAGCGGATCGTTGCCGGCACCGGCAATTGCCGCCTTGGCCTGGGCGGTGACGTCGGTGATGTCGTCCAGCACGTAGATGCGCGCGTTCGGGCCGGCGCTCAGCTCGTCCTTCAGGGCCGGCGCGTTGAAGCCGTCCTTGATCAGGTTCTTCTCGGCGGTGGAATTGAGCTGGATCGAACCGTAGGCACAGTGGTGGTTGGTGACCACCAGGCCCTGCGGCGAGACGAAGCTGGCGGTACAGCCGCCCAGCGCAACCACCGCGCCCATCGGGTCGCCGGTCAGGTTGGCCAGCTGCTGCGGGTCCAGCTTCAGGCCTGCCTGCTTCAGCGGGCCGGCAATTTCCGGCAACTGCTGCGGCACCCACATGCCTTCGGCAGCCTGCGCGGTCTGCGCCAGGCCCAGGCCGGCAACGATGGAAAACGCAAGAAGATTCACGCGCATCAGACACATCCGAAAGTTTGGAACGGCCGATTGTAGCGGCTGTAACTGTCTGTGGCCCCTGTCATCGGTCAGTACCGGGCGGTTACGGTTGAAAGCTTATAATCACGGCCTTTCCCCACACTGCGGTCTCCTGCAATGGCACAGACGATGAAGGCGCTGGTGAAGCGCGAAGCGACCAAGGGCATCTGGATGGAAGAGGTGCCGGTACCGACGCCGGGCCCGAACCAAGTGCTGATCAAGCTGGAAAAGACCGCCATCTGTGGCACCGACCTGCACATCTACCTGTGGGACGAATGGAGCCAGCGCACCATCAAGCCGGGCCTGACCATCGGCCACGAGTTTGTCGGCCGCATCGCCGAAGTCGGCCCGGGCGTGACCGGCTATGAAATCGGCCAGCGCGTCTCGGCCGAAGGCCACATCGTCTGCGGCCATTGCCGCAACTGCCGTGGCGGCCGCCAGCACCTGTGCCCGAACACCGTCGGCATCGGCGTCAACGTCAACGGCGCCTTCGCCGAGTACATGGTGATGCCGGCCACCAACCTGTGGCCGATCCCGGACCAGATCCCGTCCGAGCTGGCTGCGTTCTTCGACCCCTACGGCAACGCCGCGCATTGCGCGCTGGAGTTCGACGTGATCGGCGAGGACGTGCTGATCACCGGTGCCGGCCCGATCGGCATCATTGCCGCCGGCATCTGCAAGCACATCGGTGCACGCAACGTGGTGGTTACCGACGTCAATGATTTCCGCCTGAAGCTGGCCGCCGACATGGGCGCCACCCGCGTGGTCAACGTCGCCAACCAGTCGCTGAAGGACGTGATGGCCGAGCTGCACATGGAAGGCTTCGACGTAGGCCTGGAAATGAGCGGCAACCCGCGCGCCTTCAACGACATGCTCGACTGCATGTACCACGGTGGCAAGATTGCCATGCTCGGCATCATGCCGCGTGGCGCTGGTTGCGACTGGGACAAGATCATCTTCAAGGGCCTGACCGTGCAGGGCATCTACGGCCGCAAGATGTACGAGACCTGGTACAAGATGACCCAGCTGGTGCTGGGCGGTTTCCCGCTGGGCAAGGTGATGACCCACCAGCTGCCGGTGGATCGCTTCCAGGAAGGTTTCGACCTGATGGAACAGGGCAAGGCCGGCAAGGTCGTGCTGAGCTGGAACTGATCACCGTCGGGTGACAAACGAAAGGCGCCGTAAGGCGCCTTTCGTGTATCTGGAAGCGATAACGCTTTGGATCTTGTGGGAGCGGTGTAAGCCGCGAAGCTGGCTGCAATGAAGTGGCGGTGATGCTGACCATCTGGCAGACCATCAGCTTCGCGGCTTACGCCGCTCCCACAAAGTCACCGGCAAAGAAAAAGGCGCCGAAAGGCACCTTTTTCCTTGCATCGATCACGCTTGGATCAGGGCACGTCCACCGACACGGTGAACACGACGCCCGGCTTGTAGGTATCGGACTCGCGACGCAGCTCGGATGCATCCGAACCAAAGGTGTCGTAGTAACCCAGGGTGGCGGTAGCCGGACCAAACGACTTGGACACCGACACCGAGCCATCGTAGTAATCAGCGCGACGCGGCCATTCGTTGGCCTTTTCCTTGATGGTGGTGTAACCGGCCGATGCACCGATCGAGAAGCCCGTCTCGCCGATGTCGTAGCTGGCTTCCAGCGCGCTGTAGGTCTGCTTGGCACCGGTGTTGCTGTAGTCGTTGGCATAACCCAGCAGGCCGCTGACGGTCAGCGGGCCAGTCCAGGTCACCTTGGCCAGGTATTCGTTGTAGTCGATGTCACCGTAGCCGCTGGAGGCACCTTCGTAGGTGTAACGGTTCACACCCAGGTCCAGGTTCCAGCTGTCGGTCAGGTCCTTGTTCCAGCCGATGGTGTAATCGACTTCGAAGTTCGGGCCACCGTCGCCGAAATCGACGTTGGAACCCCACACGCCGACATACACGCCGAACGGTGCGGTGTAGTTGGCGCCGGCCTGGAATGCCGGGCCGTTGTCGGTCTGCGAGACACCACGGAACACGTAGTCGGTGGTCACGCCGAAGCTGGCGCTGAACGGGGAGGTCGACTCCTCGCTGTCCTGGGCATTGGCGGCGAAGGAAACAGACAAAAGGGCGGCGCAGGCCACGGCGACAAGACGCTTGCTGTGCATCATGCAGATCTCTCCAGTAGTGGGGGGTGACCGACGCCTGTACAGGGCCGATAACAAATTCTTAACTGGAATGATATTGCGATGCAACAATCATCGCTAGCCCCTGCCTGCCCGCTCTACCCCGCCGCCGCCGGGAACACCCCGTAACGACGGGCTCCGAGCCGGATTGACTGGCCTGCCGCATAGGCCGGCGCACCGGCCGGCAGCTCCACTTCCAGATCCGATGTTGCGCCAGCCAGCCGCGCGCGCAGGCGCTGGCGAGGGCCGCTGCGCTGCACCAGCCCAACCGTGGCCTGCCAATCGCCCTCGGCCTCGACCACCAGATCTTCCGGCCGCACGAAGACTTCCAGGGCCTGGCCTTCCGGTACCGATGCGGCACGCGGCCACTGCGCGCCCGCCACCTCCAGCACCTGCCCCTGCGCCCGCGCCGGCAGCCGGTTGGCCTCGCCGACAAAGCCATACACAAAGGGCGAAGCCGGCTGGTCATAGACCTCGCCCGGCGTTCCTACCTGCTCGATGCGGCCACGGTTGAGGATGGCAACGCGGTCGGCCAGCTCCAGCGCCTCTTCCTGATCGTGGGTGACGAACACCGTGGTCAGGCCTGTGCGGTCGTGCAGCTCGCGCAGCCAACGGCGCAGGTCGCGCCGTACCTGCGCATCCAGCGCGCCGAAGGGCTCGTCCAGCAGCAGCACGCGTGGCTCGATGGCCAGCGCGCGCGCAAGCGCCACGCGTTGCCGCTGGCCGCCGGACAGCTGCGCCGGGTAGCGAGCGCCCAGCCCATCAAGCTGCACCAGCGCCAGCAGCTCATCGACCTTGGCATTGATGCGCGCCTTCGACCAGCGCTCGGCACCGCGGCGGACTTCCAGCCCGAAGGCGATATTGCCGCGCACATCCAGGTGCTTGAACAGCGCGTAGTGCTGGAACACGAAGCCGGCGCGACGTGCCTGCACGCTCAGCCCGGTCGCATCCTCACCATCGAACAGGATCTGCCCACGCTCGGGATGCTCCAGACCGGCGATGGCGCGCAGCAAGGTGGTCTTGCCCGAGCCCGATGGGCCCAGCAGCGCAAGCAGCTCGCCACTGCGCACATCCAGGCTGACGCCATCCAATGCAGGGAATGCGCCGTACTGTTTACCCAGGTTGTGTATGCGGATGTTCATTTCGACCTCAATGGCGATGCGCGGCGGCCAGCGACTGACCGTGGCGCCACTCCAGGAAAGATTTCACCACCAGCGTCAGCAAGGCAGTGACCGCCAACAGCGAGGCGCAGGCAAACGCGGCGCTATAGGCATATTCGTTGTAGAGAATTTCAACGTGCAGCGGCAGCGTATTGGTGCGCCCGCGGATATGCCCGGACACCACCGACACCGCGCCGAACTCGCCCATCGCGCGCGCGCTGCACAACAGCACGCCGTACAACAGGCCCCAACGGATGTTGGGCAGGGTCACCTTCCAGAACATCTGCCAGGCGTTCGCGCCCAAGGTCAGCGCGGCCAGTTCTTCATCACTGCCCTGCTGTTCCATCAACGGCATCAGCTCACGCGCGATGAACGGGAAGGTCACGAACACGGTGGCCAATACGATGCCGGGGATGGCGAACACGATGCGTGGCAGCTGCAGCAGGGTTTCACCCAGCACCGGCAGGTGCAGGCGCAGCCCATCCTCGATCAGCGGCCAGAACCAGCCATCGCGGCCGAACAACAGGATGAAGACCAGGCCCGCCACCACCGGCGATACCGAGAACGGCAGGTCGATCAGGGTCACCAACCAGCGCTTGCCGGGGAAGCTGTGCTTGCTGACCACCCACGCAGCGGCCACGCCGAAGATCAGATTCAACGGGACAACAACCGCGGTCACCAGCAAGGTCAGGCGGATCGCGGACAGGGCATCGGGGTCGCTGATCGCCACCCAGAACGCGTGCAGGCCACCGCGCAGGGCTTCGGCGAATACCAGCAGCAACGGCAACAATAGAAACGACAGCAGGAAACCAAGCGCACCGAGGATCAGCAGCACCTGCACCCAGCGCGGCTCGCTGGTTACCTGCTGGAACCTGACAGCGCGTTCATTGCGGCCAACGGCCACTGGCAACTCCGACAACAACTCGTTCATCGCGCCCCCCTGCGTTGCAGCCAGGACTGCAGGCTGTTGACCAGCAGCAGCACCACGAACGACAACAGCAACATCGCCCCGGCAATGGCGGTGGCACCGGCGTAATCAAACTCCTCCAGGCGGATGGTGATCAGCAAGGGCGCGATCTCGGTAACGCTGGGCATGTTGCCGGCGATGAAGATCACCGAGCCGTACTCACCCACGCCACGCGCGAAGGCCAAGGCAAAGCCGGTCAGCATCGCCGGCCACAGCGTCGGCAGTACCACCCGCACGATGGTCTGCAGGCGTGTAGCGCCAAGCGTGGCCGAGGCCTCCTCGAACTCGCGCTCAGCCTCGGCCAGCACCGGCTGCACGATCCGCACCACGAACGGCAGGCCGACAAACACCAGCGCCACCACGATGCCCAGCGGCGTGTACGCAACCTTGATGCCGAGCGGTTCCAGCCATTGGCCAATCCAGCCCTGGCCGCCGTACAAGGCCGTCAATGCGATACCCGCCACCGCGGTCGGCAGAGCAAACGGCAGGTCGATCATCGCGTCGAACAGGCGCCGGCCGGGGAAGCTGTAGCGCACGAACACCCACGCCACCCAGGTCCCCATCACGGTATTGAATGCGGCCGCCGCAAACGCGGTGCCAAAGCTCAGCCGCAATGCGGCCAGCACGCGCGGCTCGGTCCATATCTGCCAGATGCCGCCCAGGCCCAGCCCAGCTGCTTTCAGAAATACGCCGAGCAACGGGATCAGGACGATCAGCCCCAACCAGAACAAGGTGATGCCCATGCCAAGACCAAAGCCGGGCAGTACCCGGCGTTGGCCCCGCACACGTGCTTGCAGTGTTTGTGCGCTTGCTGACACGGCCTACTTGCTCGCCTGGATCTGATCGAAAACGCCGCCGTCGGCGAAGTGCTCGGACTGCGCACGCGCCCACGAACCAAAGGCACTGCGAATGGTGACCAGCTCAACCTGCGGGAAGCGCGCCACGTCGGCCGGCGCGGCGTATTGCGGCGAACGCGGGCGGTAGTAATGACGCGCGGCAATGCGCTGGCCTTCGGGCGAGTACAGGTATTGCAGATAGGCCTGGGCGACATCGCGGGTGCCGTGGCGGTCGACGTTGCGGTCCAGCAAGGCCACCGACGGTTCGGCCAGGATCGACAGCTTCGGCACCACGATCTCGAACTTGTCCGGGCCCAGTTCTTCCTGGGCGAGGAAGGCCTCGTTCTCCCAGGCCAACAGCACGTCACCGATGCCACGCTGGACGAAGGTGGTGGTGGCGCCGCGGGCACCGGTATCGAGCACCGGCACATTGCGGAACAGCGCGCGCATGTAGTTCAGGATCTTGTCGCGATCACCCTTGAAGATGTGATCGGCGTACGCCCACGCGGCCAGATAGTTCCAGCGCGCGCCGCCGGAGGTCTTCGGGTTCGGCGTCACCACCGATACACCGCTGCGCAGCAGGTCCGGCCAGTCACGGATCCCCTTGGGGTTGCCCTTGCGCACCAGGAACACGATGGTCGAGGTATACGGCGCGCTGTTGTCCGGCAGGCGGCTTTCCCAGTTGGCTGGCAGCAGCTTGGCCTTGTCGGCGATGGCATCCACGTCGTAGGCCAGGGCCAGCGTCGCCACGTCGGCCTCGATGCCGTCGATCACCGCGCGGGCCTGCTTGCCGGAGCCGCCGTGCGAGGTCTCGATGGTGACGTTGTCGCCCTTGGTTTCCTTCCAGTGCTTGGCAAAGGCCGCGTTGAAATCGCGGTACAGCTCGCGGGTTGGGTCGTAGGACACATTGAGCAGCTGCACGTCGCGCGCGAACGCGGCGCCGGCGGTGACGGTCAGGCCGAAGGCCAGTGCAGCGGTGGCGATGCGGGTAATAAGTGATTGCTTCATGAGGGCTCTCCGTCAGAAGGAAACTTGCAGGCGCGAGAAAACAGCTTTTTCGTCAGGCAACTTCGCGCCAGCGGAAGCCGCATCAAAACGGGTTTGCAGGTAGTTGGTCGCCAGCTTCAGGTTGGCGGTCAGGTACCAGTTGGCACCCAGCGTCCAGGAGCGCGCCTTGGACGCCGACACCGTGGGATCGGCATAGAACGGGAAGGCGGCATCATCGATCTCCAGCTCGCCGTATCGCGCAGTCAATTCCACCGCGCCGTGTCTGCCATTGATGCCAAATGGATGCGACGGCGTCACACCGCGGAAGCTGGCATCCTCACCGGTCAGCACATAGCTGGCGGTGGCCTGCCAGGCACGGTTGTCCAGCTGCTTGCGGACGCCATTGCGCGCCACTTCCTGCTGCGAGGCGATGTACTCGGCCTGCAGGCCCAAGCCGTTGCGGTAGAACCAGCCCTGCGGTGACCAGCGGCGGTGCTCGCCATCGGCTGCCACGGTGCTTCTATAGGCGAAGAAGGTAGCCTGACCCGGCGTGCGGTAACGCGGCAGGAAGTTGTTGCCGCTGCCGTGTTTTTCACCGCTGCTGGCGCCCAGACCAAAGCCCAGCCCGGCCCAGGCACTGTCGCTACCCTTGAGCGGCTCGAAGAACACGCGGCCTGCATATTCGAAATCATCATCCGGGTTGCTGGTCACCGCATCGCGGCCATCGACCGTGCCGTTGAACACGCCCAGCGCATAGCTGAATTTTCCTTTGGCCACTTCGCCCTGCAGCTGCACGCCGAGGTCGCGGTTGGGCGCCAGTTCGCTGGCCAATGCGCGTTCGACATCAACCAGGGCCGATGACGACTGCAGGCGTTCCAGGCCGACCGGCGAGGTGAACTTGCCCACCCGCACCGTATAGGCCGGATCGAAACGCAGATCGGCGTAGGCATCGACGATGCTGGCACTGTCACCGGCAAATTCCGGGGTGAAGCGGTAGGCCACCAGCTTGCCCAGCGAGCCTTCCAGCGTTGGCCGTGCGGTGCGCAGCAGGAAGGTGTCGTTCTGGTTGGCATCGCCGCCGATGAACACCCGCGCATCGCCCTGCAGCAGGCCGCGCAGCTTCAGCTCGTAGTTGCCGTCGGCGGATTTGAACGAAGCGCCCTTCTGGTCGACGGTGATCTTGGGTGCGCTCTTGGCCGCGGCTACGCGTTCTTCTTCCTGCAGCTCAAGGCGGCGCTCGAGGATGCGCAGGCGCTGGTCCAGGTCGGTCAGGCCAACGCCTTCAGTTGCACCATCACTGACCCCCGCCAGCCGCTCCAGCCGTTGCAGACGTTCCTGCAGTTGTTCCACGGTGAGTTGCTGGGCCTGTGCCGATGACCCCGCCCCACACGCCGCCAGGGCCAGGCTGAGGGACAACAGCTTCCTGGTCGGCAGGGTGAATGGGGGGCGTGCATGGGTCATCGGTATCTCCTGGTGGGTGGGTGTGCAGTCGATGCTGCGGGTGCACACCCATTACCGAGAAATGACTTAGACCGTGGCGCTTATAGCCTTTGCGCATGAAGACAGCGCCGGGACACGCGGAAGGCTAAAATTGGCGTTCCTCTTCACCGCAAGACCCTGCCATGACCGATACCGCGAACACCTCCCCGCTGACCCGGCACTACGCCGAGGAACTGGACGCCATCCGCGCGCAGGGGCTGTTCAAGTCCGAACGCATCATCACCAGCCCGCAGTCGGCCGAGATCACCCTGGACGACGGCCGCACCGTGCTGAATTTCTGTGCCAACAACTACCTGGGCCTGGCCGACCACCCGGAGCTGATCCAGGCGGCCAAGGACGCGCTGGACACGCATGGCTTCGGCATGGCCTCGGTGCGCTTCATCTGCGGCACCCAGGACCTGCACAAGCAGTTGGAAAAGCAGATTGCCGAGTTCTTCGGCAAGGACGACACCATCCTGTACGCGGCCTGCTTCGACGCCAATGGCGGCCTGTTCGAGCCGCTGCTGGGTGAGAACGACGCCATCATTTCCGATGCGCTGAACCACGCCTCCATCATCGACGGCGTGCGCCTGTGCAAGGCCAAGCGCTTCCGCTACGCCAACTGCGACATGGCCGACCTGGAAGCGCAGCTGCAGGCCGCCGATGCCGCCGGCTGCAAGACCAAGCTGATCACCACCGATGGCGTGTTCTCGATGGACGGCTTCATCGCCCCGCTCGATGAAATCACCGCGCTGGCCAAGAAGTACGGCGCGCTGGTGCATATCGACGAATGCCATGCCACCGGCTTCCTCGGCGCGACCGGTCGCGGTTCGGCCGAAGTGAAGGGTGCGCTCGACAGGATCGACATCATCACCGGCACCCTGGGCAAGGCCATGGGCGGCGCACTGGGCGGTTTCACCTGCGCCAGCGCCGAGGTGGTGGAACTGCTGCGCCAGCGTTCGCGCCCCTACTTGTTCTCCAACTCGCTGCCGCCGCACGTGGTGGCTGCCGGCATCAAGGCGTTCGAGATGCTGGCTGCGGCTGATGACCTGCGTGAAACGCTGCGTGAGAACACCGCCTATTTCCGCGAGAAGATGACCGCCGCCGGTTTCGACGTGAAGCCGGGCGTGCATCCGATCAGCCCGGTGATGCTGTATGACGCACCGCTGGCACAGAAGTTCGCCCAGCGCCTGCTGGAAGAAGGCATCTACGCGATCGGCTTCTTCTTCCCGGTGGTACCCAAGGGCCAGGCCCGCATCCGCACCCAGATCAGCGCCGCCCACAGCCGCGCCCACCTGGACCGCGCGATCGATGCCTTCACCCGCATTGGTCTGGAGCTGGGTGTGATCAAGGGCTGAGGATTGGCCTTGGATTGAAATGAAAACAGGCGCCGAAAGGCGCCTGTTTTGTTTTGTACAACCGACCGGTGCATTGCCGGTGGATCGCATCGTGTAGGAGCGGCGTAAGCCGCGAAGCAACCGGCCGATCCGATCCCAGGCATACCTGTGATTTCGAGATTGCCAGCTTCGCGGCTTACGCCGCTCCTACAACAACGTACTGCTCTCAGTTCTTCTTGGCCGGGGCTGGCGCTGCGGCGCCCTTGGCCACGCGGATGCCATTGGCCTTCATCCAGGCGTCGAACTGATCGGCGCTCATCTTCTGCTCGCCCTGCTGCATCATGAAACGGTAATTGCCCAGCGCGTCCTTGTCGGCGACCGGCGTTTCCACCCGTACTTCGATCGGCTTGTCGTCGTTCTTTGCCGTCTTCTTGCCCGAGGACGCACAGCCCGCCAATACCGCAACCGAAGCCGCCATGAGAACGATGCCAGAGACGCGGGAAAGAGCTTGCATGGCAATAACCTCAAGGAATTAGAGTCGCAGTCTAATCCATGACCTGAGCAAGTCCAGCTATTTGCCTGAATTAATTGAAATTAGTCACGTTCGGTAGCATGCGGAACTTTGCTGGCAACCTGCAGCGCATTCAGCTCGGCCTCGCTCAATTCGCGCCATTGGCCCTTGCCGAGTTCGCCCAAGGGCACCGGCCCAATCGCCACCCGCATCAGGCGCAGCACCTCCAGGCCCAGGGCCTTGAGCAACCGCCGGATATGGCGGTTGCGGCCTTCATCCAGCACCACTTCCAGCCACGCGGTGCGCTCGCCATGGCGCAGCAACTGCACTGAGTGCGCCGCCAGGTGCTCGCCCTCATCTTCAATGCCTGCGTGCATGCGTTCCAGCAGCGCCGCATCAGGCACAGCATCCACCTGCACCCGGTAGGTTTTCAAGGGGCCAGTGCTGGGCTCGGTAAGCCGCGCCGCCCATTCCGGATCATTGCTGAAGAACAGCAGGCCTTCGCTGGCCTTGTCCAGGCGGCCAACCGGCGCCATCCACGGCAGCCCGGCACCTTCAAAGCACTGGTAGACAGTGTCGCGGCCGTGCTCGTCCTGCACCGTGGTCAGCAGACCGCGCGGTTTGTTCAAGGCCAGGTACAGGCGCCGCGGCGCGGTCAGCGGCAGCCCATCCAGCAACACCTTCTGGCGACCGGCAACCACCGGAAATTCAGGGTCACGCACCACCCTGCCATCCACGCTGACGCGACCATCGAGCACCCGCCGCGCGGCCTCGGTGCGCGAACACACCCCCGCCTTGGATAGTACCCGCGCAAGACCATGCCGCTGCCCCGCCGGCGCCAGCTTGGCAGCAGCTGCGGCGCGGCTGGGCGTGCGCGAAAGCAAACGCCCGCCGGGCGTTGCGCGGCGGGCGTGCGGGTGACGCGGAGGCTTGGACGACGCCATTGCGGTTCAGGGCGGCCAGTGCCGCCTTACTTGACCTCGGTAGCCGGCTGCGCGGCGGCAGGTGCTGCGGCCGGATCCACGGCCACCGGACGGGCCTTGACCACGCGCACGCCACGCGCCTTCATCCAGGCGTCGAATTCCTCGGCGGTCATGCGCTTGCCGTTCTGGCTCATGTCAAAACGCCACGGCGTGTTGTCGAACTCGGTCTGCGGCTTGTAGGCGGCCGGATCATTGGCGTTGATTGCCGGGCGCGCCGGGATGGCGCTGGCGACGTTGTTGCAGCTTTCCACGCGCAGGCGCATCAACACGCGGTCCAGCGACTGCTCATCACTACCGGCCGAGCTCAATACACCGGACGGCATGCCCAGCTGACCCGGGCGCACATACAGCTCGGAGGCCACCGGTGCGATAAGCGAGGTCGCCAGCGGCGCAGGCGTCACTGCAGTGGCCGAACAATCCACGGCTGCATGGGCGGCAGGTACAGATGCCAGGGCGACAAGACCAGCCAGAGCGATACGCAGCATTGGATTTCCATTCGGCAAGATAACGCGGCGAGTGTAGGCAGCACCCGCAATGCTTTCAACCGTTATATGCGCGCAAGCTGCGATTGCGCGCCGACGTCACATAAATCCGGCGCTGGAAAAGCGCCAGGCACAAAAAAAACAAGGCCCGGCAGATGCCGGGCCTTGTCATGAAGCGAAGTACTGAAACCGAAACGTCAGATTAGTTCTGGACGTTCAGCTCGGTACGACGGTTCTTTGCACGACCTTCCGGGTTGTCCGAACCATCCGGGTTGGTGTTCGGAGCAATCGGACGGCTCTCGCCGTAGCCGATCGGGCCCTGCAGGCGCGACGCCGACACACCATTGGTGGTCAGGTAGTCGTACACAGTCTTGGCGCGGCGCTCGGACAGCTTCTGGTTGTAAGCGTCGGTACCCTTCGAGTCGGTGTGACCGGCAACTTCAACGCGCAGATCCGGGTAACGCTTCAGGATCTCGGTGGCTTCGCTCAGGATCGAGACAGCATCCGGACGCAGGGTAGCCTTGTCGAAATCGAAGTTGACGCCCTTCAGATCGATCGAGACCGGAACCGGGCAACCGTCCGGACCAATGGTCTGGCCAGGCTGCGAGGTCGGGCACTTGTCGTCGCAGTTGTTGACGCCGTCACCGTCGTCATCCAGGTCTGCGCAGCTCGGAGCAACCGGAGCCGGTGCCGGAGCAACAGCAGCCATCGGAGCCGGGCCCAGCGGAATCACGACACCGACCGAAGCCAGCACGTCGCCGAACCAATCCTGGTTCTTGGAATCGTTGCTGTACTCGCGGATCGACTGGTCGTCGAAGTCAGCGCGGTAGGCCAGTTCGGCACGCACGGCGACGCGCTTTTCGAACGTGGTCTGCAGACCGACGCCGACCTTGGCAGCCAGGTTGCCGTCCTTGCGATCAGCCAGCTGACCGTTGGTCTGGTGGTATTCCTCTTCGGCCTTCTGGTAGCCCAGACCTGCGAGCAGGTACGGGTTCCAGCCACGGCCTTCCTGGATGAAGTGGCGACGCAGGTCCAGCGAAACGCCGTACTGCGACCAGTTCTGATCCTGGTTGGCGTCGAAGTTCGGGTTCTGATAGTTCAGCTCGCCGTCCAGCGACCAGTTCGGGCTGATGAACTTGCCCAGACCCAGCGTGGCGAACGGAGCGTCGTTGGTGCCACGATCGCCGTCCTGGAAGTTGAAGCCGGCCGAACCGGTCAGGTACCAGCGGTCGTCAAATTCCTGTGCCGAAGCGGCCTGGGCAAAAGCCAGACCACCCAGCAGCGCGGCAGTAAGGATCTTCTTGTTCATGAAATACAGCTCCTTGTTTCGGGGGTATGAAACCGGTAGAGGCATGGTCCAGCACAGCGATAATCTTCGTCGCGTTCAGAGACGGCCGTTTCCTCACGCCATCGCGGTGCACATTATGCGCTTGGCCGTGAAGACGATGTTAACAGCCTTATAACAAATGACGCGACCACCAGACCTCTACATGTCCGGCTTGGCGCAACGTATACAGCTTGATCAAAGGACGCAAGAGTGAGCTGTCGCAAGGCTTCCCGGTAAATTGCTGCAGCGCAGCTGGTTTTATATGACAAACCCTTAATAAACGGGGCTTGCACCGCCGGTTAGCGCCAGCTGAACCGTTTGCTGGGTATGATGATTTTGCTCCCCCGTTACGGAACTTTTCCGCATGAAAGCAATCGGCCTGACCCGCTATCTCCCGATCGATGAAGCGGACGCGCTGCTTGATCTGGACCTGCCCGCACCGGCGCCACCGCAAGGACAGGACCTGCTGGTTCAGATCCAGGCTGTCTCGATCAACCCAGTGGACACCAAACTGCGGGGCCCGAAACCCGGCGAAGAAAACCCACCGCGGGTATTGGGCTTTGATGCGGCGGGTACGGTGGTCGCGGTTGGCCCGCAGGTCACCGCCTTCGAGGTGGGTGATGAGGTCTATTACGCCGGCGACGTCACCCGCCCCGGCTGCAATGCACAGCTGCAACTGGTGGATGAGCGCCTGGTCGGGCGCAAACCGACCACCCTGGACTTCGCCGAAGCCGCCGCCTTGCCGCTGACTACCCTCACCGCCTGGGAGCTGCTGTTCCAGCGCATGCCCTATCAGCTGGATGGGCGCCGCCATGTTGGCAAAACCCTATTGGTGATCGGCGGCGCCGGCGGCGTCGGCTCGATGGCCATCCAGCTCGCGCAACATGCCGGCTTCACCGTGGTGGCAACCGCCTCCCGCCCGGAGAGCGCGCAGTGGTGCCTGCAGATGGGCGCCAGCCATGTCATCGATCACCGCCAACCGCTGGCAGCACAGCTGCAGGCGCTGGACATCCACGCCGTGGACGCCGCGCTCAACCTGGCCAATACCGACCTGTACTGGCAACAGCTGGGCGAGCTGCTGGCCCCGCAGGGCCATGTCGGGCTGATCGTGGAACCGGCCAGCGAGCTGCGCATCGGTGATCCCTATAAAGCCAAATGCATCGGCATCCACTGGGAATTCATGTTCACCCGCGCCCGCTTCCGCACCGCCGACATGATCGAGCAGCACCGCATCCTGACCCGCGCGGCCAGCCTGATCGACGCCGGCGAACTGCGCACCACCCTGACCCAGCGCCTGGGCACGATCAATGCCACCAATCTGCGCCAGGCCCACCGCCAGCTGGAAGCTGGCCGCAGCATCGGCAAGCTGGCCCTGCAAGGCTGGGACTGACTGCTCCCGCACGCCTGAATCGCGCCGTCGTGCCTACCGACGACGGCGCGCCGGCCTCTTCCCTGCCAACTCGACCAGCCCGTCATGCCGTCCTTGAACCTTGTCTCACGCCTGCTGCAGTTGCTGCTGGGCCTGTTCCTGTTTGGTATCGCCTCTTCACTGATGATCCGTGCCGGCATCGGCATCGCGCCCTGGGATGTATTGAGCCAGGGCATCGCTCTGCGCAGCGGCTGGGGCTTCGGCCTGGTCACCAATATCGTCGGGGTCTGTGTGCTGCTGATGTGGTTGCCGCTGCGCCAGAAGCCCGGGCTGGGCACCGTGCTCAACGTGCTGCTGATCGGCCCCAGCGCCCAGCTCGGTCTGAACCTGCTGCCGCCCGCGCATGGACTGCAATGGCAGCTGCCGTTGTTTGCAGGCGGTTTGCTGCTGATGGCCGTCGCCACCGGGCTGTATATCGGCGCGCGCTTTGGGCCAGGGCCACGCGACGGGCTGATGACCGGCCTGCACGCCCGTACCGGCTGGCCGATATGGAAGGTACGCAGCCTGATTGAAGCCAGCGCACTGGCAGTGGGCTGGTTGCTGGGCGGCAATGTCGGCTGGGGCACGCTGGCCTTCGCCCTGCTGATCGGGCCGCTGTGCGGCATCACCCTGCCCTTGTTCGATCGGCAGCGGCGAGCGGTTGTGGCCGCGCCGGGCAGCTGAGCCACCGGCCCCGGTGGCCTGCGCTACTCAGCCTCGCCTGCGCACGACCTGCTGCCGGATGTGCCAGTCGCGCAGGGCGACCCAAGCGGCGGCCCGATGGGCCTGCGCCGCATTGGCTGCATCAGGCGCAACTCCCTGCACCTGCAGATGGCGCGAATCGCGCCAGCGGTGCAGCTGCGGCTTGTCCAAGGGCAACAGCAGGCCGGCGTGCGTATACAGGCGATCAAACTGGGCCAAGGCCTGGCCGCCATCGGGCGCCGGCTGCCAGAGGTTGCGGCCGGTGGCGAAATAACGCTGCCCCGGCAAGGCCAGTTCCACCAGTGTCGGCACCAGATCCGCATGGCCGGCAAAGGCGGTGGTATCCGGGGCGCTGGTACTGGGCGCATAGGCCGCTGGCACCCGCATCCAGGCAAACACGCGATCCACGTCCACCTGCTCGGCCGGCAGGTCGTAGCGGTAATGCGAACGCAGATTGTGATCGCCGGACATCGCCACGATGGTGCGCTCACCCAACGGCTGCTCGCGCAACTGCTGCAGGAAGCCGCCCAGCTCATCGGCCTGGTATTGATAGGTGGCCAACATCATCCGCAGTTGCTCGGGATCGGCCAGCGCGCGTGGTCCCAATGCGGCGGGGTCCAGCGGGTACTCGTGGCGTGGCGTGTCCAGCGTATGCGGCGGATGATTGCTGGTGGTCAGCAGTACCAGGAACAGACGTTCGCCACGGGCATCGGCCTGGGCCAGCAGCTCCTGCGCAAACTGGAACAGCCAGCCGTCATACAGCCCCCACTCGGTACCGCGGGCCTTGCCAAACCGCTGTTTGATATCGCGCGCATCATAGACCCGGTCAAAGCCCTGGTGGGTCAGCGCGGTGCCGATATCGCGCCAATCGCTGCCACCGCCGTAGACGAACACGGTGCGGTAACCCGCCCGCTGGAACGGCAGCGCGGCGGCGGTATCAAACCCCAGCCGCGCATTGCGCCCGCGCGTAAGCGGTGTGATCGGCGTACCCAGCAACAGGTTCTCCAGGGTCGGATGAGTACCGTTCTGACCTGCGATGAAATTCTCGAAACGCTGCCCGGTAGGCAGTTCGCCACGCAGGCGGCCGAGCATGTCGTTGCCGGGGCCATCGGCGTACAGCAGGTCCTGCCCGAACGACTCCAGCAGGCCCAGCACCACGTGCGGTGACTGTGCCAGCGCGCGCGGCTGCCCCGGTGCCTGCGCGAACAACGCCGCCTCGATGTGCTGTGGATCGGCCGAACCCAGCCCGGCGGCCTTGGCAGCATCGGCAAGGTCGGCAAACCCCAGCCTCTTCAAGCCCACCGTGGGGTCCTGGCTGATCTCGGTCTCGTTGGCGCGGGTGCGCGCGGCGCGGTACAACGTCAGCGGCGCATTCAGCACCAGCGCATTGACGAAGGGATCGGCCGAGACGGTCACATCCCGTCGGATCAACGGAAAACTGCCGACACTGCCGCGCGCCAGCAACAGCAGCAGCACGCATTGCAGCACCAGCAACAACGCCCGCCCCCAGGCCCCGGAAGCGCGCGGCCAACGCACTGCCAACCAGCCACCTGCGCGCGGTATGAGCCAACGCAGCGCGCCGCCCACCAGCAGCAAGCCCAGCACACCCCAGACAACCGGGTAGTCGTCCCAGACCGTCTCCAGAATCGCGCCGGTATCGTCCTCGAACATGCCGAACACGATGGGATCGAAGCGCGTCTTGTAGAACCCGTAATAGAAGTGTTCGCAGATCGAAAGCACGGCAAACAGCATCAGCAGGGCCAAGGACAGCCATTGCGCCAGCCTTATCGCCAATTCACGCCGGCCACTGAGCCATACCGGCACCATCAGCAGGCCAATCAGGCTGGCGCCGATTGCGCCGGCAACCAGGTCATAGCGCAGCCCGCGTCCCAGCGCCGGCCACAACAGCGCCAGGCCACGTTCGGCGCCGGCGTAATCCCACCACATGAACAGGCGTGCCAGCCCACCCAGAATGACCATGCCCGCCACCAGCAACCACAAACGTGGCAACAGGCGCGCTGTGCGATTTACAGCAAGAGTATTGGAGGGTGTTACAGACATGGATATCCCACTACAGACAATCCGTTGCCGGGCGGCGGAGGCGCATTGTAATGACGCTGTAATCCAATTGCTGCACGGCCATGCCATGGCGGCAAGTGCAAGGATTGAGGCCAGCGCGATTGCCAGTCAGAATGGGCCATTCCATACGCAAGCGTATCCAGCATGACGCCAGCCACCGACACCGCCTACCCGCATCTGTTCGCCCCGCTGGATCTGGGCTACACCCAGCTGCGCAACCGCATCCTGATGGGCTCGATGCATACCGGGCTGGAAGACCATGCCCGCGGCTTCCCCAAGCTGGCTGCCTACTTCGGCGAGCGCGCGGCTGGCGGTGCGGCCCTGCTGGTGACCGGCGGCTTCGCTCCCAACGTGGTTGGCTGGCTGACCCCGTTCGGCAGCAAGCTGTCCTGGCCCTGGGAAGTCAGCCGCCACCGCCAGGTGACCGCTGCGGTGCATTCACACGGCGCCAAGATCTGCCTGCAACTGCTGCACGCCGGCCGCTACGGCTACCACCCGCTGCAGGTGGCCCCGTCCAAGCGCAAGGCACCGATCAACCCCTTCACCCCACGCGCGCTTTCGGCCGGCGGCGTCGAACGGCATATCGCCGACTACGCCCGCGCCGCGAAATACGCACGCGATGCCGGCTACGACGGCGTCGAGGTGATGGGCTCGGAAGGCTATCTGATCAATGAATTCATCGCCCCGCGCACCAATGGCCGCAGCGATGCCTGGGGCGGTGACGCGGCCAAGCGCATGCGTTTTGCGGTGGAGATCGTGCGCCGCATCCGTGAGGCCTGCGGCCCGGACTTCATCATCATCTACCGGCTGTCGCTGGTGGACCTGGTCGAGGACGGCAGCAACTGGCAGGAGATCGTGCAGCAGGCGCAGGCCATCGAAGCGGCCGGCGCGACCCTGATCAACTCCGGTATCGGCTGGCACGAGGCGCGCATTCCCACCATCGCCACCTCGGTACCGCGCGCCGCCTTTGCCGGCGTCACCGCCAAGCTCAAGCCGCACGTCGGCATTCCGCTGATCGCCACCAACCGCATCAACATGCCGGACGTGGCCGAGGGCATCCTCGCCGGCGGCGGCGCCGACATGGTGTCGCTGGCCCGCCCGCTGCTGGCCGACCCACAGTGGCCGGCCAAGGCCAAGGCCGGCAAGCCCGAGGCGATCAATACCTGCATTGCCTGCAACCAGGCCTGCCTGGACCATGTGTTCCAGCAGAAGCGCGCCAGCTGCCTGGTCAACCCGCGTGCCGCGCACGAGACCGAGCTGGTCTATCAGCCGACCACCGCCGCCAAGCGCGTGGCCGTGGTGGGTGCAGGCCCGGCCGGCCTGGCCTGCGCCACGGTGGCGGCCGAGCGCGGTCACCAGGTCACCCTGTTCGATGCAGCCTCGGAAATCGGCGGCCAGTTCAACGTGGCCAAGCGCATCCCCGGCAAGGAGGAGTTCCACGAAACCCTGCGCTACTTCCGCCACAAGCTGGCCGAAACCGGGGTCAGCGTGCGACTGGACACGCCAGCAGATGTGAACACGCTGGCCGAGTTCGACGAAGTAGTGGTAGCCACCGGCATCAGCCCGCGCAAGGTCAGCTTCGCCGGCGCCGACCATCCGATGGTGGTCAGCTACCTCGACATATTGCTGGGACGGGTAAAGGCCGCCGACAAGGTGGCCATCATCGGCGCCGGCGGCATTGGCTTCGATGTCGGTGAGTTCCTGGTGCACGAAGGCCCCTCGCCTGCGCTGGACCCCGCCCGCTGGATGGCCGAATGGGGCGTGGATACCAGCTTTGAAAGCCGTGGCGCGCTGGCCAAGCCGCAGCCCGAAGCGCCTGCCCGCAAGGTCTGGCTGCTGCAGCGCAGCCCCGGCAAGCCCGGCGCCAAGCTCGGCAAGACCACCGGCTGGATCCACCGCGCCACGCTCAAGGCCAAGGGCGTGAAGATGCTCGGCGGCGTGGAATACCTGGGCGTGGACGACGCTGGCCTGCGCATCCGCATCGACGGCCAGGAGCAACTGCTCGACGTCGGCACGGTAGTGGTCTGCGCCGGCCAGAATCCGCGCCGTGAACTGGCCGATGCATTGCAGGCCGCCGGCCGCAGCGTACACATCATCGGCGGTGCCGATGTCGCCGCCGAGCTGGACGCCAAACGCGCGATCGATCAGGGCAGCCGGGTCGCTGCTGCTCTTTAAACAAGGCAGCAGAAGCTGGAAACCAGCACCGTAGCCCGGGTAAGCGCAACGCACCCGGGACGCATTGCGTCGTGGTCTTTCCGCTAACCAGGTCGGCCGATCATCCCGGGTGCGCTGCGCTTACCCGGGCTACGGGTGGTCGGCAAAAAGTTGCCGGCATCTCGACCGAAGAGTGACCAGCGATGCGGCCGGCGGCAATGCGCTCGCACTGGCTGCAACTCGAAAAAAAGCGTGATGAATCTCGCAATATTTCAACGCTAAAGTCTTGATCAGCGCGGCCTCGAATCACCCCAGCGGTGTGCCCGCAAAATCCTGAATGCGCGTACCCGGGCAAAAACCGACCCTGGCAACAAACCTGAATGTCAACAATGGTCGTTCAGGATGAGTTTGGTGTTCGCCCCCTAACTTGCGCCAACTTCCGCTCACCCACCAGTTCTGGTGAGCAAGGCGCAGCCCTCCCACAATCTATTGGGGCTGCCCACGGGGCGGCCCCGATGCCACGGCCGCCTCCCCATAACGCCAAGTCGCAGTGTTGTCCGGCTCCCTCGAGGGAGGCAGGTCGGCTGCGGCCCACACGGAGCAAGGAGATTTATGAAACTGGCTTGGATTCTTTGGTTGTCGCAGATGTTGCCGCAACCCGCAGCCGATTCGTTGTGCCTGAGCACGACCGTATACCTGGAAGCCCGCGACCAGACCCTGCGCGGCCAGCAGGCCGTGGCCGAAGTCGCCCTGCGGCGGCTGGACAGTGGCCTGTGGGGTGACTCGATGTGCCAGGTAGTCACCGCCCGCAAGCAGTTCGCCCCGACCCTGGTCGCCCCCGGCACCCAGCTGCGCAACAACGATGCCTGGGCCGAAGCCGTCGACGTGGCCTTTGCCGCCGAGCGCAACTGGGCCCTGCCCAATGGCCAGCGCAAGGAGATCGTGCCCGGCGCCAGCCATTTTGCCGCCCACGCCATCGCCAGCCCGAGCTGGCGCAATGCCTACCAGGTGGCAACCATCGGCGGGCATACCTTCTATAAGGTGCAGTCACTGAAGCCACGCGCTTCCTGAGCCGGCTGAAGGCCTGCCGCAGCGGCACGCCAGCTGTCTGCTACCTGCCTGCACACTGTGCAACACGCTTGTGGCGATAATGTCGGGGTCTCAACACCCCGAGGTAGCCCTCTGATGAAGCTCTACAGCAAGCCCGGCGCCTGTTCGCTGGCCGACCATATCGCCCTGATCTGGTCGGGCCTGCCGTTCGAAGTGCAGATCGTGGATCACGCCACGATGAAGTCGCCCGAATACCTGAAGATGAACCCGGCCGGCGCCGTGCCGGTGCTGGAAGACGATGGCTGGGTGCTGACCCAGAACGCCGCCATCCTGCACTACATCTGCGACAAGGCACCGGCCGCCGGCCTGGACGGCGGCAGCGACCCACGCACCCGCGCCGAGGTCAACCGCTGGTTGTCCTTCGTCAACGCCGACCTGCACCCGACCTTCTTCCCGATCTTCGGCGCGACCAAGTACCTGGAAGACGAGGCCGTCATCGCCCGTACCCAGGACAATGCCCGCAGCAAGCTCAAGGTCCTGTACCAGCGCCTCAACGACCGTCTGGCCCAGGTTGACTGGCTGGGCGGCACGCCGCGCGCCTCCATCGCCGATGCCTATACCTTCGTGACCCTGCGCTGGGCGCGCGGCCTGAAGATCGACCTGGCCGGCATGGACGCATTGGACCGCTTCGAGCAGCGCATGCGCGCCGACCCGGCGGTGCAGGCCGCAATGACGGCCGAAGGACTGAGCTGATCCAGGTTTCGCGCTTCAACACACGGGCCGCCGGTTGCATGACCGGCGGCCCGTTGCGTTCTGGTGGCACCGCAACTAGCGCGCCGACAAGGTCATGACCAGACGCGGCTGCTCGCGGTACAAGGCCGGATACTGCTGCTTCAAGGCAGCCACCTTGGGCAGGTCATTGATCCGGATATAGGCCGACTCCGGGTTCAGTGTCAGATAGTTCTGGTGATAGCCCTCGGCCGCATGGAAGGCCTTGCCGCCGTCCACCTGGGTCACCAGCGGCGCCGCAAACACCGCGCTGCGCTGCAGTTGGGCGATATAGGCGCGGGCGGCATCGCGCTGTGCGGCGTCATCGGCGTAGATGGCCGAGCGGTACTGGCTGCCATGGTCCGGGCCCTGCCGGTTGAGCTGGGTGGGGTCATGCACCACCGAGAAGAACACCTGCAACAACTGCCCGTAGCTGACCTGCGCGGGGTCGTAGCTCACCTGCACCGCTTCGGCATGGCCGGTGCCACCGCCACTGACCCGCGCATAGCTGGCATCGGCAGTGCTGCCGCCGATGTAGCCAGACACCGCGTTGTCCACGCCCTTGATGTGCTGGAACACACCCTGCACACCCCAGAAACAGCCGCCGGCAAACACCACCCGCGCCTGTTTGACGCCGGCCTGCTGCAGATCGGCCGCGCCGGTCGGGGCCGGCACGCGTTGCACCACCGGTGCCGCCTGCGCCGAACGGTCCAGGCTGAACACCGAGAACACCAGCAGCCCCGCAACCAGCGCGGCGATGCTGAAGGCAACAAGTTTGTCCATGCTGATTTTCATTGCGGCGCTCCCGTGTTCAACCAAACGTGAAGGCATAGGCGCGCACACCCGGGTCGAGGAACTCGATCTCGAACGTACGTTCGCGCACGTCGCCGTCCTGACGAATCAACTGATACAGGCGGTTCTGATCCACCACGCCCTCGCCCTGCGCCGACACATCGGCGCCGGCTGCGGCCTGCGGGGCCTGGCCATCGATGCGCACGCGGAAACGCACCGGCCGTGCCGGATCCTGCGGTGCCAGCACCAGATGCAGGTCACGGGCATGGAAGCGGAAGGCAACGCGGCCACCGCCCTGCTCCAGCTGCGCATCCTCGGCACCCACCGTCCAATGCCCACCCAGCGCCCATTGGTTGAGCTGCAACTGCGCCGGCAAGCTGTACTCGCTGACGCGTCCGGGCTGCAGGCCGCCGGGCGAGGCGAAGTGCTCGGCGCGGGCGTGGCCGATATAGGTTTCCGGGGACTTCAGGCTGCCCATGTCGGCCTGGCGCTCAACCCCGCTGCCTTCCATGCGCATCGCAGGTGCCGCATCACCCGGCAGGCTGTTGCCGGCCTCGCGCAGCAGCTGGCGGATGATCTGCTCGGACTGCGCGTAGTTGCCTTCGCCGAAGTGATGGGCGCGGATGCGTCCCTGCGCGTCGATGAAATAGTGCGCCGGCCAATACTGGTTGTTGAAACCACGCCAGATCGCAAAATCATTGTCGATGGCCACCGGGTAATCGACCTTCAGCTCGGCCACCGCGCGCTGCACATTTTCCAGCTTGCGCTCGAAGGCGAACTCCGGCGCATGCACGCCTATCACCACCAGCCCATGCGCCTTGTAGCGCTCGGCCCAGTCGCGCACATAAGGCATGGCACGCAGGCAGTTGATGCAGGAGTAGGTCCAGAAATCGACCAGCACCACCTTGCCACGCAGTTGCTGCGCATCCAGCGGTGGACTGTTGAGCCAGCCGGTGGCACCGGCCAGCGAGGGCATCTGCCCTTCCACCGGCAGCGCCCCGTTGGCGGCATCACCCGCGGACATCATCATCGCCGCGCCTGCCGCCGGCTGCTGCGTGGGCAGCACGTCCAGCAACCGCTGCTCCAGCCTTGCCGTGCTGACCGTCGACAGCCGGGTCAGCAGGCCGGTATCCCAGCCCATCGCAATCGCCACCACCGCCAGCAGAGCCGCGACACCCAGCCCGCGCCGGATCCACTCGCCCACCCCCAGCCGCTGCTTCAAGGCGGTGAACACGCGCCCGCCTATCCACACCGCCAGCGCCAGCGAGGTCGCCGCACCCAGCGCGTAAGCCAGCAGCAAACCGGTGGTACCCACATTGGCACCCTGCAGGGCAGCCCCGGTCAGGATCAGGCCCAGAATCGGCCCCGCGCACGGCGCCCACAGCAGGCCGGTAGCTACGCCGATCAGCAGCGAGCTCAGCACGCCTCCCTGCCCCGCGTCGGCCGCGGCACCCAGCCGCGCACCCGCGCGCTGCAGCGGCGCCAGCAGGCGGTCGGCCAGCGCCGGCCACAGCAGCGCAAGCGCGAATAGCGCCATCACCACCAGCGCGATCCAGCGCCCGATCTGGTTGGCCTGCGCAACCCACTGGCTGCCCACCGCCGCCAGGCTGGCAACCACCGCGAACATCAAGGCCATGCCAACCAGCAGGGGCAAGCCGCTGCGCAGGAACGGCCGGTCGGCACGCGCGAACACGAACGGCAGCACCGGCAGGATGCAGGGGCTGAGCAGGGTAAGTACGCCGCCGAGGTAAGCCAGTACCAACAGGAACATGGAGGAATCCTTCTTGAAAGAATCAAACGCGGCTCAGGCCGCGACAAACTGCAGGGCAACGCCGTTCATGCAGTAACGCAAGCCGGTCGGGCGTGGGCCGTCTTCGAATACATGACCCAGATGGCCGCCGCAGCGCCGGCAGTGCACGGCCACCCGCAGCATGCCGAAGCTGCTGTCACGGTCCTCGCCCACCGCGTCGTGCAGCGGCGCCCAGAAGCTGGGCCAACCGGTGCCGCTGTCGAACTTGGTCGCCGAGGAAAACAACGGCAGCGCACAGCCGGCACAGTTGAAGGTGCCGCGGCGGTGTTCCGCATTGAGCGGGCTGCTGAACGCCCGCTCGGTGCCCTGCTGGCGCAGCACCGCGTACTGCGCGGGGCTGAGCTGCTGGCGCCACTGCGCGTCGCTGCGCATCACTTCGAACACGGCCGAACGCGCTGGTGCGGCCGGGGCCGGGCCATTGCAGGCGGTCAGCCCCAGTACGCCGGCTGCGGCCGCCATGCTACCGATACCAAGCAACCTGCGACGGGTGAGGCTCATGAGCGGTCTCCAGCCAGGGACGATGTCGCCATGCTGCGCCTGCCCCGGTCAACGAATCCTCACGCAGAGTTAAATTCTTCGTGACACATCGGCGCGCCCTTCCAAGGACAATGCCAGCCATCCACCCGAGCCGGCCGCAGGCATCGATGAGCAGCACAAAACGCATCCTGATCGTCGAAGACGATGTGCATATCGCCAACCTGCTGCGCATGCATCTGCGCGACGAGGGCTACGAGGTCAGCCATGCCGCCGGCGGCGATGAGGGCGTGCGCCTGCTCGAAAGCGGACAGTGGGATGCACTGGTACTGGACCTGATGCTGCCCGGCGTGGATGGCCTGGAAATCTGCCGCCGCGCGCGCGCGATGACCCGCTACACGCCGATCATCATCACCAGCGCACGGGCCAGCGAGCTGCACCGCATCCTCGGCCTGGAACTGGGCGCCGACGACTACCTGGCCAAGCCGTTCTCGATGCTGGAACTGGTGGCGCGGGTGAAGGCCTTGCTGCGGCGCGTGGAAGCGATGGCGCAGAACGCGCGCATCGATGCCGGCGCGATCGACGTGGCCGGCCTGCGCATCGATCCGGTCGCACGCACCGCGCAGGTTGATGCACGCCCGCTGGAACTCACCCCGCGCGAATTCGACCTGCTGTACTTCTTCGCCCGCCACCCCGACCAGGTCTACTCGCGGATGGAGCTGCTCAACCAGGTCTGGGGCCATCAACACGATGGCTACGAGCACACCGTCAACACCCACATCAATCGCCTGCGCAACAAGATAGAGCATGACCCGGCACTGCCGACGCGCATCCTCACCGTATGGGGACGTGGCTACAAACTGGCCGCCGCTGGCGGGAGCCCGGCATGATCCGGCTGACCCTCTCGCAACGTCTGTCGCTGGTGTTCTGCGCGTTGCTGCTGATCTGCTGTGGCGCGCTGGCCTGGCTGCAGATGCGCAGCAACCGCATGCATGAGCAGGAAACCGTGCAGCGCCTGTCGCGCGGGCTGGCCGAGCACATCGCGCGCAGCGGTGAACTGATGGATGCGCGTGGCATCCGCGATCGCGAAGTACGCGCGCTGTTCGGCAAGCTGATGTCGGTCAACCCCAGCGTCGAGGTCTACCTGCTCGACGATGCCGGCCGCATCCTCGGCCACGATGCACCGGAGGGGCATCTCAAGCGAGATCGGGTTGATCTGGCGCCGGTGCACGCGCTGCTGGCCGGCGACAGCTTGCCGATCTTCGGCGACGACCCGCGCAGCAGCAGTGGCCGCAAGGTCTTCAACGCCGCACCGCTGTGGGTGCAGGGCCGCCAGGTCGGCTACATCTATGTGGTGCTGGTGGGCGAGCAACGCGAAGCACTGGCCGCCGATATCGCCGCCAATGCCACCGTGCGCAACACGCTGTGGTCATTGGCGATCGTGGCGGTATTCGGCCTGCTCGCTGGCCTGATCGCCTTCCGCTGGGTCACCCGGCCACTGCGCCAGCTGACCCGCCGCATCCAGTCATTCGATGTGGACAGCGGCGACCCGCAGCTGCCCTTGCCGCCGACG
The DNA here is from genome assembly GCF_001431465.1 of Stenotrophomonas terrae. Taxonomy (GTDB): domain Bacteria; phylum Pseudomonadota; class Gammaproteobacteria; order Xanthomonadales; family Xanthomonadaceae; genus Stenotrophomonas; species Stenotrophomonas terrae. The sequence continues at coordinate 28,123 of NZ_LDJJ01000053.1, read as the reverse complement.
CCATTGCGGGCCGGCGAACGCGATGAACTGAGCATCCTGCAACACAGCTTCGCCCATCTGGGCCAACGCATCGGCGAGCAATGGCAGCAGCTGCGCCAGCAGGACCTGCAGCGGCGCGAGCTGGTCGCCAACCTGTCGCATGACCTGCGCACGCCGCTGTCATCGCTGCACGGCTATCTGGAAACACTGGCGCTCAAGGATGCCAGCCTCAGCGCCGACGAGCGCCAGCGTTACCTGGCCATCGCCTTGTCGCAGAGCCACAAGGTGGGCCGGCTTGCGCAGGCCTTGTTCGAGCTGGCGCGGCTTGAACATGGCGGCGTGGTGCTGGAGCTGCAGACGTTCTCGCTGCCGGACCTGGTGCAGGATGTGTTGCAGAAATTCGAACTGGCCGCGCAGTCGCGCCAGCAGCGCCTGGATGCGGAAATTCCCGCAGGGCTGCCGCCGGTGGAGGCCGACCTTGGGCTGATCGAGCGGGTGCTGACCAACCTGCTGGACAACGCGATCCGCCACACCCCGGCAGGCGGCCGCATCACCATATCGTTGCGTGCGCTGGATGATGAAGTAGTGGTTCGCGTTGCCGACCCGGGCCCCGGCATTCCACTGGAACGCCGGGACGGACTGTTCAACACGCCCGCTGCACTGGGCAGCCAACGCCCCGATAGCGGCGGCCTCGGCTTGTTGATCGTGCACCGCATCCTGCAGCTGCACCATCGCCAGATCCGGCTGCTGGACAGCAGCCAAGGCGCGGTGTTCGAGTTCTCATTGCCACTGGCAGCCAATAGCCATCGCCCGCCCTCACCACCGCCGTTTGAGCATCGCCGCGCTTGACTCACAGCATCCTATGGCCGCTAGCGAGTCCAGCAACCTAAACCAGCAATCGCCTTGCATCGTTCGCTGCAATCGAACCATCCGATACTTGAGCCAACCTGCAAAGCGGGCTTGGTTTGGATAATTATTCAGCGGATCAGTCCGTTGCTCGCAAGCAAGCGCAGCAGCACGTTGAAACCGAAATCGGCCAGCTCAGCCTGAGAAAGCGCTGCAAGGTCGTTGAGCTCGCCTGCTGGGTAATCCTTGAACGTGAACAAATTTTTATAAGCCCACCTGCCCGGCTCCCCGTTCATCCTGGCCGCATCATCAAGGATCACCCTCAATGAGCCATCCGGATGCTCTGCCAAGCTGCAGATAACGCCCATGTCTTTGACTGGTGCTTCCTGGGAACTGTTCATGGCGCCCATCAACCAATCTCGCGGATCACGCCGCCCTGTCCATCGCGCAGCAGCGTCGGCCGCACTTCGATCTGCAACTTTCCACCCGGCAAGGGATACACACCGCGTTCGGCACGCACGCTAGCCAACAACGCGGTCAACGTGGCATCGGAAAGCACGCAGCGTGCGCTGTCGGCATCGGTTTGCAGATCATCCATGCGGCCCGGTTCAAACCGCCACTGCCTGTCCTTGCCAAGCACCACCAGAGGCTTGTCGTGATGCAGGCGCAGTGGCAACAGTTCCAGCACGCTGGGCACCTGGCCGGCGCCCAGCACCAACGTGGTGGTCGCACCCTCAACGCGCCAATCCAGGGTCTCCACGAACAACATGCCGGTGCTGGAGCCCTCACGCTGACTGCCTGCCTCCAGCTGCGCCGCCAGCGCCGGATCGCGCAGCAGTGAATCGCGGCCCAGCTCGGTGATCCACAGCGGCATCGCCGGTTCCATCACCGTCAACACACCGAGCGTGGACCAGCGCTTTACCGCTGCCATCTCGTCATCGGTCAGTCCGACCAGCTGCAGGAAATTCAAGCGCCCGTTGCCGGTAGCGATTGCCGGCAACTGCGGATCGGCGACGAATGCCAGATGCCGCAGCTGGGTATCGGTATCCAGCGCGATCGGACCATTGGCATCGAGATGATGCCCTGCTTCGAACACGTTGCCGCTGCTGAACACATAACGCGCAAGATTCTGCATCAGGTTCATCGGCCAGGCCGGCGGCTCGCCGTGCTGGCTTTCACCAGGCGCAGCGGCCAGGCGGAAAGTCAGCTCAAAACCGAAGCCGCTCTCCTGCGGATCGTCGCTCTGCTTGTCGTACAGCTCGGAAAAGCCGTAGCTGACGTAATGCCAGTGCGGACGGGGTGCTTCGCTCCAGTACACGCTGATCCCATCCAGGGGATCGTTGCCACCCAGGGTATGCGACAGCACGGTGCCGAAATGTCGCGGCTGCTGACCCGGATACAGCGCAGCCATGGCCGCGTTGATTGCATCCCAACCCGCGGTGCTGATCTGACCGCTGTCTTCCTGCGTCATGCAGGGCACTCCAATGAAGGACAAGCCCACATCATAGTGCCCACGCAACGCGGCAGCCTGCGCACAGCCTTGGCCACCGCCCTTGCGGGCGGTGGTCACATCAGCATCAGCCCACCACCAGTGCGCGCGTTTCTTCCAACCAGCGGCTGGCAAACGCCGGGCTCTTGGCCTTGCCCAGCGCAGTGGACAGCTCCGGCCACAGTTGTTCCAGGCTGACGGCAGTCTTGCTGCGGTCGATCTTCAACTGGATCAGATAGCCCTTCAGGCCCAGGTGCTTGCGCACCGATTCGGCCATCCAGTCGCGTAGCTGCTGGTAGCGCAGCGGGTCGTCGCCCAACTGCGTGGTCACCGGCAATACCGGTGCTTTCTCGGCACTGCCAGCAACCGCGTCGATCAGCTGCAGGGCAGCCAGTTGCTGCAATACGTCCTCCGGCGCGCGCAGGCCCTGCGCCATCTGCTGCAATTCGCGCTCATCGCGCTGCCCGTCCACCAGCAACAGCACCGAGCGCAATGCCGGTGCCAGCTTCAAGCCACGGTTCTCGATCTCCAGGCGGCCAGCGGCCGTCTTGGCATAAATGAATGCCATTCCCCCTCCCTCTTTTGTGCATCGCAATACGTTAGGTGCGCATGCTTCCGGAGCCCCCGCCCCGGAATCTGCAACGCAGCTGCCCACCTACCGCCCCCTTGCGATCACCACCGCACCGTGGCCTGACGGCCAAACTGCGTGCTATTTCCCCAGCACGCGGCGGATTTCTTCCAGTGCGCCCGGGTCGTCGAGTGTCGACAGATCACCGGGGTCACGCTGTTCGGCCAATGCCTGCAGTGAACGCCTCAGCAGCTTACCCGAACGGGTCTTGGGAAGTGCATTGACGATATGGACATGGGCCGGGCGCGCCACCGCACCCAGGGATTGAGTGACCTGCTGCACCATTTCCGCCGCCAGCTGCGCTGCGTTGTCGTCCGCCCGGGTCTGCTTCAAGGTCACGAAGACCAGCGGCACCTGCCCTTTCAACTCATCGTGCACGCCGATAACCGCTGCTTCGGCGACGCGGGGATGGGCGGAGATGGCTTCTTCGATCTCGCGCGTGCCCAGGCGGTGACCGGCCACGTTGATGACATCGTCGGTGCGGCCGAGGATGAAGGTATAGCCTTCCTCATCGCGGATGGCCCAGTCCAGCGAGCTGTACAGCAGCTCCTTGAAGTGGCTGAAATAACTTTTGAGGAAACGCTCGTCATCGTTCCACACCGTGCTCATGCAGCCCGGCGGCAACGGCGGCTGGATCACCAGCACGCCCTTCTGCCCGGGCGCGACTTCGGCGCCACTCTGTTCGTCGATCACCTTCATCTTGTAGCCAAGATTGGGGAAACCCGGCGAGCCGAACTTCACCGGCTTCATCTCCAGCCCCGGCAACAATGTCAACGCCGGCCAGCCGGTCTCGGTCTGCCAGTAGTTGTCGATCACCGGCTTGCGCAAGGCACCGCTGATCCACTGCGCGGTCGGCTCGTCCAGGGGTTCGCCGGCCAGGAACAGGTATTTCAGCTCCGACAGGTCATGCCGGTTGATGAAGTCGATGTCGTGCTTTTTCAAAACGCGGATAGCGGTTGGCGAGGAGAACATCGTGCGCACACCGTATTGCTCGCACAGCGCCCACCAGATGCCTGCATCGGGATTGATCGGCAGTCCTTCGTACAACAAGGAGGTGCAGCCGCCGATCAACGGGCCGTACACATTGTACGAATGCCCCACCGCCCAGCCGACATCGGAGGTGGAAAACATCACCTGGCCCGGCCCGCAATCAAACACCGTACGCATCGACTGCACCATCGCCACCGCATAGCCGCCAACGTCACGTTGCACACCCTTGGGCTTGCCGGTGGTGCCGGAGGTATATAGCAGATAGCTTGGCTCGTTGGACTCCAGCCATTGCACCGGCACCTCGACATCACCGAGCTGTGCACGCAGCGCGGCATAGTCTTCGTCGCGGCCGGCGATGCGCGGTTCGGCCGCATCCAGTCCGCGCGAAACGATCAGTACTTTCGCTGGCGGCGTGCGCGCTTCTGCGCAGGCGGCATCCACCATCGCCTTGTACGGGATGACCTTGCCACCGCGCATGCCGGCATCGGCGGCAATCAGCAGCTTCGGCGCCGCGTCGTCGATACGCAGTGCCAGGTTGTGCGCAGCGAAACCGCCGAACACCACCGAGTGCACCGCACCGATACGTGCACAGGCCAGCATCGCAAATACTGCCTCGGCCATGTTCGGCATGTAGATGACAACGCGATCACCACGGCCGACGTCGAGCTTGAGCAACACCGCAGCGAAGGCATTCACTTCGCGGTACAGCTCGCGATAGGTCAGCTCACGGGTGACATTGGTTTCGGTGGAGATGGCTACCAGCGCCAGCTGGTCGCCGCGTTCGGCAAGGTGCCGGTCCACCGCGTTGTAGCAGAGGTTGGTTTCGCCACCCACGAACCAGCGGCGGAATGGTGGATTGCTGTAGTCCAGGATCTGCTGCGGCGGGCGGTGCCAATGAATGGCCTTGGCTTCTTCGGCCCAGAAAGCTTCCGGCTCTTCAATGGAACGGCGGTAGATCTGCTCGTACTGCACGACACCCTCCGGTAACTGCCTGGTTGTTTGTCGAGCATAGTCCGGGGGATAGGGTCGGCTCCCTGCGACGATGGTCTTAAGACCAAAGGCCAAAAAGCCAGAGCTTGCCCTCACCCCAACCCCTCTCCCGTAAACGGGAGAGGGGCTCGGATCGCGTCGGCCGCCAGTGCACTAGCCCTCTCCCGCGAGCGGGAGAGGGTTGGGGTGAGGGCAAGCTTTTGCTTTTAGAAAGGACATTCCGAAACAAACGCCAACGCCACACCGGTAAGCGGATGCACAAGCTCCAAACGCCGCGCATGCAGGCACACCCGCAGCGCAGGCTGCGCGTCGTACATCACATCGCCCACGATGGGATGCCCGATGCTGGCCAGATGCAGGCGCAATTGATGACTGCGCCCGGTCACCGGCTCCAGCTCAAGCCGTGTGGTCTGCGCCGCCGTATCGCGCGCCAACACCCGCCAACGCGTCAACGAAGGCTTGCCCAGTTCAAAACTCACCATCTGCTTGGGACGGTTCGGCCAGTCGCAGATCAGCGGCAGATTGATCTCGCCGGCCTCGCCCTCGACCAGGCCCTGCACCAGCGCTTCATAGCGCTTGCTGACCTGACGCTGCTCGAACTGCTTGGACAGGGCGATCTGCACCGGCTTGCCACGCGCGTAGAGCATCAAGCCCGAGGTCACCTGGTCCAGCCGGTGCACGGTCAATGCATCCGCATAGTCCAGCTGCAGGCGCGACACGACGCAGTCCTGGTTTTCCGCCAGTCGCCCGGGCACGGACAACAGGCCGGCCGGCTTTTCGGCCACCAGCAATGCCTCGTCGATGTAATGCAGCGCGATCTTGTCAGTCATGTCCAAAAACAAAATGTAGTGCCGAGCAATGCTCGGCAGGGGCCTTGCCACGCATGTGGAAGCGGCACTCACAACTTCCGATCATGCTCGTCTCAGCCGGCGAGCAGCTACCCCTCCCCAACCCTCCCCTTCGCTTCGCGAAAGGGAGGGAGCGCAGTGCCGAGCCGTGCTCGGCAGGGGCTTCACCGGTAGAGCCCCTGCCGAGCGTGGCTCGGCACTACAAGGGGATTTACCGGTAAAGCCTCAGCGCAGCATGGCTACGCTCTACGACGAACAACAAACAAAAAACGGGGAAGCCGAAGCCTCCCCGTTGCTTGCACTACGTCAACTGCCCGCTGTTACAGCAGGTCGGCCACGCCAGCGCGCTCTTCTTCCAGCTCGCCCAGAGTGATGTCGATGTACTTCTTGGAGAAGTCGTCGATCGGCAGATCCTTGACGATGGTGTACTGGCCGTTCTCGGTGGTGACCGGGAAGCCGAACACGACGCCTTCCGGAATGCCGTAGGAACCGTCGGACGGCACGCCCATGGTCACCCACTTGCCGTTGCTGCCCAGCACCCAGTCATGCACGTGGTCGATGGCGGCATTGGCAGCCGAAGCGGCCGAGGACAGGCCACGGGCGGCGATGATGGCCGCACCACGCTTGCCGACGGTCGGGATGAAGGTGTTGGCGTTCCATTCCTGATCGTTGATCAGATCGCCGACCTTGGCGCCGCCGGTGGTGGCGAAGCGGTAGTCCGGGTACATGGTCGGGCTGTGGTTGCCCCACACGGTGAAGTGCTCGAAGCTCTCGACCGTCTTGCCGGTCTTGGCAGCCAGCTGGCTCAGGGCGCGGTTGTGGTCCAGGCGCAGCATGGCGGTGAAGTTCTTCGGGTTCAGGTCCGGAGCCGACTTCATCGCGATGTAGGCATTGGTGTTGGCCGGGTTGCCGACCACCAGCACCTTCACGTCACGCTTGGCGACGGCGTTCAGGGCCTTGCCCTGCACGGTGAAGATCTTGGCGTTTTCCAGCAGCAGATCCTTGCGCTCCATGCCCGGGCCGCGCGGACGCGCGCCAACCAGCAGGGCAACGTCGACGTCCTTGAAGGCCACCAGCGGGTCAGCGGTGGTCACCACACCGGCCAGCAGCGGGAAGGCGCAGTCTTCCAGTTCCATGACCACACCCTGCAGGGCGGCCTGGGCCTTTTCGTTGTCGATTTCGAGCAGCTGCAGGATGACCGGCTGGTCCTTGCCCAGCATTTCACCGGAAGCAATGCGGAACAGCAGTGCATAACCGATATTGCCGGCAGCGCCGGTTACGGCAACACGAACGGGTGCTTTCATGGGGGTTTCCTCTGCTAAGAAGCGTTTGTGGGGGTAAGGCCTGGCAGACGCGGGCGCATCGGCCAGGCTGCAATCAGAAACGGCCACCTGGGCAGGTGGCCGTCGGAGTCAATCAGGCGGCGAGGATCTTGTTCCACTCGGCGACGCGGTCGGCCTTGGCGGCCAGCACGGCGTCGGTATCGCCTTCCAGGGTGATCTTGTTGATCGCATCGCCCTGCTGGATCGCATCAACCACGTCCAGGCCTTCGAGCACCTTGCCAAACACGGTGTGCTTGCCATCGAGCCAATCGGTCTTGATGTGGGTGATGAAGAACTGGCTGCCGTTGGTGTTCGGACCGGCATTGGCCATGGACAGCACGCCGCGCTCGTGGCGCACGCCGTTCTTGGTTTCATCTTCAAAACGGTAGCCCGGGCCACCGCGGCCGGAGCCTTCCGGGCAGCCGCCCTGGACCATGAAGTCGGCGATCACGCGGTGGAACGCCAGGCCGTCATAGAAGCCATGCTTGACCAGGTTGACGAAGTTGGCCACGGTCAGCGGTGCCTTGTCGGCATACAGCTCGACCTTGATCGGGCCGCGGGAAGTGTCGAAATTGGCGATCAGGGACATGGAAATCCTTAGTAAAGAAGACGTCTCTCAATAGCCGCATAGTTTACACCCGGCTCCGCCCGTGCTGCTGCCCCCTTTCCAGAGCTTGTACTGGAGGAAGCTGAATAGGCCATCAGACGAGTCTGAACAGTAGTTTTCGCATCTGGCCCACATACCGGTATAATGGCGAACTCATTTTCCCCATTCACGGCACCGGCTGGCCGTCTTTCGCATGTCCATCGAAAATCTTCGCAACATCGCCATCGTCGCCCACGTCGATCATGGCAAGACCACCCTCGTCGACCAGCTGCTCAAGCAGTCCGGCACCCTGTCCGAGCGTACGGTGCTTGCCGAGCGCGTCATGGACAGCAACGACCAGGAAAAAGAGCGCGGCATCACCATTCTGGCCAAGAACACGGCCATTACCTGGGAAGACAAGAAGACCGGCATCAAAAACCGGATCAACATTGTCGACACCCCGGGACACGCCGACTTCGGCGGCGAAGTGGAGCGCGTGCTGTCGATGGTTGACACCGTGCTGATTCTGGTCGACGCGATGGACGGCCCGATGCCGCAGACCCGCTTCGTCACCCAGAAGGCCTTCGCGATGGGCTTCAAGCCGATCGTCGTGGTCAACAAGGTTGACCGCCCGGGCTCGCGTCCGGAGTGGGTGATCGACCAGGTGTTCGACCTGTTCGACAAGCTCGGCGCCACCAATGAGCAGCTCGACTTCCCGATCGTCTACGCCTCGGCCCTGAACGGCTACGCTGGCCTGGAAGACACCGTCCGTGACGGCGACATGACCGCGCTGTACGAAGCCATCATGCAGCACGCGCCGAAGCCGGAAGTCGACCCGGAAGGCCCGTTCCAGATGCGCATCAGCCAGCTGGATTACAACAACTTCGTAGGCGTGATCGGCATCGGCCGCATCCAGCGTGGCACCCTGAAGAAGGGCATGCAGGTTGCAGTGATCGACCGTGAAGGCAAGAAGCGCAACGGCAAGGTCGGCCAGGTACTTGGCTTCCTGGGCCTGGAGCGCATCGAGCAGGACACCGCCGAAGCCGGCGATATCGTCGCCATCTCCGGTATTCCGGAACTGACCATCTCCGACACCCTGTGCCACCCGGAAACCCCGGAAGCACTGCCGGCGCTGACCGTTGACGAGCCGACCATCTCGATGACCTTCCAGGTCAACAACTCGCCGTTCGCAGGCAGCAAGGACCTGTCCGGTGGCAAGTTCCTGACCAGCCGCCAGCTCAAGGATCGCCTGGACCGCGAGCAGGTCCACAACGTGGCCCTGAAGGTCGAACAGCTTGAAGACGCCGACAAGTTCCTGGTCTCCGGCCGTGGCGAGCTGCACCTGTCGGTGCTGATCGAAACCATGCGTCGTGAAGGCTACGAGCTGGCCGTGTCGCGCCCGGAAGTCATCATCAAGCAGATCGACGGCCAGGCCATGGAGCCGATCGAGCAGCTGGTGGTGGACATTGAAGAAATCCACCAGGGCGGCGTGATGGAAAAGCTGGGCTCCCGCAAGGGCCTGCTGAAGAACATGGAATCGGACGGCAAGGGCCGTGTGCGCCTTGAGTACCAGATCCCGGCCCGTGGCCTGATCGGTTTCCAGAACGAGTTCAAGACCCTGACCCAGGGTTCTGGCCTGCTGTTCCACGTGTTCGACCATTACGGCCCGAAGGAACAGGGCGCCATCGCCAAGCGCCAGAACGGCGTGATGATTGCCAATGCTGCAGGCGCCACCCCGGCCTACTCGCTTGGCCCGTTGCAGGAACGCGGCAAGCTGTTCGCCGCCGAAGGTGACAACGTGTATGAAGGCCAGCTGGTCGGCATCCACTCCAAGGACAACGACCTGACCGTCAACGCCATCAAGACCAAGCCGCTGACCAATATGCGCGCTTCGGGCAAGGACGATGCGATCCAGCTGACCCCCGCAATCAAGTACTCGCTGGAACAGGCACTGGACTTCATCGAGGACGACGAACTGGTCGAGATCACCCCGAAGGAAATCCGCCTGCGCAAGAAGGGTCTGACCGAAAGCGAGCGCAAGAAGTCTTCGCGCAGCTGATAGCGTGACCAGCAACAAGCCCTACAACCCGGATCCGCACGCGCATCCGGGACTGGCAGCCATCGCGCTGCTGGAAGCGGGAAAGGCCGTACTGGCCTTTCTCGCTGCGGCTGGCCTGGAGATCTCCGGGCCGGCTCCGCTTCGCAACATCATCAATGCCCTGATCCACCGCGCAGGTGGTGACCCCGAGAACGGCGCGTTCTCGTCGCTGCTGGGCATGATCACCCCTGACACTGTTCACCTGGGCGCCGCCGTACTGGTTGGCTACGGGCTGCTGCGTGCACTCGAGGCCTGGGGTCTGTGGCGCGCCAAGGCCTGGGCGTCCTGGCTGGGCTGCATCTCCGCGGCGCTGTACCTGCCGCTGGACTTCTACGCCATCGTCAAACACCCCGGCTGGGCCTCCTGGCTGCTGCTGGCGGTCAATCTGCTGGTCGTCTGGGTACTGGCGCGCGACCTGGGCAAGCGCCACAAGCGCTAACGCTCCACCTGTAGTGCCGAGCCATGCTCGGCATTGGGCTTTACCTGCAACGCCCCTGCCGAGCATGGCTCGGCACTACATCAGAGCTGCCAGCCCCATCTGCTCCAGGCATAGGGGTAATCCTGCGGCTGTTCGCACAGCCCTGCCCTGACCGGATTGTGCAGCAGGTAATTGGCCACGCCCCGCAATGATTCATCCTGCCTGATCGCATGATCGTGATAGCCCGTCTGCCAGATCGAACCGGCGCCGCCAATGGACCTTGCTGAGCGCGACTTCAGCCGTTGCAAGCACGCGCCCAGCGAACCGGATTGAAGCTGCAGCAACCAATGCAAGTGATCGGGCATCACCACCCAAGCCAGGTTCTGGCTGATACCTGCAAGCTCGCAATCTTGAAGCACCTCTATCAACGCCTCTGCGTTTTCGGGCAGAGCGAAGAGCGGCGCCCGCCCCGCGGTCACCGTGGTGATTGAATAGATGTTGTTGGGCAGCGATACACGCCCGAGGCGCAGTTTTGAACTGGACATCGCTGCAGCCTGAGGCTGGCGACCTAAAAGGTCCGTCAGTGATTCAAGGCTGCACCTGTAGTGCCGAGCCATGCTCGGCATGTGGCACTACCGGTAAAGCCTCTGCCGAGCATGGCTCGGCACTACAGGTGCGGGATTGCCGGTAACGCCTCTGCCGAGCGTGGCTCGGCACTACAGGTTTGGCATTACCGGTAAGGCCTCTGCCGAGCATGGCTCGGCACTACAGATGCAGCATTACCGGCAACGCCTCTGCCGAGCGTGGCTCGGCATTACATTCATCCTTGCTTGCGGACGATGGCCATCGCGATTTCCAGCGACTGCTCGTAGTTCAGCCGCGGGTCGACGCTGGAACGGTAGGCCCGCTCCAGATCGCGCTCAGTGAGCTCACGCGCGCCGCCGGTGCATTCGGTGACATCCTCGCCCGTCAGCTCCAGGTGCACGCCTCCCAGCCGCGTACCGGCCGCTGCGTGCAGGTCGAACGACATCTCCACTTCGCTGCGGATATTGTCGAAGCGGCGGGTCTTGTAGCCGTTGCTGGTGCTCTCGGTGTTGCCATGCATCGCATCGCATACCCAAAGCACGCGGCGGCCGTCGCGCTTGATCGCATCCAGCAGCGGCGGCAGCTTGTCGGCAATCTGTGCCGCACCCATGCGGTGGATGAAGCTCAGGCGGCCCGGCTCGTCGTCCGGGTTCAGCACATCGATCAGCCGCAACAGCTGGTCCGGCTGCACCGATGGACCCACCTTGATCGCGATCGGGTTGCGCACGCCACGCAGGTATTCCACGTGCGCGCCGTCCAGCGCCGCGGTGCGCATGCCGATCCACGGGTAATGCGTGCTCAGGTTGAACCAGCCGTTCTGGCGCGGCACCTGCCGGGTCAGCGCCTGCTCGTAGGGCAGCAACAAGGCTTCGTGCGAGGTGTAGAAATCCACCCGGTTGAGGTTGTGCACCTGCGAACCGGACAGGGTCTCCATGAAATGCACGGAGTCGCCGATCGAGGCCACCATCTTCTGGTACTCCTCGGCCAGCGGCGAGCAGCGCATCCAGGCCAGGTTCCAGTATTCGGGATGATGCAGGTCGGCAAAGCCGCCATCGATCAGCGCCCGCACGAAGTTCATCGTCAGCGCCGAGCGCGAATGCGCGGTGATCATCCGCTGCGGGTCCGGCACGCGCGCGGCCTCGGTGAACGCCGGCGCGTTGATCACATCGCCGCGGTAGCTCGGCAACGTCACCCCATCACGGGTCTCGGTGTCGGCCGAGCGCGGCTTGGCATATTGGCCAGCAAAGCGACCCACCCGGATCACCGGCGTGCGCAGGCCATGCACCAGCACCAGGCTCATCTGCAGCAGCACCTTGAGCCGGTTGGAAATCGTGCCCGACTCGCAGTCGGCGAAGTTCTCCGCGCAGTCACCGCCCTGCAACAGGAAGCGCTTGCCCTCCTGGGCGTCGGCCAACTGCTGCTTGAGCGCGAAGATCTCCCACGAGGTCACCAGCGGCGGCAGCTGCCGCAGCTCGGTCAGCGCATCGTCCAGCGCCTGCGCATCGGGATAGGTCGGCATCTGCAGCGCCGGCTTGCCACGCCAGCTATCCGGCGCCCAGCTGCTGGCGTTGGCGACGGATGAGGGGGACAGGGAAGCGTTCATGCAGATACCAAAGGAAGAAGTGGAAGAATCAGAACAGACGTTTTTTACGGGCGCACAGGCCGGTGTACAGCGCCCAGCCGGCAAGCAGTACGAACCACACCAGGCTCCACATCGGCATGCTCAGGCCGAGGAAGGTCCAATCGATGTTGCCGCAGTCGCCGGTACCGGTCAGCACGGTGCGGAACACCTCGAACGGGCCCATGGTTTCGGCCAGGAAGCTCAGCGGTGGGCCACAGCTGCTGCCCAGGTCCTTCGGCAACAACTGCACGTAGACGTGGCGCCCGGCAATGCCGATGCCCACCAGCGCGGCCAGTGCCGTCAGCACGCCATAGCCGGCACGGCCGCCGCGGCTGGACGGGCCGTGCAGCGCGCCGAACAGGAACAGCACGCCTACCGCGGCAAATGCGATGCGTTGGTAGATACACAGCGGGCACGGCTCCAGCCCCATCTGGATCTGCATGTAGATCGCAAATGCCAGCAGCCCGGCACAGGCGGCAAAGCCCAGCAGGCACTGCGCGCGGAAGCTCCAACGCAAGGGGTTCATCGCATCATTCCGGAGTAGACAATGCGGCAAGAGTAGCAGGCCATCCGCGCACGATCAGCAGTGATGCCAGTTGCAACTTCATCAAACAGAAAGCCCGGCATTGGCCGGGCTTCTGTTGCATCCGTCGATGGATGGAAGTGCGCGATTACTCGCCGACTTCTTCCGCCACGGCGACCGGACGGTCAACCAGTTCGACATAGGCCATCGGTGCGTTGTCGCCAGCGCGGAAGCCGCACTTCAGCAGACGCAGGTAGCCGCCCGGACGGTTGGCGTAGCGCGGGCCCAGGATGGTGAACAGGACGCCAACGGCTTCCTGGTCACGCAGGCGGGCGAACGCCAGACGACGGTTGGCAACCGAATCAACCTTGGCCAGGGTGATCAGCGGCTCGGCAACGCGGCGCAGTTCCTTGGCCTTCGGCAGGGTGGTCTTGATCAGCTGGTGCTTGAACAGCGACGCAGCCATGTTCTTGAACATTGCTTCGCGGTGGGCGCTGGTGCGATTGAACTTGCGGCCCGACTTCATATGACGCATGGGTGTATTCCTTGATTAATGATGAGACGTTGGACTTCGTTGTCGCCATCCTGGCGTTGTAAGTGGACTGCGGATGGTCCTGGTCGCCCGTCCTGGACGACCTGCATTGCGGCGTTGTTTAACCGTCAATGCGGGTACTGCTTAAAACAATATTCCCCCGCATGGTCGCCCATGCGGGGGAACAGGTATTGCTATCAACCAAGCATGCCGTGAGCGGCGACACCGGCCGGCGGCCAGTTCTCCAGCTTCATGCCAAGCGACAGGCCACGCTGGGCCAGCACTTCCTTGATCTCGGTCAGCGACTTCTTGCCGAGGTTCGGGGTCTTGAGCAGTTCCACTTCGGTCTTCTGGATCAGATCACCGATGTAGTAGATGCTCTCGGCCTTCAGGCAGTTGGCCGAACGCACGGTCAGCTCCAGGTCGTCGATCGGGCGCAGCAGCACCGGATCCACGCCGTTGTTGGCCGGCTTGGCCGCACCGCGGTCGCGGTGGGTGAAATCGCCGAACACCGACAGCTGATCGCTGAGGATGTCGGCCGCAGTGCGGACAGCTTCCTCGGCATCGATCGTGCCGTTGGTTTCGATATCGATGACCAGCTTGTCCAGGTCGGTACGCTGTTCGACGCGAGCGGCTTCCACCGCATAAGCGACGCGGCGGACCGGCGAGAACGAGGCATCCAGCACCAGACGACCGATCGCACGCGATTCTTCGTCCGGACGACGACGCGCAGCGGCCGGCTGGTAGCCGAAGCCGCGCTCGACCTTCAGACGCATGTTGATCGCAGTGTCCTTGGTCAGGTTGCAGATCACATGGTCGCCGTTGATCACTTCGACGTTGTGGTCAACCTTGATGTCGGCAGCGGTAACAACGCCCGGACCCTGCTTGGACAGGGATACGGTGGCGCTGTCGCCGGTGTGCATACGGATAGCCACGTCTTTCAGGTTCAGCAGGACGTCAAGCACGTCTTCCTGCAGGCCTTCAAGGGTGGTGTACTCGTGCAGCACGCCGTCGATCTCGACTTCGGTAATGGCGAAGCCCGGGATGGACGACAGCAGCACGCGACGCAGGGCGTTGCCCAGCGTATGCCCGTAACCACGCTCCAAAGGTTCGATCACGACCTTGGCGCGGGTGTCGGTAAGGCGTTCGATCTGCGGACCGCGAGGACGCAGAACCTGGTTTGCGGTAACCGTCATGTTGCGGGTTCTCCTGCGAACCTCCGGTGCAACCCGGAGGTTCTCCATTGTGAATTACTTCGAATACAACTCGACGATCAGCGCTTCGTTGATATCCGCAGGCAGGTCCGCACGATCCGGAACGGCCTTGAAGACGCCGCTGAACTTCTTCGAATCGACTTCGACCCACGACGGGCTGAGGTCGTGCTGCTCGGCAACGACCAGGGCTTCCTGGACGCGCAGCTGCTTGGCAGCCTTCTCAGACAGCGCAATCGCGTCGCCGGCCTTGATCTGGTACGAAGCCAGGTTGACCGACTTGCCATTGACCGTGACACCGCGGTGCGAGACCAGCTGACGAGCAGCTGGACGGGTCACTGCGAAGCCCATGCGGTAGACGACGTTGTCCAGACGGGTTTCCAACAACTGCAGCAGGTTCTCGCCGGTGTTGCCCTTCTTGGTCGAGGCCTTCTTGTAGTAGTTGCGGAACTGACGCTCCAGCAGACCGTAGATACGCTTGACCTTCTGCTTTTCACGCAGCTGGGTAGCGTAGTCGGACAGCTTGCCCTTACGGGCAGTGGCGCCGTGCTGGCCGGGCTTTTGCTCCAGCTTGCACTTGGAATCCAACGCGCGGGCCGGGCTCTTCAGAGAGAGGTCGGCGCCTTCGCGGCGGGCGAGCTTACAGGTAGGACCGATATAACGAGCCATTTCTTATCGCTCCTTTAGACGCGACGCTTCTTCGGCGGACGGCACCCGTTGTGCGGGATTGGCGTCACGTCGATGATGTTGGTGATCTTGTAGCCGACGTTGTTCAACGAACGTACGGCCGACTCACGGCCCGGACCCGGACCCTTGATGCGGACTTCCAGCGACTTCAGGCCGTAATCCAGCGCAGCCTTGCCAGCCTTTTCGGCGGCAACCTGAGCGGCGAACGGAGTCGACTTACGCGAACCACGGAAGCCAGCGCCACCGGAGGTCGCCCAGGACAGTGCATTGCCCTGACGGTCGGTGATGGTCACGATGGTGTTGTTGAAAGAAGCGTGGACGTGGGCAACGCCATCAGTGATGACGCGCTTGATCTTCTTCTTGGTTTTTGCTGCTGCGGGCTTAGCCATTATCTAGGTCCCTTACTTCTTCAGAGCCTTGCGCGGACCCTTACGGGTACGTGCATTGGTCTTGGTGCGCTGACCACGCAGCGGGAGACCACGACGGTGACGCAGGCCGCGATAGCAGCCCAGGTCCATCAGGCGCTTGATGGCAATGCCGATTTCGCGACGCAGATCGCCTTCAACGATGTACTTGCCCACTTCCAGGCGCAGACGATCGATTTCCGGTTCCGACAGATCGCGGATCTTGGTGGTCGAAGCAACGCCTGCGACTTCGCAGACCTTCTTCGAACGGGTACGGCCGATGCCGTAAATGCTTTGCAACCCGACCCAGACGTGCTTCTGGGCTGGCAGGTTGACGCCTGCAATACGCGCCATGACGCGGTTCTCCAGCTGAGTGATGGCCGACTGCGCACCACAAGGCGCGCCAATCCGGCAGGATGGATCAAAAAAGTGAACTAGCGATACTAACAAGGCTTCGGTTTGCTTGGAAGTCGTGGAACGTAACGTTCCACAGACCCGGCGTGGGGAGTGTGCCCATGCTCCGGCGCCGGATGTGCCTGGCAAGGAGAGTCATCTCCGAGCCGCCCGCGCTACTCCCGCGCGGAACAACCACATCACACCCCCACCCGAAACCGCTGCAGGGGCCGCCCTTCTGTTTGGAAAGCCGCCCGGTTGACCAGGGCGGGTTTCGCGTAATTAAGCCGTAAGTATAACCGGTGAATCAGCCGCGTGCAAAACCGCCGCGGTTGCCGCCCTTCAGGTTGGCCTTCTTCAACAGGCTTTCGTACTGGTGCGACATCAGATGTGCCTGAACCTGCGCGATGAAGTCCATCACCACCACCACCACGATCAGCAGCGAGGTGCCGCCGAAGTAGAACGAGGCGTTGAGCTGGGTGCGCATGATTTCCGGCAGCAGGCAGACGATCACCAGGTACAGCGAGCCGGCAGCGGTCAAACGGGTCAGCACGGCATCGATGTAGTCGGCGGTGGCCTTGCCCGGACGGATGCCCGGAATCAGCGCGCCCGACTTCTTCAGGTTGTCAGCGGTTTCCTGCGAATTGAACACCAGTGCGGTGTAGAAGAAAGCAAAACCGGTGATCAGGCCTGCAAACACGATCATGTGCAGCGGCTCGCCCGGGCCCAGCGCATTGGCCACCTTCTGCAGCCAAGTGGCCGAGCTGGCCTGGCCGGACCACATCGCCAGCGTTGCCGGGAAGGCAAGGATGCTGGAGGCGAAGATGGCCGGGATCACGCCCGCCATGTTCAGCTTCAGCGGCAGGAACGAGGTCTGGTTCATGTAGGCATTACGACCACCCTGACGGCGGGCGTAATTGACCGTGATACGGCGCTGGCCACGCTCGACGAACACCACGAAATAGGTGAAGGCCAGCACGACAAGGACGATGATGAGCAGCGAAATGAAGCTCATGTTGCCGTCACGGTAGGCTTCCACGGTGTGGATCACCGCGGCCGGCAGGCCGGCGACGATACCGGCGAAGATGATCAGCGATACACCGTTGCCGATGCCCCGCTCCGTCACCTGCTCACCGACCCACATCAGGAAGATGGTGCCTGCGGTCAACGCCACGATGGCGGTCAACACGAAGCCCATGCCCGGGGCGTAAACCACCGGAGCGCCGCCCGGCGACACCTGGTTCTGCAGTGCCAGCGCAATACTGCCGCCCTGCACCACTGCCAGGAACACCGCGCCGAGGCGCGAATACTGGGTGATCTTGCGACGACCCGACTCACCTTCCTTCTGCATGGCCTTCAGGGCCGGGAAGATGTGGACCGCCAGCTGCATCACGATGGATGCCGAAATATACGGCATCACATTCAACGCGAAGATACTGAAACGGTGCAGGGCGCCGCCCGAGAACATGTTGAACATGTCCACGATGCCGCCGCCCTGCGCCTGCATCAGCGCAAGCATGGCCTCGGGATTGACGCCCGGCACCGGCACATAACAGCCGATGCGATAGACGAGCAATGCCCCAAGTACGAACAGGAGGCGCTGGCGAAGTTCCGTGAACTTGCCTGCCCCTGCCGCGAGGTTACCGATGCCAGCTTGCGCCATGTTCCAGTTACTCCTGTACGCTGCCGCCGGCAGCTTCAATCGCGGCCTTGGCGCCGGCAGTAGCAGCAATACCCTTCAGGGTGAATGCCTTGCTCAGCTCGCCCTTGAAGACGACCTTGGCCTTCTTCGCGGTCGACGGGATCAGCTTGGCTGCACGCAGTGCGGCCAGGTCGATCTCACCAGCTTCCAGACGATCAAGGTGGTAGGACAGCACTTCTGCAGTGTCCTTGGCCTTGTGCGAGAAGAAGCCGATCTTCGGCAGACGACGCTGCATCGGGGTCTGGCCGCCTTCGAAGCCAGCCTTGATCTTGCCGCCGCCCTTACGAGCGAACGAACCCTTGTGGCCGCGGCCGCAGGTCTTGCCCAGGCCGGAGCCGATACCGCGGCCGACGCGGGTGCGCTCGGTGCGGGCGCCCGGTGCCGGGCTCAGTTCATTGAGACGCATAGTCATGGTCGATTACTCCTCAACCTGGACGAGGTACTGAACCTTGTTGATCAGACCGCGAACCTGCGGGCTGTCTTTCAGTTCACGCACATCATTGATCTTGCTCAGGCCCAAAGCACGCACCGACAGGCGGTGACGCGACTGGGTACCACGCAGGCCACGCACCAGGCGCACCTTGACGGTCTTGACGGTTTCATTAGCCATGGTTGAGATCCTCAACCTTCTTGCCGCGCTTGGCAGCAATACGCGCCGGCGACTGTGCGCCAGCCAGACCCTTCAGGGTGGCACGGACCAGGTTGATCGGGTTACGCGAACCCACTGCCTTGGCCAGAACGTTCTTCACGCCCACGGCTTCCAGCACGGCGCGCATGGCGCCACCGGCGATGACGCCAGTACCTTCCGAAGCCGGCTGCATGAACACGCGAGCTGCGCCGTGACCATCCTTGATGGTGTGCCACAACGTGCCGTTGTTCAGATCAACGCTGACCTGGTTCTTACGAGCCTGCTCCATCGACTTCTGGATGGCGACCGGCACTTCGCGCGCCTTGCCATAACCGAAGCCAACCTTGCCTTCGCCATCACCGACCACGGTCAGTGCGGTGAAGGTGAACTGGCGACCGCCCTTGACGGTCTTGCTGACGCGGTTGACCGCGACCAGCTTTTCGATCATGCCGTCGTCGACTTTCTCTTCGCGGTTACGGTCGCGATCGCGACCCCGCTGCTGACGTTCTTCTGCCATTTCGATTCCTTGATTGATTGGGTTATGTACGGCTCGAAGCCGCTTATGGTTGTGTAGTGAAGCGTTGAATCGCCAGCCGCTGCAGAAGAACGAAAGGCGCCCGGTACAAACCCGTACCGGCAGGCAGGCGGAAAGGGGCCATAGGCCCCTTCCCTTTATTGCTTAGAACTGCAGGCCGCCTTCGCGGGCAGCATCAGCAAGAGCCTTGATGCGACCGTGGTAGCGGTAGCCCGAGCGGTCGAAAGCGACCTTCTCGATACCGGCAGCCTTGGCGCGCTCTGCAATCAGCTTGCCAACCTTGACGGCGGCTTCCATGTTCTTGCCGCTCTTCAGGCCTTCCTTGACGTCGGCCTGTGCGGTGTTGGCAGCAGCCAGCACCAGGGCGCCGTCGGCGGTGAAGATCTGTGCGTACAGGTGCTGACCGGTGCGCAGCACCGACAGACGAGCAACGCCCAGGGTACGGATGTGCGAGCGGGTCGACTTGGCGCGACGCAGACGGGCGATGTTCTTGTTCATGTTCTTTATCCTCGAAAGCTGAAAACCTAAGAATTAGGCCTTCTTGGCTTCCTTGCGAATGATGACTTCACCGGCGTACTTCACACCCTTGCCCTTATAGGGCTCCGGCGGACGGAAACCGCGGATCTTGGCGGCAACTTCACCGACAACCTGCTTGTCCACGCCCTGCACGACGATTTCCGTCTGCGTCGGGGTCGACAGGGTGATGCCTTCCGGCGCCACGAACAGGACAGGATGGGAGAAGCCCAGCGACAGATTCAGGTCCTTGCCCTGCATGGCAGCGCGGTAACCCACGCCAACCAGCTCAAGCTTGCGCTCGAAGCCTTCGGACACGCCCTGCACCATGTTGGCCAGGATCGAACGGACGGTACCGGCCAGCGCGTCGAAGGAAATATCCTGCGGGCTCAGGGTGGCAACGCCATTGTCGAGAGTGATTTCAACGCCAGCGGCCTTGTTCAGCGACAGCGAGCCCTTCGGGCCCTTCACGCTTACAACTTCCGGCTGGATGGTCAGTTCAACGCCCTTGGGCAGGTTGATCGGCTTCTTGGCTACACGGGACATAGTGGACTCCTTCCCTTAGGCCACGAAGCACAGGACTTCGCCGCCGACGCCCAACTGGCGCGCCTGCGCATCAGTCATGATGCCTTTGGAGGTGGAAATGATCGAAATACCCAGGCCATTCATGACCTTCGGCAGATCGGACTTGCCACGGTACTGGCGCAGACCCGAACGCGAGAAGCGCTTCAGGGTCGCGATGACCGGCTTGCCCTCGAAATACTTCAGGACGATTTCGATCTCGGCCTTGTTGTTTTCGATGTTGTTGACGCGCAGGTCAGTGATGTAACCCTCATCCTTCAGGACCTGGGCAATAGCCACCTTGACCTTGGACGACGGGGCTTTCACCGTCTGCTTGCCAACCGCGGCCGCATTTCGAATGCGTACCAGCAGGTCGGCGATGGGATCAGTCATGCTCATGTAAATACCTTTGAGTGCACCGATATCCGCTTTCGCGAAAATCTTGTGTTTTCCTGGGATGGGCCAGGGCCCTTGACGCACCTGCCGCCTGTTTCGGGCAGGCAAGGAGCGGGATTATACGACAAAAAGCCCGACTTGCGTCGGACTTTTTGCTTTACCTTCAGGTTGCCCTTCCGGCGACCTGACCGGGCCTTGCGGCCCGGCCGGGTTGTTGCTTACCAGCTTGCCTTGCGCAGGCCCGGCACGTCACCGCGCATGGTGGCTTCGCGCAGCTTGTTACGGCCGAGGCCGAACTTGCTGTACACGCCACGCGGGCGGCCCGACAGCTCGCAACGGTTGCGATGGCGGCTCGGCGACGAATCGCGCGGCAGCTTCGACAACTTGATCACGGCTTCAGCCTTCTCTTCGTAGCTCGCGTCCACCGAGGACACGATCTTCTTCAGAGCTGCACGCTTGTCGGCGTACTTCACTGCCAGCTTCTTCCGCTTGATGTCGCGGTTGACCATTGAGGTCTTTGCCATTTCGGTATCCTCGACGAATCAGTTACGGAACGGGAACTTGAACGCTGCGAGCAGCGCCTTCGCTTCCGCGTCAGTCTTGGCGGTGGTGGTGATGGCGATATCCATACCGCGGATCGCATCGACGGCGTCGAAATCGATTTCCGGGAAGATGATCTGTTCCTTCACACCCATGTTGAAGTTGCCACGACCGTCGAACGAACGACCCGACACGCCGCGGAAGTCACGCACGCGCGGCAGCGAGATGTTGATCAGGCGATCCAGGAACTCAAACATGGTGTCACGACGCAGCGTGACCTTGCAGCCGATCGGCCAACCATCACGGATCTTGAACGAAGCCACCGAGACGCGCGACTTGGTGATGACCGGCTTCTGGCCGGTGATCTTGGTCATGTCGCCAACGGCGTTTTCAAGAACCTTCTTGTTGGTCGCAGCTTCACCAACGCCCATGTTCAAGGTGACCTTGACCAGACGCGGGACCTGCATCGGATTGGTGTAACCGAACTGCTTGGTCAGCGCCGGCACCACTTCTTCCTTGTAAAACTTTTCGAGACGTGAATTCATCGGTCAGTCCTTAGGCGTCGAGCGCCTCACCGCTGGAGCGGAACACACGCAGTTTGCGTCCATCCTCCAGCACCTTGAAGCCAACGCGCTCGCCCTTGCCCGAAGCCGGGTTCAGCACATTCACGTTGGAGATATGGATCGACGCTTCACGCTCGACCACGCCGCCGGCAACACCTGCCTGCGGGTTCGGCTTGGTGTGGCGCTTGACGATGTTCACGTTGGCGACGATCACACGATCGCCGTCGACGCGGACGACTTCGCCCTGCTTGCCCTTGTCCTTGCCGGTGTTGACGACGACCTGGTCGCCCTTCTTGATACGGTTAGCCATGATTATCTCCTGGCGCTCACAGAACTTCGGGAGCGAGCGAGACGATCTTCATGAACTTCTCGGAACGAAGTTCACGGGTCACCGGTCCGAAGATGCGGGTGCCGATCGGCTCTTGCTTGTTGTTGAGCAGGACCGCAGCGTTGCCGTCGAAACGGATCAGCGAGCCATCGGCGCGACGCACACCCTTACGGGTACGCACCACGACGGCGTCATACACTTCACCCTTCTTGACTTTGCCGCGCGGAATTGCGTCCTTCACGGTGACCTTGATGATGTCGCCGATGTGGGCATAACGGCGCTTGGAACCACCAAGCACCTTGATGCACATCAGTTCCTTGGCACCGGAGTTGTCCGCAGCGTCAAGGTAGCTCTGCATCTGAATCATGAGTCAGATCTCCTTATTCAGCCGCACGCGTGATGACTTCCACCACGCGCCAGTTCTTGGTCTTGGACATCGGAGCAATCTCGGTCACACGAACGACATCACCTTCTTTGCAGGTGTTGTCGGCGTCGTGTGCGTGCAGCTTGGACGAGCGCTTGATGTACTTGCCGTACAACGGGTGCTTGACCTGGCGCTCCACCAACACGGTGACCGTCTTGTCCATCTTGTTGCTGACGACACGGCCTTCGACCGTGCGCAGCGTCTTGCTTTCAGTATTTTCGCTCATAGCAGCCATCCTTACTTCGTGCTGCCGATCAGGTGCTTGACGCGAGCAATCTCGCGGCGCACCCGACGGGTTTCGTGAGTCTTCGGCAGCTGGCCGGTGACCTGCTGCATACGGAGCGAGAACTGCTCCTTACGCAGGTCGGTCAGGTGGGCCTTGAGATCGTCAGCCGACTTCTCGCGGAGTTGTTTGATGTCCATCAGCGCACCGTCCGGGTTACGAAAGTGGTGGTCACCGAGAGCTTGGCAGCGGCCAGGCGGAACGCCTCGCGTGCCACTTCCTCAGTCACGCCCTCGACTTCATAAATCATGCGGCCCGGCTGGATCTGAGCGACCCAGTATTCCACGCCACCCTTACCAGCACCCATTCGGACTTCGATGGGCTTCTTGGTGATCGGCTTGTCGGGGAACACACGGATCCACATCTTGCCGCCGCGCTTGACGTAGCGGCTGATCGAGCGGCGAGCCGCTTCGATCTGACGCGCAGTCAGCTGACCGTGGGCAGTAGCCTTCAGACCGTACTCGCCGAAGCTGACGGCGTTTGCGCTCCAGCTCAGGCCGTCATTGCGGCCTTTGAACATCTTGCGGTATTTGGTTCGCTTGGGTTGCAACATTGCCGTTACCTCGCTTCACGAGCCGGGCGCGACGGACGGTCACCGCGGTCGCCGCGATCATTACGATCGTTGCGCGGGCTGTCGTCCTGCTTTTCCTGGCCAACCTGGGAGAAATCAAAGACTTCACCCTTGTAGATCCAAACCTTGATGCCGATGATGCCGTAGGTGGTGCTGGCTTCAGCGAAACCGTAGTCGATATCCGCACGCAGGGTGTGCAACGGCACGCGGCCTTCGCGGTACCACTCCGAACGAGCGATTTCAGCGCCGTTCAAGCGGCCGCCGACGTTGACCTTGATGCCCAGGGCACCCAGGCGCATCGCGTTGCCGACCGAGCGCTTCATTGCACGGCGGAACATGATGCGGCGCTCCAGCTGCTGCGCGATCGACTCGGCAACCAGCTGTGCGTCCAACTCCGGCTTGCGCACTTCGGTGACGTTGATGTGCGCCGGGACGCCCATCATTTCGCTCACTTCCTTACGCAGCTTTTCGATGTCCTCACCGCGCTTGCCGATCACCACGCCCGGACGGGCGGTGTGAATCGTCACGCGAGCGGTCTTTGCCGGACGCTCGATGAGGATCTTGGAGATGCCAGCCTGAGCAAGCTTCTTGCGCAGCATCTCACGTACTTTCAGGTCGGCTGCCAGGTAACCAGCAAACTCGGCCTTGTTGGCGTACCACTTGGAGTTCCAGTCCTTGGAAATACCGAGGCGGATACCAACCGGATGAACTTTATGACCCATGGTCTTTATCCTTTCCGCTTACTTGCCGGCGCCCACAACCACAGTGATGTGGCTGGTGCGCTTGAGGATGCGGGTACCGCGGCCTTTCGCCCGCGCCATGAAACGCTTCAGGGTCGGACCTTCATCTACCATGATGGTCTGGACCTTCAGCTCGTCGACGTCAGCGCCCTGGTTGTTTTCGGCATTTGCGATAGCCGACTCCACCACCTTCTTGATCAGGTGGGCAGCCTTCTTATCCGAAAACTTCAGCAGGTTGACCGCACGCTCGGCCGGCAGACCGCGCACCTGGTCAGCGACCAGACGAGCTTTCTGCGCAGAGATGCGCGCGGAGCGCAGGATTGCTTTCGCTTCCATTGTCATCTCTCCTTACTTGCCCGACTTCTTGTCGCCACCGTGACCCTTGAAGGTCCGGGTGACGGCAAATTCGCCGAGCTTGTGGCCGACCATGTTCTCGTTGACGAGCACCGGAACGTGGTTCTTACCGTTATGAACGGCGATGGTGACCCCTACCATTTCCGGCAGGATCATGGAACGGCGCGACCAGGTTTTGATCGGCTTCTTGCTGCCCGCAGCGGCCTCCACCTTCTTGACGAGGTGGTGATCGACGAACGGGCCCTTCTTGAGTGAACGTGCCATGGTCGATTAGCCCCTACGATCGCGGACGATGAACTGCTGAGTGCGCTTGTTATGGCGCGTCTTGTAACCCTTGGTCGGGACACCCCACGGGGTGACCGGATGCGGATTACCCTGGCCGGCCTTGGCTTCACCACCACCGTGCGGGTGATCCACCGGGTTCATGGCCGCACCGCGGACGGTCGGCTTGACGCCGCGCCAGCGCTTGGCACCAGCTTTGCCCAGCTTTTCCAGGTTGTGCTCATCGTTACCGACTTCACCGATGGTGGCGCGGCATTCGACCGGCACCTTACGCATTTCACCCGAGCGCAGACGCAGGGTGGCGTAGATGCCTTCACGAGCGACCAGCTGCACGCCTGCACCAGCAGCACGAGCGATCTGAGCGCCCTTGCCCGGCTTCAGCTCGATCCCGTGGACGGTGGTACCGACCGGGATGTTGCGCAGCGGCAGGGTGTTGCCGGTCTTGATCGGGGCGTGAGCACCCGAGATGACCTGGTCACCCGCCTTCAGGCCCTTCGGGGCGATGATGTAGCGACGCTCGCCGTCGACATAGCACAGCAGGGCGATATGGGCAGTGCGGTTCGGATCGTATTCGATACGTTCCACGCGTGCCGGGATGCCTTCCTTGTTGCGCTTGAAGTCAATCAGACGGTAGTGCTGCTTGTGACCACCACCCACGTGACGGGTGGTGATGCGGCCGTGATGGTTACGACCGCCGGACTTGCTCTGCGGCTCCAGCAACGCAGCATGCGGCGCGCCTTTGTGCAGATCAGGAGTGACCACGCGCACGGCCGAACGACGGCCGGGAGAAGTGGGTTTGAATTTCATCAATGGCATGGGATGTACCTCAGGCCTTGGCCGTTACATCGATGGACTGGCCATCGGCGAGACGCACATACGCCTTGCGCCAATCGCCGCGGCGGCCTGCACGGTTACGGAAGGACTTGTTCTTGCCCTTCACGTTCAGCACATTGACCGACTCGACCTTGACGTCGAACAGCTGCTCAACCGCGGCCTTTACATCGGCCTTGGTGGCTTCGTTCGAAACTTCGAAGACGTATTGGTTGGAGATTTCCTGCAGGCGCGCGGTCTTTTCAGAGACTCGCGGTGCACGCAGCACGCTGAAGATTTTTTCGTTGGCGCTCATGCCAGCCACTCCTCGACCTTCTTGACCGCGTCAGCGGTGATGACGACCGTGTCGGCACCGACCAGAGCAACCGGGTCCAGGCCCTGCACGTCACGCACTTCCACGTAGGGAATGTTGCGAGCCGACAGGTACAGGTGCTCGGTGGCTTCTTCGGTGACGATCAGCGGGCGCTTGCCCACTTCCAGGCCAGCCAGCTTGGTGATCAGAGCCTTGGTGCTGGTCGCTTCGACATCGAACGACTCAACGATGGTCAGGCGGCCCTGGCGGTTCAGCTCGGACAGGATGGCGCACATGGCGGCGCGATACTGCTTACGATTGACCTTCTGTTCGAAGCTACGCGGCTTGGCCGCGAAGGTGACACCACCGCCGACGAAGATCGGAGCGGTCAGGGCACCGTGACGAGCGCCACCACCCTTCTGCTTCTTCGACTTCTTGGTGGTACCAGCCACTTCAGAACGCGTCTTCTGTGCCTTGGTGCCCGAACGTGCGGCGTTGCGGTAGGCAACGACGACCTGGTGAACCAGATCTTCGCTGAAATCGCGACCGAACACGGCGTCGGAGACCGAGACCTTGTTGTTGCTACCCGTGATAACGAGTTCCATCGTCATCTCTCCTTATGCCTTGCTAGCCGGACGCACGATCACGTCACCACCGGCTGCGCCAGGCACGGCGCCGCGGATGGCAATCAGACCACGCTCGACATCGACCTTGACCACTTCCAGATTCTGCGTGCTCTGCTGCACCGAACCCATGTGGCCGGACATCTTCTTGCCCGGGAAAACGCGACCCGGGGTCTGGCGCTGGCCCAAGGAACCCGGCGCGCGATGCGACAGCGAGTTACCGTGGGTTGCATCGCCCATACGGAAGTTGTAGCGCTTGATGGTGCCCTGGAAGCCCTTACCCTTGGTGACGCCCTGGACGTCTACCGTCTGGCCGACTTCAAAGATGTCTGCCTTGATTTCGCCACCGACGGCGAAATCGCCGATCTGTGCGTCTTCAACGCGGAATTCCCACAGGCCACGGCCGGCTTCAACCTTCGCCTTGGCGAGGTGACCAGCTTCCGGCTTGTTGACCAGTGCAGCGCGACGTGCGCCGACGGTCACCTGCACGGCGCTGTAGCCGTCGGTTTCGACGGTCTTGATCTGCGCGATGCGGTTCGGGGTGGCTTCAATCAGGGTCACTGGGATGGACTGGCCATCTTCAGTGAAAACGCGGCTCATGCCAGCCTTGCGGCCCACGAAGCCCAACGAATATTTCTTCGTCATGGTCGTAGTCCTCAGGTCAGCTTGATCTGAACGTCGACGCCGGCAGCCAGTTCGAGCTTCATCAGCGCGTCCACGGTCTTGTCGTTGGGGTCGACGATATCGAGCACGCGCTTGTGCGTGCGGGTCTCGTACTGGTCACGCGCGTCTTTGTCGACGTGCGGGGAGACGAGGATGGTGTAACGCTCGATCTTGGTGGGCAGAGGGATCGGGCCACGCACTTGCGCGCCGGTCCGCTTTGCCGTTTCAACGATCTCGCTGGCCGAACGGTCGATCAAACGATGATCAAACGCCTTCAACCGAATTCGGATCTTTTGGTCCGCCATGACGGTGTTCCTATAGGTCTAAAGAGCGACAGGTTCGGCCCCTGAGTGTGCCGAACCCCATGAAAACGACGTTTAGCGCCGAAGCACTGCCCATCGCGCGAATCCTTTCAAAACAGCAGGGCGGCCCGGTTTCCCGGCCGCCCCAGACATGTTCAAACGCGCGGTATCACCCCGGTTAACCGGAGTGAGCCACGCGACCTGTCCTTGTCTGGCGAATACGAGGTGCGTCCTGCCCCTCCTTTCGCTGGTTGCGGAAACCTCGTAAACGAGCCTTCCGCGAGTGGTCGTGCATTCTGTCAGTATTTTTTGCCTATTGCAACTCACCCCTCTGCCGAGGTATGGGGTGCTTCAGCCAACAGCAGGATTTATGGGGTTTTGGCGTAGATGGCCTGTTTCCAGCCCAGGCATCCGGGTGGCGCATTTGCGCAAACAGCGATCCTTTGCGCAGGCGCCAGCCCAATACCCTGTTTCGGCAAAACCGACGCGGATTGCGAAAAGCCGCCATCAACACCCCATCCGCCGCCCCGCCCTGCTCCGAAGACGAGCCCCGGGGCGGGTGAAACAGCGGGCGCATCCGGCAACGAGCCGGGTGCATGCAACGAGGGCCGCATTATCCATGCGACCTGGGCAGTCGCACAAATGCGCCCTGTTCAGCCTTGTTGCGAAGAGCTGCCCTCACCCCAACCCCTCTCCCGCAGGCGGGAGAGGGGCTCGGATCCCTGCGACCCACCCGGATTCCTGCGACCTGCCCGGATTCCTGCGACCTGCCCGGATTCCTGCGACCTGCCCGGATTCCTGCGACCTGCCCGGATTCCTGCGACCTGCCCGGATCCCTGCAC
>NZ_LDJJ01000052.1 GCF_001431465.1 Stenotrophomonas terrae | reverse complement strand
CTTTCAAAGAACTTCGAATCCGGCCTCAGCGCCGTCTTCGTAGGCTGCGACGTTTCCGTCGTAGCGAGCCGCCCATTATATGGTGGCTTTTCTGCTTCGTCAACACCTCATTTCGGGGTGGTTGACTCGGCGGCTTCAGCGTTGGCCCGAGGGCTTTTCGTCGAAGCGAGCCGCCTATTATGGCAGGCTTTTTGTTTCCGTCAACACCCTGTTTCGAGGCTGGTGACGCCGTTTCCTGGTTCCGTTCACTGGTGTGATCGGCGCCGTGAAGCGAGGAAGTGGATTCTAGACATCTTTGTGAAAATCGCAATCACTTTTTGTTGCAGAGCGGCAAAAAAGGGGTTGGGGCCAGACTTGGCAAAGCCTCTTCCTGTTTGGGCGGCTGTTCTTGCCTTGGTGGTGATGCTTTCCTGCTTTTTTGCGGAGAGCTGCCCTCACCCCAACCCCTCTCCCGCACGCGGGAGAGGGGCTTTGGCTTCGGCTGGATGTATGGAGGGCTTGGGCTGCTTGCTCGGTGCTATGGCTTGTTGACCCGTTGCGCGTCAGTGCAATGCCGAAAGCTGCCCTCACCCCTGCCCCTCTCCCGTAATCAGGAGAGGGGCTTTGGCTTCGGCTGGATGTGTGGAGGGTTTGGGGCTGCTTGCTCGGTGCTGTGGCTTGTTGATCTGTCACGCTTCGGTGCAATGCGGAGAGCTGCCCTCACCTCTACCCCTCTCCCGTAGACGGGAGAGGGGTTTTGGCTTCGGTGAGATGTAGGGAGGATTTGGGACTGCTTGCCGGGAGAGGGGTTCTGGCTTCGGCTGCCCCTCTTCCGCTTACGGTGGTAAGGCTTTGTCTTCGGCTGGCTGCATGGGAGCCGCGGGGCTGCTCGCTGGGCCACAATGCGGGTTGGTCCGTCACGCTTATATATAGATGTCCAATCCGGCTCCGCGTTCCTTCTTTGCTGATCTCTCGTTGCCTGCGGTGGTTGCCGGCTTCATTACGGTGCTGGTGGGCTTTGCCAGCTCGGCGGTGATCGTGTTCCAGGCGGCGCAGGCGGTCGGGGCCGGGCAGGCCGAGATTGCGTCGTGGATGTGGGCGTTGGGCATCGGCATGGGCGTTACCTGTATCGGCCTGTCGCTGCGCTATCGGGTGCCGGTGGTGACGGCGTGGTCCACGCCCGGGGCGGCGATGCTGGTGGTCGGGGCGAGTACGCTGCCGCTGTCCGATGCCATCGGCGCCTTTGTGCTGGCCGCCGTGATGGGCACCGTGGCGGGTTTCTCTGGCGTCTTCGAAAAAGCCATGCGGCGGATCCCGGTGTCGCTGGCTGCGGGCATGTTGGCCGGGGTGCTGCTGCGCTTTGGCCTGGATGTGTTTGTATCGGTGAATACCCAGCCGCTGCTGGTGCTGCTGATGTTTGCCACCTATCTGCTGGGCCGGCGTTGGTTTCCACGCTATGCGGTGATCGCGACCTTGCTGGTGGGCGTGGCGATGGCCAGTGGCAAGGGCCTGATGCATATGGAACAGGTGCAGCTGCAGATGGCAATGCCGGTGTTCACCGTACCGACGCTGTCGTGGGCAGCGCTGTTCGGCATCGCCCTGCCCTTGTTCATCGTGACCATGGCGTCGCAGAACGTGCCAGGCGTGGCGGTGTTGAAGGCCTCCGGTTATGACGCGCCGATCTCGCCGGTGATCGGCTGGATCGGCGTGGTCAACACGCTGCTGGCGCCATTTGGCGGCTATGCCTTGAATCTGGCGGCAATCACCGCGGCGATCTGCATGGGCCGGGAGGTACATGAGGACCCGGCGCGGCGGTATACGGCGGCGGTGAGCGCCGGCGTTTTCTACATCGTGATTGGCTTGTTCGGGGCGACGGTGGCCGCGGTGTTCGCCGCCTTCCCGAAGGAGTTGATCGCGGCACTGGCCGGTATCGCCCTGCTTGGCACCATCGGCAACAGCCTGGCGGTCGCCTTGAAGGAAGAGGCCGAGCGTGAGCCGGCGCTGGTGACCTTCCTGGTGACGGCCTCAGGCCTGACCATGGCCGGCATTGGTTCGGCGTTCTGGGGCTTGTTGGCCGGCGTTGTCACCTTGCTGGTAGTACGCCGGCCGTCGCCGCGCTGAGCACGCCGTGCATTGAGCGCGCACCTGCTCGGCAGCAGCAGGCGCGCATGCCTGCTGCGATCACGCACCTGATCAGATAATCAGGAACCCAATCGTCACGTTGAGCAGGGTCAACACGAAGATGCCGGTCACCACGGCTGCAACGCTGGTACCGCCGCGCAGGCGCAGCTGCGCCCGCAGTGCGTTGACGCCGCCGGTATTGGCGGACGTCAGCTGCTGGATCTGCTTCTGCGTGTGCTTCAGGTAAAACGCATTGCCCAGCCCACCTGCGGCAACGGCGATACCGATATTGACGCCCCATGCCGCCATATCCGGGATGCCCATGATGCGCAGCGCGGTTCCCAGCAACATTGCTCCACCGCCCCACAGCACCGCGAGCGCATACATCTTGCGGTAGAGCATCCACAGCACGCCGAGGAAGAACGCCGGCCAATGCCAGGTGTCCTTGGCGTTGGGGTATTTCCCGTCCAGATGCCACTTCTGCCGGTACTTGTCGAAGTTGTTGCCGACAAAATCGGCGTAGGGCTTCAACCTGTCATCCAGCTCGACAACCGGATCGGCAACAACCGCGGACGGTGCGGCATAAGGGTTGCTGCCAGCAGCGGGCGCGTCGTTGGCACCGGGCAGGGTCAGTTCCTGCGCGAAGTTCTGCAGCGGCTGCCACTGCTCCATGCCGGCCCGCCATAGCAGCGAGGCCGGGGCCAGCCCGCCCTCGGCGATCAGCTGCTGCAGCTGCGGGGTGGCAAGCGGCCCCTGCCGCTCATGCTGTGCATCGGTGTAATACCACTGGGTATTCGGCATCGTTTCTTCCTTGAGTGGGCACAGCTACCTTCATGGCAGCGCAAGGCGCCGACTCTAGGCCGGGCGCCCTGCACTCACAAGCGGAAGCCGCTCAAAACGGTTTCACCTTGAACACCTGCTTGAGGCTGTGGCGTCCGCCCGGGGCCAGCTCGATCACATCCGGGCCGGCGTTGGCCGCCTCCACGCAGACGTAGTTGCGCCACGCAGCGCCGATGTCCTCCATCTTGGCTGCGCCGGCTTCGCCTGCATTCCAGACCACGGCCGTGCGGCTGCCGCTGGTGCTGATGTCGATTGCCCGCTTGAAGCCGGGGTCACGCAACACGTAGTGGCCGCCGGCCTGCGTATAGAGACGGTCGCTGCGGCCGGGATCACGCGGGTCGCGCAGGTTCCAGTCGCCCTTCTGCACATGGGCGTTGCCGTTGTCGAGCTTGTCCAGGTAGGTGAGCCCGTCCAGGCCGGTGACATCCACCTTCAAGGCGTCGCTGACATTGAAGTAGTTGTGCAGCGCCTGGGTGAAGGTCTGCACGCGGCTGCCAGTGTTCTCGGTGATCAGCTCCTGCTCCAGGGTGCGGCCGATGCGCAGCACCATCTGCAGGCGCAGGTCCAGGCTGTCCAACACCGGCGGTGCAAGGGTCAGCACCACACTGCCATCGGTTTCGCGCCGGGCATCGCGCAGCTGCCAAGCAACGGTACGCACGAAGCCATGCGCAGGCACGTCATTGCTCTGGCCCTGCCGCGAGAAATACGGCCAGCACACCGGTGCACCGCCACGGATGGGCGTGGATGCTTGCTTGGCCGTAGGCGAAAGCCACATCACGTCCTGGCCGCCATTGGGCACGAAGGACAGCAGCTGCCCGCCGAACACGCTGATGGCAGCGGTTGAGAACGGGGTTTCCACCTTCCAGGCGGTGAAACCCTTGAAGTCGCCTGTGCTCAGGCCCTGCACATCCTTCATTGAAACATTGCTCCGTACGATCGGTGATTGAACAAGCTGCTGGTAGCCGGCCGGTAGCCGGAACGCGGTGGGCTGGGCGGGCTGGGCATTGCGCAGCGCCTGCAGGATGCGGGCGCCGGCGCGGCCATCGGCGTCCTTCCAGCCCAACCGCTGTTGTTCGACCTGGATCGCGCGGCGGGTGGCGTTGCCGACCATGCCGTCGGCGCTGCCGATGTCGTGGCCACGGGCGAGCAACAGGGTCTGCAGTTCGCGGCGCTCGTCGCGGCCGATGCCCGGGTCGTCGGTGGGCCAGGCCACGCTTAGGCCGCTGCCGCCGCGCAGGCGGTCGGCCAGGGTAGCGATGGCCAGGGCGTAGCTCTCGGCGGCGTTATAGGAATAGATCGCGTCGTAGTTGCGGAACACCAGCAGGGCCGGGCCCTTGGCACCGGCCGGCAACAGCACTGCGGCGTTGCTGTCGTCAGCAATGGCCGAGACCTGCAAGGGCTTGCCGTCGGCCAGGGTGACGCCCAGCGCGCGCCAGTCGGCCAGCGGCTTGCGCTTGCCGCGGCCGGCGAGCGCGGCGTTGAAATTGGCCGGGATGCGTACTTCCACGCCCCAGGGCTGGCCTGTCCGCCAGCCGGACTGCTTGAGGTAGTTGGCGGTGGAGGCCAAGGCGTCGGGAATGCTGGCAACCAGATCGCGGCGGCCATCGCCGTCGCCATCCACGGCGATGCGGGCGTAGGTCGATGGCATGAACTGGGTGTGGCCGAAGGCACCGGCCCAGGAGCCGGTCAGGCCGTCGGGATTGAGGTCGCCCTTGTCGATCAGCTTGAGCAGGGCCAGCAGCTCGCCCTTGAAGAAGGGTTGGCGGCGACCGTTGCAGGACAGCGTGGCCAGTGATTGCAGCAGCGGGCGCTTGCCGAACACGCGGCCGTAATCGCTCTCCACACCCCAAACCGCGACGATGGTGGCCGGATCAACGCCGTACTGGGCGCTGACCTGGTCCAGCAGCGCGCGATGCTGGCTGAGCAGCGCGCGGCCATCGGCGATACGGCGGCTGTCGACCAGCGAGGCCAGGTAGTCCCAGATGGGGGTGGTGAACTCCGGCTGCGCGTCCAGCAGTGGCAGCACGCTCAGGTCCGGCATGATGCCGCTGAAAACCTGATCTACCCGTTCGCCGTTGATGCCCTGGGCGACGGCGGCGGCCTTGAATGAGGCGCCACAGCTGCCGAAGTCGGCGATCGCGGCGTTGGCAGGGAGGGCCAGCATGAGCGCCGCCATCGTGGTGCCTGCTCGCAGCAGGTTGATCGGGTTCATCCATAAGCTCCTTGCGCTGGAGCTTGATGATAAGCGGTGCGGGTGTTGGGTTGCGTTGGGTTATAAGAGTCGGGGAGCTGGTGGTGTTTGCGGGGTGCGAAGGGCATAAAGCGAAAAGCCCCCCTCCCCAACCCTCCCCTTCGCTGCGCGAAAGGGAGGGAGCTAAGCGTAGTGCCGAGCCGTGCTCGGCAGGGGCTTCACCGGCAGGGCCTCAGCCGAGCATGACTCGGCTCTACCAATGGGTCGCAGCCGCTGCTTGCGCTACCTGCGCGGTACGCGCGGGAGGGGCAGATGCGTAGTGCCGAGCCATGCTCGGCAGGGCTTCACCGGTAGAGCTCCAGCCGAGCATGGCTCGGCTCTACCGATGCGGCGCTGCCTTGCTGCATGCCCATCGCGCGGTGCGCGGTGGCGCTTCAGCCGGCGGCGTCCAGGTAATACCAGCGGCCGTCGATGCGCTGGAAGCGGCTGTGTTCGGTCATCTTTACCGCGCTGCCACCGCCTACGCGGTAGCGGGCAGTGAATTCGACGTCGGCCGTGTCTTCGCCGGTGGGGACATGCCGCTTCACGCTCAGGCCCAGCCATTGCGTGCGCTGGCCGGGGGCGTCCTGCAGCGACAGCTCCGCGGGGCGGGTGGCCGGATGCCAGCTGGCCAACAGGTAATCGACGTCCTGCAGTACATAGGCGCTATAGCGCGAACGCATCAGCGATTCGGCATCGGGCGCGGCCTGGCCGGCGTGGTAACGGCCACAGCAGGCCGCGTAGGTCTGCTCGCGGCCGCAGGGACAGGGGGAGCTGGGAGATATCTGCATCCGCGCATTTTCGTCCAGCCGCGCTGCGCTTCCAAGCGATGTCGTTGTGCAGGGCGCGTATGCTGTCGCGCCCTGCGCCGGAGTTGCCATGCTGGAGTTGATCCCACCCGAACTGCCTTGGCTGCTGGTCATCGCCTTCATCGCGGGGCTGGTGGATGCGGCGGTGGGTGGCGGTGGTTTGATCCAGTTGCCCGGGCTGTTCACTGCCCTGCCGCAGCAGACCCCGGCCGCGCTGCTGGGTACCAACAAATTCAGCTCGGTGTTCGGCACCGGTGCCTCGGCCTGGCGCTATGCGCGCTCGGTGCGTTTCCCCTGGCGGCCGGTGTTGCTGGCAGCTGCCGCGGCGTTTGCGTTCTCCTTCCTTGGCGCCACCGCGGTGACCCTGCTGTCCAAGGAGGCAGTGCGGCCCTTGGTGCTGACCCTGTTGATCGTGATGCTGGGCTATACCCTGGCCAAGAAGGATTTCGGCGCGTTGCACCGGCCACGCGAGGTTGGCCGGCGCGAGTTGCTGATCGCACTGGCGATGGGCGGGGTGATCGGTTTCTACGATGGCTTCTTCGGGCCGGGTACCGGCAGCTTCCTGATCTTCCTGTTCGTGCGCTTCTTCGGCCTGGACTTCCTGCGCGCCTCGGCCGCATCCAAGGTGGTCAACCTGGCCACCAATGTGGCGGCCTTGTCGTTCTTCGTGCCCAGCGGCAATGTGCTGCTGGCCCTGGCGGTACCGATGGCGGCGGCCAACGTACTCGGCGCGGTGACCGGTACCCGGCTTGCACTGCGCGGTGGCACCCCGTTGATTCGCAAGCTTTTTGTGGTGCTGGTGGTGGTACTGATCACGCGCATGGCCTGGGACACCTTCAGCACGCCGTGAAACCCACCTGCACATAGCTAAATTTCAACCACTGGTAATTCTTGACGGACGTCACATAGTGGGCTCACCAGTAGCCAACCGGGATGGCGACCGTTGAAAAGTCCACGTCGAATTGCAGTGCTGCTGCTGGTCACGGGCGCCATCCTGGCCTGCGTACCGGTCGCCTACTCACTCCGCCAGGCCCGCCAACAGGCCATCCGCGAGAAATACGTGGTGCTGGACGAGGTGGCCGGCAATCTGGAACGCCAGGTCCGTAGTACCTCCACCACCTTGCGCATGCTGCGCGAGGAAATGCGCGGTAGCGGTGATGAACCCTGCAGCGACGCCGGAAGGCTGCGCTTGCAGCGCTTCGGGCTGGGTTCGCAGGTGGTGAAGAGCACGCTGTATCTGCAGGAAGGCAAGGTGCTGTGCTCCTCCAGCGGCGCCTTGATGCAGCAACTCGTGCTGGGGCCTCCTTCGCTGCGCACCCCCGAAGGGGTAAGCCTTTACACCCAACTGCACATCCCCGGACTTGCCGACCGGCAGTACGTGTTGGTGGAGAAGGACGGCTACGCGCTGCTGCTGTACCCGGACGGGCTGATCGCACCGTTCGCACGACCGGATCTTTCACTGGGCCTGTTCAACGTCAAGGACAGCCGCTACACCGCACGCAACGGCGTGCTGGAACAACGCTGGGTTGAAGCCGACGGGAAGGCCGACGGCAAGGGCCATTTCATCGACCAGCAGAGCGGTTACATGGTGGTGCGGCGGGTGCTGTCACCCGGCGTCACCGGCCTGATCGTGGCCACCCCGCTGTCGACCATCGACGCCCGCGTGTCCCAGTTCGCGCACTGGTTCATTCCGATCGGGGTCATCGCCGGATTGGCCGTGCTGGGCATGGCGCTGATCCTGATCCGGCGCCAGGTATCGGCGCGCGCCGAACTGCTGCGGGCGCTCAACAAGGGTCATCTGTTCCTGCTCTACCAACCGGTGTTCGACCTGCAGGACAACACCTGCATCGGTGCCGAGGCGCTGCTGCGCTGGCAGCATGAGGACGGCACCGTGGTGCCGCCGGACCGCTTCATCCCGTTTGCCGAGGATGCGGGCCTGATCCAGCTGGTTACCCGCCGCGTACTGGAGCTGGTGGTCAAGGACCTGAGCGGCTTCCTGCGCCGCTACCCGCAGTTCCACCTGGGCGTGAACCTGTCGCCACGCGACCTGCAATCGATGCAGACGCCAGCACTGCTGGCGGCCATGCAGCGCAGTATCGGGGTGGGCAATGGTCAGTTCGTGGTCGAGGCCACCGAGCGTGGCCTGCTGGAGGAACACAGCGCGCAGGACGTGGTCAACGCAATCCGCGCCCTGGGCATCGCCATCGCCATCGATGATTTCGGCACCGGCTATTCCAGCCTTGCCTATCTGACCACTTATCCGTTCGACATCCTCAAGGTCGACAAGAGTTTCACTTCCACCGCCTGCACCGAGGCGGTGACCAGCCAGGTGGCCACCCACATCATCGAGCTGGCGCGCAGCCTGGGCATGCGCACCCTGGTGGAAGGCATTGAAACCGCCGAGCAGGCGGAGTTCTTCCGCAACAAGGGCGTGGTCTACGCACAGGGCTATTTTTTCGGCAAACCAATGTCGGCCAGTGCCTTGGCTGACTTCCTGCCGCTGCACAGCCGCCCCGGCCAGCACAGCACGCCGGCGTGATCCAGCGGCTTGATCTGGCGCAATGCGCCGGCGCCGCCAAACCCGCAGGCTGTACCGGTCGCGGCAGTGCCGCAGTTCTGGAGTACGGCCATGCAACACGATTTTGCCGGGCGCATCGCCTTGGTTACCGGTGCCGCGTCCGGCATTGGTGAGGCGGTGGTGCGGCAACTGGCCGCCGGCGGTGCGCAGGTGCTGGCCGCCGATATCGATGGCAATGCGGCAACCGCGGTGGCCATGTCGCTGGGCGAGCGGGTGCAGGCGCTGCAGGTGGATGTGAGTGACCCGGATGCGGTGCGGCATATGGTTGATGCCTGCAAGGAGCGCTTCGGCGGCCTGCACCTGGCCGTCAACAATGCCGGCATCAGCGGCGCCAGCCTGC
Organism: Stenotrophomonas terrae; assembly: GCF_001431465.1. GTDB lineage: Bacteria > Pseudomonadota > Gammaproteobacteria > Xanthomonadales > Xanthomonadaceae > Stenotrophomonas > Stenotrophomonas terrae. The sequence continues at coordinate 4,648 of NZ_LDJJ01000052.1, read as the reverse complement.
AGACCGCCGACTATCCACTGGAAGAATGGCACCGCGTGCTCGGCGTCAACCTGCACGGCGTGTTCTATTCGATGAAGTACGAAATTCCGGCCATCCTCGCCAGTGGCGGCGGCACCGTGGTCAATATGGCCTCGATCCTGGGCACCAACGGCTGGGCCGGCGCGGCGGCCTATGTGGCGGCAAAACATGCGCTGGTGGGCATGACCAAGAGTGCGGCGCTGGAATATTCCGCGCGCGGCCTGCGGATCAATGCCGTGGGCCCGGGCTTCATCGACACGCCCCTGCTGCAGAGCATGGACGACCGCGCCTACGCCGGGCTGGTGGCGCTGCACCCGGCCGGGCGGCTGGGCACGGCCGAGGAGGTCGCGGCACTGACCTGCTTCCTGTTGTCGGACAAAGCCTCGTTCATTACCGGGAGCTACCACCTGGTCGATGGTGGCTATTCATCACGATGAACTGATGTAACAACGGTTCCATTGTGCGGCTCACGGCCCGGCTTGGGACGTCTCCGCTTGTCTGCGCCTAACGAATTGCTTACAAATCGGCTACGCCCGTCATGGTGGCGGGCACGTAGTCCGGCAATCACCAGGAGCATTCCGATGACGTTGTTACCGCTACGCCCGCGCCGCCTCAGCTGCGCTGTCCGCTTATCCCTGCTGTGCCTGCTGCCCGGCGCGGCCTTCGCGCAACAAGCTCCCGACAGCACGCCCAAGACCCTGGACAGCATTCAAGTCACGGGTACCCGCATCAAGAAAGCCGAACTGGAAACCCAGGTTCCGGTACAGGTGCTCACCCGTGAAGCCATCGAGCGCACCGGCTACAGCTCGGTCGCCGACGTGGTCCAGCACCTCACTGCCAGCGGCGCCTCGCTGAGCACCAAGCTCAACTCCAGCGGCAACTTCGGCTTTCCGCCCGATGGCGGCGGTGTCGGTGCCGGTGCGGCGACGGTCGACCTGCGCCATCTCGGCCCCAAGCGCGTACTGGTACTGGTGGACGGCATCCGCTGGGTCAATGAATCCTCCGGCTCGGGCGTGGGTTCGTCGGTGGACTTGAACACCATCCCGCTGGCCATCGTCGACCGCATTGAAGTGCTGGAAGACGGCGCGTCCTCGATCTATGGCTCCGACGCCATCGCCGGCGTGGTCAACATCATCACCAAGAAGGGTGCCGAAGGCGGCCATGTCGAGGTGCAGTACGGCGACTACAACCTCAAGGGCGGCGATACCAGCAGCATCGACCTGAGCTTTGGCGGCAGCAGCGAGCGCGCGCAGTGGATTGTGGGCGCGTCGTGGTTCAAGCAGAAAGAAATCTCCTCCAGGGAGTACGAGTGGGCGACGGTGCCGGTGCCCGGTACCGGCCTGGCCAACGGCAGCTCGGCTACGCCACAGGGGCGCCTGGTGTTCGCCGACCCCAGCGGCAATACCTACAACATCACTTCCAATACGGGTGTTACCAAACCGGTATTCGATCCCAGCCAGACCGGCTGTACCCGCACCGATGACTATCACTGCTTCACCACTGCGGACCGCTACAACTTCGCGCCCAACAACCTGCTGCTGACCCCGAACGAACGCAAATCGGTCTTCGGCCAGGTGCGCTTTGAGTTCTCGCCGAACGTCAGCGGTTGGTTCCGCGGTTTGTACAGCGAGCGCGAGTCCGCCAACCAGGCCGCGCCGGAACCGTTCTTCCTCGGTACCGACGCCGGTGTCTACAACGAGTGGGCCGAAACCAAGTTGGTTATCTCGGCCAACAACCCTTACAACCCGTTTGGCTTTGACCTGACCACGATGGGCGCCAACCCAAACCTGTTCCTGCTTGGCCGGCGACCGGTCGAAGGCGGCCCGCGCCGCTACGAGCAGGACGTGAAAACCTGGTACGCGGCCGGCGGGCTGGATGGCGTGTTCGAGGTCAACCAGCGCACCTGGAACTGGGACGTCAATGTGATGTCCAGCGAGAGCAAGGCCACCCAGACCAATACCGGCAGCTACAACGTCAAGCACATCAACCAGGCACTGGGTGACCCGGCCGCCTGCGCCGCGATTGCCGGCTGCGTGCCGCTGGACATCTTCGGTGGGCCCGGCACCATCACCAAGGAAATGCTGGGGTGGATCTCGCCGATCGTGCGCGACCGCAGCAAGAACACCTTGTCACTGGGCTCGGCCAACATCACCGGCGAGCTGTTCGACATCTGGGCCGGGCCGCTGTCCTTCGCCGCCGGTGCCGAATGGCGACGCTACAAAGGCGAGTACCACCCCGACCCGATCACCATCGCCGGCGAGTACAACGGCGTGCCCTCGGGCGTGACCATCGGCAGCTACTCGGTGAAGGAAGGCTATGTGGAATTCGACGTGCCGCTGGCGCGCGAAGGCTTCTGGGGCAAGAGCCTGGACCTGAGCATTGCCGGCCGCTACTCGGACTACTCCACCTTCGGCGGCACCGGCACCGGCAAGATCGGCCTGCGCTGGCAACCGGCCGATGAACTGCTGCTGCGCATGTCGTTCGCGCAGGGCTTCCGTGCACCATCGATCGGTGAGCTGTACGGCACGCTGAGCCGCTTCGACGCCACCATCGTCGACCCCTGCAACAACGCCGCCTCGACCACGCCCAAGTGCGTCGCCGACGGTGTACCGCCAGGCTACGAGCAGGCCAACCCGCAGATCTCGGTGGTGACCGCCGGCAACCGCGAACTGGAACCGGAAGAAAGCCGCTCGTTCATGGCCGGTGCGGTGTGGAGCCCGAGCTGGGCTGAGGACAGCAGCTGGGCCAGCAAGCTGGACCTGGGTGTGACCTTCTACCGCCACACCATCGACAAGGCGATCCAGGCACCGGATGCACAGTCGATCATGGACCGCTGCATCGACAGCCGCGATGCCTTTGCCTGCGCCAGCTATACCCGCAACGACCGCGGCCAGATCATCCGCTTCGAGGACATCCTGGCCAACCTGGGCACCATCAACACCAGCGGCTGGGATTTCAACGCGCATTGGCTGCTGCCGGAAACCGGCTGGGGTCAGCTCGGCTTCGACTGGAAGGCGACCTGGGTCACCCGCTACGAGCTGATCAATGAATCCGGCCAGGCCGAACCGAAGGGCCCGGGCATCGAAGTCAGCGACAGCGCCATCCCGGAATGGAGCTCGACCTTCACCACCAACTGGGATTACCAGAACTGGAACGTGAACTGGACCATGCGTTACATCGACCGCCTGCGCGAAAGCTGCGCCGGTGCCAATGGCTTTGCGATCTGCACCGACAGTGCCGCCGACCAGCATTGGCTTGGCGCCACCACCTACCACGATGCACAGATCAGCTGGCGCACCGATGCATGGATGAAGGGCGTCAAGCTCGCCGTGGGCGTCAACAACGTCTTCGACAAGAACCCGCCGATCTGCCTGAGCTGCACGCTCAACGGCTATGACCCGGGCACCTATGACCTGCCCGGCCGCTACACCTACGCCAAGCTCAGCCTGGATTTCTGAGTTGCATGACAGCCAAGGGAGCCGCAGGGCTCCCTTGGTCTTTTTTGTTTTTGTGGGAACGGCGTTAGCCGTGAAGCCGGTACAAACAGAGCCGCCAGATGCTGCTGCAATTGCAGGGCTATCCGGCGTTTTTTTCCGGCTTCGCGGCTTACGCCGCTCCCACAAATCGGTGGGCGGTTGCTCAGCGCAGGATCGCGCCGGCCAGGGCCATCAGCAGCAGGACCAGAACCGGCAACATCGATAGGCCGAAGCCCAGGCCACGGCTGGACGGATTGCCAAAATAGGCGCGCCAGTAGATGAAACGGCCAATCAGGTAGACCGCACCGATTGCCGCCACCCATTCGGCCGGCCAGAAGCGGGCAGCGATGAGCAGCGACGGCACCAGGGCAACCATCAGCTCCAGGGTGTTCATCTGTACCCGGTACATGCGCTCGAAGCCTTCATGACCGGTGACAGCCGGCGCCTTGACGCCGTAGCGGCCGCGCGCACGACCGACCTGGTAGATGAAGAACAGGTATTGCAGCACCACCAGGGCGGTGATGATTTCGACGTAATGCATGCTGATCTCCGTTGCGCGTGTTCTTGGTGGGTTCAAGGGTAGCAAGTGCAGTGCGCGCTTTGCGCTGTGCACTTTCATGTGCGTGGTGGCTCGCTCTGCTTCCGCTCTTTTGGTCGAAGGCCGGGGGAACGGTTTGGGGTTTGGGCTTGAAAGCTAAAGCCAAAGCAAGATCACAAGCGCCCCCATCCGCCCTTCGGGCACCTTCCCCCGCAAGCGGGAGAAGGGATGGCGCTTCATTGCTGATGAGCGTTCATTGCTACCGCTGCGGCGGCCGTCGTGCACTGCCCCCTCCCTTGCGCAGCAGGGGAGGGTTGGGGAGGGGTGCTTTGGCTTTGGCTTTGGCTTTGGCTTTGGCTTTGGCTTTGGCTTTGGCTTTGGCTTTGGCTTTGGCTTTGGCTTTGGCTGTGGCTGTGGCTGTGGCTGTGGCTGTGGCTTTGGCTTTGGCTGTGGCTTTGGCTTTGGCTGTGGCTGTGGCCTTCGCTGTGGCTTCGGCTATTCCCTTCTCCCGCTTGCGGGGGAAGGTGCCCGGAGAGCGGATGGGGGGGAGGCTTTCGGGCTTCGGAAGCAATTGCCTCAGTTCACCCTCAGACCTTCGCCCTGCCCTCGCCCCAAC
>NZ_LDJJ01000051.1 GCF_001431465.1 Stenotrophomonas terrae | reverse complement strand
CACCAATACCACCCCCTAACAAGCCCCCCGTAAGAGCGCGCTAAACTCCGCCACAACAGGGACCAAGGCGGGGGCCGATGGAGCTGTCTTCCATCCTGATCATCGACGACGATGCAGCTTCGCTGGCGAGGCTGGCACGGCTCGTAGCAGAACTGCCGGCAGATCGCGCACCGCAGATCAACACCGCCGCAGATATCGTTGAAGCCCGCACCTTGCTGCAGGCCAGGCATTTCGATCTCGCCCTGGTCGACATGCAATTGCCCGATGGCACCGGCATCGATCTGATCGGCTGGATGCAGCAGCACATGCCGCAGTTGCAGGCGGTGATCGTGTCGGCATTCGCCGAAGAAGAAGCCATTTTCGCCGCACTGCGTGCCGGCGCCGTGGGCTACCTGCTCAAGGACCGCGACGATATCGAGCTGACTGTCGCCCTGCGTAGCCTGCAACGCGGCGGCGCACCCATTGATCCGATGATCGCACGGCGCATTCTTGCGCTGCTGCCCGCGACGCAGCTGCCAGTTGCCGCGCCACCAGCGGCCAATGTGCACCTGTCTGAGCGTGAGCTCGGCATTCTTGGGCATGTCGCGCAGGGCTACGGCAACCGTGAAATCGCCGAACTGCTCGGACTGTCACGGCTCACCATCGAAGCGCATACCCGCAACATCTACCGCAAGCTGGCGGTGGGTTCGCGGACCGCGGCGGTATACGAAGCACGGGCGATGGGATTGCTGCCTTGATCCGCTGGCTGCTGCTGTTGCTTGTGTGGGCGTGCATGGTGCCGGCCCAGGCGCAGACGCCGGATGTGCTGCGCATCAGCCAGGCTGAGGCGGTGCGTGCGGACTGGCACTCGTCAGCGGCACCGTCGCAGGGCTGGGTGCAGGTGCCACTGGCCGACCAATGGCAGACCCGTTGGCCGGACCACGATGGCGTGGTCTGGTACCGGCTGCGCTGGCAGCAAGGCGATGCCAATCAACCGACCGGCCTGCTGCTGGACTACACCTGCATGGCAGCCTCGGTTTACCTCAATGGCAGCTTGATCGACCGCGATGCATCGCTGGTCGAACCACTATCCCGCAGCTGGCATGTGCCGCGCTATTTCCTGCTGCAGTCCCCGCTGCTCCGGCAGGGGGAAAATGAGTTGCTGGTTCGGGTGTCGGGGCTGGCGGCTTACCAGCCTTCGCTCGGCGTGGTGGACGTAGGCGATCCGCAGACGCTGCAGGCGCGCTATCGCCAGGAAGTGTTCGTCCGCCATGACCTGCAGGTTCTGGACAGTGCGATTGGCTTGGTACTGGCGGCCGTCATCGGCATGTTCTGGCTGCTGCGGCGCAAGGAATCGCTGTATGGCTGGTATGCGCTGAGCGCGGTATTCGGGCGGCTGTATGACAGCAATTTCTTCGCCAGCAGCCCGTGGCCGTTCTCCACCACCGATGGCTGGCAGGCCTTCATCGGCGCGTGCTATGTGGCAGGCGCTGTTGCGCATACGATATTTCTGCTGCGTTTCTGCGAGCGGCGGTGGCCGCGCCTGGAGCGGGTATTGCTGGGCATCGCCATGCTGATGATGGTGGGCGCGTTGCTGTGGCCGCACTGGATGGGGCCGAACCGCAACATCTACCTGGTGCCGACCATTGCCTTTCTCTACGTGGTGTCATTCACCTTCATGGCCTATGCGCTGCGCAGTGGCCGGCGTGACTACCAGGTGCTGGCGCTGTGCATCATCCTGCCGATCGCGGTGTCGCTGCATGATCTCGGCGTCTATATGGGCTGGTACGGCGGTGTCAGCTATCTGGGTTCGTTCACCTCGCCGCTGATGTTGCTGGGCATGGGCTTCGTACTTGCCTATCGCTTTGCCAATACCATGCAGCGGGTGGAGGGTTTCAACGCCGAGCTGCGGCATGAAGTGCAGCAGGCCACCACCCAGCTGGCGGACACCTTGCAGCAGCAACATGCGTTGGCCTTGTCGCACAGCCGCGCCGGTGAACGCCTGCAGCTGGTGCGCGATCTGCACGACGGGTTTGGCGGCACGCTGGTGGGTGCCATCGCACGCCTGGAGCAGGCACCGGAAGACATGCCGCGACAACAGGTGATCGGGGTGCTGCGCGAGATGCGCGACGACCTGCGGCTGGTGATCGACAGTACCGCGCGCGAACAAGCCGATCTGGCCGAGCTGCTGATACCGCTGCGGCACCGCGCCAGCAGCTTGCTGGAGGCGGCTGACATCCAGGCGCATTGGCATCTGCATGATATTCAAGGCGTGGAACTCGGCGCGACGCGCAGCCTGGACCTGCTGCGGCTGTTGCAGGAAGGCCTGACCAATGTGTTCAAGCACAGCCGCGCAAAGCGCGTGGATGTCTACCTGCGCCGGCAGGGCGATCAGCTGCAAGTGCATATCGACGACGATGGCGTCGGCCTGATGCAAAGCACGGATGAGCGAACCGCGGCACGTGCGGGGGCGGGGCTGGCCAGCATGCGCCTGCGCGCGCGCAGGCTCGGCGGCGAGCTGCAGGTGTTGCCCGCTGCCAATGGCGCCGGCACCCGCCTGGCCTTGCTGTTGTCCGTGCTGTGATCAACCTGGCCGCAGTCCGGCAACACCGGCGTTACCTGATTTCGTGGATGCGGCAGAGCAAGCTCAGGCGTTAGCTTTCCCCCTTGCTGATTCGGGGGATCCGTTCATGAGCCGTCACCTTGTAACCACCGCCATGCCGTTGGCGGCCGCCCTGCTTGCCTTGTTGCCATGGTTGCCGGTGCATGCCGCTGAAGTGGTTGGCGGAACCTCACCCACAGCTCCCTGCACACAGGACACGAGCACCGGTGCCATCGCCTGTCAGGATGGCAGCCGGGTGGGTAGTGACGGCCCCGCAGGCCCAAACATGCTTGGCTGGAGCACCTCCGCTGGTGGGGTGGGCAATGCCACCGGCAATACCGCTTTCGGGCAGGGCAGTTCAGCCGGCTTGGGCGGGCAGGGCTCAAATGGCACCGCCGGGGGAACCGGCGGGATCGGTGGCAATGGGGGGGCGTACAACTTGGCATTCGGTACCAGCAGCAGTGCGGGTAACGGCGGCAAGGCGGGTCAGGGCAGCGCGGGTGGCACGGGTGGCAATGGTGGCGCAGGCGGCAACTACAACATCGCGTTGGGCAATGGCAGCCAGGCCGGAAACGGCGGTGACGGCAAGGACATGTGCTGTGGTTTCGGAGCTCCCGCGGGCGCCGCGGGTACGGACAACAATGTCGCCATCGGCAGGAATGCGAAGGCCAGCGGCGGTGGTTCGGTGGCCTTGGGTGCAGGCAGCAGCGATGAGGGTGCCGCGAACGTGGTTTCGGTGGGGTCGGCCAGCTTGAAACGGCGCCTAAGCAATGTGGCAGCCGGCATCAATGCCAACGACGCCGTCAATGTCGCGCAGCTGGCAGCGTTCTCTGGCGTGCTTGGCGGCGGTGCCGCTTACAACGGTGGAATTTTAAGTGCTCCCAGCTACCTCATCCAAGGTACCAGCTACCAGCAGATAGGCGGCGCACTGGGGGCGTTGGATGGCGCCTTGTCCGCGCAGAGCAGCAGCCTCAATGCGCTGGTGGCGAGCGGCGATGCAGCCACCCTGGTGTCTGCCATGCAGTACACCGATCAGCAGTTGGCCGGTGGCCAGGCGGTTGCCCTGCAAGCGGCGCAGGCCCATGCCGATGCAGGTGATACAGCGACGATGGCGGCGGCATCGGGCTATACCGATACGCGGGTGGCGGCGGTGCGTGCCGAGGTGAGCGCCGGTGACAGCGCAACCCTGGCATCGGCAAATCAGTACACCGATACCGCAGCCGCGCAATCGCTGGGCAGTGCACGTGCGTATACCGATGCGGCGGTTGCCGCCTTCAGTGATGACTTCAGCCGCTTCGGCGAAGGGGTGAACCGGCGGTTGCAGGATCAGGACCGACGCATTGACCGGATGGGCGCGATGACCTCGGCGATGACCAACATGGCGATGAATGCCGCAGGCGGGCAGAGTGCGCGTGGGCGGGTAGCGGTGGGTGCGGGTTTCCAAGGCGGGGAGCAGGCCTTGTCGGTGGGCTATGGCGTGCGCCTGGGCACACGTGGTTCGTTCTCGCTGGGCGGCGCGTTTGGTGGCGGCGAAAAGTCGGCCGGTGTTGGCTTCGGCCTCGATCTTTGATGTTGGGCCGGGTTGATGGACGGCAGGGCGGTGCAGATCGCTCAACGCAGCGAAGCGTTTGATCCGTTGCCGGCACATCGGGTGCCGACCTTGCGGACCGTAACGCAGCGCGCCGCCACATCCTGCAACAGGCCCTGGATCCGCTACGATCCAGCGTTCCGCCACCAGCTTGAAATGTCCGTTGGCAGCGAGGTGTTGCTGACCATCGTGCGTGCACAGCAGGCAATGCTGGCGCTGGCGCGCTGAGTGCGGTCAGCTGTTTAAACCTTTTCAAGGCTTCCTGCATCCAAGTCTGGAGTGGGTGCATACCGTGCCTACGCTGTGACCCAGCCTTGGACCGGAGCAGAACATGCCAGTGCCAGCCCCTCGATACCTGCTATGTCTGCTGTACTTTCTTGTTGTGCTCTGCGCGCCCGCGCGTGCGGGCACGCTTGATGATGCCAACCAGGCGGCACGCCGCTTCATGGCGACGACGATGAAGGAGCGGGGTATTCCCGCCATGCAGGTTGCCGTGGTCAAGGACGGCCGCGTGGTGTTCTCCGAGGTGTCCGGGCTGGCCAATGTCGAGAACCAGATCGCAGCTACACGCAGCACCTTGTTTCCGATCAATTCGGCGACCAAGGCGTTTACCGGTGTGGCGATGATGCAGCTGGTCGAGGCCGGGCAGGTGGATCTTGATGCGCCGATTTCCACTTACCTGCAGCAACTGCCGAGCGCATGGCAGGGTATCCGCGTGCGCCAGTTGTTGGCCCATACCTCGGGCTTGCCGGACATCGTTGATGGCAACGGCCTGGTCGGGGGCGGCTCGGAAGCACAGGCCTGGCAACGGGTGGAGCAGCTGCCGATGCAGGCGGCGCCGGGGGCGCAGTTCGTTTACAACCAGACCAACTATGCGCTGCTTGCCAGGATCATCGCCCAGTGCAGCGGTGGCAGCTACGAAGACTATCTGGCCGCACGCCAGTTCAAGCCACTGGGCATGCGCCACGCACGCTTCGGTGACAGCTACGACCTGGTGCCGAATGCGGCGACGATGTACAGCTTCTTCCCGCGCAGCAGTGATGCGGCCAACGCGCCGGCGCGGCTGTCGCACTGGTTCTATGACATGCCACATGGCTTGTGGGCAGGTGGTGGCATTCAGATCACCGCTGACGAATTGGCGCTGTGGTTGGCAGCCTTGTTGCAGCATCGTGTACTGCGTGCCGACAGCCTTGCGCGCATGTGGACGCCGGAGCGTTTGAATGATGGCAGCGAAGGTGACTGGGCGGCGGGTTGGCCGGTGTCCACGTTGCAGGGACGGCGCCAGATCAGCAGCTTCGGTGGTGCACGTTCGGCGTTTGTGGTGTACCCGGAAGAAGGCTTGGCGGTTGTGGTGTTGACCAACCTGGTCGGTGCCAACCCGCAGCAGTTCACCGCGCAGATCGCCGATTTCTACAGATGAGCGTGGCTGTTGCCCCCTCCCTTGCGCCGAAGGCGGAGGGGAGGGTTGGGGAGGGGTGAGCTCCGGTCCTTCAGGCTTTTCCAGCTTCGCGGCTGATGCCGCTCCCACAAAAGCAGATCCTTTCTCAGTACAGATCCATCGGGTCGACATCCAGGGACCAGCGCACCCGCCGCGCCTGCGGCAAGCCATAAGCCTGCGCCATCACGCTGTCCAATGCCGCATGCAGCGGCCGGCGTTGCTCGGCCGACAGCAACAGCTGCGTGCGTTGGAAACCCGCGCGGCGTGGCATCGGTGCCGGCATCGGGCCAAAGCGTTCGACATCACTCTGTTGCGGGATCAGCTGCTTGAGTGCGGCCAGGAACTCGTTGGCCTGTTCCACCTGTTTGGCTTCGGCACGCAGCAAGGCCATATGCGCGAAGGGCGGGAAACCCGCCGCCTCACGTTGCAGCAGTTCGGCATCGGCAAAGGCGTGGTAGCCGCCGTTGACCAGGGTGTGCAGCAGCGCGTTGTCCGGGTGATGGGTCTGCAGCCAGACTTCGCCGGGGCGCTCGGCGCGACCGGCGCGGCCGGCGACCTGGATCAACTGCTGTGCCAGTTTTTCGCTGGCGCGGAAGTCGGCTGAGAACAGGCCTTCGTCAATGCCGACCACGACCACCAGGGTCAGCTTCGGCAGGTCGTGGCCCTTGGCCAGGATCTGCGTGCCGACCAGGATGCCCGGTTGCTCGCCCAGCGTCGCCAGGGTCTGCTCCAGCGCATCACGGCGGCTGGTGGTGCTGCGGTCGATGCGCAGCACCGGGTAATCCGGAAACAACTGCAGCAGGCGCTCTTCCAGCCGCTCCGTGCCGATGCCCTGCGGTTGCAGCGCAAGGCTGGCGCAGTCCGGGCAGGCCAGCGGTACCGGTTGGCGCGCGCCGCAGTGATGGCATTGCAGGCGGCGGCCACCGCCATGCACCGTCATCGGGGTTTTATGCAGGGGCGTGCTGCAGCGTTTGCAGGGCGCGGTCCAGCCGCAGTCATGGCAGAGCAGAACCGGTGCATAACCGCGCCGGTTCTTGAACACCAATACCTGGCTGCCCGCCTTCAGATGCTGCTCGATACCGACCAACACTTCCGGTGACAGGCCATCCTGCAGCGGACGCTTGCGCACGTCGAACACGCGCACGCCTGGTGGCTTGGCATCGCCTGCGCGCTGCTGCAGGCGCAGGTGCGTGTAGCGGCCGCTGCGTGCATTGTGCAGCGACTCCAACGATGGGGTGGCGCTGCCCAGTACCACCGGCACGTTCAGCGCCTTGCCGCGCACCAGTGCGAAGTCACGCGCGTGGTAGCGGATGCCGTCCTGCTGCTTGTAGCTGCCATCGTGTTCCTCATCGATAACGATCAAGCCGGCCTGCGGCAACGGCGTGAAAATCGCCGAGCGGGTACCGACGATCACCCGCGCCTCGCCGCGCGATGCCGCTGCCCAGACGCGGGCACGTTCGTTGTCGTTCAAACCCGAATGCAGGGCATGCACCGGAATGCCCAGGCGGCTGCGGAAGCGATGCAGGGTCTGCGGTGTGAGGCCGATTTCCGGCACCAGCACCAGCGCCTGCTTGCCCTGTTGCAGGCAATGGCAGATCGCCTGCAGGTAGACCTCGGTCTTGCCGCTGCCGGTGACGCCATCGAGCAGGAACGGCTGGAAGCCGTCGGCGGCCTGCAGCGCATCGATGGCCTGTTGCTGCTGCGGGTTGGGCTGTGGGCCCGGCACGATGCGCGGCTGCGGGATCACCGCCGGCACCTCGATGCGCTGTACATGCTCGCGCTTGAGCAGCGCGCGGGCGGCGCTGCGCCAATCGTCCAACTGCTCGTCGAGCAGGTCTTCATTGACCGCGCCGTCGAGCAGCAGGGTGGCCATCCGCTGCGGGCGGGTGCCGCTGCGCAGGCGCGCGTAGCCGCTACGGCCGGCCTCGGTCAGTTGCCAGGCCCAGCCGTGGGTATCGGGCAGGGCGTCGCCGCGTCGCAAGGGGGCCGGCAGCGCGGTGGCGATCACTTCACCGAGCGGGGCGTGGGTATAGCGCGCCAGCCAGCGCAGACTGGTGTTGAGCTCGCCGTGCAGCACGGCGCTGTCGTCGAGCCACTGCAGGGCCGGGCGCAGGTTGGCCGGGTCCTCGCTCAGGCCTATCGATTCCACCACCCCGACCAGCTCGCGCGGCCCGAACGGCACCCGCAGCCGGCGCCCGACATCCTCCTGCCGGGGCGCGGGGCTGCCGGCAGGGGGCAGGTAATCGAACACTTGGGGTAGCGGCACCGGCAAGGCGATGCGGAGAGTGGGGCAGGCGGACATGGGCCCAGTTTAGCGGCAGCGGGCGGTTTGGCCCCCGCCATTCACCGGCATCGTGATCCAGTGAAGTCCTGCATAAATGAGGCGTAAACGCTGGCTGCGCTTGGGGATTTATTGTTATCCACATTTCCTGTGGATAACTCTGTGGGTGATCAATGTGCTCCACGCGCTCAAGGCGATGGTTCGGGCCTCTGGGTCAACTTGGTCAAAAAATAGCCACAATGTATAAGTTATTAAAATCAACAACTTATCCGTGAAACAAAAACGAAACACAGTCTCGGAGCGGTATGCGCGGCGTGCTCTCCGCAGCGTATTGACGCTGTGCACAAGTTGTTGCAGGCGCTTGCAAAACAGGCCGGATGGTGGCGTGGGGCGTCGGCAGCGCGGTGTGCGCTCGGTATCATCACGGCATGACGGAGTTCACATGATGGCTGCACCAGCCCCTCTTTCGCCGGCCGCAGCCAACGCTCTGTCCGCCTTCCTGCGCGGGGTGGAACGCCGTGCCCTGGTTGTTGCTGAATTGCAGGCCGGTGATGCCGTGGTCGGTGAGCGCGCGGTGGCCGTGGCCATGCGCGCCTTCGCCGCTCCGGCCGCACAACTATTGATGGTGGAATGGCCGGCCCGCTTCTGGGGGCTGCTGTGCAGCACCCCGTTGTTGTTGAAGCCGGCCAGCCCCGGGCACTGGGAGCCGGCTTTGGCCCATCTCGGCAGCCTGGCCGCCGGCGAGCGCCTGGCGCTGTTGCTGCGTATCGGCGCCGGGCTGGATGAAGCGCCGGCTGCTGCCGTGCTGGGCGTGGATGCCGCTGCTTACCGGCAGGCCTTGGGCGGCGCCTGTCCGTTGGATGCCGACGGGCGGCCGGACGCTGCCAGCTGGCGTGCGCTGGCCGAACATGTGCAGACCCGGATCCGCGACCTGTCGCCCCCGCGCCTGCAGCAGCTCGAACAACTGCGTGAGTCGGTCATCACCGGCGCGCTGCCGTCGGCGTCGCCCGCCGCGGCGCCCAGCCAGCGGGTGGAAGAAGAACGGCGGCGCAAGCCGGCACCACGCCGCAAGCCCGCGCAGGCCTGGACGCTGCGCACCTGGTTGCTGCTGTGCCTGCCCCTGTTGTTGCTGGCGGTGGTGGCGCTGTGGTGGTGGCGCTCGCATACCGCGGTGGCGGCCGATCCCAATGCCGGCAATGGCTTGTCCGACAACGGCCCGGTGCAGGTTGAAACCCTGCCCGACGACAGCACTCCGGCCGGCCCGGGCGAAGACCCCCATGCCGCCAGCGATGCGGTGATGCTGGCCGATGCCGAGCTGGATATCGCGCGCGACGCTGATCTGTATGCCTGGTATGCCGCCGGCGGCCCGATCCCGGTGGATGAATCACAGCCGCAGCCAAGCCGCCCGGAACCGGCCGGTGCTGCCTTGGAGACCAGCGATGCCGATGAGTAAGTTCGGACTGGCCTGTCTGCTGGTCTGCCTGCCGCTGGCGCTGCCCGTGCAGGCCGCCGTGCCCAGCGCCGTGCCGGCAATGCCGGCGCCCGCGCGCAGTGGCAGCGTGGCCGGCATACAGAACACCTGGGCCGCGCTGAGCCCGGAACAGAAGCGCGAGCTGCGCAGCCGTTATGCGGCCTGGCAGGCCTTGCCGGAAGGCGAGCGCCAGCGCATCCGCCATGCAGCGGCGGCGGTGGCCGCGCTGCCGGTCGCAGAGCAGCAGGCATTGCGGGCCCGCTACCTGGATATCGATCAGATGCACCGCGATGGCTGGTTGCTGGGCCCACAGCTGGGCGTGTTGTATCCGCGCCTGCAACCCTTGTTTGGCTATCTGCCGGCCGCGCAGCGGGAGCCGGTGATGGCCTTGCTGCGCCAGCTCGACGCCGCCCAGCTGGAGCAGCTGAGCCTGATTTCGCAGCGTACGCCGCCGCAACAGCGCGAAGAACTGCGCACCCAGCTGCTGGCCCTGGCGCCGGCGCAACGCGATGCCTGGCTGCGCGAGAAGGTAGGGCGCTGACGCAGCGGACAGGCCGTTCATCCGCGGTGCGGGGCTGTAAGCCCGGCGCCACGGTAGAATGGGCACACTCCGCAACCCGGCATCTGCGCGCGTCCTGCGCCGGCCGTAGTCTGCGTTCCCTGGTTTTATGTCTATGTCTCCCGCTACGCCGCGCTTCCTGCAGGAAGTGCGGACGACCGGACTGCTCGCCCTGCCTTTGGTGCTGGGCCACGTTTCCACCGGTCTGATTGCCTTTGTCGACAACACCATCGCCGGCCACCACGGCACCGACACCTTTGCTGCGGTCAGCATTGGTACGGCCTTGCTGTGGCTGCCGATGCTGGTGCCGATCGGCACCTTGATCTCGCTCACCGCCTCGGTGTCACAGCTGCACGGCGCTGGCCGTGAGCGTGAAATCGGCCCCTTGTTCCGCCAGGCGCTCTGGCTGGGCGTGGGCTTGAGCGCGCTGATGTTCCTGTTCCTGAGCGTGGTGCCGGCATTCCTGCCCGCGTTTGGCATCGCCCCGGAAATCGTGCCCGGCGCCACCGACTTCCTGCATGCCATCCGCTGGGGTGTGCCTGCATTGACGTTGTATTTCTGCATGCGCTACCTCAGTGAAGGCATGCACTGGACGCTGCCGACCATGCTGATTGGTTTTGGCGGCCTGCTGGTACTCGGGCCATTGGGCTATGCGCTGTGCAACGGCAAGTTCGGCTTCCCGGAGATGGGTGCTGAAGGCCTGGGCATCGCTTCCTCGGTGACCATGTGGGTGCAGGCCATGGCCTTCGCCACCTATTTGTGGACCACCAAGCGCTTTGCCCACCTTGAGCTGTTCACCCACTTCGAATTGCCGCGCTGGCGTGCGATCTGGGACTTGCTGCGGACCGGCCTGCCGATCGGCATCACCGTGCTGATGGAGGGGGGCTTGTTCATCATCACCGCGCTGCTGATCGGCCGTATTGGTGCGACCGAGGCCAGTGCCCACCAGATTGCGATCAACGTGGCGCAGCTGTGCTTCATGATCCCGATGGGCGTGGCCGAGGCCACCACCGTGCGCGTCGGCCATGCCGTGGGCAGCAACGATCCGCTGGGCGTGCGCCGGGCCACCTGGGCCGGTTACGGCATCGTGCTGGTCACCCAGCTGGTGTCGATCACCGCGCTGCTGCTCGGCCACGACGCGGTGGTTGGTTTGTATACCAACGACCTTGCGGTGGCCGCTTTGGCCTCCACCTTGTTGTTGTATGCGGCGGCCTTCCAGATTCCCGATGGTATCCAGGTGCTGTCCGCCGGTGCCCTGCGTGGGCTCAAGGACACCCGCGTGCCGATGTTCATCGCCATGTTCGCTTACTGGGGCGTGGGCATGCCGGTCGGCGCCGGGCTTGGACTGGGTCTGGGCTGGGGGCCGCAGGGCATGTGGATCGGCCTGATCATTGGTTTGACCGTGGCCGCCGTACTGTTGGGTTGGCGGCTGCGGGTCAGCAGCAGCCGGCTTATCGCCCAGGCTTCCCCCTGACTTAAAGGCTATGCCGGCGGCGTCCGGTTATGCGTATCCTGACTTGCAACCAGCCCCCACCGGAGCGTCCATGAATCCCCCCCCCTTGCCACGCCGCAATCCCATTGCCAGCTTCTTCATTGGCCTGTGGGATGTCATGAACTTCACCCGCCGGCTGATCCTCAACCTGCTGTTCTTCGGCCTGTTGTTCCTGATCCTGATCGGCTTGATGGTTGCCGTGGGCAAGGGTGCTTCATCGACCGCCCTGCTGCAGGAAGGCACCACCCTGGTGATCGCGCCGGAAGGCCGCCTGGTCGAGCAGTACAGCACCGACCCGCTCAGCCGCGCGCTGGGCAAGGCGCTGGGTGAACGCAATGCCGAAGAGCTGCAGCTGCGCGATCTGATCCGCGCCATCGAAGCGGCCAAGGACGACAAGAAGATCAACCGCGTGGTGCTGCAGCTGGACAAGCTGCAGCCCAGCGGCTTCGCCTCGATGCGTGAGGTTACCGCTGCGCTGCAGGACCTGCGGGCGTCCAACAAGCAGGTCGTGGCCTTCAGCGAGAACATGGGCCAGTCGCAGTACCTGCTGGCCGCGCAGGCCGACGAGATCTACCTGGATCCGATGGGTGGCCTGCTGCTGGAAGGCCTGGGCCGCTACCGCCAGTACTTCCGCAGTGGCCTGCAGGACAAGCTGGGTGTGGACGTACACCTGTTCAAGGTCGGCGAGTTCAAGTCCGCCGCTGAGCCCTATGTGCTCGACGCCGCATCGCCGCAGGCCAAGGAGGCCGACCTGTTCTGGATGAACGACGTGTGGCAGCGCTACCTGGGTGACATCGCCAAGGCACGCAAGCTGGACGCCGCGCAGCTGGCAGCCGGCATCGACACCCTGCCTGAAGGAGTTGCCGCCGCCGAAGGCGACCTGGCCCGCTTCGCCCTGCAGCAGAAGCTGGTGGATGGCCTGAAGACCCGTGAAGAAGTGGATGCGCTGCTCACCGAGCGTGGCGTGGCCGACAGCGATGCCGACGGTGGCTACCGCCAGATCAGCCTGGGCGACTACCTGACCCAGGTTGATGCGCGCCGCTCGCCGGTGGATTCGCGTCCGCAGGTGGCGGTGGTGGTGGCCGAAGGCGAAATCGGCGGCGGTGACCTGCCGGCCGGTCGCATCGGCGGCATCTCGACCTCGGCACTGCTGCGCGAGGCCCGCGACGACGACGAAGTGAAGGCCGTGGTGCTGCGCGTGGATTCGCCGGGTGGCGAAGTATTCGCCTCCGAGCAGATCCGCCGCGAAGTCGAAGCCTTGAAGACTGCCGGCAAGCCGGTGGTGGTATCGATGGGCGACATGGCGGCATCGGGTGGTTACTGGATCAGCATGAACGCTGATCGCATCTACGCCGATGAATCCACCATCACCGGCTCGATCGGCATCTTCGGCATGATCCCGAACTTCGCCCGCAGCCTGGACAAGATCGGCGTGCATACCGACGGCGTCGGCACCACCCGTTTTGCCGGCGCGTTCGACGTGACCCGGCCGATGGACCCGGCCGTCGGCCAGGTGATCCAGTCGGTGATCAACAAGGGCTATGCCGATTTCACCGGCAAGGTGGCCGCGGCACGCAAGAAGCCGGTTGAAGCCGTGGATGAAGTCGCCCGCGGTCGCGTGTGGAGTGGTGCGCAGGCCAAGGAACGCGGGCTGGTGGACGAGTTTGGTGGCTTGAAGGCGGCCGTCGCGCACGCCGCCACTTTGGCCAAGCTGGGCGAGGCCGGCAAGTTCCGCGTGCGTTACATCGAGAAGGCAGCCACCCCGTTCGCGCAGTTCATGACCGGCTTTGCCGGCAGCCGTGCGGGTGCCTGGATGCTGGCCGACTCGGGCATCGCGCGCATGCTGATCGCCAAGCAGATGCCGGAGCTGGACACCCAGCTGCGCTTCGTCGAAGACGCAGTGAAGGACCGCAATGGCGCACCGGTGAAGTCACTGGCGTATTGCTTCTGCGGTTTGTAAGCAAACCTGATTGGTGAGTACCGACAACGCCGCCCAAGGGCGGCGTTGTCGTATCCGCAGCTCTGTAATGCCGAGCCATGCTCGGCAAGAAGGAATCCTGTAGTGCCGAGCCATGCTCGGCAGAGGCTTCACCGGGAAGGCCTCTTGCCGAGCATGGCTCGGCACTACAGATGAAGCTGTACGTGGAAGGCCCCTGCCGAGCATGGCTCGGCACTACGGTCTGGGTCTTGCGGTAAAGCCCCTGCCGAGCATGGCTCGGCACTACAGGTGCGCTATTGGCTGCTCGCGCCTTCGGCTGCATCCAGCGCGGCTTTCTGCGCTTTGGCGGCATCTTCGGTCGCTGCGGCGGCGGCCTTGGCTTGCTCCAGATCCTTGCTCATCGCATCACGCAGCGCGGTGGCCTGCGGATCGGGGCGGCGTTCGGTTTCCGGTGGTTGCGGCTTGCAGGCGGCAAGGCCAAGCAACAGGGGCAGGATCAACAGGGAAAGGTGCTTCATTGGCATGCTCCGCTGGGCTCAGGCCGCTATCCTAGCCCCATCCCCCGGCAGCGTCCTTCCGCGACGCCGCACCCGAGCACCGAAGAGGAACCGCAATGAACCCGCAGCGCTGGCGATTGGATGGACAGACCGCACTGGTAACCGGTGCAAGTGCCGGCATCGGCCTCGCGATCGCCCGTGAACTGCTGGGCTTCGGCGCCGATGTACTGATCGTCGGACGCGATGGCGATGCGCTGGAAACCGCGCGCGATGAATTGGCCGATGCCTTCCCCGAGCGTGGCATCCACGCGCTTTCCGCCGACGTCAGCGATGATCAGGACCGCCAGGAAATCCTCGATTGGGTCGAGGACCACAGCGATGGCCTGAACATCCTGGTCAACAACGCCGGTGGCAATACCACCAAGCCGGCAACCGAGTATTCCGAAGACGAATGGCGCGGCATTTTCGAGACCAACCTGTTCTCGGCGTTCGAGCTGTGCCGCTACGCGCACCCGCTGCTGACCCGGCATGCATCCTCGGCCATCGTCAATGTCGGCAGCGTGTCCGGCATCACCCATGTGCGCAGCGGCGTGGTCTATGGCATGACCAAGGCGGCGATGCAGCAGATGACCCGCAACCTGGCCTGCGAATGGGCCGAGGACGGCATCCGCGTCAACTCGGTGGCGCCGTGGTACATCCGTACCCGCCGCACCTCTGGCCCCCTGTCCGATGCTGACTACTACGACGAGGTGATCGCACGCACGCCGATGCGCCGCATCGGTGAGCCGGAGGAAGTGGCGGCGGCAGTGAGCTTCCTGTGCCTGCCAGCATCAAGCTACGTCACCGGCGAATGCATCGCGGTGGATGGCGGTTTCCTGCGCTACGGCTTCTGAGCCTTGCAGTCGCTGCCGTCGAGCAGCGATTGCAGCCGTTGATAGTTCTTCTGCAGGGCCTGCGCCTGGCTGGGCGCGGCAAAGCGCCATTGCGATTCGGCCTCGTCCACCCGCTGCTGCCAGGTCGCGCACTGCTGGGCCGGATCAACCGCGGTGCAGGTATCACGCACCACTTCGCAGGCCTCGCCGGCGCCGGTCGACGGGTTGCCGTCAAGGCCGGTTACCTGCATCGCCACGCAACGTGATGGCGGCTCACTGCTTTCGCTGAAATAGCTCTCACCTTCGCGGGTGCGGCATTGGAACAGGTCGGGCAAGGGTACTGGCGCTGCAACGGGCGCGGCAGGCGCTTTTGCCGGCGTGGTTGCTGCTACTGGCGGAGCTTCCGCTGGTGCTGCCATCAGCGCTGGCAATCCGGCGGGCGCCGCTGGGGCCGGGGCCGGCATTGGCGGTGGAGTATCCACCGCCTGCATGACTTTTCTGCTCTGCAGCTGGGTGCCTTTTGGGCAGGGCATGTTCTGCACGGTAAGTGCGCCACTGGCATCGGTGCAGCGGTAGAACACGATTTCGCCGGCCTGCGCGCTGGCGCTGACGCAGAGCAGGAGTGCAAGTAGATGGCGCATCAGGTTCCCCCGCAATCCTGCTCAAGCCGGGCATCGATGCCGCGCTGCTCGCGCATCAGTTCCTGGCGCTCGCTCTGCAGGGCGCTGTTGTAGCGGCGGATCAGTTCCCAGCGGCGATCACGCAGGCGTGCACAGACTTCCTGCGGGGGCAGCGCATGGCAGCTGTCACGCACCAGCACCGAGCCCATCGGAACCGCGACGCCGGGCTGCCATGGCCCGCCGCCACCGGGTGGGTGCGGCGGGTGTGGGCCTCCGGGGCCGGGGAACGACGGATAGGCATAGCCCCAGGTTGGCACCCAGCGTGGATTGCCGTCGTTGTTGTCGCTGGTATAGCGCTCGCCTTCGCTGGTGACGCACTCATACATGGGCTGCGGCGGTTGCACCGTGACTACCCGCACCTCGCGCTGCAGTACCGGTGCAGCGGCGGCTGCCGGTGCCGCGGTTACCGGACGCGGTGGTGGATCCTTGGGGCGGGTCATATCCAGCACCTGTTGCTGGTGGGCCTTGGTGCAGGGCGCATCCTGCAGCGATACCGCGCCATTGCTGCCAACACAGCGGTAGATGCGCACATTGTCGGCAGCGCCGGCAGGCGTGGAGGCGGGCGGCGGATCCGCCGCTGCTGCGGCGAAGGGCAGCAGGGCCAGGCAGCTGAGCAGGGGCAGGCAGAAGTTACGCATGGCGTGATAGTTACCCTGCGTGGGTGCTGGCGCAAGTGAGGGCGGTGATCAGGCCCGCAGCACAGCGCGCGCTGTGCTTGACCCTCACACGGTGGGAGGGCACATCCTTGCCCGGTCTTCATGCCTTCAGCGTCTCACGCATGCCTACGCAAACTCCGGCGCCGCCGCTTCCCTTGCCACCACGATCGTATCTGCCTGCCTTCGCCTTCATTCTGCTGATGGTTGCAGCGGCGATGCTGTTCCAGGATCGGGAGATCATCCTGCCGGAACTGGCTGCGATGGCGGTGGCATTGTGGACGTGGAAAGACCCGCAATGGATGCGACACCCGGAGAAAATCTTTCTCTGGCCAAGCCTCACCGCATTGCTGGGGTTTGCGATCAACCTGACACAGCTGCCCGTCAGCGCGAAGCTGGCGTTGGTGCTGATAGGCATGCTGGGCATGTTCGCGGTACTGAGGTACAGCCTGGCTCCGGCGTTGGCGACGGGCTTTCTGCCTGTTGTCACCAATGCCAGCCATTGGTCTTTCATGCTGGCGATCCTGGTCACCACCGCGGTGCTGGCCATCGGCGTGGTGTGGCGCCGGCCGCGCGGTGCATCGCGTGATGCACCGCCGCCGCAATTGCCCTTGCTCGGTTTCTACGCGTTGATCAGTGCTGCATGGATGGGCGTTGCGCTGGCGCTGGGGCATGCACAGCTGATGGTGATTCCACCACTGGCGGTGGTGGTCTACGAATCGCTGCACATGAAGATGTATTCGGCGCGGCTGTTGGCCAAACAGGTGGCAGTGCTCAGTATGTCTGCCGGCGTGGGCGTACTGGCGGCGCAATGGCTGGAGTCGTGGTTGTTGATCGCGTTGCTGGACCTGCTGCTGGTGCATGCCATTCTGGCGATCTTCAAGATGCGGGTGCCCGCGGTATATGCATTTCCGTTCCTGGCCTTGGTACTGCCGGCGGGAGCCTTGCCGGTGTTGCCGTTCGCCACCGCTTTCGCCGGCGTGCTGTTGCTGGGCGCGGTACTGCTTTGGCATCGCTGGAGGCGCCAGCCGGGCCAGCGCTGAGGACTTGTTATGGGGGGCTCTGCCCTTCCCGGAAGCGCGTCTGTAGAGCCGAGCCATGCTCGGCTGAGGCTCTACCGGTGAAGCCCCTGCCGAGCACGGCTCGGCTCTACCGCAGCTCCTACAAGCATTGCCGGAACCGCGTCTGTAGAGCCGAGCCATGCTCGGCTGAAGCTCTACCGGTGAAGCCTCTTGCCGAGCGTGGCTCGGCACTACAGAAATCCGGGCCTCGGACTGGGCGGCTCAGTCGCGCAGTACTTCGCCGGTGGCGGCGACGCGGATGCGGGTGGGTTGGGACAGGCCGCCGGTGGTGCCGTCCAGCAGGCCGTCCAATTGCGCCAACAGGGTGGGATCCAGCTGCTCACGGGCGCGCGCCGGCGGCTCGCCCGCGAGGTTGGCACTGGTCGATACCAGCGGGCCGCCCCAGGCCTCGCACAAGGCCTGTACCAGCGGGTGGGCGCTGACCCGCACGGCGATGCCGGTGTGCTCGCCGGTGATCCAACGCGGGGCATGTGGACCGGCCGGGGCGATCCAGGTGTTGGCGCCCGGCCAGCTGTCCAGTACTGCCTGGCGGCGTTCGTCGGCCAGCGCATCCAGCTGTACCCAGCCGTCCAGCTGCGCCGGGTTGGCGGCAACCAGGATCATGCCCTTCTCGATCGGCCGCTGCTTGAGCGCCAGCAGCTTCATCACTGCTGCTTGGTTGGAGGGATCACAGCCCAGGCCCCAGACCGCTTCGGTCGGGTAGGCGATCACGCCGCCGGCCTTGAGGGCGGGGACGACGTTGTGCAGGTCGAGTTCGAGCATGGTCAGCACCGTTGGAGGGCTGGCGCACACAAAGCGGCCAACCCACGAAAGGGACGCAAAACAAAGGCCGCCCGATGGGCGGCCTGCTGCGGGTGTTGCTGATTATCCGCTTGTTGGCGGGGGAGGGGGATAGAGGGATCGGTCAGCTGCCTTGGAGCAAGACCTTTTGGCCTGTTCTCGGAGCAGAGCCCACCCTCTTCCGCCCTTCGGGCACCTTCTCCCGGGGGGAGAAGGAAGTGCAGGATCACAGAGCCCACCCTCTTCCGCCCTTCGGGCACCTTCTCCCGG
The DNA here is from genome assembly GCF_001431465.1 of Stenotrophomonas terrae. Classification (GTDB taxonomy): domain Bacteria; phylum Pseudomonadota; class Gammaproteobacteria; order Xanthomonadales; family Xanthomonadaceae; genus Stenotrophomonas; species Stenotrophomonas terrae. The sequence goes on along the minus strand of NZ_LDJJ01000051.1, from coordinate 76,951 downwards.
AGGGAGAAGGAAGTGCAGGATCAGAACGGCGGTGCGTCGTCGGCTGCCGACTTCTTCACTGCCTTCTTGGCGACGGCTTTCTTGGTGGCCTTCTTCGCCGCGGTCTTCTTGGTTGCGGCTTTCTTGGTCGCTGCCTTTTTGGCCGGGGCCTTCTTGGCGGCGGCCTTCTTCGGCGCGGCTTCCTTCTTCACCGTGGTCTTCTTGGCGGCCTTCTTGCCGAAGCCCTTGCGCACCGGCTTGCCGGTGTCGGCCATCAGCTGCTCGACTTCAGCCAAGGTCAACGAGGCGGGCTCGCGGTCCTTGGGGATCTTGCCGTTCATCTTGCCGTCGCTGATGTACGGGCCAAAGCGACCATTCAATACCTGGATGTCCGAGCCTTCGAACTCCTTGATGATGCGGTTGCGCGCGATTTCTTCCTTCTCCTCGATCAGGAAGATGGCGCGGGCCAGGTCGATCTTGTACGGGTCGTCTTCCTTGGTCAGCGAGGCATAGGTGCTGCCACGCTTGGCAAACGGGCCAAAGCGGCCGATGCCGACGGTGACTTCCTCGCCATTGGCGTCGGCGCCGAGCTTGCGCGGCATGTCGAACAGCTTCAGCGCCTCGTCCAGCGAGATCGAATAGATGCTCTGGCCCGGCTGCAGCGAGGCGAACTTGGGCTTCTCTTCGTCATCGACGGTGCCAATCTGCACCATCGGGCCGAAGCGGCCGATGCGCGCGGTGACGTCCTTGCCGCTGACCGGGTCCGGGCCCAGCACGCGCGCGCTGCCGGCGTCGGTGCGGTCCAGCGACTCGCTCTTGTTGTCGACCAGTTCCTTGAACGGGCCCCAGAAGCGCTCCATCAGCGGTATCCACTCTTCCTCGCCACGCGACACCGCATCCAGCTCGTCTTCGAGCTTGGCGGTGAAGTCGTAATCGACGTACTGGGTGAAGTGGCTGGAGAGGAACTTGCTGACCGCGCGGCCGACGTCGGTCGGCTTGAAGCTGCGGCCTTCCATCTCGGTGTACTTGCGGAACAGCAGGGTCTGGATGATCGAGGCGTAGGTGGACGGACGGCCGATGCCGTATTCCTCCAGCGCCTTGACCAGCGCCGCCTCGGTGAAACGCGGCGGCGGCTGGGTGAAGTGCTGGTCGGCGACGATGCGGTCCAGCGGCACGCGGTCGCCGGGCTTCATCAGCGGCAGCTTGCGGCCTTCGTCCTCGTCCTCGGCGCTCTTGTTGTCCTTGCCTTCCTCGTACACGGCCAGGAAGCCGGGCACGACCACGGTGGTGCCGCTGGCGCGGAACACGTGCTCGCTGCCGGCCGACAGGTCGACGCTGACGGTGTTCAAGGTGGCCGGGATCATCTGGCAGGCGACGGCGCGCTTCCAGATCAGCTCGTACAGCTTGCGCTCGTCGTCGGTGAGGTACTTGCCCACCTGGGCCGGGGTGCGCAGCGCGGAGGTCGGGCGCACGGCTTCGTGGGCTTCCTGCGCGTTCTTGGATTTGGTGGTGTAGGTGTTGGGCTTGTCCGGCAGCGAGCTGATGCCGTAGTCACGGGCGATCACGTCGCGGATTTCGGCCAGCGCGTCCTGCGACAGACTCACCGAGTCGGTACGCATGTACGAGATCAGGCCGACCGTGCCTTCGTCACCGATGTTGACGCCTTCATACAGCTTCTGCGCCACCTGCATGGTCTTGCGGGTGGTGAAGCCGAGCTTGCGCGAGGCTTCCTGCTGCAGGGTGGAGGTGGTGAACGGCGCCGCCGGGCGCCGCTTGCGCTCCTTGCTGGCCACGTCGGTGACGTGCAGCGCGCCCTGCGCGGCCTGCTGGATGCGCAGGCGGGCGGCTTCGGCGGTGTCGCCGTCGGTGACGGTGAACTGTTCGAACTTCTGCCCGTCCAGCTTGATCAGGCGCGCGTTGAAGTGCTGCGAGGGATGCGCACAGGCGGCTTCGATGCTCCAGTACTCGCGCGAGATGAAGGCTTCGATCTCTTCCTCGCGCTCGACGATCATGCGCAGCGCCGGGCTCTGCACGCGGCCGGCGGACAGGCCGCGCTGTACCTTGCGCCACAGCACCGGCGACAGGTTGAAGCCGACCAGGTAGTCCAGCGCGCGACGCGCCTGCTGGGCATCGACCAGGTCGGCGGCGATCTCGCGCGGCTGGGCAATGGCTTCCTTGATCGCGCGCGGGGTGATCTCGGTGAACACCACCCGCTGCATCGGCTTGCCGTCGGACAGGCCGCGTTCCTTCAGGATCTCGGCGATATGCCAGCTGATTGCCTCACCCTCGCGATCCGGATCGGTCGCCAGCAGGATGTCATCGGCGCCCTTTGCGGCTTTGGCGATGGCTTCGACGTGCTTCTCGTTCTTTTCGATCAGGTCGTAACGCATGGCGAACCCGTTTTCCGGGTCGACCGCGCCTTCCTTGGGGACCAGATCACGCACATGCCCATACGAGGCCAGGACCGTGTAGTCCTTGCCGAGGTATTTATTGATCGTCTTGGCCTTGGCCGGTGATTCGACGATGAGCAGGTGCTTGGGCATGTCAGTACATTCTTGGGGCGGAACGCCCTTGAGGGGCGCTAGGGTGGCTTAAACCGGGACGATAGTGAAGCCGATGTTTGGGTTGTGCATAAGCCGACGCCCGGGTTGCGGCCCGGGCGTTCAGCTTGGTTCCTTATTAGAGGAATCATGCCGGAGGGGCTGATGTCAAGCCGCCCCCGGCAATTTGTCAGTTGAAGCCTGCTGCGGCAACGCCGATAAGCACCAACAGCCCGATCAGGCAAAGGATGCCCAGGCCGGCCAGCGACAGGATCACGATGGTTACCGTACCCAGGCCCTGCTGCTGCCATTCCGGGTGCTCGGTGAAGGCGAACTTGTCCACCACCAGGGTGTCGCAGATGATGTCATGCAAGGCCTGCTTGCGCTCGGTGAAGGCGGCCATCACAAAGCCTATGCACAAGGTGATGCTGCTCAGGATGTAGGCGAAGAAGCGGCCAATCGCGCGGCCCAGGGTCAGGCGCTCACCGTTGCTGCGCACCACCTTGATGCCCACCGCCATCTTGCCCAGCGTGGCCTGGTACTTGGACGAATGCATCCATGCCGGGTACATCATGTTGGCGGCGAAGATGATCAGGTAGCCGATGCCCAGGGTCAGGAACATGCCGATCGAGCCGGCGGCGGAATCCGAGCTGCCCGATATGCCACCGACGATGGCGCCGAGGATGCTCAGCGGGATCAGCACGATGTAGGTGAACATCGTCATGATCACGTAGTCGATGAAGTAGGCGGCTACCCGCTTCCAGAAGCCTGCCTGCACCACCAGCCCGCCCTGTACGGCGGCCGGGTCCACATCCTGCGGGCGGCTGGCAGGTGCGGTGTACGGCGAATAGGTCTCGCCGGAAGTTGCTGCAGGGGCCTCGCTTTCAGCAGCCGGCGCGCTCAGCGCCTCGCCACTTTCGATGGCGGCATAGTCCTGGCGCAGATCGATGCCGGTGCTGGCGGCTTGGGCCAGCAGCTGCAGTTCGTCGCTCACCGCTGACAGCGGCTGCCACTGCTGCATGCCTTCGCGCCAGACCAGGGTGCCCAGGTCGATATCGCCCGCGCGGAATTTTTCGCGCAGATCATCCGCTTCAATCGGCCCATGCCGTTCGCGCTGGCTGTCAGCGTAGTACCACTGGCTCATCGTTTTCCCCGTAGAAGTTCTGGCTGCCGCCAATCAACCGCGACAGTCGATTGGCAGGTATTTGTCCTCGACATCGGAACTGCATTCCCATGTGTCGGCATGCATATCGTAGTCGAGCCAGATGCTTTTGCCGTCAAGCTGCGATTGCTTTGGGACACGCAGGAAGGCTTCCAGCCCGCAATGCCCCTCTTCAAAGCGGCCGATATGGACCTGGGCGACATCGCCAGCAGCGTAGCTGTCCGGGGCGCCAAAGCCGTCGTCATCATTGATAGGGCAGCGCTGGTTGGTGGCGGCGAATTCGGCTACCTGCTGCTTCAGTCCGACCAGTTGGCCATTGGCCATGGCGGTCTTGGAGCGCAGTACATATTCCTGATAGGCGGGCACGGCGATGGCCGCCAGGATGCCGGCAACGGCGATCAGGATCACCCCGACCACCGCTGCGATGATGCCGGCAATTGCGCAGCCGGACAGGCCGGGCTTGGGCGCTGTGGCGGGCGAGGCTGCATGCGGCGCTTGGGCCTGCAAGGGTGGCGGCAGTGACGGCGGGCCGGCAGAAGCGGCGGCTGCGGAAGGTTCGGCAGCGGCCAGATCCAGGCCGAGTTCGCTGGCGAAATCACGCAGCGGCCGCCAGTCGCCGGCGCCTTCGCGCCAGACCAGGGTATCTTCATCGATGCGGTGGGACTGGAACAACGCGACGATGTTCTCGTCGGTAATCGGGCCGCGGCGTTCGCGGTTGCCCTCGGCGTAGAACCACTGGCTCACGTAGGTGTTGTCCTTATGCATCCCTGCACGCCGCGTGGGCTCAGTGCAGGGGTTCGGGTTCGTCGACGAACATCTGGGTTTCCATCCAGGCATAGGCTGCTTCGGCGCCGGGCTGGTTGAACAGCACCATCAGCACCACCCACTTCAGGTCGTCCAGGTCCAGTTCGTCCTGGTCCAAGGCCATGGCGCGGTCCAGCACGAGTTCGCGCTGGTCGGCGTCGAGCACGCGCTGTTGCTCAAGGAACAGCAGGAAGCCGCGGCATTCCACGTCCAGCTTGTCCAGCTCGGGGCCATGGAAAACACGTACCGGCCCGTCAACGCGTGGCTGGGCCACGGCTGGGCGTTGTTCGGCCAAGGCATCGAGCCAATCGAAGGCCTTGTTGATTTCGGCGGGACTGAAACCGGCCTGGATCAGGCCGTTCTGAAGCGAGTCGCGGTCCCGGATGAGATCGGCATCTTCGCTGAAATAGTGTTCAAACAGGTACAACAGGACGTCCAGAATGCTCTCTTTCATTGCCCCTCGGCCTGCGCCATTGGCGCTGTGGAGGTGAAGAAACCTTCAGGTGCGGGTGTAGCGGCCATGCGCGGACGCGACCCTGCCTTCCAATTCCATGAGCAGCAGCATGGAGGACAGGCTGGCAGCCGTCAATCCAGTGCGCTCGATCAGTAAATCCATACCGGTTGGGTCGTAACCCAAGGCATCCCACAATCGCTTGTAGTTTGGATCTTCTGGTGTGACGGCCGGGTGCTGGCCGGACGGTACAGGGGAGATGGGGGTCTGAAGCCGGGTTTGCAAGGCACAGGCCAGTTCGCCGGCCAGATTGGCCACGCCTTCAAGAATGTCGTCGGCATGTGTCACCAAGGTTGCACCCTGGCGTATCAGCCGGTGGCAGCCGCGCGCCATCGGGTTGTGGATGGAGCCGGGCAGGGCAAAGATCTCGCGCCCGGCCTCGCTGGCCAGGCGGGCGGTGATCAGCGCGCCAGAACGCTCGGCCGCCTCGATCACCACCGTGCCCAGCGCCAGTGCCGCCAATAGCCGGTTGCGGGCCGGGAACTGGCCGCTGCGTGGCACGGTGCCGGGCGGGTATTCGCTGACAACCGCGCCCTGGCTGGCGATCTGCGCCTGCAGTTGGCGGTGGTGGCGAGGATAGGCCAGGTCGGGGCCGGTGCCGATCACCGCATAGGTGCTGCCGCTGCAGGCCAAGGCCGCGCGGTGCGCTGCTGCGTCGATACCGGCGGCCAGGCCGCTGGCGATGGTGAGGCCATGACCTGCCAGTGCGGTGGCGAAATCTCGTGCGTTGTCGCGGCCGCCTGCGGTGGGATTGCGGCTGCCGACGATGGCGATCGCCGGTTGCCATAAGCGGGTGGGGTCGCCTGCGACGAACAGCGCAACCGGCGGGTTGGGGCTGTCGCGCAGCAGCGGCGGATAGTCGGGCTCGTCCCAGCCGATCAGGTGGTGGTTGTCCTCCAGCAGCCAGGTAGTTGCCCTGGCCCAGGCATCGGGGTCCGGGCGTGAAAGCGCCTGGCACTGGGCAGGTGTGCAGCTTGCCGCACGCCATTGGGCCGGGCCGGCTGCGATGGCGGCAGCGCTGCTGTCGTGTTGATCGCGCAGCTGACGCAGTGATTCCAACGGGCCGCCGGCCAATGCCAAGCTGAGCAGCGCCGGGCAACAGGGCAGGGTGTGCGTATCCAGTGTGTTTGATCGCGGCATGCCCCAGCCTGCCGCCACATACAACAACGGCGCCCTCAGGCGCCGTTGTTGTACATCGTAAGGCTAGGCCGCAGGCGCTTACTGCGCGTCCGGGTGCTTCAGCTCATAGCCAAGGCGTGCCGGCTTGGTGCCTTCCATGATCAGCGCGTAGCTGACCTTGTCGAAGGTGCGGAACACCATGGCATGCGCGGCATACTCGTCAGGCAGGGAGATCCGGCCTGCACCAGCCTTCAGTGCATCGTCCGCGCGCGAAGAGCCCGGGGAATGCATGCGATCGGAAACATGGCTGCCATTGCGCCAGACCGAGAACACCGTGCCGTTGTTGATGCCCTCGCGTGCGCCGCCGGAAATGGCGATCACATCGCGTGGACCACCGCTGGTGAAGGTGTCGGTAACCGCCAGTACGCGCAGCTGGCCCGGTGCCGTGGCGGTGGCCGGGGCATGCGGGATGAACTGCAGGTCGTACGGATTGATCTGCACCGGCATCAGGCGGTCGCCCCTGCGCACCTCGCTGCCGCTGTCTTCCAGCTGCAGGGTGGAGGCCTGCACGTCGCCACTGGCGACGTGGGTCAGGGTGCCGACATTGACCTTGGCCAGCTCATAGCCGAGTACTTCCTTGCGGTCGCTGGAGGCAACATAGCTGCTCCACAGGTTGCCGCTGCCAGGGGTGACCTTGCCGCGGCTGTCCAGGTCCTCGGTGGGCTTGGGCTGGGCAAAGCGCACGGTTGGACGGACCACCATGTAGCGCTGGCCGGGCTGGGCCGCGTCGAGGCCGACGACATACGCCTTCTGCCCGCTGCTGGCGCGCAGACGGTTGTCTTCCAGGCCAACCACGTAGGGCAGGTCCTCGAAGCTGTCTACAACGTTCAGGTTTCTGAGGAACGGCTCAACGTCCGACAGCGGCACGCCGGTGATCGGTGCTTCCTGGCGCGGGCCGGCCTGGGCCGTGACACGGTCCAGATAGGCCAGGCTCAGAACATCGCCCGGATAGATCAGGTGCGGGTTCTTGACCTGCGGGTTTGCCTGCCAGATTTCCGGCCAAAGCCACGGCTTTTTCAGGAAACGTGCTGATATGTCCCACAAAGTATCGCCCTTGCGCACCACGTAGGTGTCAGGGTGAGTGCCGTTCATTTCGACGGCCACGGCATAGGTCGTGACGGTCAGCATCGCCACGGCGGCGACCGTACGTAACTGTTTCAACATGGTTGCGCTCTGCCTGATTCCCCAACAGGTTGGCGCACTATATTGCAGAAACGGGCGCGCCGGGCAAGCGCAAGCGTTAGAATTGCGACATCTTGCCGAAATAAGCGGCATTCCCAGATTGGTATCACCATGGCCCTCCTGCCCATTCTTGAGTTCCCAGATCCGCGCCTGCGCACCAAGGCGGCCCTTGTCGAAGCGGCCGAAGTGACCACGCCTGCGTTCCAGCAGCTGCTCGACGACATGCTGCAGACCATGTACGACGCCCCCGGCATTGGCCTGGCCGCCAGCCAGGTGGACGTGCACAAGCGTTTCATGGTCATCGACGTCAGCGAAGAGCACAACGAGCCGCAGGTGTTCATCAATCCGCAGATCGTCAGCGCCAGCGAAAGCGGCCGCGTCTATCAGGAAGGCTGCCTGTCGGTGCCTGGCATCTATGCCGATGTGACCCGTGCCGATTCCATCGTGGTGCGTTTCCTGGACCGCGAGGGCAAGCAGCAGGAACTGGCTGCCGATGATCTGCTGGCCACCTGCATCCAGCACGAAATGGATCACCTGGACGGCAAGCTGTTCATCGACTACCTGTCGCCGCTCAAGCGCGAGATGGTGCGCAAGAAGCTGGCCAAGTCGCGCAAGCACGTGGCGTGATCCGGGGCCGGGATCGGGGATGGTAAGAGCAGGCTTCGCCGCGCTTCCGGCAGTTCTTGCGTTCTGTTCCGGATCCCGGATCCGCACCTTCCTTTTTCGATTCGTGAGGGCTGAGGGCCGCCGCTGCGCCGTTGTCGCTCCTCCCGCATCCCGCATTGCGAATCCCGCCCAATGAGAATCATCTTCGCCGGTACGCCGGACTTCGCCGTCGCCTCCCTGGCTGCCGCCGCCCGTCTGCATGAAGTGGTGGCGGTCTATACCCAGCCGGACCGCCCTGCCGGCCGTGGCCGCGGGCTGATGCCCTCGCCGGTGAAGCTCGATGCGATCGCGCGCGGTATTCCGGTATTCCAGCCGGAAAGCCTGAAGACGCCCGAAGCCCAGCAACAGCTGCGCGACCTGCAACCCGATCTGATGATCGTGGTGGCGTATGGTCTGATCCTGCCCAAGGCAGTGTTGGCCATCCCCACCCACGGTTGCTGGAACGTGCATGCCTCGCTGCTGCCGCGTTGGCGCGGCGCGGCGCCGATCCAGCGCGCGATCGAGGCCGGCGATGCCGAAACCGGCGTCTGCCTGATGCAGATGGAAGCGGGCCTGGATACCGGTCCGGTGCTGCTGCGCCAGCACACCCCGATAAGCGACAGCGATACCGGCGGGCAACTGCATGACCGCCTCGCGCTGATGGGCGCGCAGGTGCTCTCCGATGGCCTGGGTCTGTTGCGTGCCGGCCTCAAGCCGGTGCCGCAGCCGCAACCCGAGGCCGGCGTCACCTACGCACACAAGCTGGACAAGGCTGAAGCCAAGCTCGACTGGGCCGAATCTGCGGCTGCATTGGCGCGGCGTGTGCGCGCTTTCAACCCGTGGCCGGTGGCTGAAGCCACCCTGGCCGGCGAGCGCGTGCGTATCCATGGTGCGGTCGCCCTCGATGACAATGCCGGCCAGACACCGGGCACGGTGATCGGCGCAACGCGCGAGGGCATCGACATTGCCTGCGGACAGGGCGCACTGCGCCTGCGGGTGGTGCAGCGCGAAGGTGGCAAGGCGATCACCGCGGCTGATTATCTGAACGCACGCCGCGATCTGCGGATCGAGGGCTGAGCGGATGACGGCTGCTACTTCCTCTCCGTGGGGTAAATCCGCGGCGGCACAGCCCGGCGTGCAGACCCGCGCGCTGGCGGCCAAGGTGCTGGCGGCGGTCATCGGCAAGGGGCGCTCGCTCAAGGCCGAACTGGGCGCGGCCCTGCCCAAGCTGGATGACAGCCGCGATCGCGCGCTGCTGGAGGCCATCTGTTTTGCGGCGCTGCGCCGCCGGGTGGTCTACGACCAGGCGCTGCGGCAGTGGCTGCAGAAACCGCTGGGCGCGCGCGACAGTGATCTGCGCGCGCTGCTGATGGCTGGTTTCGCTCAGCTCGACGTATTGCAGCTGCCCGCCCATGCCGCATTGTCGGCGACGGTGGATGCAGCGCGTGCACTTGGCCGCGAGCGTCAGGCCGGCATGGTCAATGCGCTGCTGCGGCGTGCCCAGCGCGAAGGCTTTGCCGAGGCGCGCGCCGAGGATGCCTGGCCGGCATGGCTGCTGGCACAGGTACAGAACGATTGGCCGCAACAGGCCGCGGACATCATCAGCCAGAGCTTGCAGCCGGCCCCGATGTGGCTGCGGGTGAACCGCCAGCAGCACACGCGTGAGGCCTACCTGGCTTTGCTCGCGCAGGCGGGTATCGAAGCCGTTGCCGAGCCTTTGTCGGCCGACGCGGTGCGTCTGCCGGTCGCGGTGCCGGTGAGCAGTCTGCCAGGCTTCGCGCAGGGCGCGGTGTCGGTGCAGGACCTGTCGGCGCAGCAGGTGGCCGATGCTCTGCAGGCGCCGTTGGGCGCACGTGTACTGGACGCCTGCGCGGCGCCCGGCGGCAAGTCCGCGCATCTATTGGAGCGTGACCCGTCGCTGCGGCTGTTGGCGCTGGATGTCGACGCGCGGCGTCTGCAGCGCATCCGCGAAACCTTTGCACGTACCGGCGTTGGTGCGCAAGCGCAGGTAGTCGCGGTAGATGCCGCCGATACCGCCGCCTGGTGGGATGGCACCGCGTTTGATGCGGTGTTGCTGGATGCGCCGTGTTCGGCCACCGGCATCATCCGCCGCCAGCCCGACGTGCTGTTGCACCGCCGCGCCGAAGACATCACCGCATTGGCCGCGCTGCAGGCACGCCTGCTGGATGCCTTGTGGACGGTGCTGCGTCCCGGTGGCGTGCTGCTGTACTCCACCTGCTCGATCCTGCGTGCGGAAAACGGCGAGCAGGTGGCGCAGTTCCTCGCTCGTACCCCGGATGCGCAGGTGCAGGCATTGCCTGATTCATTCGGGCATGACGTCGCTGGCAGCCGTCAGCGCTTGCCGGGCGAGCAGGGTGGCGATGGCTTCTTCTATGCGCGCCTGCTGAAACTGGCATAGGTGTTGTGTCCGCGGATTGCGGACAAATTCGATCAAGCTGGCGGCGTCGCTGCCGATGAATGGAAAGCCCCGCTGCAAGCTGTCGGCGGGCTGGTATGGAAAAAGGTGGCAGCGTGTTGATCAGGTACTATCATGGCTCGCAGCTGTGCTCAGGATGGCTCCTGATGCGTCGGGAGCCTGTGTTGATTCTTCTCCAGGATCGCTTCGCGCAATGACCCGGCCGTCCGCAGACCTGCCCCTGTATGTAATCAATCTGCCGGCATCGGCGGATCGCCGTGCCTCGATCCAGCGGCAGGCGGCAGCACTGGGCATCGAGCTGACGCTGTCGGAAGCCATCAACGGCAGTGTCCAGCATCCGCTGTTTGCCAAGGTGGACGAAAAGCGCCGGCTGGCCTGCAAGGGGCGGCCGTTCCGGCCGGGCGAGATCGGCTGCTGGGCAAGCCACTATCTGTTGTGGCAGCAGTGTGTGGACAGTGGCCGACCGATGATCGTGTTTGAAGACGACATCACCATCGATCCACGCTTTCTGGATGTATTGCGCGATCTGCCATTGCTGCCTGATTCGGTGGGCTACTTCCGCCTGCATGCCGCGGACCGGCCCAGCTCGCCCTGGGTCCAGTTTGGTGACTTTGTGCTGCACCGTTATTGGCGCAGTCCGCTGTGTGCATTCGGCTATTACCTGGCACCGTCGGCGGCGGAAAAATTCCTGCGCCATGCCGATCACTGGGTGCTGCCGGTCGACGATTACATGGACCTGGCCTGGTTGCACGGCGTGGAGTGCCTGGGCCTGAAGCCCGGCGTGGTGCGCAGTGGTGACCTGTTCGCATCGGTGATCCAGTCCGGTCGCAAGGCCAAGCCAGGTGTAGGCGTATTGGGCTGGTTGAGCCGCGAGAGCTACCGCGCGCGGTTGAGCGTGCGCTGGTTTGCCCACAACCTGGTGTCGCGGCTGCGTTGGCGCGCGCCCACCAGCAACGGTTGATTGCCTGCGCCTGCGCACAGGCAGGCGCAAAGCTCAGCGGCGCCGGGATCGGCGCCCGAACAGAATGCTGATGGCTTGTTCGTAGCGCTCCCACCACGGCGCAGTGCCGCGCAGTGCAATGCGGACATAGCGGCGCCTCTCCTTGCCGCTGGGTTCGGGCTTGGTGCGGTATTCACGTTTGCCCAGACTGCAACAAGCTTCGTCCAGGCCATTGCGCGCAGCGTACATACGGACGATGCCGTAGTCGCGCAGGCTGTTGCGGTAGCGGCTGGTTGGCTCGCGGTGGCTGGCCCACCAGCCGTTGTTGCCATGGATGCGGTACTCCACGCAGGCGGTGGGCAGGTAGTACTTGCGTGCACCCAGGATGCTGGCGCCATGCACGACGCAGGCATCGGCACACAGCTTCCATTGACGGCGGAGGCTGTGGGGCAGGTCTAGCACGTCGACGGCCCAGCTGCGGCGTAGTGACAGTGCCGAGGTGGGCGCGCCGTACCACGGCAGCAGAAAGTAGGTGCTTATCGCGGTGTAACCCAGGTCGATGGGCTGTTGGCTGTCTTCGTAACGGATGTCCAGGCTGTCGATGCCAAAGGTCTGCAGGTCGCTGAAGACGAAATCGACATCGCGGCGGGCGTCATACAGTGCGCCGATTTGCTGCAGGTAGCCGGGCTTCCAGCGGTCATCGGCATCGAGGAAGCAGATGACATCGGTGTGGGCGGCAGCCACACCACGCTGGAACGCGGCCAGCTGGCCTTCGTTTTCGCCGAACAGCAGGCTCACCCGCGAGTCATTGCCGTAGTGATGGCGCAGCAGCTCCGGTGAGCCGTCGCTGGAGCCATCGTCCACCACCAGGATCTGCGTGGCCGCGCGGGTCTGGGCCAGCACGCTGTCCACCGCCTCGCAGACGAAACTGGCGTAATTGTAGTTGGTGATGACAACCGCAAACGTGGTCATGCTGCGTCCTCTGCAAGCAGCCTGCGGAAGTAGCCAATGGTTTCCTTCAGGCCGTCTTCCACGGCGATGCTGGGTATCCAGTCCAGTTTTTCGGTGGCCAGGCGGATGTCCGGCTGGCGTTGGCGTGGGTCATCCGAGGGCAGTGGCCGATACACCAGGCGCGAACGCCCACCGACCAGCCGCAGCACCGTTTCAGCCAGCTCCAGCATGGTGAACTCGTCGGGGTTGCCGATGTTGATCGGCCCGGTGAAGCCGGCTTCGGTGTCCATCATCCGCAGCATGGCTTCGATCAGGTCATCCACATAGCAGAAGCTACGGGTCTGGGTACCATCGCCAAAAATGGTGATGTCTTCGCCGCGCAGGGCCTGCACGATGAAGTTGCTCACCACGCGCCCGTCATTGGGATGCATGCGCGGCCCGTAGGTGTTGAAAATGCGCACCACCTTGATATCCAGCGCGTGCTGACGGTGGTAGTCGAAGAACAGGGTTTCAGCGCAGCGTTTGCCTTCGTCGTAGCAGCTGCGCAGGCCGATCGGGTTGACCCGGCCCCAATAGCCTTCGGCTTGTGGATGTACTTCCGGGTCGCCGTAGACCTCGCTGGTTGATGCCTGCAGGATGCGGGCGTTCAGCCGTTTGGCCAGGCCCAGCATGTTGATCGCGCCGTGCACCGAGGTCTTGGTGGTCTGCACCGGATCGTACTGGTAATGCACCGGCGAGGCCGGGCAGGCGAGATTGAAGATGCGCTCCACTTCCACATACAGCGGAAAGGTGATGTCGTGCCGCAGCAGCTCGAATTCGGGTTTGCCCAGCAGGTGCGCGATATTGCGTTTGCTGCCGGTGAAGTAGTTGTCCACGCACAGGACTTCATGCCCTTGCTGGATGAGCCTGTCGCATAGATGAGAACCAAGAAATCCCGCACCACCTGTGACCAGGACGCGTTGCATGAGAACTTCTCGCAAGGGAAGGTTGCCGGTGCTGTACTCAGCCCCCGTCCGGCGGCTCCATTCTGCCACGGACTGTACCCAGACCCCGGCCGGTCAGTGACGAATCAGGTGTTGGATACCGGGGACGCAGGTGCCGGTTTGCCGCGGCCTGGCACCAGGTCCAGCCCGAATGCGGCGGAGAATCCTGCTGATCCCCATGCCGCCCACTTGATCACGTCACGGCGCCGCAGCAGCAAGCTGTAGACCACCACTGCCGGCAGCGCCGCGATCATCAGCTTGGCCAGATGCAGGCGTCCGGCGCCCTTGCCCATGTAGCGGCGGATCGCAATCTGCCGTGAGCGCGCATAGTGGAAGCGCTTGATGAAATCGATGCGGATGCTGGGGGCGGACGATGCACCGCCTTTGTGGAAGGCGCGCGCGGCCGGTTGCAGCAGGCATTGATAGCCGGCCTGGGCCATACGCAGGCACAGGTCGTCGTCTTCGTAGTACAGGAAAAATATTTCATCGAAGCCGCCGATCTCGCGGAAAGCGCGGGTCCGCAGCAACTGGCAGCAGCCGTGGATCCAGTCTGCAGCGACGACCTTGTCCGGCACCGTGCAGGTGCTGTCGACGTCGGGCTTGAAGAAGGCTTCGCGGTGCGAGATCTGCGGGACGGTTTCACTGCGCCAGTTCTGCGGGCCGACCACCCCGGCCTGCGGGTGATCGCGCATGCAGTCCAGCAGGCATTGCAGGTCATCCGGCGCGATCAGGCAATCGGGGTTGAGCAGCAAGGCGAAGGGGGTCTGTACAAGCGCCATCGCCTGGTTGTTGGCGCTGCCATAGCCGGCATTGCCTGCACGCGTTACCAGCCGGGCATGCGGGATGCGTTGGGCGATGTGCGCGGTGGTGTCGTCGCTGCTGCCATTGTCGATGATGACGACGTGCGGGAACCTGGCCAAGGTGCTGGCCATCGCCTCCACAAGGGTCGAACTGTTGTAGGTGACGCAGACTACGGTCACCTCATCAAACGACGGGCAGGGATTCATGACGTGGGTTCGCGCTCTCTACCAACACCGTACCAAGGGAAGCTGCCCAGCGGGATGCAGGCCATCAACAGGATGAAGACGTGGCGATGGGTGAAGTTGCTCCAGAGCCCATTGGCCAGGCCGGCGGCGACATAGATGATCAGGATGCTGGCAAAGATACCCTTTTGTGGGTCGCGCAGCTTGCCCGTATGAACGGCAAAGCCCAGCAGCAGACCGATGAAGACCAGCAGGCCTGCGCTGCCTTCCTCGGCCAGGATCAACAGCGCTTCCTGGTGCGGGTGGCCGGTGATGAACGGTGCCGAGCCCGGGATGTCGCGCATCTGCTCCAGATAGAGGGGTTCCCACTGGTTCAGTCCGTGCCCGAAGACCGGCGCATCGGCAACGATCGGCAGGGTTTGCTGCCACAACCAGATACGGATTCCGCTGGACGTCGGCTCCTGGGCGATCAGGTAGCTGTCGACTTCCTCGGTGATCGAGCTGAGCATGCGTTCGCGGATGCTGGGGGTCGACCAGAGTGCGGAAATGGTGACAAGGATCAGGCCGCCGCTGATCAGCAGCGTGCGCCAGCCGTTGAAGCGGTGCGCGACCAGGCGGTAGATCCAGTAGCCCAGCAGCGGCAGCAGCACGATATAGGTTGTCCGGCTCTGGATCAGCAGGACCACATTGCAGAGCACCACCGCCGCAGCCAGCAGGGCGACGTTGCGCCAGCGCCGGCTGGGGCTGCTAAGTGCCGTGGCCACCAGCATCGCCATCAGGATCAGGCTGGCCAGCCCCTGTTGGGTATATTCCTTGAACACGGTGTTGCGCATGGAAGGCTGGATTTCAGCCACTGCCCGTTGGGGTACCAGGCCGAACTGCATCAGGTAGGAAATCACCACCACCAGCCCTGCGGCCAAGGCGAACGCCGCCAGGGCACGCCAGCGCCAACGCGAGTCGCGCAACAGGCTGGCCATCAGCGCGGGGTACAGGCAACCCCATAGCGAGGCCTCGCCAAAGACCGAGGCGCCGGCGGCGATGGCGGCATGCAGCGCGCTGGCGAGCAGTACCGCAAACCAGACCAGAAAACCGATCACCACCGGCTCGCGCAGGGCGGCGCGCCAGCGCGCAAGCAGCTCGGTGCCGGCCAGCGAGCACAGCAGGCTCAGGCCGATCAGGATATTGGTGGCCGGCTTGTTGATCGGCGCGGCAAACAGAGTGAGCACCGCGCACCACCGACCGATCGTCAGCAGCCGGGCTCGGAGTGCGTGCAACAGCGGGGGGGATTGGACCGCAGTCAAATGATTCACGTAATGGATCACACCGGTGGGGCGTGGAGACGCCGCTGGGAGGGTGGCAGTGACAGCGGGACGGCCACCGTGCAACCAGTCTGATTCTCAGTCGCTAGAACGGACAATTCTAGCGACGCGAACCTGCATCTTCAACGAACACGATTGCATGTGAATGGCAATTGCCGGGCAGGGTTCAGAAAATGCTGTGCCCCAGCAGGCTTACTTGCCCTGGCTGTTCTCGGCGGACGGCGTCACCAGTGGCTGTCCGTTCTGCAGCAGCCAGAGCATGATGGTTTTCTGCCGCACGTAGTTGGCGCTGACGAAGGCTTCGATCAGCCCCGGCCAGCCATCCAGAAAGCCGCGCTTGACCACGTAGCTGCGGATGAAACGCCAGCTCGGGGCGATGATCAGCTTGCCCAGGCTGGCACGCTTGCCCTTGCCGAACTCGTGTTCGGCCATCATCCGCGCGTATTTCTGCTTCTTGTCCAGCAGTTGCAGGAAGCTGCGGTAGGGGTGGTGCAGCAGGTCGCCCTTGAGCAGGGCGGCCGGGCCGTCCAGCGACACCGCCTCGTGGATCTCGCGATCGCCGCGCCAGCCGCCGTGGCGGCGGTCGAACAGGCGCAGTACACGGTCGGGGTAGGCCGTGCCGTGGCGCAGGAAACGGCCGAAGTATTCCGAGCAGCGCGCGAACCGGTAACCGACGGCGCGCGGAAAGCCGGCGTCGCGTTCGGATTCGATCGCGGCACGCAGCGCCGGATTGACCCGCTCGTCGGCATCCAGGCAAAGCACCCAGTCGTGGCTGGCCTGTTCAACGCAGAACGCCTTCTGGCTGCGGAAACCATCAAAGGCCCGCTGCAGCACGCGTGCACCGGCCGCCTCGGCGACGGCGACGGTGGCGTCGCTGGAGAACGAATCCACCACCACGATCTCGTCACAGAACGCCAGCGAGGCCAGGCAGTCACCAATGCGGTCGGCTTCATTGAAGGCGATGATGCAGGCCGACAGGCGTGGGCGCTGGGTGGGCGGGGTGGTGCTTGGGCTGGGCATGCGGTATCTGGCACGGGGGATGGGCCAAAGCCTAGCAGCGACGGCTCCCACTGGCGATGCGATAATCGCGCAATATCCGGGATATTCAGGAGTTCCCCTCCGTGCCACGCCACTATCTGCTGTACGGGTCCGAGCGTTATGCCCTGGCCATCCTCCGCCCGCTGCAGGCGGCGATACGCGCACGTGGCGATGAGGCGGCATGGTTTTTCGACGGCCCCGGCGCAGAAGATCTGACCGCCGATGAAACCCTGCTCACGGTTGCCCAGGTGCGCGCCTGGAACCCCTGCGCGGTGATCACCTCCTCCAACGCAGTGCCGCACTTCTTCCCCGGGGTGAAGGTCGAGACCTTCCACGGTTTCGACGCGGGCAAGCCGCGGCATATCTATATCCGCGGCTTCTTTGACCTGTACTGCACCACCGGCCCGCGCGATACCGCCGCGTTCTCGGAACTGGCACAAAAGACCGGACATTTCTCGGTGGTGGAGACCGGCTTCCCGAAGATCGACCCGTTCATGAGCCAGCTCAAGGACCAGCCCGATCCGGTGCGCGAGCCGCCGGTGATCCTGTACCACTCCACCTTCTCGCCATCCTGGAGTGCCGCCGGCATCCTTTACGACGAGATCAAGCGGCTGTCGCAGACCGGCGAATGGCGTTGGATCGTCACCTTCCACCCGAAGATGGACCCGGAAATCGCTGCCAAGTACCGCGCGCTGGAAGGCCCGTACCTGCGTTTTGCTGATGACGACAACATCCTGGACCTGTTCCCGCAGGTGGACATGATGTGCTCGGACACCTCCTCGGCGCTCAACGAATTCCTGCTGACCTACAAGCCGGTGGTCACCTTCAAGAACCGTCGGCCGGGCCCGCAGCTGATCGACATCGATGACCCGGCGCAGTTTGAAGGCGCGATCCGCACCGCCTTGTCGCGGCCGCCGGAGCTGATGGCGGCGGTGCGCCAGTTTGCCGACCAGCTGCATCCCTACCGCGATGGCCAGTCCAGCGAGCGCATCCTGCAGGCCATTGATGATTTCATCGCCAAGGGCGGGCGCAACCGCAAGCCCAAGCCGCGCAACTGGTGGCGCAAGATCAAGCTGCGCAAGCGCATTGGCTATTGGGGGCCGGCGCGGGTCTGAGGTAACGCGCTTTTCCCCCTCTCCTGCCCCTTTGGGGCCCCCTCTCCCGCAAGGGGAGAGGGGGCTCTACACCCTCACCAACGCAGCTTGCGCCGCACCATCTCCCGCTCAAGCTGCGCCATCAAAGCACGCGCCTGTGCTTCCTCCAGGAACCGCAGCTGCAAGGCCGGCGCGCCGGCCGCACCCGCGGTATCCAAGGTCAACGTCGCGGTGCCGAAATGCCGGTCCAGCGGCGAACGATCCAGCCGCAAGGCCTGCAGCTTGTCCAGCTCGGCCACGCGCCACCAGCGGTTCCACCAGCCGCCGCGGATGGCGACACGCTGCGCATCGATGTTGTAGCCGATCCGGCTCACCTGGCGGCGCGCCTTCAGTGCCGACCAAGGCAGCCATAGCAGGGGCAGCAGCGCCCAGACCTGGCCGGTCTCGTAGACCAGTAATGTCGACAGGCTGCCCATCAACAGCAGCGCGGGCAGGCATAGACGCCACCAGCCGCGGGTGCTGACCGGCTGCCATTGCGTTGGCGGCCATTGCAGTTGCGGCAGCAGATGCTGCAGCAGGCCGTCGCAGGTGTCCGGTGGTGCCAGTGGCGCCAGTTCCTTCAGTGCGCGCCCGTCCTGCTCCTGCTGCTGGCCGCCACTGGCGATGTCCACGCGAAGCTGGCGGCGTTTGAACAGGCGATGCAGCGCGCCTTCGCGCAGGGTCCAGGCCTGGATGCGGCGCTGGGCAACGCTGCTGCGCACACGGGTGAACAGGCCGCGCTCGACGGTCAGGCGGCGGTCGGCCTCGCTCAGGCGGAAGCCGTAGTACTGCACGATGGCCAGGCCAATCGACAGCAGCCGCATCAAGACCAGCGCGAACGCCAGCAGCAACAGGGCGCTGGCGACCATTGTCAGCGTGCCCAGCTGCAACTGGCTGGCGTAGCCGAAGGCATGCCGGCCCTGTTCCTCGATGAAATCTGAGGTGGCCCGACGCGGAAACAACTGATACGCCGCGCCGATCGCCGCCACCAGCACCACCATCGCCCGGTTGGAAATCAGGCCTTGCCGCACCAGTTCGGACAAGGGCAGGCTGAGCAGCACGCCATCGTTGCTGACGTCGGTCTGCGTGGTTGCAGCGGGTTCGCTGCCGCGTTGGCGGATCAGCCGCTCCAGCTCCAGCGCCTGCGCCAGCTTGAGCACGCGCATCTCCGCCTCGGGCTTGTCGCCGCCGGCCGATTCCAGCCGCAGCTCGGCCACGCCGAACATCCGGTGCAGCAGGTTCTGGTGCACCACCACGTTGTGGATGCGCGCAAACGGGATCTCGCGACGGGTGCGTTCAAAGATGCCGCTGCGGATGCTCAGGGCGTCGCTGCCGATGCGGTAGCGATAACTCAGGTATTGCAGTACCGCCGTGGCCACCAGTGCCAGCACGATCGCGCCGCTGATCCAGTGGTGGTAGGGCAGGTCGTCATCGCGGCGGCTGCCGAATACCAGCAGGGCCAGCAAGGGCAGCAGGAACTGCTGCACCTGCTGCTGCAGGGCGAACAGCCACGACCACGGATGCAGGCGTTGCTCTTCGTTGGGCAGCGGCGGTGGCAGCTCGCTCACAGCGCGTCGTCGTCGTGGTCGAGCTGGTGCGCCAGGCGGTCACGCAGGCGTTCGGCGTCGGCCTGCGCCAGCCCGGCCACCGCCACAGTGTTCATGCGGGTGCCGGCGGTATGCACGATCAGCGTGGCCAGCCCGGCCATGCGCTCCAGCGGGCCGCGGCGCAGGTCCAGGTGTTGGACGCGCGATACCGGCACATGGCTTTCGCTCTGCCACATATGGCCGCGGCGCACGCCCAGCGATTGCTTGTCCAGCCGCCAGAAGGTGAGCCGATGCCGACGCCAGCCGAACCATGCACCGAGCAGGGCGCCAACCGCGGCGGCCGCCAGCGGGACGAGAAACAGGTGGGATAGATCGTTGGCCAGCATCGGCACCAGGCAGACCACGCCGAACAATAGCGCCATGCTCAGTGCCGTACCGGCGGCGGCAAACAGCGCGCCACGTGGTGGCAGGGCCTGCCATTGCTTGTCGTCCAGCGCGGGTGTATCGAAGGCAAGGGGTTCAGTCATGCACAGACGATATAACGGCAGGGCCGTACAACGGTAGTTGGGGCAGCGATGGCTGTTGTGGGAGCGGCGTAAGCCGCGAAGCCACTGCAGCACCCGGCGCCGGCAATGGTGGCCCATCTCGAAATCCAGAGTGCAGGCTTTTCGTAGGCCCGCTACGTCATCGGCTTCGCGGCTTACGCCGCTCCTACAAGAGGCAGGGCCGTTACTGCGCCGCCATGATCAGTGCATCCACATCCAGATGATGGCCGGCACGTGCAGCCTTGGTGCGCAGGTACTGCTCGTTCTCATGGGTGATCTCGCCGGTGATCGGCACGCAGCCCACCACTTCGATGCCGGCATTGCGCAGGCGCTGCACCTTGGTGGGATTATTGGTCAACAGCTGGATGCGCTGCACGCCCAAGGCGCGCAGCATCGCCACCGCGCTGCCGTAACGGCGCTCGTCGGCGCCAAAGCCGAGCTGGGCATCGGCATCGATGGTGTCCAGGCCTTCGTGCTGGTAACCGTAGGCGCGCATCTTGGCGGCAATGCCGGTGCCGCGGCCTTCCTGGTCCAGGTACAACAGGATGCCGCCGCCCAGTTCTTTCAGCGTGCGCAGGCCGCGCCGCAGCTGGTCGCCACAGTCGCACTTGAGCGAGCCGAACAGGTCGCCGGTGAGGCAGGACGAATGCACGCGCACCGGCACGATGCCGCCCATGTCGGGGCTGCCGACAATCACCGCGACCTGGTCGCGCTGGGCCACGCCGCCACGGAACACCGCGAACTCGCTCATGCCGACATCGCGCAGTGGCACCGGCGAGCGGGTGACCAGTTCGTAATCCTGGCCTGCCTGGCCGGCGCCCTCCTGCAGGGCGGTGGTGTCCAGTTGCAGGCAGTCATCGAATGCGCTGGCTGCCGCGCCCAGTTCTACCGACACCATGGCCGGCAACAACAGGCCCAGCCGCGCTACCTCCACCGTTGCTGCGTCCAATGCGTTGCCGTTGGCCACGGCATCGGCCGGGGCGACGGCATCGCGCAGATAGGCCAATGCCGGCAGCTCGGCAAAATCGCGGCCGGCCAGCGGCACATGGATGCCGTCGGCGGCGCTGATGCCCAGGGTCTGCGCGCGCGCTGCGCTCAGGAACAGGTAATGGCGGCCTTGCGCGGCTTCGGCAAAGGCGGCGTAGCCTTCGGGCGAGCTGCTGTCCAGGGCGATGCTGGCCAGCCGTTGTTGACCATCACTGATCACCACCGGGCGCCCGGCGCGGAGTTCGGCGGCGGCGCGCTCACAACGGATGGCGGCGGTCTGGCCGAAGTAGGACGGGCGGGCGGGGGCAGGGCTGTTCATTTGAAACCTTATGGGGGCCGTTGGCTGTCGAATCAATCAGGCAGCACGGGTGATGCAGTGTTGCAGGAGCAGGTTCAATGCGGGTGACGGGCGGTGGCGTAAGGGTCGTGCTCGCCACTGCCCGGTGGCCGCAGTGTGTAGCGCTTGTAGGTCCACTGGTATTGGGCCGGGTCGCGGCGGGCGATGCGCTCGATGCCGGCGCTGAGGGTGGCGGCAGCCAGCTGCAGGTCCGGGTCGGCGATCTGCGCTTCGGCCGGTTCGATATGCAGGGCGAAGTCGAGATTGGGCCCGGTGCGCTCGCACCAGCCATACAGCAGGGTGGCGCCGGTACGTTCGGCCAGGCGGTTGACCAGGGTCATGGTCAGCGCCTGGATGCCGAAAAACGGAACGAACACGCCGTCGCCATTCTTGGGCTGCTGGTCGGGCAGGATGCCGGTGGCGCCGCCGTCCTTGAGTACCTTGAACAGCTGCCGTACCGCCGGGCCTTCGGCACGCACCTGGCGCACGTTGTCGCCGCCGCGGCACAGCTGCAGGAACTCATCGCCGACCGGGTTTTCCGGCGGCGCGTAGACAATTGCGATCGGTCCGCGTGAGGCCAGCCACTGGTTCAGCAACTCCCAGTTGCCGTAATGCGGGGCAATGATGATCACGCCCTTGCCGGAGGCCAGTGCGGCGTCGTAGAGCTCCTGGCCGTGGCGTTCGCGCAGGTGCCGGGACAGGTTTTGGGCCGGGTCGTGGGTCCACAGGTACAGGGTTTCCAGTGCCTGGCGGGCGGTGGTGCGCAGTACCTCGCGGTGCAGGCGCGCGCGCTGCGCCGCATCCAGTTCCGGGTAGGCCAGCTCCAGGTTGCGGCGGGTCACCCGGCTTTCGCGGGCGTTGATGCTGCGCCACAGCCAGGCCACCGTGTCGGCCAGGGTCCGCTGCCAGGACCAGGGCAGGTGGGTCAGGGCACAGGCGAGGCGGTAATAGAGCTTGGCGACGGATTGCGGTTTCATTCCCCCAAGTTTAGCCGCTGGCGCCCGGTGCTATGGTGCCCGGCCCGCTTGCAGGAGCTGCCAATGCTTTGCCTGATCCAACGTGTTACCCAGGCCTCGGTCACGGTCGATGATGCCGTGGTCGGGCAGATCGGCCCGGGCCTGCTGGCCTTGGTCGGGGTGGAGCCGGGGGATGATGAGGCGATGCTGCCGCGGATGGCGGACAGACTGCTCGGTTACCGGGTTTTCGCCGACGATGCCGGCAAGATGAACCGTTCTTTGCGCGATACCGGTGGCGGGCTGCTGCTGGTCAGCCAGTTCACCCTGGCCGCCGATACCCGTTCAGGCATGCGGCCCAGCTTCACCAGCGCCGCGCCGCCGGCCGAGGCTGAACGGCTTTTCAACCGACTGGTGGCGATCTGCGCGGAAAAACACGCCGCAGGGGTGGAAACCGGCCGCTTTGGCGCCCATATGGTTGTCAGCCTGATAAACGATGGGCCTGTAACCTTTCTGCTCAGACCATGACGCGCCGTGAACCCACCGCCCCGGCAAGCGTTATGCTGCGCTGGTATAATGCTAGGTTCCCATCTTCACAATCGCCGGTGGCGCGAGCATTACATGGCCAACGAACGTCCTGCCCAGCAAAACGACATCAAGCTTCTGATCAGCAAGGGCCTGGAACAGGGCTACCTGACCTACGCCGAAGTTAACGACCATCTGCCTGACGACATGGTCGATCCGGAGCAGATCGAAGACATCATCGGCCTGATCACCGGCATGGGCATCGATGTCCACGAAGTTGCCCCCGACGCCGACACGCTGATGCTCAGCGACGGCAACACCGGCAACCGTGAAGTCGATGATACCGCCGCTGAAGAAGCTGCTGCCGCACTTACCGCACTCGACACCGAAGGTGGCCGCACCACCGACCCGGTGCGCATGTACATGCGCGAAATGGGTACCGTCGAGCTGCTGACCCGCGAAGGCGAAATCGCCATCGCCAAGCGTATCGAAGAAGGCCTGGGCCAGGTGCAGGCTGCACTGGGCACCTTCCCGCTGGCCGTTGAATCGGTACTGGCCGATTACGAACTGCACAAGGAAGGCAAGAAGCGCCTGGCCGAAGTGATCGTCGGCTTCAACGACCTGGTCGAGGAAGCGCCGGCTCCGGCCGTTGCCGAAGACACCAGCGATGACGCTGCCGAAGACGGCGACGAAGACGCTGACGGCGACGACGTCGAGGAAGAGGCCGGCCCGACCGGTCCGGATCCGGTCGAAGTTGCCAATCGCATGGAGCAGCTGGCCAGCGACCTTGCCAAGTTCAAGAAGGCCCACGCCAAGGGCGACACCAAGGCCCAGTCCAAGCTGCGCGAAGAAATCTCGGCCACCTTCGTGACCCTGAAGCTGCCGCTGCCGCTGACCGACGTACTGGTGCGCCTGCTGCGCGAGACCATGGGTCAGGTCAAGTCGCAGGAGCGCCGCGTGCTGCACCTGGCCACCATCACTGCCCGTATGCCGCGTAAGGATTTCATCCGCTCGTGGGAAGGCAACCAGACGAATCTGGAGTGGGTGGAAGACGCGATCAAGCGTAAGCAGAAGTGGTCGTCGGCCCTGCGTGACGTCAAGGATCAGATCGTTGCCGAACAGCAGGCCACCATCGACCTGGAAAAGAACACCCAGCTGAGCCTGGACGAGCTGAAGGAAATCAGCCGCGTCATGGCCTACGGCGAAGCCAAGGCCCGCAAGGCCAAGAAGGAAATGGTCGAGGCCAACCTGCGCCTGGTCATCTCCATCGCCAAGAAGTACACCAACCGCGGCCTGCAGTTCCTGGATCTGATCCAGGAGGGCAACATCGGCCTGATGAAGGCCGTGGACAAGTTCGAATACCGTCGCGGTTACAAGTTCTCGACCTATGCCACCTGGTGGATCCGCCAGGCGATCACCCGTTCGATCGCCGACCAGGCCCGCACCATCCGTATCCCGGTGCACATGATCGAGACGATCAACAAGTTGAACCGCATTTCCCGCCAGATGCTCCAGCAGTACGGCCGCGAGGCCACGCCGGAGGAGCTGGCCAAGGAAATGGACATGCCGGAAGACAAGATCCGCAAGGTGATGAAGATCGCCAAGGAGCCGATCTCGATGGAAACCCCGATCGGCGACGACGAGGATTCGCATCTGGGCGACTTCATCGAGGACACCAATGTGGAGTCCCCGATCGAGAACACCACCAACATCAACTTGTCGGAAACCGTGCGTGACGTGCTGGCTGGCCTCACCCCGAGGGAAGCCAAGGTGCTGCGCATGCGCTTCGGCATCGATATGAACACCGATCACACGCTGGAAGAAGTGGGCAAGCAGTTCGACGTGACCCGCGAGCGTATCCGCCAGATCGAGGCCAAGGCGCTGCGCAAGCTGC
Source organism: Stenotrophomonas terrae (assembly GCF_001431465.1). Classification (GTDB taxonomy): domain Bacteria; phylum Pseudomonadota; class Gammaproteobacteria; order Xanthomonadales; family Xanthomonadaceae; genus Stenotrophomonas; species Stenotrophomonas terrae. The sequence goes on along the minus strand of NZ_LDJJ01000051.1, from coordinate 52,377 downwards.
GTCACCCGAGCCGTTCGGAGCAGCTGCGCAGCTTCCTCGACATCGAGTGATCGCTGGTTTGCAGTTGACGGCTGGCGTATAAGCGCCAGCAAGGAGAAACCCCGCCCAGGCGGGGTTTTTCTTTGGGTGGGTGGCGGTGGAGTGCGCGTGGCGGTGTTGCGCTCCAGCTGTGCTGCGGCGCCGGTGTGGCGTCTCTGCGGTCCTGAGGCCACGCCAGAGGAGCTGGCCAAGGAAATGGACATGCCGGAAGAGCGGTGCAGCGCGCAATACGCGCACATCAAAAGCAGACACAGGGAAGTAGTCGCACGCAGCCGGCTCCACTACACTGTGTCGTCGCTACGGGCCTATAGCTCAACGGTTAGAGCAGAGGACTCATAATCCTTTGGTTCCAGGTTCGAATCCTGGTGGGCCCACCATGTTTCGCTTTTCAAATCAGGATGTTACTGGCCGGGTTTCTTCTCGGAATTGGCAGCTCCTGAAAAATCTCCTGAAAAATCGAGCAGTTTTGCCGATTCAACGACCGGAATTTCGTGGTCGTAGATGTCCAGCATCTTGCTGTCTTTGTGGCCGCTGCTCTGCTGCTTGTCGGCTCGATTGCCCTTTGTGTCCGTGATGCCACGATGTTTGAGGCCGTGCAGGCTGAAGCGCTGATCTTCGGTGATCACTTTCTGCAAGATCGCGGCTTTGATCATTTTTTGCCATGCGGTATCCAGGCCGTCTTTTGAGAGTTGTTCGCCGCCTTCGGCAATGAAGATAGGGCGAAGCTCTGGTTTCATCGGGACTGGCTTGCCCTTGTTGCGTTTGCTCGACAGGATCTTCGCTCGAAGTTCCTTGGCTGTGGTCCAGGCGGCTTTCAGCTCAGGTGTCCAACGAACTATGTTGTCGCGGCTACCCTTGCGGCGATTGGTCAAGATGCCTTCGGCGTGTTCGTTCGCATCCGTCAGCGTCAGGGCTTCAATGCCACGTAGCCGGCACGCATAGGCAATGGTCATGAGCGGTGCCAAGTATGGAGGGCCACTGCCCTTCGCGCGCGACTGCAGCAGGCCTCGCTGGTACGCGAAGTTGATCACGGCGAGCATGGCGACGCGTTCCGGCATGTTGTGTTGTTTGCGCTCCTTCGCTCCAGCCACACCTTCGGCAGGATTGGTCAAGCAGTGGCCATGCTGCCGGCCCCACGCAAAAAGCAGGCTGAGATAGCGTTTGAGGTGGTTGGCCTTGGATGGCATGCCGCGAATTGCATCATCAGCGCCTGGCTTGCTCGCTGGCTTGCCCTTGGCGATAGATTCAACAAGCCTTTGAATGATGGCGGTAGTGAGCTTGTCGGCGATGAGCGTAGTGAAGGCAGCGCCGGACTTCGTTTTGATATCTCCAAGTGACTTGCCGTAACGCGTGTAGTCTTTCTGGGTTATGGACGCCAGACCTTTGAAGGTAGTGCTGTCTTCGTAGGCTTCAATCAGCGCGCCGACTGAGCCGGCAGCGTTGCGCCCAGAACGTTGCTCCATGATGGCGAAAAGATCAGAGAGACGTGCGTGTGGGCCGGCAACTACTGTGGTCTTTACGCCGAAGCCATCAGGGTGTTTGTCGCGCACATACCAGCGTCCACTCCCGCTCGGGTCCCAATAGAGGTTCGTCGGGAGCTTGTGGTAATCCTTCGCTATGTGCTGCGGTACATTCGGCGGCAGCTTCCGTGGACGACCTCGCGCCATGGTCAAAATACCTCGTGGGTACTATAGGTTCCCGTGTCATTCGCGGCCGAGGATAGCCCAAGCGCATTGTTGAGGGCCTCGGTGGTCGTCCAGATGCCGCCCTTGGCATCGTACTTGTAGCGAATGTGATGCTTGCGCGCCCACGATTCCACAGTTGAAAGCAGGGGCTTTTCCCCCGGCTTGCAGAGTTCCTGCAGATCCTCGAATTGAAGGATGCTTTCACCGATCATATGCTTGTGAGCCCTCCCGCAGCGGAGGTCCATGCCTGTTGATCACGCATCGCTCGCCTCTTGCGGGCCGTCCGTGTTGCACTTCAGGCACTCCCAGCCATCAAGGCCCGGGTACCAGCCCTGCGCAATCGCCTCGTCCATATCCTGCGTTTCGTGCTGCCGCTGGCAAAGCTCGCAGATGATGCGGTCCATCACTTCACCCCCTGCGGGCGGGCGGCGAGAACTGCAGCCCAAGCGTCCTGCGATACGCCATCGCAGTGCTGATAGAAAGCGCGCGCCATGTTTACAGTCATATCCACCGGCACCATCACGAACCCCTCCGGCGCGGCGCGCAGGGCGGCGGTGATTGCGCGGATTGCACGGTGCTCCATCTCCGTCAGCATTGCTTCGCGGCGGATGCAATCGGGAACGTGCGTGATGCCGTCGCGCTCATACTCCTGCGCCAACAACTCCCTGGCGCGCTGCTGGTCATCCATTTGCACCCTCCTTCTGCAGCTTTTTCAGCAGGCGGCACAGGTCGTTCACCGACCCCGGATTGATGACGATGTGGCGGCCCTCCTGCTCCAGTACGATCTGGCCGCCGCCATCCACCGATGCGCCGATGGCGATCTCGTTGAACCCGTTTTCATCGGTGGCCTGAAACAGCACGTGCGCATTGTCGAATAGGCGCGTGATCATTCCGACACCCCCGCGCCGTGGCTGGTGGGCTGCTCGGGCCGGTTTTGTTGGCATTTCTCGCACCAAGCTGGTTTATGCACCTGGTCAATGCGGACGAGCCAATAGCCGGAGCGGTTGACCATGTGTTGCGAGGATCGGCCCTTCGGCTCATAGCCGCACAGAGAGCGCATGGTGTTCTTCGGCAAGAGGTGGATTTTCGTGCCGCCCTTGCCGCGTACAAAGCGCAGGCCGTCCGGCGTCTCTGTGATGTGTCCGCTCATTCCCCCACCTCGGCGCCGATGGCCTGCATTGCTGCGTCGATGGCGGCATCGAAATCGTCTGCCGTGTCGGGTTTGAGTTGGCGTTGGGGAGGGCTGGATGATCAGCTGCTGCCTTTCGCGCGCGATGACGCGCACGGCCGACATGACGGCCGAGGGCCGCGAGGCCGAGATCAACCGTTTGCCCGATGAGTGCCCAAGCCCAGGCATCTGCACAACGGGTATGGGTTGCCGAGCCTATGTGGTCTCGGTGATTGGCAATGAAGCAGTACGCAGGCGTGATGTGTGCGAGGCACGCGGCTACATACGGCGGGGTATCACGACGCCGGCGAAGGTGAACCAGTTGATAGACGACATGACGAAGCGGCGCGGCGTTGTTGCTGCCGAGCGGCTGCGCGCGGACATGCGCGAGGAATGGTTGAAGCGGGGCAAGTGGATGGTCGGGAGGCACTCATGATGCTGCTTCCCGCGCGTCGCTTCCCCCGCACCCCCGGTTCATTTGAGGCAGCCTTTGCGATTGCGGAGGTCCTTGCGATGAGGCGTGGCTGGCTGTCTGAACACGCGCACCAGAAGCGGGTCCTCCCCCCCCTTGGCGTCATGCGGGTAGCGGAGCCGCGAAATAGGGGTAGTCAGTGGCTTGCTAAGTTACTGAAATCGCGCATGTTTCCTGCGAGCCGGTTTGCTGGCTGGGCGAATCCGCAATTCGTACCGCAAAGCGCGGGCAGGCCGGGCAAGGCATGAACGCGAGCAACTATGGCGACGTCTGCCGCCAGCTTGCTGCTGCCGGCCTGGTCATTCCCTCCGGCGGGCTGCGTATCACGGGCAAGCCGGTACGCGTGCTGGTGGTGGACGGTGGCCGCGAGAAGCGCGGCTGGTACCTGCTCAAAGAGTGGGCGCCTTCCACCGACCGGCTGCTGTTGGTGGGCTCGTTCGGTATCTGGCATGGCAATGACAACGGCGCGCATAAAGTTGCAATGCCCGAAGACGATGGTGGACGCATCACGCCCGAGCAGGCTGCAGCCATGCGCCGCGTGTGGGCAGATGCGGCGAAGGCTGCTGAGAAGCAACGCAAAGAAGAAGCCGAGGCGGCGGCGGTGCGCGCCACGAAGGCCTGGGCGCGGCTGCACCTCGATGGTGAATCACCGTATTTGCAGCGGAAGGGCGTACTCGGCTACGGCCTGAAGTTCACGCAGAACAACACGGCCGTGGTACCGCTGGGCGATATCGCCGGCAAGATCCACGGCCTGCAGTTCCTTCGCTCAGCGCAACAGGCCGAGCAGGGCAAGCGGCCGGAAAAAGAATTCTGGCCGGCGGGCCTGATCAAGAAAGGCCACTTCCATCTGCTCGGCCACACGCCGCATTGGATTGTGCTGATCGCCGAAGGCTACGCCACTGCCGCATCACTGCATGCAGCCACTGGCTACCCAGTTGTGTGCGCATTCGATGCGGGCAACCTGCAGCCGGTGGCCGAGGCAATACGCAAGCGCTACAAGCTGGCGAAGGTGCTGATCTGCGCCGATGACGACATCCTGGGCAAGTGCCGCAACAAAGAATGCCGCGCACGCATTGCGCTGCCGCTGCATCCGGTCAACTGCCCGGAATGTGGTATGTCGCACGGCTACAAGAACGCAGGTATCGAAGCGGCCAGCACCACGGCCATGGCTGTCGGCGGCGAGTGGATGCCGGTGCGCTTCACCAATGCTTACGAGCGCATCGAGCGGTATCTCGCAGGCAAAGGCAAAGACAGCGACTTCAACGACCTGCACGCGCTGGAAGGGCTGGCAGCAGTCGGCGGCCAGGTGCAAGCCCGCCTCTCGGAACTCAAGTGGGCCCCCCCAGCACTGCGCGCCGTTTCCTCCTCCAAGCCGGGGGAGAGGGGCGGCAAGCTCAAGCCCATTCAGAACCTCGATGAACTGTTGCGTCGCTACTCGCTGATTTACAGCGGTGGCGGCGCGGTATTCGATCACGATGAGCACTGCCTGCTGCCCATCGCCGACATGAAGAATGCGTGCGTGCGGCCGGAGCTGCACAAGGCGTGGATGGAGCATGCAGATCGCGACATCGTGCGGCCCACCGAAGTGGGGTTTGATCCGGCGTGCGAGGACAAGACTGTTACCTGCAACCTGTGGGGCGGCTGGCCGACAACGCCGGTGCCGGGTAAGTGCCAGCGCCTCATCGAGCTGCTGCAGTACCTGTGCAGCGAAGAGCGCAACAGCCGCGAGCTGTTTCAATGGGTGCTGCGGTGGTGTGCATATCCCATCCAACACCCCGGCGCGAAAATGAAATCCACTGTCGTGGTGCATGGGGGCCAGGGCGCGGGCAAGAACATGTTCTTCGAAGCGGTGATGTCACTGTACGGCCAGTACGGCAGCATCCTCGACCAGAACGCGCTGGTGGACAAACACAACGATTGGGCAAGCCGCAAGCTGTTCTTGATCGCAGACGAAGTTGTCGCCCAGGCGCATCGCTTCGAGCAGAAGAACCTGCTCAAAGTGCTTGTTACCGGCACCAAGATCCGCATCAACCCGAAGCACATCGCGGCATACGATGAGGTCAACCACCTCAACCTGGTGTTCCTCTCGAACGAACAGATGCCGGTAGTGCTGGAAAAGGATGACCGCCGCCACTGCATCATCTGGACGCCACCCAAGCGTGAGCCGGAATACTACCGGGCCATCATGGATGAGCTGGCCAACGGTGGCCTTGAGGCATTCCACGATTACCTGTTGAACGTAGACCTGGGTGATTTCGATACCGGCACGCTACCGCCGCGTACCAAGGCCAAGGACGATCTTGTCCAGCTTGCCCAGGACAGCCCGGTGGACTTCATCGAGGCGCTATCCGCGTGGGAGATCCCACCGATGAAGCCCATGCCGGGGCTCACTGAAGAATGGTTCCAGGTCTACCAGCGGTGGTGCGCCAACACAGGCGTCAAGCCCGCGTCCATGAAACGCTTCGTCAGCACGCTGGAGAAGCGCTGCAACATCACCACCACCCGCAAGGGCCACCAGCAGCTCATGCGTATCAGCAACCCGCTGTCCACGCTGCTGTTCGGCCACCGAGCGCCCGAGGGGCAAGTGGAGTCCGCATGGCTTGGCGAACAGATCCTCGCCATGCGCAACCGCAAGAACGACTACTTCAACGGCAATCGCACCGATGCCGACAGTTGGCAGGAGCGCGAAACCGAATTCCCGGGAAGTGGGCCATGACTTCGCACCCCTGTAATTTGCGCTTGCCGGCAAACTTGCCGGGTTGTTTGCGGGCAGAAACCACGACACAGCTACGTCTCTGCGGCATTGCGGCTTTCTTGCGCCCTGCCTCGTGTGCGCGTATGCGTGAACTGCCGTCCTCCCTCGCGCTCACACCCGCGCCCGCACGGGGAATGTGCCCGCAGACCCGGCAATGCCGCAGAGACGTAGGCGCGGCGCGGGTTTGCGCATTTCGCGTCCCCGCAACGCATCCGACAAGCGCGCCCGAATGCCGCAGAGCGCCCGCTCTCGCGTGCGCAGGGGGTCTCTACCCCTCAAATCAAAAAAATTTGAAGAAGGTGAAACATGGTTGAGGGTGCGGTGGAGACGCTGGGCTTCCGCGAGTTTGCGACACACATGGGCTGGCGCCCGGGCTACGTCACGGAGCTGCGCAAGGCTGGCCGCCTGGTGTTGAGCGAGGACGGTCGCCGTGTGCTGGTGCAGGCCTCCATCAATCGCATCAACGGCACCCGCGACCCATCCAGGGAAGGCGTGCGTGAGCGCCACGCAGCGGCGCGTGCGGCGCAGGCGGGTGAGCTTGGGGTACTGGGCGCGCGCGACATCCACGGCGGCACGAGTGGCGCGCGTGTGGCGGCCGGGGCTGCTGGTGCCGATGATGAGCCTGACGACGATATCGGTGCCAGCATCAACAGCCCGCATCAGCTGCGCCGTGCCAAAGCGCTGGCCGACAAGGAAGAAGCCAACGCCCGCAAGGTGCTGCGCGAGGAAGCTCAGGAAATGGGCCAGCTGCTGGTTCGCGATGAAGTTGTCGCCGTGGTCGCCGAGGCAGTAGTCGAGCTGCGCCGCAAGCTGGAACTGCTGCCCACCACCATTGCCGCCGCGCTGGCGGCTACCGATAGCGAAGAGGACGTCCGCGCCCTGCTGCGCGACAACATCGAGGCCGCGCTCGATGCCGCGTCGAAGAAGTTCTACGCGCTGGGGCGTAAGGCATGAACGCCGCCCTTGCCCCGAGCCAGTACGCCGAAGCGCTCACCGAGATCGGCCGCGCCATCGGTCGCGCCATCGCGCCACGCAAGCACATGCGTGTCAGCGAGTGGGCGACGGAGCATCGCGTGTTGTCGTCGAAGGGCAGCAGTTCACCGGGCGAATGGGACAACACCCGCAACCCGCTGCTGGTCGAGGTGATGGACTGTTTCAGCGCCCGCAGCGGCGTGCATGACGTGGTAGCCCAGTTCCCCATCCAGTTCGGCAAATCGGAGACGGAAACCAACATCCTCGGCTACACAATGTGCGAGAACCCGATGCCGATCATGGTGGCGCTGCCTGGCGAAATCTCCGCGAACAAGTGGATCGACCAGAAGCTAAACCCGATGATCGAATCCACCAAGGCCGTGCAGCATGTGCTCACCAGCACCAACAGCCGCGAGTCATCCAACCGCCGTTCGTTCAAGGATTTCGAGGGCGGCCAGCTCTACATCGAACATGCCGGCAACCCGGTGCGCCTCAAGAGTACGTCGGTGGGCCTGTTGCTCGCGGACGAATTTTCGAGCTTCGCCAGCGAACTTCGCAGCGGCGATGACCCGGACGAAATGCTGGATGGCCGCACCTCCGCATTCCCAAGCACGTACAAGCGCTTCAAGGTTGGCACCCCAGAAATCGCCGGCTTGTGCCGTGTCTCGGAACTGTTCGACGTATCCGACCAGCGGCGCTGGCACTGGCCGTGCCCGGACTGCGGTCACGAGCAGCCGTTCGAGTGGGGCGGACTGCAGTGGACGCCGGATCTCAAACACTGCTGGTACGTGTGCCGCGAGTGCGGTGTCGTCATCGAAGAACACCAGAAGACCCGGCTGATCGCCGCCGGCCACTGGGTGGCCGGCAACCCTGGCGCGGCTACGCGCGGCTATCACGCCAACTGCCTGTACTACCCCATGGGCCTTGGTCCGCGCTGGTTGGAACTGGCGCAGCGCTGGGTGCGCGCCCAGGGCGACATGGCGAAGCTCAAGACCTTCATCAACGACCGCCTCGCCGAGCCGTGGGAAGACAAGAGCACCGCCAAAGCCAAGCCGAATCTCATCAAGGACCGCCTCGAGGTCTACCATCTGCGCGAAGCGCCTATCGGTGTCCTCGCCATCACCGCAGGCGTGGATACGCAGGACAACCGCCTGGCCGTTACCATCCTCGGCTGGGGGCGCGGCATGGTCGCCTGGGTGCTGGACTACGTGGAGCTGGCTGGCGATCCGGCCGAGCTGGAGGTGTGGGTCAAGCTTACTGATCTGCTCAACCGCGGCATTGCCCACATCAGCGGCGCCATCCTCCCGGTGGAGGCTACCTGCATCGACGCCGGCGGCCACCGCACCGAATACGTCAAGCACTACTGCCGGCAAAAGCTGATCCGCCGGCCCATGTGCATCTTCGGCGCCAAGCCCAACAACGCTCCCGTGCTCGGCCGTCCCAAGCTGGAGGACGTGAACTACAAGGGCAAGCTCGACAAGAAGGGCGTAACCATCTACCAGGTCGGCACCGTCAACATCAAACAGTGGTTCTTCCCGCGCCTGGGCGGTGATGCCGACCGCGTACCGGAAGCGCGCCTCATCCACCTGAGCGAAGATCTCGACGACTTCTACATCAACGGTCTGGTCAGCGAGAAGTTCAACCCGAAGACCGGCCGCTATGAGCCAATCCGTGGCGGTGTCCGCAACGAACCACTGGACACCTTCGTCTACGCCTACGCCGCCGCCCATCACCAGGATCTGCGTCTCCACCGCCAGAGCGCGGCCGACTGGGATATGCGCGAGCGTCGCATCATCGAACTGGCCGGCGATCAGTGGACGCGTGTTTCCCGTGAAACACAACATGCCTCACCCGCTGACGACGTTTCCGGAAATAGCGTTTTCCGTGAAAGATCGACGACAGGGTCGGCGTCGAAATCGATGCATGAAACCAGCGTTTCCCGTGAAACATTAGCAGAGGCCGTGCAGCCCCCTGCGCCCGTCGCGATGTCGGTTCGTGCCGCCCTCGACGCCATCGTCTGCATCGTGGAACGCGAGCCGGCCGTGGTCGCTATGCCCGAACACATCGCTGCTTGGTCGGGCGCGGTCGGTGGCACTGCGGAAGAAACTTACGTCCTGAACGAGCTGTTCCTGGTCATACATAGCGCGGAGCAGGGCACTCCCGTCGCCCGCGCGGTCCCGGCCAGCCTCCACTCCCGCGCTGTCGAAGTGCTGCGCGGGAAAGCCCAGACTCAACGCCCGCGCCGTTTCGTGCGTGGCACCCGCCATCACGGCCAGCGCTAGGAGTGCGCCCAATGAACCATCACACCCAACCCGCGCCAGAATTGCAGATGCTGCTTTGGGCAGGCGCCTTCGAAGCATCCGGTGCGCCAAAATACATTGAAGGCCACCGCAATCCCTACGTGGCCCGCATCGAGCGCATCGTCCAGCGCATGGAGTGCCAGGGCCGCTGGAAGGAGGCCGGCGTGTTGCGCGCGGAATGCCTCCTGCTTGATCGGCCAGAACAAGAGCGAATCGCCTTCGTTGCCCGCTTCAATGTGGAGCTGAAACGTTCGGCCTACTACTCCTATCTGAAATCGGCGCGCGCATTCCTGGATGGGGCAATGCCCATCGAGCCGTTGTGGGAGACGCTTGTTGTGCAGAAAGACTGCGGCGATCACGGGCTGTCGCGGTCGATCCTGGCGGCGTCGTGTCCGAACCTTCTCGACCGCAGCAGCTTCAGGCACGAACTCGGTGTCGGCGACTACGTCCACGGCAACGCCCCGCGCGTGTACTGCACCTGTGGCTGGGTTGGTCCGGCCGGTGCGGATGATGAAGCGGCGGTACTGGCCCACAATGCCGGGGCGGGTCTTGGCCTGGTGCCGGTATCCGAATGGGTGCGATTCAACTATGCGTCGCCTTGTGAAGACGCGGAGCTGCTCTGATGCGCGGTCGCCGACTGCAGGTGCTCCAGCAGCTGGAGCAGGGTGAGGCAAGTGCCGACGACATCAGCAAGACGCTGGATCTTGATCGCGCAACAGCGGCTGCCGTTCTCAGTCACTTGTTCAAGGATGGCTATGTGGCCAGACGCACGTTGCCGCAGAGCGGGCGCGGTCGGCCCCGCAACGCCTATCGGGTGAAACTGCCAGGAGCGGACAATGACGAATAACGCGACATGTGCAGGCCAGCGGCCCTTGGTCTGGCGATTCGTCTGGAAGGACGGCCGCAGCTCCGGCTGGCGGAATATGCCGGCGCGCAAGGTCAAACCCAGCGATGGCGGTGCGTGCATCGAATTTGCCTATACGGCTTGCGTCTGTTGCAGCGCGTTTCCCGTGAAACATGATGCCTCCGGCCAAGGTGAGGAACGGCGGTTTGAACCGTTCATGCAGACAGTTATCGACCGCTGCAGCAGCGCACTCGCGACGCCGTCCAAGTGAGCCCGTGAATTTGCAAGCCTTAGTTGTTGCGTCCGCACGCGATATTTCCAGAATGAGGTAGCGGCAGGGTTCGCCGCTATCAACCCCGCCACTGCGCGGGGTTTTTTGTGCCCCGGCCAACCGACTGGAACCCATGGCCGATCTCAAGACACAACTCGAAGAAGCACTTGCAGTTCGCCATGCGTGGCGCACGGGCAAGACGCGCACCGTGTTTGTCTTCGGCGACCGGCGCACCGAGTATTCGGTTGAAGGCATGAAGCAACTGGATGCGTACATCGCACAGTTGCGCCGCGAACTGGCCGGGCCTGCCGCCCGCCGCTCACGTGTCACCTACGTGGTGCCGCACTGATGGGTACCGCAGCAACTGCCCGCGAGCGTTTACATGGTGCCGTGCAGTTGGATCGCGCCGTGCGCGCGGCCGTGCGCGCGGCCGTGCAGCAGGCGGACGGCCCCAGTGCATCCATGCCAGCCGTGCAGGAAACAAGGCACCGTGGTGCCTCGCGCATGCTGCGCAGCATGTCGTCGTGGAATCCAGCCGCCGGCAGCCCTCGCAGTGACAACCCGCGCTATGAACTGAACGTGCTGCGGGCGCGCAGCTTCGATGCCATCCGCAACTCGCCAATCGCTCGCGCCGCCATCGTTCGCAGCCGCACCAGCGTGGTGGGCACCGGCCTGATGTGCCGCCCGTCAGTAGATTTTGAAGCGCTTGGCATCAGCCAGGAGCAGGGTGAGGAATACAACCGCATCCTGCGTACGCGCTGGGAGAGCTGGGCGGAAGATCCTGCCGAGTGCGACATCGAATCGTCCTTCGACATTTACGGCTTGCAGTCGCTGAGCCTGATGTCGGCCATGGCCGGCGGTGATGTATTCGCGCTCACACCCGGTGAAGTGCGTGCCGGTGGCGTAGTGCAGTTGAAGGTGCAGCTCATTGAGGCTGCCCGCATCAGCAATCCCAACGATGCGGGCGACACGCCAACATGCAGCGACGGCATTGAAGTGCGCGGCGCAACGCCCATGGGCTGTTGGGTGCGCAGCACGCATCCCGGCGACAACAGCGGCATGGCTGCGCCCACGTGGGCGTATTACGCGTTCCATGGCGGTGCCACGGGGCGCCGCCGCGTGTTGCAGGTATGGAACGACAAGGAACGCCCGGGCCAACTGCGCGGTGTGCCGTACCTGGCGCCGGTGCTGGAGCCTCTCAAGCAGCTCGACCGCTATGGCGATGCTGAGCTGATGGCAGCCGTCATCAGCGCCATGTTCACCGTGTTCATTGAACGTGCGGGCGAAGGCGAGACCGACGAGAACGGCAGCCCGCTTCCTGTGCTGGATGACCCGGCAGACGATGGTTCCGTTGCACTTGGCAATGGTGCCGTGGTGGATCTCGCGCCCGGCGAAAAGGTACATGACACCAACCCCGCGCGGCCCAACGTCAACTTCGATCCGTTCTTCACCGCTGTTGTGAAGCAGATCGGCGCCACGCTGGAAATCCCGCTCGATGTGCTGCTGCTGCAATTCAACAGCAGCTACTCCGCCGCCCGTGCCGCCATGCTCGAAGCGTGGCGCTTCTTCAATTTGCGCCGCTGGTGCCTGGTGCAGCAGTTCTGCCAGCCGCTCTACGGCCTGCTGCTTGATGAAGAAGTTGCCGCCGGCCGCATCAGCCTGCCCGGCTATGCCGATCCAATCCGTCGCCGTGCCTGGTCGCGCTCCATCTGGATCGGCCCTGCTAAGGGCTCGATGGATGAGGAAAAGGAAGCGCGTGCCGCAAAGCTTCGCATCGAGAACGGCACCAGCAACGAAGCCATGGAAACCGCTGCGTCCTCGGGCGAGGACTGGGCCGGCGTCATCGCGCAGCGCGCACGCGAAGTGAACCTGCGCCGCGACTACGGCTTGCCGGTTCCGCAGCAGCGAACGGCAGCGGCGCCGTCCGCGGCTTCGGCGGATGACGAAGGTGAAGCAGGCAACGACAAGAGGAACAACCAATGAGCAAGGCATTTGAGCTTGCTGCGTCCCAGCCGTGGCTCATCCAGCGCGAGGCGCTGGAAAACGTGCTCAACATTGCGCAGCGCTACGGTGACCCCGAAGCCCTACAATCGCGCATGGGCCGGCCGTTGGACAACGCACGGCACGTAAGCGTGCGCGATGGCGTGGCCATCATTCCCGTCACTGGCCCGGTGTTCCGTTACGCCAACATCTTCACCGAGATCAGTGGCGCCACCAGCACGCAGGTGCTTGCTACCGACATCCAGGCCGCACTGGACAACCCGTATATCAAGGGCATCGTCCTTGATTTCGACACCCCGGGCGGCACCGCCACCAGCATCAACGAACTGGCCGACATGATCGCCGCCGGCACTGCCATCAAGCCCATCACCGCATACGGTGGTGGGTTGGTTGCATCAGCCGGCTATTGGCTTGCATCTGCATGCAGCGAAATCGTCATCTCCGAAACCGCACTGCTCGGTTCCATCGGCGTCGTCATGTCCTACCAGGACACCAGCGAACGCGATGCAAAGACCGGCGTGCGCAGTATCGAAATCGTCTCCAGCCAGTCGCCCGACAAGCGCATTGACCCCGCCACCGATGACGGCCGCAGCAAGGCTCAGGTGATGGTGGACGCGCTGGCAGAAGTGTTCGTGTCTGCCGTCGCAAAGAATCGCAGCGTGACCGCCGATACCGTGCTTGCCGATTTCGGCAAGGGCGGTGTGTTGGTGGGCGCCTCAGCAGTAAAGGCCGGCATGGCCGACCGCATCGGCTCACTTGAGTCCGTGATCGCCGAACTGGCCGGCTCTGCCAGCAAATCCACGAGGAACAAGCCCATGGGTAACACCAAAGGGCAGGTCACGGTTTCGACCACCGACGACCTGCGCAAGGCCCTGGCTGCGGGTCATTCCGCCGACCAGATCATCATCGCAAGCAACGACGATGCGGTAGCCACCGCCCGTGCCGCAGGTGTGGAAGAAGGCCGCGCTGCCGCTACCAACGAAGCCGTCGCCGGTGAACGTACCCGCATTGCGGCCATCACGGCGCTCACCCGCAAGGGCTTTGAAGCACAGATGCAGGCGGCCATCGACGGCGGTGCAACGCCCGAGGCGTTCGCTATGTCACTGCTGAAGGCCGCATCGGATCGCGGCATCACCCTGGATGCCATCAGCGCCGACACCCCGCCGGCTGCGGCGCACGCCCGCCCGGCCGATGCCGGCAGTGCGGCGGTCGCAACTCACCGCCTCAGCACGCGCGACGTGTACGCCCGTCGCGCGGCCGCAACCGCCAAGTAAGGGCACATACTCATGAACGAACAGACCGAGAAGAATCGCACTGGCGATTTCCTGCTGTCCGAGGGCAACGGCAGCTATTCGCGCGAGAACATCATCGTCGCCAGCGGCCAGAACCTGGAGGCCGGCACCGTGCTTGGCACCATCACCGCCAGCGGTGAAGCCGTTGGGTTGGACCTTGCTGCTGATGATGGTAGCGAAGTGGCCACCGGCATCCTGTGGGCCAACACCAACGCCACCGATGCGGATACCGCCGCCGTGGCCATCGCGCGTGCCGCCGAAGTCAAGGCGGATGCGCTCATCTGGCCGGCCGGCGTCACCGTGCCGCAGAAAACTGCCGCGATTGCACAGCTCGCCGAGCTGGGCGTCGTCCTGCGCTGATCCAAGGAGCCAATCCCATGCAGCAGATGTCCGATGTATTCAATGGCGACGCCTTCAGTGTCGTTTCCCTTACCGATGCCATCAACAACCTTCCGTTCGTTCCCGGCCGCGCTGGCGAGGTGGCTGGCTGGCAGGAAGAAGGCGTACCCACCACCAGCATCGCCATTGAAGAAAACAACGGTGAACTGAAGCTGGTCAATCCGTCGCCGCGTGGCGGCCCGGGTGAGCCTGCCACCAGCGGCAAACGTAAAATGCGCCAGTTGGTCATTCCGCACTACCAGGTGGATGACTTCATTGCCGCCGATAGCGTGCAGGGTGTGCGTGCGTTCGGCACCACCAACCAATTGGAAGTGTTGCAGGATCGCGTCAGTTCTAAGTTGCAGCAGCATGTGAGCTGGAAGCTCGACCCCACGCTGGAGTATCAGCGCGTTGGTGCGTTGAAGGGTCTCATCCTCAATGCCGATGGCACCACGCTCTACAACCTGTTCACCGAGTTCGGCGTGGCGCAGGAAGCCGAAGTCAACTTCAAGCTGACTGAGGCCAATCCGGTTGCCGGAGAACTGCGCGAGAAGTGTGCGCAGATTGTACGCAAGATCGCCAACAACCTTGGCGGCATTGCAGTGCGCACCATCTTCGCCGAGTGCGGTGATGACTTCTTCGACGCGCTGCTCAAGCACCCGGATGTGATCGAGTCCTACAAGGGCACGCCGATGGCACAGGTGCTGCGCGGGGGCTATGTCACCCCGAGCGGGACGGTCTACGGTGTGTTCGAGTTCGGCGGCATCATCTTCGAGAACTATCGAGGCAAGGTCGGCGATACCAGCTTCATCGACACCAACGCCTGCCACATCTTCCCGGTTGGCGTGCCCGGCCTGTGGCGCACCGTGTACGCCCCAGCGGACTACGAAGAAACCGTCAACACCATCGGCCTGCCGCGCTATGCCAAGCAGTACCCCACTGCGAACGGCAAGGGACGCCACCTGGAAGCGCAGATGAACGCCCTCAACTACTGCACCCGTCCCAAGGTGTTGATCAAGGGCAAGAAGGCGTGAGTAACGCCCACCACCGCGCACATGAAAGGCGGGATGCCGTGCGCGGTGGTGGGGCTTTGAACCGGATACAGGGGGCATACCGTGGGCATGCGAGAACTGGCCGAGATGGCGACTGACGCAACAATTGCAACCGCTGCGAACAAGGTCACCGTCTTCGGCGGTGGTGCCGTGTTTCTGATCGGTGGCCTCACTGTCAACGAAGTGGCGGCCTTGGGTGGTCTCGTGCTCGCAGCGGTGTCGATGCTGATCCAGATGCTCTACACGCGTCGCTCCAACAGGCGGCAGGAAGCGGCCGATGAGCGCCAGGCGGCTGCTGATGAGCGGCAGCGCATCTCAGATGCGGCGCGTGAAGTGCGTGAACTTGAAGAGCATGCCGTGCGCATGGCCGTGCTGCGCAAGAAGGGAGAGAGCAATGTCTGATAAGGCACCCACGGGCCGCGTTGGGCTAGTGTTTGGCTCGCTGCTCATCGTAGCGTTCCTGTCGCTGTGGGAAAGCAGCGGTAATCTGATCACCACTGTCTTTGCGGACAAGTTGGCCGGTGGCTTGCCCACGGTTTGTGATGGCCTCACGCGGCATATCACCAGTACGCCCATTGTGGTGGGTGAGCAATGGAGCGTGGAGAAGTGCGAAAGCGAGCAGCGCGCTGCGCTCATCATGGTGCAGCGGCAGTTGTTGAAGTGCTTCACTCGCACGCCGCCGCAAAGCGTATTTGACGCGGCTACTTCGCATGCCTGGAACATGGGCGCTACAGCCACCTGCGGCAGCGTGGCCATGCAGCACTGGAACAAGGGCAGCTGGGCAATTGGTTGTAACCGACTGGCCATCGATGCCGATGGTCGCCCGGTGTGGAGTTACGTGCGCACGGGGCGAACCCTTCCCAATGGCAAGGCCGAAATGCGCTTCGTGCAAGGGCTGGCCAATCGCAGGCAGGCAGAAGTGAAGTTGTGCACCGCAGGTGTCGAATGATCATGCGCATCATCACCGCCATCATCTTGGTTCTGGTTGCTGTGGTTGTGTGGCAGCGCGGTAGCGTCTCCATCGCCCACCGTGCCGCAGACAACGCCACCGCCGCCCGTGACGCGGCAAATAGCGAACGCGACAGCGCACGTGCAGAGTTGGCCCAGGCCAACACTGTCATAGCCACCGAGCGTGCCAACGCCGCCAAGGCGAACGCGCTGGCCGCTCAATACGAGAAGGACAAAGCCGATGCGCAAACTGCATCTGATCGTGTCGTTGCTGGTCTGCGTGATGGCAACCTCCGGCTGCACCAGCGTTGGCAAGCCGCAGTCGCTACCAGCGAACTGTCCGCAGCCACCGCAGCCGCCGCCCTCGCTGATGACGCCGCAGCAGACCGCGCAGAAAGTGCGGGCCGAATTATTGGAGCCGCAGCTGCCTGCGACGCGAAAGTAGCAGGTCTTCAGGCCTTCGCGCGTTTGTGTGCTGCTGGGGGTGTGCAGTGAGCTTCGATCACAGGGATATCGCCGCCATGCACGCAGATCTCTTCGATGAGTTCGGGTGCGATGGCAAGGTATCGCGAGCCGGTGCCCAGGCAGTGCCGGTGCGGCTCATCATCAATCGCGCGGCCTCCCGCATCGGCGACTACGGCCAGGTGGTGGGTCGCATGACTACGGCCATCTTCATGCGTGCGCAGTGGTCGCCCGCGCAGGGTGACGTGGTTGTATGGGAAGACCAGGTCGGCGTGCACCAGCTGCCGGTGGAGAATCCGGGGCACGAGGACGACGGCTTTGCCGTCACGGCGGTGCTGCATGGCTGATCCGGTCCGCGTTAAAGCCATCGTCGAGCAGGTGCGGAATGAACTGGCCCGAATCACCGTCGACAACGGGTTCGTCACGGACCTGGGCAAGCACGTCAAAGCGGAGCGCAGCCAGGGCGGAATTCCCACCGAGCCTCAATGCACGGTGGCCATCGTAGCCAAGCGGGCAGGGGAGGTAGTCGGCTCGGTGGCCGTTGAGGGTGTGGTCGAATTCGTGTTGCCGGCAACGCTTAGCGGCGCACTCGGCACGGTGTACGACGGCGCGGACGATGTCGAACGCTTGTTCCATGCTATGGCCGACCGCCTGCAGGCAGGCGAGATGCTGGCCTGCGGCGCGTTGCTGCCTCTGTATGCCGGTACTGTGTTTCTCGACCGGCCGGAAGGTCTGCCGGTGGTCGCGGCGGAAGTCACCTTCACCACCGGATACCGCCGCTGATGGCCGCCACCGTCGCCGCCAATCGCGGGCGCACCACGGGGGTGGGTTTCGACCTGCAGGGTGCGCTGGATATCCAGCAGGCACTCACGCGGCTTGATGACCGCCTGCCGTGGCTGCAGGAGCGCGCGATCCAGACGCTGGCACGGCGCCTGCCGGTAGAAGCGCGCCGCGATATCCAGGCGGAATATAACCTGCCGGCTGCTCGCATCCGCGACAACCTGCGCTGCGCCGTCGTCGGCGGCAGCACCGCGCGTGCTGCGGGCGTTCGGCTGGTTGGCCAATGGAAACGCGGTATCGGCTTGCTGAATTTCAGCGGGCGCCAGGTACGCAAGGGCGTCAGCTACAGCGTGTACCGCGGCAGCCGGCAGCTGGAAGAAGGTGCGTTCATCGCCCGCATGTTGGGCGGAAATCCGCAAGCCGTCGAACGCTACGGCGACAGAGTGCAGATGAAGGCGGGCCGCTACAGGGGCCAGAAGCGTCAACGCGTCGAAGTGCTCTACCGCTCCACCGTCGCGCAGATGCTGGCTCAGGGGCGCCGGCCCGAACGACTGCTCGACTACGCCCGCTCAGTTCTTCGCAACGAAATGTCCCGCCTGCTCGCCAGCTACGACTACTGACCCACAACCAAGCCGGCGGTGCCGGCACCACCGGAGATTCACAAACATGAAAGACTTTTCCTTCCAGGGCCGCATCGAACTGGGCACCCGCCAGGCCGGTGGCAAGCCGACCAATCTGATCTGGGTCGGCGACCAGTCCTCGTGCGAAGTGCGCTTCAACACCGAGAACGCCGACCGCACTGAAACCTTCAGTGGCCAGCGTCTGCAGTCCGCGCGTATGCGCCAGTCCACCACCGTGGAGCTGAACCTCGTGCTGCGCTACGCCACGCCGCACAACCTGCAGCTGGGCTTGTACGCCACGCCGCAGAACGTCAGCGCCGCCTCGGTGGCTAGCGAGGTATTGCCCGAAGGGCTGATCGCCGGCTCGCGCATCGTGCTCGACAAACCGGCCAACGTGACCGATCTGGTGCTCACCGACTCCAACGGCTCGCCAGTCACGCTGGAAGAGGGTGAGGACTACCGCCTGGAGAGTGCACATAGCGGCATCATCCAGATCATCGATGTCAGCAGCCTCACCCAGCCGCTCAAGGCCGCGTACAAGCATGACGCGTTCACCGTGCTGCCGTTCTTCACCGCACAGCCGCCCGAGCGTTATCTGTACCTCAACGGCGTCAACACCGTCACCGGTGAGCGCGTGCGTATGCACCTGTACCGCGTGCAGTTCAACCCGTTCGACACCCTGGCTCTGATCAATCCGGAATTCGGCGAACTGCCGCTGTCTGGTAGTGCCATGTTCGATATCGAGACGGCCGAAGATCCGATGTTCGGTCCCTTCGGCCGTATTGAGCTGCCGGCGGAGGTCTGATGGCACGTCTTCTGAACAGCGCTCCCGCCGCCGCGGCGAAACCCTCTGCCGGCCCCGCGCCGGCAGAGGGTACGCCCGTGCTCAACCCGGACATCACTCTCCCGCTTGGCGGCGAGCAGGTGACCGTTCGCGAGTACAGCTTCTTCGAAGCGATGGGTGTGGTCTACACGGATCGCAGCTTTCTCGACGATTGCGTGGCCCTCCTGTCGGCCGCCGCACAAGACCCGTGGGAAGCCGTGCGCTCGCTGGTAGGCCGCCACCGGGGCTTCATCGTCGGTGCCATCGCCGCGGCCTGTGATAGGCCTGAATCGTGGGTGCTGGGCCTGGAGCCGCTTGAGCAGGATCGCCTGTTCTCCACCTGGTGGGCGGTAGACGGGCATTTTTTCGTGCAGGAAGCGGCGGTGGTACTGCGCAGCCGGCGGGTGGCGAGCCCCTCGACTGGGAAGCCGTCTTCTGCGAACTCGCCGCTGCCGGCTACGAAGGAGGAAGCATCACCCGACTCGGCCGTTGCACTCAGCGCCAGCTCGAGCTGATGCACGCGCAGCTGCAGCGGCATCGCTTGCAGCGCCGTGCGGACTTCATTGAAGACCTGTTGAACGGTCATGTGGAAACCAGGGAAGGGCTGAAACACGCCCTCAAACGAATCGAACAGCTGAGGAAGGCATAAGTGAATCGCGACTTCACCATGGATTTGCGCATGCGGGCGGATTTTGCGCAGGCCCGTCGCGAGATGCAGCAGACCAGCGCCCAACTGGAAAACACGGCCGAGACCGCCCGCGCGGCCACCGAGGAGCTGGATGCCGTAGGCAAGGGCGGTAACGGTGGCATGGCCCGCGCCCGCGAGCAGGATGCGGCCGCACAGGCCGCCTGGCTGCGTGCCAGCGAGGCAACTCGGAACGCGGTGGCGCAGGAGATCGGTCTGATCAGCCAGTTGCAGGAACGCCTGGACCGTGGCGCCGGCAGCTGGAACGACCTGGCCGATACCGAGGCCATGCTCGACAAGGCGATGGCGAAGGGGCTGGTCACTGCCGAGGAATACGACGAGGCGCTGGCCAAGCTCAACAAGAGCCATTCAATCCTGCAGCGCGGTACCGACGAGCAGAACAAGTCCCTCGATGGAACGATGGGGCGCTACGACAAGGCTAGCGCCCAGCTGCAGAAGCTGGCCCGCGATGAGCAGGCGTTGAAGAAGGCGCTGGACAGCGGCCGGATTTCCACTGAGCAGTACCAGCGTGCTACCGCCGCCCTGCAGGCCAAGCGCGCGCAGATCGTGGACGCTGGACAGCAGTCGTCGATGATGCGGCGGCTCAACCTGGAATCCGCCGGTACCCAGCGCAATCTCTCGCAGCTTGTGAGCTATGCCGCCACCGGCAATTGGCAGCTGGCCGGCAACCAGATCCTGCAGCTGGGCAATAGTGCGGGTGCGGCGGGTGCGCTGTTCAGCGGTTTGGGCGTGAGCGTTGCGGGCGCGACGGCTGTGGTTCTCGCTGCTGGTGCCGCCGCCTACCAGAGCTACACCGAGTACAGGGCGCTGGAAACTGCGCTGCTGGCGACGGGCAATGCGGCGGGTGTCACTGCGGGGGAACTAGGAAATATCCGTAATTCCATCGGTGATGCTGACGGCGAGTACGGCAAGGCGCAGCAGGCACTTCAGGGGCTTGCTTCATCCGGAGCGGTAGCGGAGTCCAGTCTTGAGTCGGCCGGAAGGGCGGCGGTAAATCTTTCTGAGCTGACAGGCGGCAGCATCGAGTCGATGACGGCCAAGGTCATCACCCTTGCAAAGTCCCCCGTGTCGGCCATGGCCGAGTTGAATGATAACTATCGATTCCTGACCCTGGAGGTCTACAACAATGTGCGCTCACTGGAAGACCAGGGCAGGGCACAGGAAGCGGCCAAGGTTCTCATTGAGGAACTGGATCGCGTCACGGCCCAGCGGGTTGCGACGATGCGCCAGAACGCGAGCACGCTCGAGGCCAAGTGGCATGACGTTGCCGCGGCGATCAAGGGCGCATGGCGGACTGCAAAAGACGTCTTCGACCAGAGCGTCGAAGGCGATATCCGGCGCGCGGAATGGGATCTGAATTTCCAGCTCTGGTCCAACGACGGCAAGGAGAACGACCGTTCAAGGCAGCGTCGCGCTGATCTTGAGCAGTTGCGTCAGCAGAAAGCGGTCACCGATGAGGCGGCCCGCGCAGAGGGGCGCCTGCAGGCGGTGCAGAGTGCTGGCATAGACGCGCAGCGGGACATCCAGGGAGTTCTGGATTCTGGTGCCTCGAAGGCGGCCCAATACTCACGTGAGGTGGTCAACCTTTCGAAGAAATTTGCGGCACTGCGTGAGGCGGCGTCAGCCGGAAACTCGGATAACCCGTTGCTCACCGATGTCGTGTTCGGTGCCGATGGCTCTGTGAGTGGGGGCGCCTATGACACGGCGCTTGCGCAGCTGAGGGAAAAATACAAGGATCGGAGTGGTGGTCGCGGGTCCGGCCGCTCGGCCAGGAGTGGCGTGGATCGGGTCGATGACGCAGCCAAGCGCGAATTGCAGAACCTTGCCCAACAGGTGGCGATGCTCGGTGAGCTTGAAGAGGGCGAGGCCAAGGTCAGCAACGCCGCGCGCATGCGCTACGAGGTCGAGGGAGGGCAGTTCAAAAATGCCAGCGGCCGGATGAAGGAGCAGCTGCAGGACTGGGCGCAGGCACTGGACTTCGAGCAGAAGCGCAAGGATGCCACCACCGCGCTGTACCAGGCCGAGGCGCAGATTGCGCAGCTGCAGGGCCGTGGCAAATCCGGCGAATATGAAAAGGTCAATCGGCAGCTGGAGCTGCAGAAGCGGAGCCTCGAGGAGATCGGCAACGCCGCTGGCGCGGCCGACATCGCCAAGCTGCTCAACCTGCGCGAAGCCAATGAAAACCTCACCGAGCTGCAGCGCAAATACAACGAAGTGATGAGCGCCATCCGCGGTGAGCAGGAGCGTATCAACTTCGAGCTGCAGGCCGGGATTATCACCGAATCCGATGCGCAGCAGAGGATCGTGGAGCTGTATCGCAACAAGCTCGGCACGCTGCGCGAGATCGTGCCGCAGATGCGTGCCGCCGCCGAAGCCCTGGGCAACCCTGACGCGCTGGCGAACGTTGAGGCCATCGAGCTCAAGCTGCGTGAAATGGCGGTCACCACCAACTCGCTGCAGCGCGCCGTGGGCAGCACGTTCCAGAGTTCGTTCAAGACCGCGCTGGTTTCGCTGGCCACCGATACCGATTCCCTGGGCGGCCTGGTGCGGAACTTCATGTCCTCGATGTCGAGCGGCATGGCCGAGTGGGCAGCGGACCAGCTCTCGCAGATGATGCGCGCCGGTTTGATGGACAAGCTGGCAAAGTGGTTCCCCAGCCTGTTCGGCACCGCCGAAGTGGAAACGCCCGAGTCGGCTGCGCTGGTCAATGCCGGCACGACCGTGGCCGGCGCGATCACCGAGGCCGGTGCCAGCGCTGCATCCGCAATTGCAGGCGCGGCAGTTGGCGGTACAGGTTTGCCGGCTGTGGGCGGTGTTGAAATTGGCCCCAGCGGCGTTGCCGACGCTGCGGCGCAGACGACGGACAACATCGCCAGCGCCGACAAGGCCGCCGACAAGCTCGCTCTTTCGGGCAAGGGCATCCAACTCGGGGCTATTGGCCTTGTGGGTGCTGCTGCCAACCTGGCCACTGCTGCGGGCGGCCTTTCACCCGGCGCCAACGCTGTGATTCAGGCAGCGGTGCAGCTGCTCACAGCTGCCATAGCTATGCGTGCGGCGAACTCGGCGAGCGGAATTGGGTTCGCAGGGGGCGGCTACACCGGTGACGGCGGTAAGTTCGTTCCTGCCGGAACAGTCCATCGCGGTGAGTACGTGATGCCGCAGGAGACGGTGAGCTATTACGGTTTGGAAACGATGCGCGCCATTCACCAGCACCGCGCCGCATTTGCTGCCATCCCTGCGCCGCGAGTAGGCGTAGCGTCGCCGCGCTTCCAATTCGCGGATGGTGGTTTTGCTGAGCGCGCGATGCCCGGCGCCGGGACCAGCATTGAGATCCTCAATTTCACCGATATCGAGCAGCTCGCGCAGCGCGTTGCCAATAGTGACCCAATGCGAAGGAGCATCGTCAACACCACGATTGAAGAGGGCGGCTCAATACGGGCGGGGTGGCAAGGATGAGTTTTTCCGCAGGTTCACCCGTTATCTGGCCGCGCCCGCCAGACTGGGGCAGCAGCGTCCGCGAGACGCTGGCCTGGTACACCGAAGTTCTCCAGGCCAGCGGCAACGGCACCACGCTGCACCGTGCG
This sequence comes from Stenotrophomonas terrae, assembly GCF_001431465.1. GTDB lineage: Bacteria > Pseudomonadota > Gammaproteobacteria > Xanthomonadales > Xanthomonadaceae > Stenotrophomonas > Stenotrophomonas terrae. The sequence continues at coordinate 29,225 of NZ_LDJJ01000051.1, read as the reverse complement.
CTGCGCCTGTGGCCACGCCGCAGCTTCGCCTTCGACGTGCTGGCTGATGAGCAGGAGCGCCGCATCTTGGATGCGTTGATGCGTGCGCACGGCAGCGGCCGTTGGCTGCTTCCTATCTACCCTGACGAACAGCTGCTGCGAACTGCGCTGGCTGCTGGCGCTACGGCCATTCCTTGCAGCACCGAAGGCTACGACTTTGTGGCCGGTGGACGGGCGGTGTTGTGGGCGGGCATCAACGAGTGGGAGGTGCTGGACATCGACAGCGTCGGCAGCACGTCACTTGCGTTAAGCGCTCCTGTCGCCCGTGCCTGGTCACGCGGTGCGCGGTTGCTGCCGCTGCGTTGGGCACGCATGGATGCGTCGTCGCGCATTAAGATGGTCACCGACACGCTGGACCGCCTGTCAGTGTCATTCACGCTTGACGAGACCAGCGAGTGGCCAGCGCAGTTGGCAGACGCGATCTATCGCGGCCACCCCGTGCTGACCTTCCGCCCGGACTTCGCCGAAGACCTCGACGTGGGTTACTCGCGTATCCAGGAGACCACCGACAACCTTACAGCCTTGCCATTCACCTCCGACTTGCCCGACGTCGCCTTCCGCACTGTTCGCACCGTATGGGAGCGCTGGGGCAGGAAAGAGCAAAGCGAGTTCCGAAGCATGTTGTATGCGCTGCTCGGCAGGGCCATGCCGATATGGGTACCTACGTGGCAGCAGGATCTACGCCTGAAGCAGTCTGTGACTGCCGCGGCGACGACGATCACCGTTGAGTGGTGTGGATACACCCTATACAGTCGCCGACTGCAGAACCGGCAGGACGTGGCAATCACGCTCACCGACGGTACTACGCTCTACCGGCGCATCACCGATGCCACGGAAGTCGCCAGCGGCGAGCGGCTCACGCTGGACAACGCGCTGGGCCGGTCCGTGAGCCCGGTCCAGGTGCGCAGCATCAGCTTCCTCGGCTTCTACACGCAGGCCAGCGACACCGTGGAGATCGAGCACATCACCGCAGGTGAGGGCGGCCGCGCCCGGATCCCGCTCGCGTGGCAGGAGGTCGTCCCCGATGCAGCATGAGCGCTTCGGGCGCAAGCCCATCCACCTGTTCGTTTTCACGCGCCAGCATCTCACCTGGCGCTACTGCACCGCCGACTGCGACCTGGACATCGGCGGCAACATCTACCTGAGCGCCCAAATCGAACGCGGCGAGATCAAGCAAACGGTGGAGCGCGCCAAGGACAAGCTGACCATCACCTTCTCCTACCTACTCGACCCGGCCGCACTGGAATACCCCACCACGCAGTTGCTGGGGGATAACTGGTTTCCGAACATCCCTGACGATTCGGTGAGCGTGATCTGCATGGCCTACGACGCCGCCAGTGGCGATCCGCCGATGGTCGAGTGGATGGGCATCGCAATTCAACCGAAGTTCACCAACGCTACCATCGAGATGATCTGCGAGCCCACTAACGGGCTGTCGAGGGCGCGCGGCCAGGGTATGAAGTGGCAGCGCACATGCCCGAAAACGCCGTACTCCAAAGGCCTGCGTGGCTGCAATTTGAGCCGGGAAGCATTCATGGTCGGTGGGGTGGTCACGTCCGTCACCACGGCTGGCATCACTGTCGCCGAGTTCGCAGGGGCCCCCTTCTCGCTGGGCGGCGGTTTCGTTACTTGGATGCGCGGAGATGGTCTCGTGCAGCGTCGCTCGATCACCGGGCATGCGGGCGCAACCGTTGCGCTGCTGTTCGGCGCGGCCGACGTGCCAGTTGGCGCGGTGATCAGCGCGTGGCCCACGTGCCCGCGCACCTGGGCTGCCTGCCTTGCCCGTGCCAATACCCTCAACTATGGCGGCAGCATCTACAAGCCTGTGAAGAACCCGCTGGATGGAGTGTCGATGTCATGGGGCTGAATCGACACATTCGACGCCGCGTGAACATCCATGCATGGCGTGCCAGGTACTTCTGGCTGGATACCCCGGCTGGACGACGCGCGCAGGTGGCCACCTTCTGTTTCGCAGTGCTCGTCGTGATCCTGCAGTTGATCCAGCTGGCTGTCGCCAGCCTCGCGCCACCTCCCACCGGAGAGCCTGTGAAGGCCGTCTATTGGTGGGTCGTGCAGCTGATCATCCTCGTCGTATCCGCAGCGATTTCGTATGCGATGCGGCCCAAGACCGAGAAGCCGAAGCCCGTTGCTGGTGACGCCCCGACCGTAGAAGACGGCGCAGACGTGAAACACCACTTTGGGGACTGCTGGGTGGGCGATGAGTTCCTCCAGGCATGGCGGGTGACCGGAACAAAGCCGATCAAGACGAAGGGGGGCAAGAAGTGAGCGAACTGATCGTCACGCTTGCCCATCTCCGCACCATTCCAGGCTTCAGCGCCCGGGGTGGCTTCTGCCGCCGTGGAGCGCATTCCTTCTTCCTGCAGCACCGGCTGGACTGGAGCCGTTTCATACAAGAGGGCATTCCCGCAGCACAGCTGGAAGCGACGGGGGATGCGATGGCGCAGGCGCTGGTGAACTGGGCAAGGGAGTGTGTCAGTGGGCGGTAAGTCGAAGAAGGTAACTGTCGGGTACTGGTACGAGCTTGGCATTCATGGCGGGCTGGGAATCGGTCCGATCGATGCGTACCTGGAGCTGCGTGGCGGCGATAAGACAGCTTGGAGCGGCGTCGCCACGCACAGCCAGACCATCCAAATCAATGCGCCGAACCTATGGGGCGGCGAGAAAGACCAAGGTGGCATTGTTGGCGAGATGGACCTGATGTTCGGTGATGCCGATCAGATGCCCAGCGCACGACTGGCGCGGATCTTCGGCCCGCAACAGCCAGCGTGGCGCGGCGTCGCTACCTATGCTTTTGAAGGCAAATGGGGTGCGATGAACCCGTACCCTCAGAAGGGCAGTCACAAGATCCGGAAGATTCTTTCCGGGTGGGACGGCGAGTGCTGGTATCCAGAAAAAGCCGCGATCCTGATGGCCGGTACGCCGGGTGTTCAGCCGGACCTAATCGCCGGCTTCAACCATTTCGGTGGTGTGGCGGAAGGTCGGATGGCAACTTCCACCCAATCGTCGCTCAGTTGGACTACCGGCGCGCAGGCCCGGCTTTCAAAGAGCATGCTCTTTGTTCTGGAGTGGGATAACGCTGAGACGGCCGCAAACCTGCCGCGGCGCGCAATTGTGCGCGACCAGGACACGCAGGACGTTATCTATGACACTGAATGGGTCGGCGAGGCTTCGATGAAGTCGGGGCTCAATGCCGTCCTCGAAGCGATCAACCGGACGGATCTGCAGGCGCCGTATCACGCCGGGAACACGACCTCCCGGGTCGTGACTCTCTCTTACATCCCGCGCGCACTTGAATGCACCCAGTACACGGTCCGGCCTGCCGGTGCCGGGAACAGCTTCCATAACCTACTTCAGCTATACATCCCGGCGGTACCCGACAGCCGGCTGTATGGCATGAACCCAGCACATGCCCTGTACTACGTGCGTACACATGGCGAGATCGGCAGGGAGCCGCTGGCGAACATGAACGACGCTAGTTTCCGTGCAGCGGCCGACCGCCTCTACTCGGAAGGCTTCGGTATCACGACGGAATATGCGCCATCTTCGGAGAGCGTCGAAGAGTTCGAACAGCGCATCTGCAAGCTGATCGGCGGCAGCGTCAGCCGCAGCCTGGTCGACGGCCAGTACTACCTCGACCTTGCCCGTGGGGAGTATGTGCTCGAAGACCTGCCCATCATCGGCGATGACGACATCCTGGACTTCAAGATGCAGCCTTCGATCCTTGATGGCGCCGTGAACAGCATCAGCGTCAAGTACTTCGACCCCGACAAAAAGGAGTCGATCAACACGCCGCCGGCACAAGTTCTGGCGTTGATCGATGCCTTCGGCCTGATTCACCAGGATGTCGAGTATCCGGAGGCTCCCACAGCTGAGCTTGCGACGCTGCTCGCAGAGCGTGACGTGAGGCTGGGGGCAACACCGACCAGGGCCCAAGAGCTCGTCGTTATCCCTGATGCTGTACGCGCGATCCGGCCGAACCAGTACTTCCGGCTGAAGTCACCGAAGCGGCGTATCGCGGAGATGGTTTGCCTGCTTGGGGAGAAGCAAAGCGGAACGCTTAAGAGCGGCGGCGTGAAGCTGGTGGCCTCGGAGGACACGTATAGCCTGCCGGCCAGCGCATTTGTTGAAGTTGAGCCTGGGGTTGATACGCGCCCGGACCCGACCGCACATCCGATCAGCCAGCAGGTTGCGTTCGAAGCACCCTACATCGAGCTTGTGCAGCGGATCGACCGTGCGAACCTTGACGTACTCGGGCCCGACGCGGGCTACGTGATCGCGGCAGCAGATCAGCCCGCAGCTGGCGGGCGGAACTTCGTGCTTGCAGTCGCGGATGTGACCGGGGCCTACACCCAGGATGGCGCTGGCGAATGGTGCCCGGTGGCCATCGTCGCGGGCGATCCGCTGACCGACATCATCGGCCTTCTGGAGCAGTCCATCCCCGTCGCGTCGATCACCCATGCCGACACCATCGCTGTGGGCTCCGCCGCCCTCTGGGGTGACGAGATCGTGCGGGTCGACGCCGTGGATCCGGATGCCGGGGTGATCACTCTGGGACGCGGATGTGCGGACACGATGCCGGCTGCGCATGCCGCTGGCAGCCAGGTGTGGTTCTACGACGACGCGGGGGTCTCCGACCTGGTCGAGTACGCAGCGGGCGAATCCGTGCGGGTGAAACTGCTGACGTCGACCGGCACGCAGATCCTGGACACGGCAAGCGCCCTGACGATCACGGTGCCCATCGTGGGGCGCGTTGGTCGCCCGTACCCGCCAGCGCGGTGCGCTGTGAACGGCACGCTGTACCCTGCCGTGCCTGTGGCAGTGACGGGAAACATCGTGGTGACCTGGGCATCCCGGGATCGGGAGGCCCAGGCTGATCAGCTGTTCGACGCCCTCATGCCGTCCATCACCCCGGCGCAGCTGACTCGGTTCGGCGTTCGCGTTCTGACCGGCGATCTTGTGCCGGTCACTTCACGCGAGGACGTCGCCGGCACGACTGCGACGATCAAGCTCCCGGCTGCTGGAACATACGTCATCGAGCTGTACTCACTGAACGATGCTGGGCCCAGCCTGCAGGTTTTTCGCGGGCGGGTTGACCTGACGCTGGGATCAAGCCCACCGGCCGTAGCCGAGATCGTGGCGCCAACTTGGACACGCCCGGAAGTGATCATCGATGCCGGGGAGATTACCTGATGGCGGAGGTCATTTCTTACCGGTTCCTTGTTCGCGGTGGCGCCGTGGACGCCGTGGCCGCGCTCAATGAAGTGCCGCTTCGGCGAGAGCTTGTCATTGAGACTGACACGCTGAAGATGAAGCTCGGCGATGGCGTGAAGCGCTACAACGACCTCCCATACTTCTCAGGCGGTAGCACGATCATCACCGTCTCTGCCGCCCCGGTGGCGGGGCAGGGTCAGGACGGAGACTATGCAATCTGGCCGAGCTCCACAGCGCCGATGCTCTACGGTCCGAAGGCTGCAGGTGCCTGGCCGGCCGGCGTGCCACTGAAAGGCGCGAACGGCGCAACCGGCAGTGTTTGGTTGCGTGGCAGCACCGTGCCGGCGGGTTCCCAGGGTGCCAACGGCGACTACTACCTGCGCACCACCACGAACGACGTCTATGCGAAATCGGCGGGTACATGGTCGGTGGTGAGCAACCTGCAGGGTTCGCCGGGCGCCCCGGGTGAAAAGGGCGATGCTGGCGTACCAGGGCCGTCCTCGCATTGCTTCCCCACTGCCAGCTTTAGTGGCGGGGCCGGTGTCATTGAGGTGGGCGCCGCTCAGTCCCTGTATGTGCCATTCGGGTTCACGGTTACCGGCGCCGCGCTGATCGCAGACCGGGTGGGCACCGTCCAGATCGACATTCGTAAGACGTCGTTTGCCACATATCCACCGACGTCTCTCAACAGTATCTGCGGTGGCTCGCCGCCCACGCTTTCGAACGTCGATAAGGGCATCGTCTCGGACCTTTCACTGTGGGACGTGGACGTCGCCGCCGGCGACACCCTCCAGTTCATCTGCACTGCCTGCGTCGGTATCAAAGCCGCGACGCTGACCCTCACCGGATTCAGGAGCTAACTCGTGCCCCGCGTTATTCGAACCATCACGCTCAACTCCACGGCTTCGGATGCGAACTTCCGAGCCTTCGTGTCTGAGGTCGAGAGCCTGCTTGCCGCCTGTGGGCTGGTACGCACGACCGACACCGGGCAGATCAACTCTGCAACCGTAGCTCTCCCCTCGGTCGCCACCTTCGCGGGCTACAGCGTCTGGCGTTTTAACGACCCTCTGCAGTCCGCCGCCCCAGTATTTTTGAAGTTTCAGTTTGGAGTCGGTGCGAGCACGAACCGTTATGCAACGACGCTACAGATCGGCAAAGAGACCGATGGGGCCGGCAACCTCGCTGCGGCTACGTCCACCGCCGTGATCTCGTCAGTGCCTGGCACCGCCTCGAGCACTGCCTCGACAACGTGCTATGCAACCCATTCGGCAGGCTTTTTCGCCATCTCATTCGGGCTCGGGTATTACCCCGCAGCCTATACCGGCTGCTGCGACTGGATCGTGGAGCGCGTCAACGACAATACGGGGGCCGCTACGGCCGAAGGGGTCGTTGTGATCGGGCCCTCTACCACCGGACAGCGCGCTGCGGCATGTCAATCCGTCGCTGCCCGGTACCTTCCTTCTTTTTCGCTCACGACCGGCGCCGCCTTGGGCTTTGTCCCATTCGCGGTGAACGATTCAAAGGTAGGGTTGTCCCCGCAATTGCCATTGCATTTCGTGCCGCTGCCGAAGTGGCGTCCCTTGGTCGGCACGGCCTCGAACATCGCAGGCGAAGTCACCGAGGGTCAGACATTCGAGGCAACTCTGATTGGCACCGTGCCCCGGACCTACATCGGCCTCGGGGGTGCATTTGGGTGCACTGCGGGCACATCGCCCGCGACCCACACGGCAGTCCTCTGGGAGGAATGACGCATGGCAGACCCGATCAGCGGCTTTGATGCGCAGAAAATCTCCGTCCTTGGGGAAGACGGCTCGGTCGAGGCAATAGCATCCGTCCAAGCTATTGACCTTTCTCCGCCCCAAGGCAACACAGCCCCCCAGACCCATGTAGTGGTCAGCCTCACGGGCTGATAAAGACAGGGCGGCAGCCTAGCACCTGCAAGTGCCAGGCTGCCGCTTCAACACACGCGATCTCACCGCGTGGCATTTGCCGAGGCCCTGCTGCTCCGCGAAGCGGCTGCAGTCTCGTCTATCAACATCGCAAAAGGTGAGAAATGCCTAACCCTGTGATTCCCTGGCCCGGCGGTAAGCGCCGGCTGATCAAGCACCTCTATCCTCATTTCCCGGCGCACGAATGCTACGTGGAGGCCTTCGCCGGTGGCGCGGCCGCGCTGCTGATGCGCCCGCATCCGGCCCCTGTGGAAGTAATCAACGACATCAATGGCGAACTTGTACGTCTCTATCGGTGTCTCCGGCATCACCTCGATGAGTTCATCCGCCAGTTCCGCTGGGCCCTGGTCAGCCGGGAGATGTTCGAATGGGCGCAGATGGAAAGGCCCGAGACCCTGACCGACATCCAACGGGCGGCGCGGTTCTACTATCTGCAGAAGCTGGCCTTCGGCGGTAAGGTCCATGGGCAGAGTTTCGGCTACGTGGCCAGCGGCAGCGGCCCTCGCCTCAATCTATTACGCATTGAGGAGGAACTGAGTACCGTTCACCTACGCTTGGCCAGGGTCATCGTCGAGCATGGTCCGTGGCATGAGGTGGTGGAACGCTACGACCGGCCTGCGACGCTGCACTATTTGGATCCTCCCTACTGGGAGACTGAAGGCTATGGGGTTGATTTCCCGTTCAGCGAGTACGAGCGGATGTCGGACTACATGAGGGTCGCAAAAGGAAAGGTCGTTATGTCGATAAATGACCATCCTGAGATACGGAAGGTCTTTGCCGGATTCACGATGATTCCGTTGCAGACTCGCTACACAATCGGCCGCGAGGGCCGTGATTCAGTTGCAGGGGAACTCATCATCAAGAGCTGGGATGATAGCCAGGCGACTTTAATCTAGGTTTCGTTGTATAAAAACCACTATGCCTAAATGCAGCCTTTGCCTCTCCGAAGTCAAATCGCTGGTCAAGTCCCACATCTACCCTCGCGCTCTCAACCAGCGCGAGGGTCAACCCGCTTCCACTCTTGCCGTGGTCGGGCGCAATACCCGCCCTCAGAAGAGCCCGACTGGTATCTATGAGCGATTTCTGTGTCAGAACTGTGAGAATATTTTTAATCCCTGCGATACGCACTTTGTCAATTTGGTGCGCGATGTAGAGATTTGGGAGCGGCGACTTGATCCTCGCATCGAAGATCCTTTGGCATGGGTCATTCCCGAGGGAGTGGTGAGCCCACGACTTCTGCGGCTTTTCGCAAACTCTTTACTTCTGAGAGCCCATTTGGTCTCTCATCCCTTCTTCAGGAAGGTTCAGCTCGGGCCTCATTACGAACGCTTGCGAACCCTCGTGCTAACAGGTGATCCTGGTGGGGATGACGAGTTTGCAGTTTTGTTGATTCGACAGAAGGGCATCATCGGCCAAATTGGGAGCGAACCCACGAAGCTCAAGCTTGATGGAGTGAGGGCCTATTGGTTGGCTCCGCCGGGCCTTCGTGTCGTTGTAAAGGCCGACAAACGACCCTTTCCTGCGTTGTTTCGCGAGCATCAGATCCGCGATGGACACCCAGTTGTTGCTATCAGGCGGCCTCAGCTTCAGGAAGAGGTTGATGACATCAAGCTGATAACTCATCCATTCAGAGATAATATTTCACGTATTTTAAGGACGATTCCGTAGCCTCTGTTGTTGAGCCTTTTCATGCGGGTTTGTGCGCGGCCAAATCACATTCCTTCCCTGCGACTTGCTCACGTTCACCTGCTAAAAGGAAGGCGCGGCTTATGGTTGCATACTAGCCAGCACTTGCTTTGGCAAGGTCTTAAATCATGCCTTGCAAGCTTCCCTCTGGGTGCGCCCCCAGCTTCACAAGCCAGGTGGCTACTAATTCGATGATTGCCGTTTCGTCTTCTGGGTACTGGTCAATCAGCCGCTCTTCGACCTCGTCGCAGGTTTCCCAGAAGGCCGTAGACTCGCCGTGCTGCAGCAGGGCGTGTCGGATCTCGTTGAAGGCAAGCTCGTAGTCGGCTCTCTGCTGATCACTCATTGCCGGCCTCCGGTTCGACCATCCCCGCGTCGCGGATGATTGCTTCTACCTGGTCGTGGAAATACCTATGGTCCTGAGTGGCCACGTACTGCTCGAGTACTTCTGCCTCCCCGGCGACCTCTTGGGCCTGTTCACCGGCGGGACTGGATTTGGCAATGATGGCCGCCCGGGCCTTCAAATCGTCCAGGCGGTCGTTCAGCTCGGCGCGGGTCAATTTCGTGTCCATGGACAAATCCTAAAGCTTGTGGGCGTTATGCTCCGGTCAACCGGAGGTGACGCGTGTGCTATTCAGCTCAGATCGAAGCCGACTACAAGAAGTTCGTCCGCGAATTCGGCGCAGTGGTGGACCTGGAGCTGTTTGCCCAGCTTTGGCTGCGCGACAACAATAAGACCCGGCGGCCGAAGACGCCCAGGGCGCTGGACCTGTCGTTCCTGCGCCCCGGCGACTCCAGCGTGGCCGCCATCGCCGCCGAGATTCGGGAATGGGACAACGACGAAGTCGCACAGCTTGAGATTGAGCTGGCCAAGCAGACCGAGCGCCTGGCCGCTGCCGAGCAGAAGCTGGCTACCAAGCCCACGAAGACCGCGGCGAATGAGCAGCGGATCTCCGGGAACAAGATCGAGCAGATCAAGCGCAGGATTGCTGACCTGAAGCGGGCGAATCTCGAGGCCCGCGATTCCCGCATGTTCCCCGGCTACTACTGCCCGGTGCTGGTCAGCGAGGGCGGCAAGCTGGTCGTCAAGCCGATGCGCTATCAGTGCCGGCCGGCAGGGAAGCCAGCGTTCTACGACGAGAAGTATCCGGGCACCTATAACGCACGGAGGAGCAGCCTTGAGGACTATTGGAAGAAGCAGTTCGGATACACCCACGGGCTGGTTGTGGCCTCACGCTTTTACGAGTGGGTAACAGTTGATGGAGAGAACTGGGAGCTCGAGTTCGTCCCGCGAACTGGCGAAGACATGCTCATTGCCTGCTTGTGGTCGCACTGGACCGACCCGAAAGGGAAGGAGCCGGACCTGCTGAGTTTCGCGGCCATCACCGACGAGCCCGAGCCTGAAGTCGCCGCCGCCGGCCACGATCGGACGATCATCAACATCAAGCCCGAGCACATTGAAGCTTGGCTCAACCCGAACCCTGCGGACCTGCAGGCGCAATACGCGATCTTCGACGACAAACGACATCCGTATTACGAGCACAAGATTGCGGCGTGAAAATAAGCTCAATTAATTTTTCTGGTCCGAGTTGTTGGGATTGTGACTGTCTCGTACTATCGGTCCGTACGCTCACCAAACCTTTGATCTGTAATCACCTTGGAGACCAACATGGAAGGACCCAACCCCTATCGACCGGGCGCAGGAATTGCACCATTGGTGCTGGCGGGACGCGATGAAGCGATCACAACAGCGAAGAATGCACTGACCAACGTGCTTAGGGGCGCGCCGCAGCGTCCGATTGCATTCTATGGCTTGCGTGGCGTAGGGAAGACCGTGGTCCTCAACGAAGTGCAGACGAACGCTTCCAATCAAGGCGTCGTTTTCGAACACATTGAAATTTCAGAGAATGACAATTTCAAGAATGTGATAATGCAGAAGGTGCGAAAGATACTGTACCGCTTGGACACGCTTGCAGCGGCGAAAGGCAAAGTGTTGGAGGCCTTCAAAGCACTTAAGGCGATTTCCTTGGCGTTCCCTGGTGGGCCTGAGATCAAAGTCGATCTCGAAGCTCCAGAAGGAACTGCCGACTCAGGAAATTTTCAGAGTGACCTTACCGATCTAATGGTGATACTGGGCGAGGCGGCGAAGGAGAAGGGTAAGGCAGTATGCTTTTTTATTGACGAACTTCAGTATCTCAAGGAGGAGGATTTTGAGGCCATCATTGCTTCATCTCATCGTGTCAGCCAGAGGACTCTTCCCATTCAGTTCATATGTGCCGGTCTCCCTCAGATTCTAGCAAAAGCTGCCGACGCGAAATCATATGCTGAGCGACAATTCAACTTCTTCGAATTAGGCAGGATTAAAGAGCCTGCTGACAAGGAGGCAATTGAGGGGCCGCTTATTGGGACGGGAGTAACAATCGAAGTAGCTGCAACCAAAGAGGTGCTTCGCGTTACCGGCGCATACCCATACTTCATCCAAGAGTACGGCAGCATCCTTTTCGAGAAGCTGGAACATGGCGTCATTACAGCTGGGTTTGTCAAAGAGAACGAGAAGGTCTTCTACGATAAGCTTGACGAGAGCTTCTACAGGTCGCGTTGGGAGCGGGCAACGGACATGGAAAAAAAGTACATGCGCGCAATGGCCATGATCGGGGCTGGCCCCTACAAATCCGCAGAGGTAGCCGAAAAAATGCAACGCAGGCAAGATTCGATTAGTCCTCTCCGTGGAGGGCTGATCCACAAAGGTTTTATCTACTCCCCGAGCCATTCCTTGGTGGATTTTACCGTCCCAGGCTTTGATGAGTACCTTAAGCGTGCCGGCGAGATTTGATCAGACGTCGGCATTTGAGATGTCTTGCGTCAAACTAAGCTCGCGAGACTTCAAGCGTAATTAATGCAGGTGCATGGTGAGTGGATTTCTTGGTAGTTTCGATGATGTTATGGCGTTCCGTGCAACTCTTAGTCCAGAGAGTGACCGAGGATGCGCACTCATTGCAGCGGCATATATTGACGCTGAGTTGGAGCAGTTGCTCCGTTCCGCAATTGTTGATGACAAGAAAGTTGCTGATGAATTGTTAGGTCAGGGGAAAGCTGCTGGCTCTTTTTCGACTCGAATCGACCTTGCCTTTTTGCTTGGCCTTGTTTCGTCACGTGAGCGAAGAGATATGCATCTGATTCGCCGGATTCGCAATGAGTTCGGTCATGATCATTCACCCATTTCATTTGAAACTCCAAATATAGCTTCCCGTTGCGCAGAGTTGGCGGTGCCCACTTCACGAGAAGGGGGCGCGCCGCGTAGATTGTTCATTGTTGCGGCGATGGGAATGCTCGCTTCGATTCATGGAGGTATGCTTGGGCGACAGCGCGCACAGCAACGTGCTGATAGGCCTCCAGTTTCGGAGATTATTTCGGAAGATGAGATGCGACGCCTTGTATTGGAGGCCTTTGATGAGTACGGCCCCGACAAGCAGGCGATCACGACCTACGTGATTGAGAAGTGCCTTCGCAGGCATGATGGCGAGGTTTCCCTGTAGCCTTTGCCTTCTCGGGCGCGACTGGTGCCGGCGCCATTGCTGAATCAGCGGCATGCGATTGGGGTCGCAGAAAGCGATTTGACACGCTCACGAAACGTACTTGCGTAGGCCATTGCGTGGCAGTCCTTGACGGTTCCGGTAGGCGGCACCCGACCTATGAACATAACAAGGCTGCGTCGGTAGCGACGTGGCTCAGCACTTCACCCTGGGTAGCTCATGCACGGATGTGGTGTAGCGCGGCGACAGCATCTGTTGCCGCATACTCCACTGCGGCGTTGCCTGCCAGCCACTTGCGCCGAAGCCGGCAGTGCCGCGCCCAAATTTTGCATTGATGGAATCCAATGTGGCCATCAGCTTGTCGTTGCCGACGGCTGCGGCATTGAAAAGATCCTGCTGTAGCGCTTCGGGGCGAGCGAGATCCATCAACATCACACCGGCCTTCTTGTATCCGATGCCTTCACGCGGCAAACCTGCGAATAACTGGCGCACGCACTTGAGCACAAGTGACGTGTCCGACGTTGACGCGGCCATAGTGATCGCACGGCTTGGGTGATGCTGTGGAAGCTCGGGGCGAAAGGTGTCGGAGCTGAGGAAGATGCCGACTCCGGAGGCGACCAGGTCACGGTGACGCAGCTTCTCGCATGCGCGCACGGTGAAGGTGGCCAGCGCTTCATATAGTGCGGAGTTATCGCATACACGGTTGCCGAAAGACCTGCTCACCACGATCTGCTGCCGATCAGGCTCGACTTCCTCGAGCTCCATGCATGGCAGCCCCTGCAGCTCGCGCTGTGTACGGGTAAGTGTGACGCCGAAGGCGGCAAAAATGTCGTCGGTGCGAGCGTCCCGCAGTTGCGCGGCGGTCTGGATACCGCGTGCGGCGAGCTTTGGCGCCAGGCGGCGGCCCACGCCCCATACGTCTTCAATGGGGAATGAGGCCAGCACAGCATCGCGCACGAACGTGTCGCCCAGGTCCATCACACCGTCGCCGCTCTTAGCCGCTTTGTTGGCGAGCTTTGCGAGCGTCTTTGTGGGGCCGATGCCGATGCAGTTGGGTATGCCCGTCCACAGTCGCACGCGGTGCCGCAGGTCGCGCGCGAACTGCTCCCGCTGGCGGATTCCGGTGATGTCCATGAAGCTCTCGTCGATGCTGTAGACCTCAACGCGCGGCGCCGCGGCCCGCAAGATGGAAACTATGCGGGCGCTAATATCCCCGTACAGACCAAAATTGGCGGAGCGCATCTGCAGCCCTTGGTGCTTCACCATGTGCTTCAAATCGTGCGCGGGGTGGCCCATCTTGACACCAAGGGCCTTGGCCTCAGCTGAGCGCGCAATGGCGCAGCCGTCATTGTTGCTGAGCACAACCAGTGGCTTGCCACGCAGCGCGGGCTGGAAGATGCGTTCGCAGCTCGCGTAGAAATTGTTACCGTCGACCAGGGCGAACATGCGCGTATGCCTCAGCGTTGGCGCCGCGCGCCGCGCTTGATCTGCCTGGCCACACCGACAACGGCGAACACCTCAACTTCTGTGCCGGGCGTCAGCTCGATGGGTGGAAAATCGGGGTTGGCGGAATGCAGCTCAATATGATGTTGGAAGAGCTTCAGTACCTTGCAGGTGGGCTGGTTGCCATCCCACACGGCGATGACAAGGTCGCCGCTCGTTGGGCGCACAGAACGGTCTACGACAAGAATGTCACCATCGCTGACGCCAAGGCCGAGCATTGACCATCCGTCCGCCCGGTAGAGATAAGTGGCGGCGGGGTTTCGTACCAGCAGCCGGTGCAGATCGACGCTGTCGTCCAGGAAATCATCGGCCGGGCTGGGGAAGCCCAGCCTTGCGTGGGCACCTGCCAACGGGGTTGAGCGCACCGGGCCGTCGATGCGGGCGGGGCCCAGCAGCGCAGCTGTAGTTTCGAGAGTGAATGAAGAAGCCATGCCGGGTACTGTCCGCTTGCCGTGTCTCACGGTCGGAGACGGGGCAGGGAATATTAGTACAATTACTAACGTTCGGGGGCGGCATTGCCTCGAGAGGTCCCGTGTGGGCGACGATCATCTAGGGAACTCCTCGGGCCAGCCTTCGTCGTGCTCGCAGCGGGGAACATTCATTCCGGCATCGCGCAGGCTCAGCGCCAGGGCGGCCCAATCGTATTGGAGCTGGATGGCAGCCCGTTGCGCGGGATGATCCGGAGGCAGTAGGCCCAAGGCATCTTCCATCACGTCGGCAAGGCGGTTAATGCTGGCTTGCATGCGGTTTGTCCCGGCTTGGACGTCACCGGCTGGGAAGTAAGGGTGGTGCATTGCGTTGCCTCTGATTGCGGGTGATGCAATCAGGGATAGGCCCTTGTCATCCGAACCTAAGTTATTTTCCTTGCCGCTTTCTCGGGCGGGCTTTGCGACGGCCATTGAGGTGCTCGCTCGTTGTGGGTGGTACAAGGAGAGATACACGATTCATTTGGCCGTCCAAATTAGCGAGTGGCTCCGTTACCGTCGCCTTCGGTGTGGTTGTCAGGGCTGGATCAGGAAGCGCGGACCATCCTAGCCGGATCTGGCCGACCAGGCGGCCGGCGGCAATTGCGCTTCCGGCGCGCCCTCGGCTAGCTATTGGACACACGTGCGTCTTGTGGGGTCTGGCCGTGGCTACTTTGTGCTACCAAACCAGCTCTGGCGCGGGGCCTGAGACTAGGTCCCTGGCCACATTTGGCCTCCCGAAAAATGACCTCCTGCGTGCGGTACGTCCAGAGATTTTGCAAGCGCGCTTCCCGAATAAGATGAGGGATAAGTTGTTGATTGGAATAGAGAACCACTCGGCCTCATAATCCTTTGGTTCCAGGTTCGAATCCTGGTGGGCCCACCAGAAGCAGGCAGGGTTTGCAGAGATGCAGGCCCTTTTTCTTGTCCGTTGCTTCAACTCGGTGTCTGTCCGTTACCCGCTTTGATCGGGCTCGGGATTGTTTTCAACCTTATGCCGACCAACTTTTCGCCGAACACCGGCTAAGCTGCGCTTTCCGTAAGGGAGGCTGCTGGCAATGTCGATACGCATGGTTCCAGGTCGTCGTCGCTTCATCGCGCAGTCCGCCACCTTGGGGATTCTTGCCGCGTTGTCTTCAACCCGAGCATTGGCTGCTTCGTGTAAAGACACCGCCAGCAGTTCGTGGATCCCTGACGATACATTCCTCGCCGAACTGCCTCGGATCATGCAGGTCTTTGCGGTTCCTGGTGTGGGCATCGCCGTGGTTGAGGACGGTGCTGTGGCATGGAGCCGAGGCTTTGGCTTGGCTGATGTACAGACCGGCAGGGCTGTTGATGTGCGCACGGTGTTTGAGGACGCCTCGCTCAGCAAGCCGGTGTTCGCCTATCTGGTGATGCAGCTGGTGGGGCAGGGGTTGATCGATCTGGATGTTCCGCTGGTTCGGTATCGGCGCCCTGATTACCTTGGTGACCATCCATGGGTAGCACTCATCACCGCGCGCGACGTATTGCGGCATACGACGGGGCTGCCCGATTGGCGCAAGTCGCCCGCGACCGAGAAGCTGGTGCCGATGGTGAAGCCCGGCACGCGCATCAACTATTCCGGTGAGGCATTCGTCTGGTTGCAGCTGGTTGTTGAAGCGATCACCGGGCAGAGTCTGGATGAGTCGATGCAGGCCTATCTGTTCGGTCCCGCCGGGATGAAAGACAGCAGCTATACCTGGAATGCGGATCTGGCCGCGCGCTCCGTGTTTGGTCATCGCGCACACGATCGTGTCGAAGCGGGCGCACCGCCGCAGGTGCTGCGCGAACAATGGAGCGCAGCCCAACGCGTCGCTGAGCGCTGGGGCAAGCCGCTGTCTGCATGGAAGTATGAAGATGCCGAGCGTGCGCTGCCGGAAGTGCAGGCCTTGTCGTCGCCAGGCTTGGTGACCTGGCCGGGTGACATCCTCGCCAATGCCGCAGCCAGTCTGCGCACGACGGTGCAGGACTATGCGACCTTCCTGAGCTTGATGATGGCGGGCCGGCAAACTGCGGCATGGGAGATCAGTGAGAGCACGCGACAGGCAATGCTGGCGCCGCAGATCAGCTTGCCGGGGCGATGGACCGAGAAGGGCCTGGGTTGGAATACCGAGCAGACTCGCGACGGCCCGGTGTTCTATCACTCGGGCAGCAACAGCGGCATCTTCAAGAACTTCGCCATTGGCGATGCGCAGCGGGGGCGGGGCATCGTGGTGTTGACCAATGGCGGCAGCGGTTCATTCGTGCACCAGCGGGTGGTGCGTGCGGCGACCGGATACGATCTGCTTTCGTACGATCTTTGATCGAATGCGGGTATCCGTTACCCATGCATCCGCAGCATTGTTTCAATCTGCGATGGACTCGCTGTCAGTGGACTTGGGCCGCGCGTGTTGTCGTTGCCGCGCGGCCATCCTGTTCACTGCTCGAAGACGCCATCGCCGGCCTGCTCTGCGATGGGCCGTACCTCCTGCACCAGGCTTAGCAAGGTCTTTCCCGGCTCCTCATTCATCACTTCATGCGCCGACTGTTCAAACCAGATCAGCTTCTTCTGCGGCGCATCCACGCTGGCGAACCATTCGGCCGCCAGTTCGGAGGACACGTTGTAATCGTGCCGACCCAGGAACAGGAACAGCGGCGTCTTGAGCTGGCGGGTGGTGCTCATGTCGAGGGTCAGCGCATCCGCGAGCAGATGCTGCATTGAAAAATCGTTGCCCTTCCAGGCCGCGGCTATATCTGCGTCGGTATATTCGGGTGACAGCGCAAAGGCTGCGGCCTCGGCATCGCCGCCTCGGCGGTTGTGGACCATGCCGCCGTAGTGGTTCAACCATTGTCGTTGTTTGAACAGTGCATCCAATGCAAGCGGGGTGCTGCCCTGGGCATAGGGCGCTATTGCCTGCAGGTCAGCAATGGCCTGTGCGTTGTGGTCGTGCTGCGCCTGTTGCATCGTCCACGCCCAGCCGCGCCGTTCGCTCTCCGGCGCATTGGATATCTGGCCCATGCCGATATAGGCATGCAGCCATTGCGGGCGCTGCTTGGCTACTTCCAGGCCCAGATAGCTGCCCCAGGATTGGCCGAGCACGAAGATCTTCTGCTTGCCGAATTCGTGGCGCAGCCACGCCACCATTTCCAGCGAGTCGGCGACCATGCGCTCGCGGGTCATGGTGGGGGCCAGCTGCACTGGGTCGTTGCTCGCAAAGGTCTTGCCCGCGCCGCGCTGGTCCCACTGCACGACGGTGAAGTACTCCTCCCAGCCGCGTTGGAAGTACCAGCTGGTAGGCATCGCGACCCAGCCCGGCCCACCATGCAGCATCAGCAGAACCGGGTTGCGGGCATCGTTGCCGCGGATCGATACCCATTGATCGATCCCGCCGATGCGGACCTTCTCCAGGCGCTCGATGCCGTTGTCGGTAACCACGCGGCGCATGTCCGCCACGATGGCGGTGGCCTGTGCCCGATCACGGGGGGCGGGCGCTTCGGGCACGGCGGCACTTGCGCCGGAGCACGCGGCAGCGGCAGCGCAGAGCAGGAACAACGGCAGCAGCTTCATCGGTTTCCCAAGGTCGGTGTCAGTTGCAGGGATGAATCATGTCATGCGCCTGCCACAACCGCACCTGCAGCAGGTTTGCAAGGTTGGTTTGGCGACGTGCGAAAGCCACTTGGCGTTGTGCCCAACTCCCTGCGGAAGCGCCGGTTGAACTCCGAGATATCACCAAAGCCGGCATCCAGTGCGATCTGCAGCACGCTCTCATCGCCGTCGCGCAGGCGTTGTGCGGCCTGGCGCATGCGCTGTGCGAGCATGAACTGATGCGGCGTGGTGCCGGTAATGCGTTTGAACTCGCGCAGCAGATGGGCAGGGCTCAGCGCTACATGTTGAGCAAGAGTGGTCAGCGAAAGCGGCTGTTGGTAGTTGGACATCAGCCAATGCACCAGTTCCTGCACGCAGCGTGTATTCCTGGCACGCGCCGCGTTCGAGGCGGATACCAGGCCCCGGCAGTCGGCGTGCCTGGACATGACCGTTTCCAGTAGTTGGAAGGCGAACGCTTCTATCTGCTGCGGGTTTTCGACCACCTGGTCCGCGTGCGGCAACAGGCCTGCGCCACATTGGCGGGGGGCGAACGCTGCCTGCTTGAAACGCAACGGGCGTGCGCCGGGCAGGGCAGCGACAACCGCTTCCTGCACTGCAGGCTCAAAATGAAAGGCAAGGCAGCGGTCGCCGCGGCTGTGTTGGTGGCCACATTCATAACAATCACCCGGGTTGCCCAGCAGGATCGCGCCGGGTACCAGGATCGACATGCCGCAGTGATTGCGGTAGCCGAAGCTGCCTTCCAGCACTACCGCGATGCTGACCCCGGCATGCTGTTCTTCGAGGCGGGGATCGGCGGGACCGGCGCTGCAGGTCATCACCGCGCTGGACCAGCCCGGGCCGCTGCCCAGCGACTGTGCGATCAAGGTCATTGCATCGGTTCCATCAATTTTCCCCAAGATCGTAGCCCAGCCAGGGCGCAGCATCCGTGTCTGCATCCCAGAAGCGCGGATGCATCACCCAGGACAACAAGGAGGCGGTTGGATGGCAACAATATGGTGGGAGCAAGCGGTGGCGGTGCCGGCGGCGGTCGCCTGGGCGGCCTTGCGCCGCGTCGACAGGGCGCAGGTGTTGTTCAGCCCGGTGCTGGTTGATGGCTGCATGCACGGCGACATCCGCGAGCTGGTGTTTGCCAATGGCCTGCAAGTGAAGGAGCGCATCGTCAGTGTCGATGAGCAGAAGCGGCGCGTGGCCTATAGCGCACAAGGCGCGCCCTTTGAGCATCATTCCGCATCGATGCAGGTCGTGGAGGACACGCGCGGCGGCTGTCGACTGATCTGGGTAAGCGACTTCCTGCCCGATACGCTGGAGGAGGCGGTCCGGCCCTTGGTCATCGAGGGGGCCGCGGCGTTTGCGGCAAACCTGGAAGCGGGCCACTCACTGGATTGAGCGTGAGCGGCCGCACCGGAGTCATATCCGCTGTGGCCGCTGCCCGCTGAATTCAGTCCTGCGAATCAGATTCGATCTCCAATACCGCACCCAGTCTCTCGGCCAGGGCCTGCGCGGCATCCAGCACCCGCGCCAGGCTTTCATCGTTGATGGTTTCCACCTGGATCAGATGAGAGCCCGGGCCTTCATTGTCGCTGAGGCCCGCCGAGCTGCTGTCTTCGTCGTCAGCATCGAATGCGGGTTCGGTGATGTCCTCGGCTGAATCCACATCGTCCATGCCCTTGAGCATGTCGAGCATGGCCTGGGTAACACCTTCGTCGGCGGTAAGGCGAAGTTCGAGGTTTGCCATGTGCAGCTCCTTTGGGGGGAATGTGTTATTCGCCGTCAGCCTGGAAGCCAACCTTTCTATGGCTGCCATCGCAGAAGGGCTTGTTGTTGGAATGGCCGCAGCGGCATAACCAGGTTTCGGTGACGCGGTCGATGGTGCGGCCGGTGCCGCTGACGACTTCCAGGTTGCCGATGACGTGCAGCGGGCCGTTCCTGGTCGGGTTGACCTGCAGCGGGCCATCACGTTGCGGCAAGGCTTCGGATTTCTTTTCCGCCGGCTCGCCGCTGGCGGTAAAACCACAGTCGACGTGCCGGTGGTCGCAGAAGGGCTTTTTGTGTGATTCGCCGCAGCGGCACAGAGTGGCGCGCATGCCTTCATCCTTGCCGGCAATAAGCAGCGGTGCGGTGAAGGCTAGGGGGCCGTTCTCGCGGATATGCACCAGGTTGACCACCGGTGCGGGCTCGGCGTGGCTGCCGTCGTTGTATTCGTAGCGGATGGCGCCGGACGGGCAGCTGCGCGCGATCAGTTCCACTTCTTCCGGTGCCACCGCATCGGGGTGGATCCACTCGCCGACCACGTTGGGCACGAACACATCCGGGTGGCTGAGCACGCAGTTGCGCGAGTGGATGCAGCGTTCGCCGTCGAAATGGATGGTGACGGTTCTGCCGCGTACGGTTTCGGTTGCCATGGGCTGCCTCCGCTTCGGAAGGCACAGTGTCGCGCGCGGGACGTTAAGGCGGGGCGTATGCCGCTATGTCTTTTGTGGGAGCGGCGTGAGCCGCGAAGCCAGCGCCAATGGAACAGCTTTCGGGTTGGGGCTTCAGAGGGTATGAGCTTCGCGGCTTACGCCGCTCCTACAACGCCCGGCTATTTGCGTACGGCCAGTACCCCATCCAGCGCCAACTCGGCCTTGAAGCCTGCCTTCTGCAGGCGGGTGGCGACTTCGCGCGGTACATCGCGACCGCTGGTGAGCTTGTTCGGTGCGCCGGTGTAATGGAACAGGCGGCCACCTTTGCGCAGCACGCGCGCCAGTTGATCGTAGAACACCTGCGAGTACAGCTCGCCGGCAATGCCGAAGCGCGGCGGATCGTGCAACACCGCATCCATTGATGCATCGGCGATGCCTTCGATTTCCTTGGAGATATCGCCTTGGGTCAGCTGCAGGCGGCCACCTGCATGTTCACCATCGGGATCCGGCGACCACGGGTTGAGGGTGCGCAGCCAAAGGACTTCGGGGCTCTTTTCGAAGGAGCGGATGCTGGCGACGCCTTCATCCAGGCAGCAGGCGGCGAAGTAGCCCATGCCACCGCAGGTATCGAGCAGCTGCTTGCCGCGTGGCTCCACCAGCGCCACCTTGCGGCGGGCATCGTCCAGCGGCGAGATCTGCGCGCTGACCAGCATCTTGATGCCGTCGATCTCGAAGGTGGGAATGCCCCAGTCAGTGGGCACCAGCTTGTACAGGCCGCTGCCAAAGCGCGAGGCAGCGCTGAATTCATCGCCATCCCAGTAGTAGATGGTGCGGTCCTTGAGCTTGGCCGGCCACGGGTAGTGTTGGCCGCGGTACTGCCAGCCATCGGCGCTGAGGCTGACCGTTTGCTGGCTGCGGCCCAGGTCGAGCGAGGCGCTTGCTTCGCTGCTGCCTTTCTTCAAAGCGGTTTGCAGCTGCTCGAGCAGGGGTCGGGTCAGCAGGGGGCCGGTGTAGTGGGGCATGGGAATGGCGGTGATGCGGGGGAGGGAATGCTACCGCAGGGAGGGTTTTGGGGTTCTGTTCCTGGCGAAGAGCACCCCTCCCCAAGCCTCCCTTTTGCTTCGTAGAAGGGAGGGGGCAGAACTCGCTCCCCTTGCCGCAGGCAAGGGGGCCGGGGAGAGGTAGCTTTGGACGTTCAGGCTTTTGCCGGCAACGCCGCCTCAACCAGCACCCAGCAACCCAAGGAGGCATAATTCGCGCCCCTCCTTTCGATTCCGCCTGCTCCGCCGCCTTGTCGGCCGGCGGCGGCCAGCCCGTATGTCCTTCCTGCATTCTGAATTGGCGCAGTGGCGCGCCCATCCCCTGCGTGAAATGTTGGCCGGCGCCGTGGCCACTTTTGCGCTGATTCCCGAGGTCATCGCGTTCTCGTTCGTGGCCGGGGTGGACCCGCAGGTGGGGCTGTTCGCGTCGTTCGTGCTGAGCATCGTGATTGCGGTGTTCGGCGGCCGGCCGGCGATGATCACCGCGGCGGCCGGGTCGGTGGCTTTGGTGGCAGCGCCGCTGATCAGCGCGCATGGCCTGCCCTATCTGTTTGCCGCAGGCCTGTTGGCTGGCGTGATCCAGATCCTGTTCGGGGTACTGCGGTTGGGCGTGTTGATGCGCTTTGTCAGCAGCTCAGTGCGCACCGGCTTCGTCAATGCGCTGGCGATCCTGATCTTCGCCGCGCAGCTGCCGCAGCTGCACGGCGCCACCTCCGCCACCTGGGCGATGCTGGCATTGGGCCTGCTGGTGATTTACGGCTTGCCGCGGCTGCCTCTGCCCGGTGTGCGCGCGATTCCCTCGCCCTTGATCTGCATCGTGGTGCTGAGTGTGTTGGCAGCGTGGTTGAAGCTGGATCTTCCCACCGTAAATGACCTGGGCAAGCTGCCGGAGGCGCTGCCGCAATGGATGGGCCTGCCGTCCCTGCCGTTTGATCTGGAAACCCTGCGCATCATCGCGATGCCGGCCCTGGCCATTGCGATGGTGGGTTTGCTGGAGTCGATGATGACGGCGCGGGTGGTGGACGAACTCACCGACACCCCCAGCTCCAAGAACCGCGAATGCACCGGTCTGGGCGTGGCCAATATCGCGGCCAGCCTGTTCGGCGGCATCACTGGTTGCGGCATGATCGGGCAGACCGTGGGCAACGTGAAATACGGTGGGCGTGGACGGCTGTCGACGCTGTTTGCCGGCGTGTTCCTGCTGGTGTTGATGGTGCTGCTGAAACCCTGGGTGGGGCAGGTGCCGGTGATCGCGTTGGTGGCGATCATGGTGATGGTCAGTGTGTCCACGTTTGACTGGCGCAGCCTGGGCGCGCTGGTACGGCATCCACGTCTGTCCGGCGTGGTGATGCTGGCGACGGTGGCGGTGACCCTGGGTACGCATAATCTTGCGGCGGGTGTCGGCGTTGGCGTGTTGCTGAGCGGCGTGTTCTTTGCGCTGAAGGTGGCGCGCTTGCTACGTATCGAGCAGCAGGACCAGGCCGACGGCAGCGTGCGCTATGTGGTGAGCGGGCAGGTGTTCTTTGCCTCGGCCGATGCCTTCATTGATGCTTTCGATCCGCGCCTGGTGCAGGGGCGTGCGGTGGTGATTGATCTGTCAGCGGCGCAGCTGTGGGATATCACCGCAGTGGCGGCGTTGGAGAAGGTGGTCAGCCGCTATCGTCATCACGGCATCAAGCCGCGCGTGTTGGGCCTGGATAGACAAGGGCGTGCGCTGCTGCGGCGCGTGCTGCGTGAGGGCGAGCTGGCCGTCGAGGATGCGCCAGCGACAAGTTCGTAGGAGCGGCGTCAGCCGCGAAGCTGATGGTGCTGGCCGTCGCTGGGGAACTCGCAATTGCACATTCGCTTTTCGTCGGACAGCGCAGTGGCTTCGCGGCTTACGCCGCTCCTACAACCGGCGGGTGGTTGGGTTGCCTGTGTGGGAGCGGCGTCAGCCGCGAAGCTGATGCTGCTGCCGGTTGCTGAGGAATCTGCGATTGCAGTGGTTTCCGCAACGGACAGTGCAGTGGCTTCGCGGCTTACGCCGCTCCTACAAAAACATGGTTACATCACGTCCCAGGCGTAGCCACCGCGCTCCAGTACCGAGGCTGCCAGCGATTCGACGATCTCGTCTTCATTACGCTCCAGCCCACGGACATTGCGTGCCATGCGACGGCGGGCCTGGCGTGCGAACAGCCGTGCGATCTTCACCGCATCCTCTGCTGCCGGGTGCCCGGCCTGCAGCAGGCTCTCCACCCGTGACAGCACACACAGCCCGACAAACAGATCGATGGCGATATCGGCCACGCGCTTCTGCGCGTGCTGCTGGTCGGCGATCTTCTTGCCATGCTTGCGCAGCAGCCGGTCCGATGCCTTGGACAGTTCCACCGTGTACTTTTCGCACAGGCGCGCCAAGGGTCGCAGCGCGTCGTTGAGCGGCGCGCGGATGCGGCCGGTGCCGTAGCCGGTGGCTTCGCGCACACGGCGGCCGGCGTAGTCGCTGAGTACGCCGAAACCCTTGATCGGATCGTTGAAGATGCCGCCCACCGCGCTCTGCAGTTCGCTCAGCGTTGCGCCCACGCCCTTCAGCCCATTGAGCGCCACGTACAGGCGCAGGATCTCGTTGGTGCCCTCGAAGATCGACAGGATGCGGGTATCGCGGGTCATCTGCTCGTACGGCAGCTCGCGCATGAAGCCGTTGCCGGCGGCAATCTGCAAGGCTTCGTAGCAGCTGCGCTGCACCGCCTCGCTGGCGAAGATTTTGCTCATCGCCGCTTCCACCGAATAGTCGGTGCGGCCGCTGTCGATCAGATGCGCCACCATCCACACCGTGCTCTCGGCAGCGAAGCAGTCGGCGGTCATCTGCGCGATCTTCTCGCGCACCAGGCCGAACTCGGCGATCGGCTGGCCGAACTGCTTGCGCTCGCTGGCCTGTGCACAGGCCATGCGGATCAGCGCACGCATGCCGCCGACGGCGCCGCCACCCAGGCCGGTGCGGCCGCTGTTGAGGATGTTCATCGCCACCTTGAAGCCCTTGCCCACCGGGCCCAGCACATTGGCCGCCGGTACGCGCACGTCGTTGAAAGCAACGGTGGTGGTGGACGAGGCACGGATGCCCATCTTGTCTTCGTGCGGGCCGTGGCTGACGCCATCCCAGCCGGCCTCGACGATGAAGGCGGTGACCTTGCCTTCGGGCGTGTCGGTGCGGGCGAACACGGTATAGAAATCGGCGATGCCGCCGTTGGTGATCCAGATCTTCTCGCCGCTCAGGGTCCAGCTGCCGTCGTCGTTGCGTTGCGCCTTGGTGCGAATGGCGGCCGCGTCGGAGCCGGCGCCGGCTTCGGTCAGGCAGAACGCGGCAATCATCTCGCCGCTGGCCAGCTTGGGCAGGTAGCGCTGCTTCTGCTCATCGTTGCCGAACAACAGCAGGCCTTTCATGCCGATCGAACTGTGCGCGCCTATGGTCAGCGACACCGAGCTGTCATGGCTGCTGGTCTGGCCCAGTACCCGCGCATAGGCACCGTTGGACAGCTCCAGCCCGCCGTACTCCTCGGGAATGATCAGCCCGAACAGGCCCATGTCACGCAGTGCCTGGATGAACTCCGGTGGCTGCTCGGCGTCGCGGTCGTACTGGCGCAGATCGGCGGTCTTGTCGGCCAGGAACTGGTCGATGGCGTCGGTCATCGCGCCCAGCATCTCGCGGTCACGTTCGCGGATCTGCGGGTAGGGGAACAGCACATCTTCGGCGATATGGCCAAAGAACAGCTGCTTGGCGATGCTTTCATCCAGGTTCTGCGCTGCAACGGTATTCACGTACGGCTCCTTGGGTGCGGACGATGACGGCCTTTGTTGAATGATGGCCCACTCTTGCCACAGGTTCACACATTCGCAAGGCACAATCGTGGAACTCGGTGTGCTCTTATCGGTCACTGCACTGTGCATTTGTACCGTGACAGGGCCGGTTACCGCCCTGCGTCGTGTTGGTGATGGAGTTGCATGCGTTCTTACCGTTCCGCCGAACCGCTATGGATCCGGGTGACTGCTGGTGCGATTGCCTTGGCATTCATGGCTGGGCTGGCGAGGCTGATGCTGCAGTTGCCAACGCTGATCGTGGTGGAAGAACAGGCACGGATACAACTGCGTTGGCTGCTGCCGGCTGACACCACGGCCGAAGAGCCACAGCCACAGCTGCAGTCGCATTCAGTGCCGCCGCCGCGTGCAGCGCCGATAGACGTCGCTCAGGCCGCTGATGCTCCCACGTCACCGTCGGCGCAGGCGCAGGCCATTCCTGTGGCCCCAGCAGAAGCTGCTGCGTCCGCGCCCAGCAAAGCAGGGTGGTCGCAACGTCTCTATGGCCGCGATGGCAGTCTGGCGGTGCCGCAGGACGCGGCGACGTCCGCGCAGAAGGACGCCACGCAGCGGGTATTCGAGCATCGCGATGAACTGGCCACCGGCGTGGGTGAGCGGCCGTTGGAGAAGATGGTCTCGGGCATGTTTGAAGACAAGAAAAAGCCACCGACGCTGGGTGAAATGGGCGCGCGCTTGGTCCACGGGCGGGACATCCAACCGGCGCAGGCACGGCGTCCGCCGGATATCGCGTTCAATCCCAGCCTGCACGAGCGTCAGTCTGATCTGGGTAGCGAAGCCACCGGGGATGCCTACAAGGCCGCACCGATCCGCTACGAGAAGGCACCGGACATGAAAGGCGAGGCCAGCCGTCGCATCCGCGTCGCCATGGGCGCGCTGGAGCAACGCTATCCGCGTTGCAATGGCGAGCAGCGCCGACGCTGGCTCGGCATCGTGCAGCAGCACCTGGATGCCCTGCAGCGCGCCGAGTACCGCTACAACAACGGCGCCGATCCTGTCGAAGCCGAGCACAGCCTGCTGAGTGCGGCCGACAGTGCCTACGACCTGGCGCGGCGTGCGCTCTGGGATGCCGAGCGGCGCATGAAAATGTGCACTTGAGCGCAGGTCATCGCAGGCCAGTGGCGAGCCTTGCTGCCGACATTGCCGGTTCCGCTTGATGCGGCCGGATGTCAGCCAGCGGACAAACCGGGACAAACCAGGACGACTTTCCTAAGTTATTGTCTTTGAATGGCTTTTTGCTGGATTTGCATGCCTAGAATCGGGCGTCTTCCATTCTGGGATTGTGATGAAGTCGATCAGTGTGTTGTTTTCCGTGTTGGCGCTTGTTTCCACATTCGGTTGTCAGGCAACGTCCAAGCCCGCTGCGGCGGGCGGTGTGGGTGTCGCCCCCGGCCACAGCCATCCGCTGCCCAAGCATGCGCTGGTGGGCTATCTGCACAATTTCGACAATGGCCAGGGGCTGCTGCCGGTCGCCAAGGTGGATGACAGTTGGGATGTGATCGTGCTGGCCTTCGCCGATGACATGGGCGAGGGCAAGGTGGCGTTCAACCCGGACCCGGCGCTGGATCGCACGCAGTTGATTGCGGACATCGCCGCCAAACGTGCGCAGGGCAAGATCGTGGTGCTGTCCTTCGGCGGCGAGCTGGGCACGGTGACCTTGAACACGCAGCGCGATGAAGACAACTTCGTGCGCACCACCGCAGATGCCATCAACACCTTCGGCTTCGATGGCATCGATGTCGATCTGGAGAAAATCGCCGGCGTTGTGCATGGCGCGCCGGTCATCCCGCACCTGGTATCCGCAGTGAAGCGGCTGCATGAGATGTACCCGAACCTGTATGTGTCGATGGCACCGGAGCATCCCTATGTGCAGGGTGGGCTGGTGTCGATGGATGGTATCTGGGGCGCCTACCTGCCCTTGATCGATGGCCTGCGCGAAGAACTGGACCTGCTGCACGTGCAGCTCTACAACAACGGTGGCCTGCCCACGCCCTACCGCGCCGAGAAGTACCCGGGCGGCAGCGTCGACATGATGGTGGGTTCGGCCAAGATGCTGATCGAAGGCTTTGATCTGGCCGGCGGCAAGGGACGGTTTGCCGGGCTGCGTGCGGACCAGGTTGCGTTGGCGTTGCCGTCGGGCCTGCGTGCTGCTGGCAATGGTTATGCAACAGCCACCGATATCAACCGTGCCTTCGATTGCCTGACCACGGCTACCGAGTGCGATGAGGTGAAGCCGAGCCAGCCGCGTCCGGATTTCCGCGGCGTGATGACCTGGTCGATCAACTGGGATGTGGCCGACGGCCGCGCGTTTTCCGAGCCGGTAGGCCAGCACCTGCGGGCAGCACGGACGCGCTGATTGCAGCGGGGAGCTTGTGCGCCTGGTGGTATCCGGCCGTTGCCGGAACGACAGGCACAGGCTCCCCGTCATCCGATGCCCGGCCTTGTTCCAATCCAGGGGGAGGTCGCGCAGGTGAGCCGTCACCAACAGACCGGTGATCACGCACCCGCGCAGCCAGCGGACTCATTCCAGCCGGAAGTGCACCAGGGTGACCAGTTCGTCATTGCGGAAACCCGGATACAGACGCTGCATCACCGCCAACAGCCCTGCCGGGTTACGGCATGCAGGGTCATGTTCGTCGCACAGATCCGCCTCTTCCAGGGCATCGAAACTGCGCAGTTCGGTCTGCAGGGGCAGGGGGCCAAGTTGACGCCCTTCACCCAAGGCGATGCAGGCCTGCGTCACCCCATGCCAACGCGCCCCGCGCCGTACGCTGGTGTTGCGGCCGGTATGGAACTGCGGGTTGTCGAAGCCTAGCAGGGGGATGGTCATGGGCCGGGTGGGTGCAGGGAAAGCGGCTGTTCATTCTGGGCGCGATTGGCGCATTTTTCATCACCTGCCGTTCAAACACGCAGGCTCAGCATCATCATCCTTCTGTTGACGGGATCCGGCCATGCCGCGCGCGGCTGCGCTTGCGCTGTTGCTGCTGTTGTACGGACTGTGCGGGCCCTTGCAGGCGCGCACGGTGTACCGCTGCGTGCAGAAAGCCACGGTGAGCATGGCTACCGCCCCCGAACCGGGCTCCGTCTGCAAGGCCATCGAGATCGACGACAACGCCGTGCAGACGCCCAATCTATGGGGCAACTTCGGTGTGTTCAGCGGCACCCTGTACGAGCGTGAGCAGGATGGCAAAACGGTTTACTCCACCCGCAATCTGCCGGGCTCGACGCCTTATCTGCGCTTCACCATGGCCACTCCGCCGGGCGAGCCGGCCCATGCAGGGTTGGGGCGGGTAGGCACGCCGCAGTTGAACCGTCACGCACCGCAGTTCCGCGCTGCCGCCAAGGCCACCGGCGTGGATGATGCCTGGCTGCGTGCCGTGGCCCATGCGGAAAGCGCGTTCGATGAAAAAGCGGTGTCACCCAAGGGCGCACAGGGCGTGATGCAGCTGATGCCGGAAACGGCGAGCGAATATGGCGTGAGCGATCCGCTGTCGCCCGCCCAGTCCATCAACGGCGGTGCGCGTTACATGAAATCGCTGCTGCGGCGTTACAACGGAGACCGAACCCTGGCTGCTGCAGCCTATAACGCCGGCATCGGGGTGGTTGCACGCTATGGCGGCATGCCACCGTATGCGGAGACACGGCAGTATGTGGACAAGGTATTGGCTTTGTACGGCCGTTATCGCGAGGCGATGGGAACGGGGCCGGAGCGGCCGGCGTTGTAGTTTGGTTGTTGGGGTAGGGACCATGGAAAGACGGCTTCATAGCTGGAACTGGAGCCAAAGCCAAAGCCAAAGCACCCCTCCCCAACCCTCCCCTGCGCTACGCGCAAGGGAGGGGGCGGATGGTGCAGTGCTGATGCTTTGGCTTTGGCTTGAACCCCCTCCCTTTCGCCGCAGGCGAAGGGGAGGGTTGGGGAGGGGT
>NZ_LDJJ01000050.1 GCF_001431465.1 Stenotrophomonas terrae | reverse complement strand
CCTGTAGTGCCGAGCCATGCTCGGCAGGGGCTTCACCAGCAATCCATAACGTTGCAGGAGCGGCGTAAGCCGCGAAGCCACCGCCACATCAGAAGCAGTGAAGCTTACCCCTCGCCAACCCTCCCCTTCGCTTCGCGAAAGGGAGGGGGCGTAGTGCCGAGCCGTGCTCGGCAGGGGCCTTCCCATCAATGCAACCACCGCCCCTGCCAACAGCCCCGGGTGCGCTGCGCTTACCCGGGCTACGGTGCTACCGGCAGGCTTCCTGCAACTGCTGGGCGCACAAGAATGCGCGTTGCGCCTTGGCATCATCGCCGCCCTCCCAGGCCAGCAGCGTCCACTGCTCGGTCGCCTGCATCTGTTGCCCGGGCTGCAGGGTCTTGTATGGCGCATGCACTTCCAGCTCCAACAGGCCTTCGGCAATGCCGCCAGCGTCCAGGTACAGCTCCACCTGGCCCTGCTGCGGGTGGATGGCGCTGACGGGCTGGTGCGCAAAACGGATCACCAACACCTGGCGGCCATTGAAGCCCGCCATCCAGCCAGCCGAGGGCTGCACGAACCATTTGCCGCGCGGGCCTCTGCTGGCATCACCGGCGCGCAGCGTCAGCATGCCGTCCTGCCACTGGTGGTCGGGCAGCGACGCATCGGGTGCACCGTCGACGCGGATGTCATCGGCGCTGCTGACCGGCACGAATACGCGGGTGTTGGGATGGACCCGGGTGTTGAACCACAGGTCCCAGGCGACGGGCGTATCGCGGATGTTCCTGCCATTGACCTGCACGTGCACGGTGTCCGGATGCGCGGCGTCGAGGCGGAAGGTTTTCTCCAACTGCATGCCGGTAACCGGGCTGGCGGCGCCGCGCAGGCGCAGCTGATCCGGGTCGCGTTGCAGCCATTGTGCGGGGGCCAGCGACAGCCACGGATCCGGCGGCCAATTGGCGCTCGCGGCGCGGCGCTCCGGATTGATCTGCTGGTGCGACCACCATTGCGATTGCGGGCCGACCCAGACGTCGTGGCCGAGGTAGGCGATGTCGCCGCTTTCTGCTTTTACTTCAGGGCTCGGCTGCGTGTTTACCGCCGTACCGATACGCAGGAAGTTGGGCTCGCCCTTGCGCTGCAGCGACAACGCGCGACCGCCGAAGGCAGAGGTCACCTGCAGTTGCAGTTGGTCGGTCTGCAACTCACCGACTTGCTCCTGCTTTGGCGGGTTGCCGGCGGCGGCGAGCGTGGGCAGCAACAACAGGCAAAGCCAGGGAGATCGCATGCGTATCGCCGGTCAGGGAGTGGAGGCTGATCATCGCAATGTCTGGGCGCTGCAGGCAAAAGCGTTACCCCTCCCCAGCCCTCCCCTTGGCTGCGCCAAAGGGAGGGGGTAGCTCACGCGCACGTTCAGATCGCGGCAGTGCCGCCTTTGCCCCCTCCCTTTGGCGCAGCCAAGGGGAGGGCTGGGGAGGGGTAGCACTTGAGCTTCGCCTGCAGCCCCTGCGCTCAGCGCTGGCAGTACCCGCACCACACCGTCGCCCGCTGGCCGATGCTGGCATAGCGCAGCGCGCGACCGCATTGCTTGCAGGTCTCGCCCTCGCGGCCGTACACCAGCAGCTCCTGCTCGAAATAACCGGGTGCACCATCGGGGCTGATGAAATCGCGCAGGGTGGTGCCGCCGCGCTGGATCGCATGGCCCAGGATTTCCTTCACCGCGTCGGCCAAGCGCTGATAGCGCGCCCGTGACACCTTGCCGGCCTCGCGTAGCGGATTGATGCCGGCCATGAACAGGCTTTCCGCCGCGTAGATATTGCCCACGCCGACAACGATGCCCTGGTCCATCAGGAAGGTCTTGATCGGCGCCTTGCGGCCACGGCTGCGCTGGAACAGGTAGTCGCCATCGAAATCCGCATCCAGCGGCTCCGGACCAAGATCGCGCAGCAGCTCATGCGTTTCACCGGCCGGCTGCCATAGCAGGCTGCCAAAGCGGCGCGGGTCGTTGAAGCGCAGCAGCCGCCCGTCTTCCAGGCTGATATCGACATGGTCGTGTGCGCGCACCGGGGTATCACCAGGCAGCACGCGCAGGCTGCCGGACATGCCCAGGTGCAGCACTGCGCTACCCAGCTCGGTGTCCAACAGCAGGTACTTGGCGCGACGACGGATGGCTTCGATGCGCTGGCCCGGCAGCAGCTGCTCGATCTCGGCAGGAATCGGCCAGCGCAGGTCCGGCCGGCGCAGGATCACGCCGTGGATGCGGCGATCCACCAGATGCGGCTCCAGCCCGCGCCGGGTGGTTTCTACTTCGGGTAGTTCTGGCATGCGGGCCTCAAGGCGATGGTGTTTACTTTTGTTTGTGGGAACGGCGTCAGCCGTGAAGCAGGTGATGGCGGGCAGCCGGCTTGTATCGATTGCAATGCGCTAATGGCTGCGGTTGGATTTTTGGCTTCGCGGCTTACGCCGCTCCTACAACGCGGGGTTCGGACCTCAGGCAATTGTATTTGTGGGAACGGCGCGAGCCGTGAAGCTGGTGATGGTGGACTGCCGGCTTGTATCGATTGCAATGCGCTATTGGCTGCGGTTGGATTTTTGGCTTCGCGGCTTACGCCGCTCCTACAACGCGGGGTTCGGATGTCAGGTAGTTGTATTTGTGGGAACGGCGTGAGCCGTGAAGCTGGTGATGGCGGACGGCGGGCTTGTATCGATTGCAATGCGCTATTGGCTGCGGTTGGATTTGTAGTTTCGCGGCTTATGCCGCTCCCACAAGTCAACGAACCGGTGCAGCTCAGCGCGGGGGCGCCATCAGCTCGCGAGCGCTGAGGTAGCCATCGCCGTTGGCGTCCTGACGCGCGAAGCGGGCCAATATCACCTCCCGCTGTTCGTCGCGACTGATCGGCTTGCCGCGGCCGCCGGGCTGCTCGGCGGCGTCCAGCACGCCGTCGCCATTGCGGTCCATCCTGTCGAAGGCGTACAGCATCCATTGCAGGTATTCGTCCGGGCTGACGCGGCCATCGCCATCGCTGTCCATGCGCTGCAGGTACTCGTTGGTGTCCTGCACCTGCGCGGCCACCGGCAGCGCTGCGCCCAACAGACAAACCAAAAGAATCGTCTTCATGCGGCGCTGAGCGAATAGCCCTTCAAGCGGGCGGCATAGGCCTGCAAGGCAGCGCTGCCGCTGGCTTCGGCTTCCTGGCACCACTGCTGCAGCTGGCGCAGGCGCTCGGCGGCGTCATGGCTGCGTGCTTCCAGCAATGCCGACAGGCGTGCGCGGTGTTCGACCAGCAACTGGATGCGCGGGCGCTGCTGCACCCAGTTGTTCAACTGCGCACGGCAGTCGGGTTTCAGCCAGCGGCCATCGTTGACCAGGCCCTTGCGCATGCGCCGTGGCAACAGCTTGCGCAGCTTGGCACCGGCTGCGGCGGCCTCTTCCTTCAGCGCCGGCGCCAATACATTGCGCTGGTAGTCGGTCATCGCCTGGAAGCGATGCGACAGCAATGCCTTCAAGGTATCGGCGTCGGGCACGGCGATGTTCGGACGGATGTCCATGCTCGGTGCCACCCGCAATACCTTGGCCAGGCGCAGGAACTGCAGCACGCGGATCACCTGCCAGCCGATATCCAGCTCCCAGCGCCGCATCGAGAACCGCGCCGAGGAGGGGAAGGCATGATGGTTGTTGTGCAGTTCTTCGCCACCGATCCACACCGCCCACGGCGTCAGGTTGGTCGAGGTGTCCGCCGATTCGAAGTTGCGATAGCCCCACCAATGGCCCAGGCCGTTGACCACACCGGCCGCCCAGAACGGAATCCACGCCATCTGGATCGCCCACAGGGCGATGCCCGGCAGGCCGAACAGCACGGTGTTGATCGCGAACAGGCTGATCGGGCCGAGGTTGGCGTGCGGGGTATAGAGCTTGCGCTCGATCCAGTCTTCCGGCGCACCGCGACCATACTGCTCGATATCGCCGCGCAAGCTGCGGGCTTCGCGATACAGCTCCACACCGCGCCAGAACACGTTGCCGATACCCTTGGTGACCGGGCTGTGCGGGTCGTCCTCGGTTTCCACCTTGGCGTGGTGCTTGCGATGGATGGCCACCCACTCACGGGTGATCATCGAGGTGGTCAGCCACACCCAGAAGCGGAAGAAGTGCGACACCAGCGGGTGGAAATCCACACCACGATGGGCCTGGCTGCGATGCAGGTACAAGGTGACCGCAAAGATGGTGAGCTGGGTGAACAGCAGCAGCACCGCCAGCATGCCCCACCAGCCCAGGCCGGCAATGCCACCGGTGAGGATATCGAGCAGTGCGTCAGACATTGCGGGGACTCCAGGCAAGCGGTGCCAGATGAAACCAGTGCTACACATGATGGGGGCTGTCGGCGCAAACTTCATCCACCTGCGGCACGTCCGTTGGTCGAATCCTCAGCTGCCGCCGACTCCTGAATGTCCATTGTTCCCGCCGCTGAAGCGGCCCCACTGATTGAACTGGACCACGCCTGCGTCATCCGCGGCCAGGTGCGCGTGCTGCACGAGCTGAACCTGCGCATCGAACAGGGCCAGCACACTGCCATCCTCGGCCCCAACGGCTGCGGCAAGTCCTCATTCATCAAGCTGATCACGCGCGAACTGTATCCACTGGCGCGCGCTGATGGCCATGTGCCGGTCAAGGTGATGGGCCAGACCCGCTGGCAGGTGGACCGGCTGCGGGCGCAGCTGGGCATCGTCACCGGCGATCTGTCCAGCAACCTGTCGGACATGCCCGGGCTCAGCGTGGAGGAGGCGGTGATTTCCGGCTTCTTTGCCAGCTACGTGGTACCGGCGCACCGCGACGTCACCGACACCATGCGCCAGCGCGCGCGGCATGCGCTGGAACTGGCGCGCGCCCTGCCCCTGCTCGGCCGCAGTTATGCCCAGCTGTCAGCCGGCGAAACCCGCCGCGTGCTGATTGCCCGGGCGCTGGTCAACCAGCCCAAGGCGCTGCTGCTGGACGAACCCTCCACCGGCCTGGACCTGATCTCGCGCCACCACCTGATCGACAGCATGCGCCACTTGGCCCAGCAGGGCATCACCCTGGTGCTGGTCACCCACCACATCGAGGAAGTGATCCCGGAGATCGACCGCGTGGTGTTGATGAAGGGCGGGCGCATCTTCGCCGATGGCACCCGCGCCGACCTGCTGCAGTCCGCGCCGCTGTCGGAGGTATTTGGCGGCAGCATCGATGTCACCGAACACGGCGGCCACCTGCAGGCCCACGTGCTGTCAGCCTGAGCAGACGGGGCCGGCACTTGCCGACCCCGTTGCCTTCACTCAGAAGCGCACTGCGCGGGCACGCCGTTCGATCGGCGCCATCCGTGTCTGGTCGTGCAGTTCGACCTCCCGCAGTTCATAGGGCGCGGCATAGCCGGCCGGCAGTTTGACGTCGGCAAAGCTCAAGGCCAATTCACCGCGCCCGGGCTTGGCGAACCAGGCCGCGCTATGCCCCTGCGCCACCGCGCGCAGCTTGCCGTCGGTGCCGGTGGCGAACAGCGTGGTGCGCACCTCGTAGCGCCCCGGCGCCCCAACCTGCACCGGAAAGCGCAGATCGGACAGGCTGGTGGCACGCACCGCGCTGGCCAGGCGTGCCGTCGGTTTGGCCACCGCAAATGCCAGCCGGGTATCGCGGGCGATGCCGCCCTGGTCGGCGAACACCTGCAACTCCCACAGGCCCTGCACATCGCTGCCAGCGGCCGGAACCGCCACATCGGCGGTCAGCCCGCCGGCCTTGTCGCTGCGCATGGGCACTGTCCAGGTGCGCCCATCCGGTGCCACCAGCAGGCCTTCGGCAGTGAAGCTGGAGCCGGCCAGACGCGCTGCCACTTCGCCACGGGTGGACTGCACGCCGTCCATGTTCACCTGCGCACGCAGCTGGCCGCCGGCCAGGGCCACGCTGCGATCGGTGCGTGCGCGCAGCACCATCGGGCTATCCGGTTCCAGCACCTGCATCACGTAGCTGCCGCGTGCTTCGGCCGCCTGCACCCGGTAACGGCCGGGCACACTGTCCTGCAACTTGAGCATGGCGGTGCCCGGCGCCACCGCCATGCCGGCGTCCTTCAACGCCGCACGTTCAAAGCGCCGCGCCGCAACCGGCGCGCTGCCTTCGCGCACCTGCAGCGATTGCACGTCCAGCGCCTTGGCGCCACGCGCGGGGCTGAGCTGGATCACCGCCCCCGGTGCTGACACCGGCACGTCCACGCCGCTCTGCAGCTCGGCTGCCTCGACCATGCGCCAGGAGCTGCGGCTCTCCATCACCTCCGGCTCCGCTGCGCTGACCACATCGGCCGGGTTCAAGGCCCAGGCGAACTGCACCGGTGCGTGCTCGAACTCACCGGCGGGCACCGGTGCCGACACCACCGCCGGCGCCACACGATCGACTACGGCGGCCTTGGCCGCGAATACCGATGCGCCACCGCAGGCCAGCGCAACCATCAACGTTGTTTGCTTGTTCATTGCATGGCTCCTCACAGGTTCACGTCGGCGCGCAGGATGGTGTCCAGGCTGAAGCAGTTGCGTCGGCTCTGCGCATGGCTGAGCGGCTCTGCATCGCGGGTGCGGCTGACGTCACGGAACCAGACGCTGCCGGCCGCCGACTGGCTGCTGCAGTTGAGGAAGCCGTCCGAGCAGCTGGCCAACCAATTCTGGGTCGCCTCCAGGCCCACATTCTGCGTATAGCCGCCGCAGTAGCTGTCCGAATCGAACGGCGAGGATTCCACCTCGGTGCCCACCACCGCACGGAATGGCTTGGGCAGGGCGGGCCGCCCGACGGTGCCGTACAGATTGTTGGCGTTATAGGTGGCCATCCAGCTGACCTGCTGCATGCGCACCGCATCGTTTTCGTAGCCCAGCAACCAACCCAGTGCCTGTTCGAACATGTTGCCGTTCATCACTGCATCGGCCAGCGGCGTGCCAGCCGAAGACGGTGCCAGCGCGTTCACCTTGTGCAGGCGCGTGATGATGGCCGGGTAACGGCTGTCCCAGGTCGGGTTGGACATGATCCAGCGCATCACGTTGCCGCCGTTGGAATGGGTGATCACCACCAACTTGGTGATGCCACGGCTGTTGATGAAGCTGGTCAATTGGCCGGCCAGGCAGCCAGCCGCGTCCGGCTTCCACATGTACTGGGTGAAATCACAATTGATCACCGTGTAGTTGGCGCTGTTGGGCAGGCCTGAACGCACGGTGTTGACGATCTCCGGTTGCCAATAGTCGGCCAGCGCATTGGTCTGCTTGCCGGTGCCATGCACGAAGGCCACGCCCACCACGTCAGCCGCGTTGGCTACCGTGCTGGTCGCTGCCAGTGCCAATCCTGCCCAAAGCCACTTCCCCTTCATGGTCATGCGACATCTCCTCTCTTGGTGTTCCCCCTGAAGAGATTGCCGCGGCGCTGCTGGATGCCCCCACATCCGTGCCGCTGCGGCGCGGGACGCGCGCATCATCAGCCAATGCTGAATGGTGCCGTTGCCCGCAAGCCTGGATTGTTGGCTGAACAATGCGCAGCGCGCATGACGGTGCCGTCACAGTCTTCCACATCCGATGGAAGTCAATCGGGCAATGCAATATGAACTCTGCCGGGCACGGCGCGCCCAACGGTGACATGATGCCGGTCCGTTCCATCGACCCCGTCACACACGCAATGTCGCGATTTGCCCGTATTCCACGCCAAGGCCTGACCTTGGCAATGGCCGCCCTGTTGGGCGCCTGCAGCACCACTGGCCCCCACATCACGGATGGAAATGCCCCGGCGCCCGAACGCGCTGTCGGCTACCTGCAAGGCAATGCCATCCCTGACAGCCTGGCGCTGAGCCCGGCACCGCCAGGCCCCGGCTCCGCCGCCGCACAGCTGGATGACGCTGTCGCCAACCAGGCCCTGACCATGCGCGGCAGCGCACGTTTCGTGCAGGCCCATACCGATGCCGACCTGAGCTTCCCGGCCGGCGCCAACCAGTTCAGCTGC
This sequence comes from Stenotrophomonas terrae, assembly GCF_001431465.1. GTDB lineage: Bacteria > Pseudomonadota > Gammaproteobacteria > Xanthomonadales > Xanthomonadaceae > Stenotrophomonas > Stenotrophomonas terrae. The sequence goes on along the minus strand of NZ_LDJJ01000050.1, from coordinate 24,959 downwards.
GCGCTCGGTGTTGCGGTCAGCGCACAGACCACCCCCGTGCTGTACCAGCTGCTGGAGCGCAGCCGCATCGATGCCAGCGCTGCCACCAAGGCCGCCAAGAACCACTACCAGCGCCCGCGTCCGTTCATGGTCAACAACGCGCCCACCTGCACCCCCGACGATGAGGAAGGTCTGCGCAAGAGTGGCTCCTACCCGTCCGGGCATACGGCCATCGGCTGGGCCTGGGCCTTGATCCTGTCGGAGATCGATCCGGACCACGCCACCGCGCTGATCGAACGCGGCCGCAATTACGGCCATAGCCGGCTGGTCTGCAACGTGCATTGGTATAGCGACGTGCAGCAGGGCCAGTTCATGGGCGCGGCAACCGTGGCAAGGCTGCATGACAACCCGGAATTTGCCGCCGACCTGGCCAAGGCGCGCAAGGAGCTTGCGCACGCGCGCACGCTCAATCAGCCACTGCCACGCGATTGCGCCGCGGAAACCGCAGCGCTGACCTCGGACATCCCCGAAGCCCGCTAAGCAGGCTCCTGTAGTGCCGAGCCATGCTCGGCATCGAGATCCAAGCGACCCGATTTTGTGGGAGCGGCGTCAGCCGCGAAGCTGGCAATGCTTGAAAGACCCCAAAGCCAACCCCTCCCCAGCCCTCCCCTTGCCTACGGCAAAGGGAGGGGGCGGTAGGTAGTGCCGAGCCATGCTCGGCAGAGGCTTTCCCGGTAGTGCCCCCTGCCGAGCATGCCTCGGCACTACAGGATTGGCTTTCCCGGTAATGCCCCTGTCGAGCAGGGTCCGGCGCTACCGGGATGGTTTCCGACGTCACCGCCTTGCCGCGCCTGTGGCTTCTGCAGGTACAGTCCGGGGTCCTTTCATTGGGGACTCTCATGCCCGTATTCCTTCGACGTCCACGCCTGCACGCACTGCTGCTCGCCGCCCTGCTGCCTTTTGCGGTATATGCACAACCGCCGCGCTTGATCGGCTACGTGATGGACAGCCCGGCGCCGTTGCAGCTGTCGGCGCAAAAGCTCGACGTGGTCAACTTCGCCTTCGCCGTGGTCAAGCCCGATAGCACCGTCTATCTGCCGGAAAATGTGGACCCCGCACGCCTGCATGCGGTGGTTGCCAAGCGCGCGGACAACCCGGCGCTGCAGATCGTGTTGTCGATCGGTGGTTGGGGTGCGGGGAACTTCTCCGAGGCCGCCGCCAGCGCGCCTGCACGCGCGCGCTTCATCGACAGCAGCGTCGCGCTGATGCACCAGTTCAAGCTTGATGGCCTGGATGTCGACTGGGAGTACCCCACGCTCGGTGACGCCGATATCAGCCACAGCCCGGATGATCGCCACAACTTCACCCTGCTGCTGGAAGAGCTGCGCGCGCGGCTGGACCGCGAAGGCGCAGGCAAGCGTCATTACCTGTTGACCATCGCCGCCGCCGAGGGCCGTGCGGCACAGGGGCTGGAGCTGCCACGCATTGCCCAGTCCCTGGATTGGATCAATCTGATGACGTATGACTTCTACGGCAGCCTGACCAAGACCACCGGCCATCATTCCGGACTTGCCCGCTCATCATTGGCCACGCCGGAAGGCCGCACCACCGTGGACGCGGTGAAGTACTTTCTCGATGCCGGTGTTCCCGCCGCCAAGATCAATGTCGGCGTGCCGTTCTATGGCCGCACCTTCGGCGATGTAGGCACGGCCAACAATGGTCGCTTCCAGAAGTTCACCGCAGAGGGCGGCTTCATCACCTGGCGCGAGATCGTCCACACCCGCCTCAACGCGCCGGAGTGGCAGCGTTATTGGGATGAAGAAGCACAGGTGCCGTGGCTGTGGAATGCCAAGGAGCGACGCATGATCAGCTATGACGATCCGCAATCGTTGTTGCTCAAGGCCAACTACGTGAAGCAGCAGGGTCTGGGCGGCATCATGTACTGGGAGCAGGGTGGCGATGACAACGAGCAGCTGCTCGATGTGTTGCATGAGGCGCTGCGCTAAACACCGCGCGTAGATCCTGTAGTGCCGAGCCATGCTCGGCAGGGGCTTCACCGGTAACGCCCCTTGCCGAGCATGGCTCGGCACTACAGAAAAGAAGAAGGCGCGGATTGCTCCGCGCCTTCTTCGTTCAACTCACACAACCAACGCTTAGAAGCGGGTCTTGAACTCCACACCCCACAGGCGCGGCTCGTTGATGAAGCCGGTGAGGTTGTTGAAGTCGATGCCGCCGGTGGCGCGGATCTGGTTGGTGATGTTGCGGCCGTACAGGGCCACGTCGTAGTCACCGTCGTTCCACTGGTAACCCACGCGCAGGCCGCCTTCCAGCAGCGACTTGCCGGTGAATTCCTTGGACTGGTACAGGAAGAAATTCACTTCACTGCGGTAGGCCCAGTCGGTGAACACGTAGAGCTGGGTGCCATCGGCCAGCGGCAGCGACCAGCGCGCGGTCATGTTATGGGTCCACTCCGGTGCCTGCGGCAGCGAGTTGCCGTTGATCAGCACCTTGCCATTGGCATCCAGCGGATTGGTCACGGTGCAGGAGAAGCAGCCGGCCACGCTCAGGTCGGCGTCCTTGATCTCGGTGTGGTTGTAGCCACTGCCCAGGGTGACCAGCAGGTTGTCGGTCAGGTAGGCCTGCAGATCCAGCTCGAAGCCCTTGCCCACGCTCTTGTCGGCATTGAGCAGGATGTTGGCGTTGCCGGTGGAACCACCGACGGCGGTGAGCTGCTGGTCCTTGACCCGGTAGTGGTAGACGCTGGCGTTCAAGCGCGCACGGTTGTCCCAGAAGTCGGCCTTTACGCCGGCTTCAAACGACAACACGGTTTCCGGATCGGCCACGGTCTTTTCGTTGAAGGCACCGGCCGACTGGATCGAGCTGCCGCGGAAACCGGTGGCGACGCGGCCATAGACATTGACGGTGTCATTGACGGCATAGGTGGCCGAGAAGTCCCAGTTGAACTTCTTGTCCTTGGTCGATGCCGACAGGTACGGATCAACCGCATCGCCGGCGGCGAAGGCTGCCTGCTGCGCGGCGAGCAGACCGGCCAGGTCGCACTTGGCAATGCCCGGCGGATTGGTCAGGGTTGGCGCGATGCACGGCGAGAAACCGGTGTTCCAGTAGTCCTTGACCGTCAGATCCTTCTTGTCGATGGTGTAGCGCGCACCGGCACGCAGTTCCAGCTTGTCGGTCGCCTGGAAGGTCAGGCCGCCGAACACCGCCCAGGCATCATTGGTCTGGTTGATGCGCTGGAAGCCGTCCTGCTTGCTGCCATTGGTGGTGTCGTAGCTGACGCTGTCGACGTCGTAATCTTCCTTGAAGTAGAACAGGCCGGTCTGCCAGTTCAACGGGCCTTCGTTCTGCGATTCAAGACGCAGTTCCTGGGTCCACTGCGAGTGGCTGGGAATGCCATCGGCGGTTTCCGATGCGAATGGCACATCCGCGGTGAAGTACGGACCCGAGGTACCGTCGATATCGCCGACGCTGAAGGTGTCCACGGTTTCGTAACCGGTGATGGACGACAGCTTGAAGTTGCCCAGGTCCCAGCTCAGGCGTGCGTTGGCGCCGCTGCTGTCCAACTCGGAGTGGTTGAGGCCGTCGATCGATACCTTGTTTTCGTCGAAGCCGGGCACGAAATCGTTGCTGCCCTTCTTGAAGATATTGCCGCGGAACAGGCGCGCGGTGCCGTTGAGGTGGCGCTTGTGCGCACCCAGCAGGGCCTCGAAGGTGTCGCCCTCGTACAGGAACTGCGCACGCACGGCCGACTCGTCATAGCCTTCCAGGCCGTCGTTCGGGCCCGGGCCGGTGTTCTTCACCCAGTCGTCGCGGCGCTGGTACAGGGCCGACACACGGGCCGACCAGCGTGCGCTCAATGCGCCGCCAACGGCTGCTTCCACGTTCCACAGGTTGTCGCTGCCGTAGCCGACCTTGCCATAGCCTTCGAACTCCTGCGACGGACGCACCGAGTCGAACTTGACCACGCCGGCCGGGGTGTTGCGGCCGAACAGCGAGCCCTGCGGGCCACGCAGCACTTCCACCTGCTCCACGTCGAAGATCGGGAAGCCCTTCAGGATCGGGTTTTCCTGCACGATGTCGTCATACACCAGCGATACCGGCTGCGAAGTGTTGAGACGGAAATCGGTGTTGCCGTAGCCGCGGATGTAGAAGCGCGGGAAGGCTCGGCCGAACGAGGATTCGATGTTCAGGCTCGGCACGCGGCCGGACAGGTAACGCACATCGGTACCACCGGAGGCCAGCGCGTCGAGCTTCTCGCCGCTGACAGTGCTGATCGAAACCGGCACGTCCTGGATGTTTTCGACTTTGCGCGCCGCCGTCACCTTTACCGCATCCAGCGTGGATGCTTCCTTCTGGGCGGTGGTCGCGTCCTGCGCTGCAGCGGTGAAGGGCAATACGGCAAGAACGGCGACGAACAGCGGATGCGCTGCCGGCAAGCGGCGGCGAGCGGTACGGGTCGGGGACATGGCGAGACGGGCCTGTTGAGGAGAAATGGGAACTGCGCCTAGCAAGGAATTGTTGCAGTACAGCATTCGTATCGCAATCGTTCAGGTATTCATCAGCATGACGACTGTCAGGGGTGTGACGCAGTTCCGCCGCATAGACTTGGCTTCCTTTCCGCCCAGGCACACCGCCATGACCCAATGGTATTTCCATATTCCCGGCCAGGCCGACCGCGTTGGCCCCTTGGACGACGAGGCCGCGCGCCGCTTTGCCCAGGGCAGCCGCCAGGCCTTGGCGTGGCGCGAGGGCATGCAGGGCTGGCAGGCGGTCACCGAAATCGCCGAGTTCGGTGGCCAGACCAGCCCACCGCCGATGCCGCCGCCGGTGGCTGGCAACCGCAACCAGGCTGACGATATCGATTTCCGCATCATCGGGCATGAGATGCAGTTCGTGGAAATCGAACTGGACCCGGGCGAAAGCGCGATTGCCGAGGCCGGCGCGCTGATGTTCAAGGATTCGTCCGTGCAGATGGACACCGTGTTCGGTGATGGCCGCCACGAGGGCCAGGGCGGCGGCTTCATGGACAAGCTGATGTCGGCCGGCAAGCGGGTGATCACCGGCGAAAGCCTGTTCGCCACCTTGTTCACCCATACCGGCAACGGCAAGGCCAAGGTCGCCTTCGCTGCGCCCTACCCCGGCACGGTGCTGCCGATGAAGCTGGACCAGCACGGCGGCAAGCTGATCTGCCAGAAGGACAGCTTCCTGGCCGGCGCGCGCGGCGTACAGGTGGGCGTGCACCTGCAGCGCAAGGTGATGACCGGCCTGTTTGGCGGTGAGGGTTTCATCATGCAGAAGCTCGAAGGCGACGGCTGGGTGTTCGTGCATGCCGGCGGCTGCGTGGTCGAACGCGAGCTGCTAGCGGGCGAACGCATCGACGTGGATACCGGCTGCGTGGTGGCCTACCACGCCAGCGTGGACATGGACGTGCGCCGCGTGGCCGGCCTGAAGAGCATGTTCTTCGGTGGCGAAGGCGTGTTCCTGGCAACGCTGACCGGCCCCGGCAAGGTCTGGCTGCAATCACTGCCTTTCTCGCGCCTGGCCGGCCGCATGTATGCCGCCGCACCGCAGGGCGGCGGCCAAAACCGCGGCGAGGGCTCGGTATTGGGCGGGCTGGGGCGTTTGCTGGATGGTGACAACAAGTTCTGATTGCTGCCTGCAGGCAAAGCCCAGCGTAAAACTTGGGCTTTGGCTCCGGCCCCTCGGCTTGTCATTTCCGCGCAGGCGCGAATCGCTCCTAAACAGCTCGCTTGCTGCCACGCGCCCTCCCGACGCAAAGCGCTATGCTGGCGCCCTTTCCAACGCCCCCTGTTCATCATGAAAGCGCGCAACGCCCGTCTGCTGCTGTCCCTCTCCCTGTTTGGCCTGCTGGCAGCCTGTGGCGGCGAGAACACCAAGCCCACCCCGCCGGCTGCGGTGCAGCCGACCACGCCTGTGCGGCCGGTCAAGATCGGTGTGGCGCTGGGCGGTGGCGCGGCCAAGGGCTTTGCGCATATCGGCGTGATCAAGATGCTGGAAGCCAATGGCTTCGAGCCGGTGGTGGTGTCCGGCACCAGTGCCGGCAGCGTGGTTGGCGCTTTGTATGCCAGCGGCATGAACGCCTTCCAGATGCAGCAGAAGGCGGTGGCGCTGGATGAAGCCAGCATCCGCGATATCCGCCTGTTCTCCGGCGGCCTGGTGCAGGGCCAGAAGCTGCAGGACTACGTTAATGCACAGGTCGGCAACAAGCGCGCCGAGCAACTGGAGAAGCCGTTCGCTGCGGTCGCCACCCAGCTGGAGACCGGCGAGCGCGCGGTGTTCGTGCGCGGCAATGTCGGCCAGGCGGTACGCGCCTCCAGCTCCATCCCCGGCGTGTTCGAGCCGGTGATCATCGGTGGCAAGAGTTATGTCGACGGCGGCGTGGTCAGCCCGGTGCCGGTGGATGCGGCCAAGCAGCTGGGTGCCGAGTTCGTGATCGCGGTGGATATCTCCAGCCGCGCCACCGGCCAACGCCCGACCGGCCTGCTCGGTGCGGTGGGCCAGTCGATCACCATCATGGGCCAGCGCCTGGGCGAGCAGGAACTGGCGCGCGCCGACGTGGTGATCCGGCCGGCGGTGCTGGACATCGGCGCAGCCGATTTCGAACAGCGCGGCCGCGCCATTCTGGAAGGCGAGAAGGCAGCGATGGCAGCCATGCCGCAGATCCGCGCCGGCATCGCCCGCCTGCAGCAGGCGCGTGTTGCCACCGCACGCAACGCCGATGCGCGTGCCGCCGCCGTGCAGGCAGAAGCGCACCAGCGCTGCCAGGACAGCCGCAGCCGCATCGAGAAGCTGCGCGGTGTCGAGAAGAACTGCAGCGCACCGGCGCGCTGATGATCAACGGCGGGGCTGCAGCTTTGTAGTTTTGTGGGAGTGGCGTAAGCCGCGAAGCCGATTGCGTTTCAGATTGTCAGCTTCGCGGCTTACGCCGCTCCCACAACCTGAAGCATAGAGCGCCCTCACCCCAACCCCCGCTCCGCGCCCCGGCCCTTACGCCAGCGCAAGGGCGTTCGATGGGCAGCGAACCAATGGTTCGCAAGCTGCCCCTCTCACCCCGCGTGCGGGAGAGGGGCTTGAAAGCTGCAATACCGACCCTTCTTCACCGCCCCAGCTGCGACAGTGGCAGCGCGCGGAACTCCTTCACCGTGCGCAGCACGAAGCTGGAATTGACGTCGGCCACGCCGGCCGCATTGAGCAGCTTGTCCAGCAGGAATTCCGAGAAGTGGTCCAGGTCGCGCACATAGACCTGCAGCAGGTAGTCCATGTCGCCGGTGAGCGCATGGCAGGCCACCACCTCATCCCATAGCTGCACCGCCTGCACGAAATGATCGATCGCTGCCTGCCCGTGCTTGGACAGCTGCACGCGGACGAAGGCCTGCAGGCCCAGCCCGATCGCGCGCGGCTCCAGGCGTGCGCCATAACCGGCAATCACCCCTTCCGTTTCCAGCCGCTGCACCCGCCGCAGGCAGGCCGACGGTGACAGATTCACCCGCGCCGCCAATTCCGCGTTGGTGGCACGGCCATGCTGCTGTATTTCGACAAGAAGCCGCAGATCCGTGCGGTCAAGGTTCACCGAAGCCATTTTTGTTGCTCCGCAGCATTGAATGGACGCAACAATATTGCGTCAGAAGCCGCCCACTGCGCAATTACGCACACCTGTTGCGCGGCAGGCTTTCTACCATGCGCTTATCTATTCCCTTCAGGAGCTGCCGCCATGGAAGCCAACCCGCGCCGCGTCGAACACCAACAGACCGACAAGGGTTACGTGCCGGTCTATACCACCGCCGTGGTGGAGCAGCCTTGGGACAACTACAGCGCCGACGACCACGCCACCTGGAGCACGCTGTACCAGCGCCAGCGCGAACTGCTGGTCGGCCGCGCCTGCCAGGAGTTCCTCGACGCCCAGGACGAGATGGGCATGAGCGAACACATGATTCCGCGCTTCGATCAGCTCAATGAAGTACTGGGCGCGGCCACCGGTTGGACCCTGGTGGGCGTGGAAGGCCTGTTGCCGGAGCTCGATTTCTTCGATCACCTGGCCAACCGCCGCTTCCCGGTGACCTGGTGGATCCGCCGCCCGGAGCAGATCGACTACATCGCCGAACCCGACCTGTTCCATGACCTGTTCGGCCACGTGCCGCTGCTGATGAACCCGGTGTTCGCCGACTACATGGCCGCCTATGGCCGTGGCGGGGTCAAGGCGCATGCCATCGGCCCGGACGCGCTGCAGAACCTGACCCGCCTGTACTGGTACACGGTGGAGTTCGGCCTGATCAACACCGCCGAGGGCCTGCGCATCTACGGCGCCGGCATCGTCTCGTCCAAGGGTGAATCGCTGTACTCGCTGGAATCGGCGGCACCCAACCGCATTGGCTTCGATCTGGAGCGAATCATGCGCACCCGCTACCGCATCGACACCTTCCAGAAGAGCTACTTCGTCATCGACGGCTTCGAGCAGCTGATGGCCGCAACCGAACCGGATTTCACCCCGATCTACGCACGTCTGGCCGATGCCGAACATCTGCCGGCCGGCGAGGTGCAGGCAGGTGACACGGTATTCCAGCGCGGCAGCGGCGAAGGCTGGGCCGACGGCGGCGACGTCTAAGCCAGCCCCATCATCGCAACGAAGAAGCCGCCCAAGGGCGGCTTCTTCATGCAGGTACCACGCAACCGCCGGTCCCCGTAGCCCGGGTAAGCGAAGCGCACCCGGGACTCTCAAACACCACACCTGCAACTCACTGAGCCTTGACCGGAGCCACCCTGGCCACCCGCCGGCCGCCGTATTTGCGGTTCAACCAAGCCGCGGCAATCAATGCCACCACCAGCGGCGCCGCCCATGGAAACAGCTCGATCAGCAGCGCCGGCACGGTGGTGTGGCTAAGCAGCCACTGCCACACCGGGCGCATACCGATGCCCAGGAAAGCCACATGGGTGGCAATACCGGCGCCCAGCATCGACTGGTAGTGCTGGCGAAAGGCCCAGTCCGGCCGCGCCGGGCCACGCCGGGCGAACTTCAGCATGCGCCAACCGGCCCACAAACCGATCGCCGAGAAGCCGAAGAACAACACCTGCCGATGCTGTACGCCGGTGGCCACCACGGCCAGCGCCAGCACCACCATCGGCCACAACGCCAGATGCCAGCCCGGCCGCGCCACCAGCTTCTTCCAGTCGCGCTTGTCGGTGACCGCACGCCAGGCCAACCAGGTGGCATTGCCGGTGATCACCATCAGGTAGGCCAGGAACAGGGCCGTCAACGGCTGTTGGCGGAAAAAGGCGAACTGGATCGTGATCGGCACCGAGCTGGCCACAATGCTGGCCATCGCCAGCAGATACACCTTGCCCACCGCACGATGCCGCGGCGAGCCCTTCTTCATCAGCGCCGCCGACCAGAAACTGATCAGCGCCACCACGCCGGCCAGTACATGCAGCGCGACGATCAGGGAATATCCGGGCATGACGGTGCTCTCTTCAGTGGCGGCCGGCGGAATGCGATGGCCTGTGCACAGCGTGCGTGAGCCACTGCGCCCACGGCAGTCGCGCCAGTCACCGATCGACCCTGCCGGAAGTCACTTTCTGCCGCCGCCCCCTTGCCGCTGGCGCCTGCGCCCAGCAGCATGCAGGCATGCAAATAACTCACCGTTCGCGTTGGCACAGGCTGCTGCATCCGCTCAACCTCGCCGGCCTGCTCACCTGGCTGGCGGTGGCTGCCACCCTGCCCTATGACGCCGGCGCGCAGACCGCCCTGCGTTGGGGCAGTGCGCTGCTGTTCCTGCTCGCATTCCTGCTGGCGGCCAGCTACGAGCGGCCCGCCCCACAGCGCAGCGTGATGCTGGTGATCGAAGCGCTGGCAGCGTTGGTGGTCATCCGCCTGGCCCATCGCAGCGGCGTTGCACCCGCATTGCTGGTGATGCTGGCCGCGCAGGTGGCGATGAGCTGGCCGTTGCGCACCGCCTTGATGATGATGCTGCTGGTGAATGTGGGCATGTACCTGGTACTGCGCGACGTGCACAGTCACCCTGCCGCGGTAGTGCTGATCTTCGCCGGTTTCCAGGCGTTCGCCATGCTCACCACGCACTACGCCGGCAGCGCCGAAAAAGCCCGCGACCGGCTGGCGCTGGTGAATGCCGACCTGTTGGCCACCCGCGCCCTGCTCGCGGAGCGCTCGCGCGACATGGAACGGCTTCGGCTGTCACGCGAACTGCACGATGTCGCCGGGCACAAACTCACCGCGCTGCGCCTGCATCTGCGTGCGCTTGCCGGGCAGGCGGGTGCTGCCCCCGAGTTGGCCCAATGCGAGCAGCTGTCGGCCGAGCTGCTCGGCGATATCCGCGCGGTGGTGCATTGCCTGCGCGACAGCGGCCAACTCGACATGGATACCGCGCTGCACGCGCTGGCCGCGCCGTTGCCACGCCCGCGCCTGCAATTGCAGCTGGATGAGGACGTACAGCTCAACGACACCGCCAAGGCCGAAACCGTGCTGCGCTGCGTGCAGGAGGCGCTCACCAACAGCGCCCGCCACAGTGACGCCAAGGTGTTGCGGGTTGTGCTGCAACGGCACGACGGGCGCCTGCTGCTGGCCATGGAAGATGACGGCCAACTGCGTGGCGAACCGCGCGCCGGCAACGGCCTGACCGGCATGCGCGAGCGGGTTGACGAGCAAGGCGGCAGCTTACACTTGCAGCGTGCCGCTTCCGGTGCCCTGCAGATTCGTGTGGAATTGCCGGCATGAACGACGCTCCCCGCATTGCCCTGGTCGATGACCAGGCGCTGATCCGCGCCGGCCTGCGCGCCCTGTTGCAGCAGCTCGGCATCAGCATCGTGTTTGAAGCTGACAGCGGCGAAACGCTGCTCGAGCAACTGGCGCAGCAGCCGGTACAACTGATCCTGTCGGATATCCGCATGCCGGGCATGGATGGGATCCAGGCCTTGAAGGCACTGCGCGCCAGAGGCGACCAGACGCCCTGCGTATTCCTGACCACCTTCGATGAAAGCGACCTGCTGCTGCGCGCCACCGAAGCCGGTGCGCAGGGCTTCCTGCTGAAGGACGCTGCACCCGAAGACCTGCATGAGGCCATCACGCGCGCCATCGCCGGCCAGACCCTGCTGCAGCCGGTGAGCACCGATGCGGTACGCCAGCGCTATCGCTACCACGCCGACGACGCGCCCAAAGAACTGTTCAGCCAGAAGGAAGTGGCGGTGCTGCGACTGATGGCCGGCGGCTACAGCAACCGCGAGATCGCCGGCAGCCTGTTCCTGGCCGAAGGCACGGTGAAGAACTATGTCTCTGCAATCCTCGACAAGCTCGACACCCGCGATCGCACCCGCGCGGTATTGAAGGCGATCACCCTGCGGGTGATCTAGCAGTAGGCGTGCAAGCACGGTAGTGCCGAGCCATGCTCGGCAAGGACGTTACCCACAACCCATCAGCCATTGTAGGAGCGGCGTAAGCCGCGAAGCTGGCAATGCTCGAACACCGATATGTTCGCGATCTGATGGTCTATCAGCTTCGCGGCTGACGCCGCTCCTACAACTGGTGCACCGGCAAAGCCCTTGCCGAGCATGGCTCGGCACTACAGCGATGCAGCGCTGCGTACTTCCACCGTCACATGCACGATTTCTTCGTGGATGGCCAAGGCGCGATGGAATACTTCCGGCGCCACCGCCGACGCGGTCACCACTTCCATCGCACAGGCATAACGGCCACGCCCGACCTGCCAGACGTGCAGGTCGCTGATCCGAGCCGGTACCTCACCCTGCTCCACTGCTTCGCGGATTTCGGCCACCACCGGCGCGTCCATCTGCGCATCCAGCAACACCCCGCTGGTCTGGCGGATCAGGCCCCAGGCCCAGACCGAGACCAGCACCGCACCGACGATACCCATCAGCGGGTCCAGCCACGACGCACCGAAATACAGGCCACCGAGCAGGGCGATGATCGCCAGCACCGAGGTAGCCGCGTCCGCCAGCACGTGCAGGTAGGCCGAGCGCTGGTTCAGATCGTGGTGATGCTGGTGGTGATCGCCATGCGCATGATCATGCTGACCGTGCTGATGCCCATGCTCATGTCCGTGATGGTGATGGTGATGGTGATCATGCTGATCACGCAGCCACCACGCGCACAGCAGGTTCACCGCCAGCCCGACCACCGCAATCGCGATGGCCTGCTCATAGTGGATCGGGCTGGGCTTGAATACGCGCAGGATCGACTCGAAGGCCATGATCGCCGCCACGCCCAGCAGCAGGATCGCGCTGCTGAAACCGGCCAGTATCTCGATCTTCCAGGTGCCGAAGGCAAAGCGCGGGTCATCGCGATAGCGCCGCGCGCAGGCATAGGCAAACGCCGCCAAGCCCAATGCCAAGGCATGCGAGCTCATATGCCAACCATCGGCCAGCACCGCCATCGAGTTGAACCACCAACCGCCGGCGATCTCCACCACCATCATCACCAGCGTCAGCACCATCGCGCGGCGGGTGTTCTTTTCCGCCATTGGATTGCCATCGCTGAAGGCATGGCCGTGGCGGCGGGATTGGGCAAATGCGTCGAGTTGCATGGGAGCTCTGGGCAGCGGAACGGGCGGCGTGATTCTATACCCCCATGGGGTATATGATGGAAACCATGGCACATATCCAACGCGACAAGAAAAAGCTGCTGACCCGGGTGCGGCGCATCGCCGGGCAGGTGGCGGCGCTGGAACAGGCGCTGCAAAGCGGCGACGACTGTGACGCCGTGCTGGTGCAGATCGCCGCCGCCAAGGGCGCGATGCACGGCCTGATGCTGGAGGTGATGGCCGGCCACCTGAGCGAGCACGTGGTGGCCGAACCGGACCCGGCCAAGCGCGCCGCCGAGGCCGAACTGCTGCTGGAACTGCTCAAGCGCCATGCGCGCTGAGCCCTGCCACCCGGCCCCGGCCCTGAATGCAGGGCCCCCGGCGCGGTTTGCCGCAACATGTAAAATGGCCAATTTTTAGTCAGGACCATGGCGAAAGCATCCCAACGGGCGCCCGTTCTGGGCCCGGCGTTCATTCGCCTGCTGGCCCGCTTCAATGACGAGGGAACATCCCCTGCGGCGCCTGCGGTGCCGGAGCGGCTGGCGCAGTGGTTTGACTGGAACCGCGCCATCACCCTGTCCAAGGCGCTGGACAACCCGCCGCCCGCGCCCGAGCCAGGCCCCGACTACGACGATGCGCAGGATGCTGAATGCGCGCGGGTGCATGCCAAGCTGATCGACGCCATCCAGGCCGACATCGAGCTCGCCCCGCCGCGCAATGCCGCGCCTGCCGACGCCGAGCTCCCGCCCGGCTTCGCCCCGTACCGCCAGCATTACCTGAACCAGCAGCGCGCCATGCAAACTGCCAGCGGCCGCCTGCGCGGCCGTCTGCGTGACATGCTGGCCCGCCAATCCGCCGCCAAGGCGCGCCTGGCCGAAGTCGACGCGGTGATGGAAGCCACCCTCAGCCCGCGTGAACACACTTTGCTTTCCCATGTGCCGGTGCTGCTCGGCCTGCACTACCAACGGCTGTATGACACAGCCGCGCACGACCCCGTCGATGCCCCGGCATCGGAACCCCCGGCGGCACCCACCGGCCCTTGGCTGGCCACGTTCCGGCAAGACCTGCGCATCGCGCTGCTGGCCGAACTGGATGTCCGCTTCCACCCCATCAATGGCCTGCTCGCAGCGCTACGCACCCGGTAATCCGTACCTCATGTCCAGAAACCTCGTTGCTGTCGTTGTCTTCCTTGTCGGCCTGCTGGCCGTGTGCTGGATCGGCGTGGGCTATGCCGGCACCCATCCGCTCGCCGCGGTGGTCGCCGCGATCATCGCCGCCTGCTATCTGGCCGGTGCCGCCGAACTGTTCCGCTACCGCCAGGCCACCACCGGCCTGCAGCAGGCCCTGCCGTCGATCGGCGAGGCGGCGGACAACCTCGATGGCTGGCTCGCCCGCCTGCCAGCGGGTCTGCGCAACCCGGTGCGGCTGCGCGTACAGGGCGAGCGGGTCGGCCTGCCCGCCCCCGCGCTCACCCCCTATCTGGTCGGCCTGCTGGTGCTGCTGGGCATGCTCGGCACCCTGCTCGGCATGATGGCGACCCTGCGCGGCACCGGCCTGGCGCTGGAAAGCGCCACCGACCTGGACGCCATCCGCAGCTCGCTGGCGGCGCCGGTGAAGGGCCTGGGCTTCGCCTTCGGCACCTCGATTGCCGGCGTGGCCAGCTCGGCCGCGCTGGGCCTGTTGTCGGCCCTGCTGCGCCGCGAGCGCGCGCAGACCGTGCAGGAGCTGGATGCCGGCATCGCCAGCCAGCTGCGCGTGCATTCGCAGCGCTTCCAGCGCGGTGAAACCTTCCGCCTGCTGCAGGAACAGAACGCGTTGATGCCGACCCTGGTCGAGCGCCTGCAGGCCATGATGGGCAGCCTGGAACAGCAGCACCAAGCCAACAACGAACGCCTGCAGGCCAGCCAGCAGGAGTTCCATCAACGCACCGAAGCGGCCTATACGCAGCTGGCAGCGTCACTGCAGCAATCGATGCAGGCCGGTATCAGCCAGCAGGCCAATGCCGTGGGTGCCGCGCTGCAGCCGGTGGTGGATGCAACCATGGCTGGCTTGGCAGACAAATCCAACGCCCTGCACGCCAGCATCGACAGCGCCGTGCACAAGCAGCTCGACGGCATCAACGCCGCCGTGCAAAGCGCCGCCGCAACCGCGGGCAGCAGCTGGAACACCGCACTCGAACAACAGCAGCGCAGCAACAGCGCACTGACCGAGCAACTGCAGCAGGCCCTGGCCCAGTTCAGCAGCAACTTCGAACAACGCAGCAACGCCCTGATCGACGGCGTCGCCACGCGCATGGAAGACAGCGCCGGCCGCACCGCCGACGCTTGGCGCGACGCCTTGGCACAGCAGCACAGCGCGCATGGCGAGCTGGCGCAGCGCAATGAGCAGGCCTTGCTCAGCGCGTCGTCGGCGTTCGAACAACACGCGCAATCGCTGCTCGGCGCGCTGCAGCAGTCGCACCAACAGCTGCAAAGCGCATTCGCCGAACGTGACGAACAGCGCCTGGGCCAGTGGTCGCAGAGTCTGTCGGCGATGGTCAATACGCTGGACAGCAGCTGGCAGCGCAATGGCGAAGCGGTCGCGCAACGCCAGCAGCAGATCTGCGACAGCCTGGCGCAGACCACCCAGGCAATGAGCGAGCAGCAGCAGGCGCAGGCCCGCGACACCATCGCCGAGATCTCGCGGCTGGTGCAGAGCGCCTCGGAAGCACCGCGCGCCGCCGCCGAAGTGGTGGCCGAGCTGCGCCAGAAGCTGTCCGACAGCATGGTCCGCGACACCGCCATGCTGGAAGAACGCAGCCACCTGCTGTCCACGCTGGAGACCCTGCTCGGCGCGGTCACCCATGCATCGACCGAACAGCGCAGCGCCATAGACGCACTGGTCAGCACCTCGGCCGATCTGCTCGAACGCGTCGGCAGCCGCTTCAGCACCCAGCTTGAAGGCGAAACCAGCAGGCTCGACCACGCCGCCGCCAATGTCACCGCCAGCGCGGTGGAACTGGCCAGCCTCGGCGATGCCTTCGGCAGTGCCGTGCAGCTGTTTGGCCAGTCCACCGAAGCCTTGAACGAACGCCTGCAATTGATTGAAAGCGCGTTGGACAAGTCGCTGACCCGCAGCGATGAGCAGCTGGCCTACTACGTCGCCCAGGCACGCGAAGTGGTGGACCTGAGCATGCTCTCGCAGAAGCAGATCATCGGCGAACTGCAGCAGTTGGCCGAAGCCCGCGACAACGCCGGAGCCTGAGCGCGATGAGCGACGAAATCGAATTCGACGCCGAATCCAGTGCCACCACCTGGGCCGCGTTCGGCGACCTGATGTCGGTGCTGCTCGGTGCCTTCGTTCTTATTCTGGCCAGTGTGATCGGCATCCAGCTGCTGCTGCACAACCGCCTGGATGAAGAGGTCAAGCAGCGCCAGGAACAGACCGCCAAGCTCAAGACGCTGGAACAGGCACTGGCCGCACCGTTGGCTGCCGGCCGGGTGACGGTGATCAATGGCCGCATCGGCATCAGCGGCAGCGTGTTGTTCGCGCTCAACTCCGACCAGCTGCAGCCGGAAGGCCGCGAACTGCTGCAGAGCCTGGCCGCGCCGCTGCGTGAATACCTGGGCACGCGCGAAGAGATCCTGATGGTCAGCGGCTTCACCGACAACCAGCCGGTGCGCGTGGTCCATGGGCGCTTTGCCGACAACCTGGAGTTGTCGGCCGCACGTGCACTCACCGTCACCCGCACGCTGATTGCCGACGGTGTGCCCTCGCAGTCGGTGTTCGCCGCAGCCTTTGGTGCCGAGCAACCGGTCAGCAGCAACGATGACGAAGCGGGCCGGGCAAAAAACCGCCGCGTCGAGATCGCGCCGATTCCGCGCCCCAAGCAGGACGGCAAGGCCGATGCCGCGCAATGACGTCCGCTGATCCGGCAGCGCTGGCACAGTTGCAGGCGTGGCGCGAAAGCAACGCTGATCGTGTCGATCCGGCGCGCTTCGAACTGATCGCGTCACTGGCGCAACGTGCGCAAGGCTATACCGGCAGCGCGCGCGCGCAGTTGGATGCGCGTCTGTCGCAGCTGATCGAAGCTTATGCGCAGCTCGCCGCCGTGCAGACTCCGAAGCGCGTTGCCGCAGACGCCGCCGAAAGCCCGCTGCAGTCACTGCTGCTGCAGCTGACGGCCGATCCATTGCAGTACCAACTGCCATTGGCCACCTCCAACGCCGCGGTCGGTGACACCGACAGTGCTGACAGCAATGAGACTGCGTTGATGCCGGCGTTGGATGAATTCCAGCAGCTATGGAGCCGTATCCGCATCGACAGCCTGCTGCGGCAGTGCCTGGATTCATTGCCCGAAGATGCCGGCCCGTTGCACTCCAGCGTGCTTACCTACCGTGCGATGGCACTGATGCAGGATATCTCGCCGGAGTACCTGCAGCACTTCATCGCCTACGTGGACGTGCTGACGTGGATGGAGCAACTGGGCGCAAGCAGCCCGCAAAGTACCGGCGGACGCGCCGCCAGTACCCGCAAACCAGCGCGCGCAGGCACCGGTAAACGTAAAAAGGCCTAGCGCGGTACCGCGCAGTTCATGCCAGCGGCAGCAACAGGCTGAACGTCGTGCCCTGCGCCGTGGACGCCACCTGCACCTGCCCACCATGCGCCTGGGCGATAGCTCGGGTAATCGCCAAGCCCAAGCCTGCACCCTCACCATGGCCACGCCCGCGTGAACGATCCGCGCGGTAGAAGCGGTCGAACAATCGCGGCAATGCATCGGCGGCAATCTGCGGGCCTGGGTTGCTGACCTCGATGCTGCAACGGCCATCGCTGCTGCCGATGCGGACCTGCACCACGCCACCGGGCGGGCAATGCTGGATGGCATTGGAAAGCAGGTTGGCGACCGCGCGATGGATCATCAGCCGGTTTCCTTGCAGCTCGGCATCGCCGTCACGGCGTAGCTGGACCTGCTTGTCTTCGGCCAATAAACCATAGAACTCCAGCAGCACATCCACCAGGCTGCCCAGCGCCACGCGCTCGCGGGTTGGCAACGCGTCCACCGTTTCGGCCTGGGCCAGATACAGCATGTCCGCAATGATCCGCGACAGCCGCTGCATCTCCTCGGCGCAGGAACCCAGGGCATCGCGATAGGCGGCGTTGTCGCGCGGCTGCGCCAGCACCACATGTACCTGCGTAAGCAGGTTGGTGATGGGCGTGCGCAACTCATGACTGAGGTCGGCGGAGAACTCGGACAGGCGCACGAAATCGTTCTGCAGTCGCGCCAGCATGCTGTTCAAGGTCTGCGCCAGATGATCCAGCTCGGCCGGTGCCGCTGCGACTGACAGCCGCCGGTCCAGATGCTCGGTGGTGATCTGCCGGGCTTCATCGGCCAGGCTTTGCAGCGGCCGCAACGTGCGCCGCACCACATAACCACCGAGCAGACTACTGGCCACGGCCGCCAGTACGATGCAGGCCGCAAGCAGCTGGTGGAAGCCGCGCAGGAACGGTGCATGGCGCGCACCATCAATGGCCAGCAACAGCCTCAGTGGCGCGCCCTGCGTTGGCGGCTGGCGCAGGTACAGAACCCGGTAGTGATTGCCATCGGGCAGGCGCCAGACCTGCTGCCGACGCTGCGCTGTCGGCGACTGCTGCCCTGCATATTCCAGCAAGGCCGCTGGCGCAGTAGAGAACACGGTGCTGCCGTCGGCGTCACTGATCCAGAACGCGATGTCCGGATGGTGGCCCAGAGCTTCACCCAGCCGTTCACCGAGCTGCTGCGGCGCAACCGTGGCCACCATATCGCTGATCAACGCCGCCTTGTTCTCCAGCTCGGCGCGGTCCAGGGCGTTGAAGTTGTGGCGTACCGCCTGGTCAATGGCGATGCCGAGCACCGCCATCACCAGCACACTGATCGTGGCCAGCAGCGCGGTCAGCCGCCAGACGGTGGAGCGCCGTCGCATCACGTATCGCCATCGGCGGGCGGGGCTTCCAGCACATAGCCCATGCCGCGCACGGTGACGATGAGCTTGTCGGCGAAATCATCGTCGATCTTGGCCCGCAGCCGGCGCACCGCGACATCGATGACATTGGTGTCGCTGTCGAAGTTCATATCCCACACCTGCGATGCGATCAGCGAGCGTGGCAGCACTTCACCACGCCGCCGCGCCAGCAGTTCCAGCAACGCGTACTCCTTCTGGCTGAGCTGGATCCGGCGCTCGCCGCGCTGCACGCGGCGGCGCAGTGTATCCACCACCAGATCGGCGATGACGATGCGCTCTGCCTGCGGTTGCAGCTGGCCGCGACGCAGCAGGGTACGCACCCGCGCCAGCAGTTCGACGAAGGCGAAAGGCTTGACCAGGTAGTCGTCCGCGCCCAGTTCCAGGCCTTGTACGCGGTCGGGGATGCTGCTGCGCGCGGTCAGGAACAATACCGGCAGCGGATTGCCCGCATCACGCAGCCGCGCCAGTACGTTCCAACCATCCATGCCCGGCAGCATCACGTCCAGGATCAGCAGCTGATAATCGCCGCTGCTGGCCAGATGCAGCCCGTCCACCCCGTTGGCGACCAGATCCACCACGTAGCCAGCCTCTTCCAGCCCCTGGCGCAGATAGCTGCCGGTCTTGGGTTCGTCTTCTACGATCAACAACTTCACTGTGGGTCCTCGAACGAGCGTTGGTTCAGGCGGTGGGGTCAAGCGTACCCAGTACCGCGACACATGCCAGCACCAGCAGCGCCAAGCTTGCTTCCAGGGTGAGGCTGCGCCGCAACGCTCGCGATGGGTTGGCAGCCTTGGCCTGCAAGGCTGCGGCCAATGCCGGCACCAGCCGCCAGCGGTGCAAGGCCGCCAGCAGCAGCATGCCGGCCACCAATGCCAGCTTGAACGACAGCCAACGCCCGTGCGTGGTAGCTGTCAGGCTCGCCAAGCTACCGCCCATGTCGAGGTAGCTGGCGCTGCCGGTAACGGCCAGCAGTGCGACGATGATCGTACCGGGCAGGGCGAAGCCACGCAGACCCACCAACAGCGCCGCTGCGCGTTCACCTTGCTGCGCCTGCTGGCTGCGCAGTAGCAGCCCCAACAAGGCCACGATGGCACCCAGCCACGCACCGGCGGCGAGCAGATGGATGATGCCTGCCGACAGCCGCGGCCAGCCCTGCAGGTATTCGCCAGCACCGGCATGACCATTCCAGGCAAGGCTGGCCAGCGCAATGGCGGCCAGTGCTGTCTGTGGCAGCAGCTGACGCGCGTGCTGCCGCCGCGGCAGCAACAGGAGCAGCAGCAAGGCCAGCACCGCGCCACGCAGCAAGGCAGCCCGACCGCTGGAGGTGGCACCGATGAACCAGGCAAGATCATCCACACCCAGTGCGTCCGGTGCGATGTCGAGCAAGGTGGACAACCGCAGGGTCGCGTCCAGCAGCACCATGACCAGACCACAGATGGCCAGCAGCAAGCCCCAACTGCGCCAGCCCAGCAGCGGCCCCAGCCGCTGACTACGCGCGAACAACGGCACGCCAAACAGCAGCATCAGATCCACATACAACAGCAAGCGCAGCGCGTAGACGAAGGGCTCGGACATCATCCGGCCTGCTTACTTGACGCTGAAATCGAGGTCGCCACTCATCGGGTGGCTATCGGCCCCAACCGTACGCCACTGCAGGCGATAGTTGCCCGGCACCAGTGCGGCATCAGGGACGGTGCGCAAGGTGCGGCCATCGGCAAGCACCTGCGCAGGCGCCACGGCCACCTTCATCCATAGGCGGCCATGGCCCATGAACAACTCGGCGCGCGAGCCGCGTGCCAGCAGCGCTTCGCTGAAGCTCACATCGATCTGGGCTGGCGCCGCAACGGCGGTATTGGCGGCAGGGTTGGAACTCAGCACACGCGGATGCGCCATTGCCGTAGCCGGCATGAAGAAGCCAGCCAACAACACAGCGGCAGCGGAGAGAGAAAAACGACGAAGTAAGGACATGACCGGCACCTGCGGGAGAGGTGCTCAGGCTAGGTGCGAGCAGCTGTCATGGGCCTGACCTGGAGATTACGAAACTGTCAGAAACTGCGGCAGAGCCGGATCATCAGCATCGCCCGGGCAAGTACAGCATCCCAAAAAGCCAGGGCGCTGATGGTTGTTCAAGTTATCAACCAACAGCCCAGGCTGCATTTCTGCATTGCTTTTGTGGGAGCGGCGTCAGCCGCGAAGTCGGTGCATCAGCAGATGCCCAGGATGTTCAGGGCTTCGGCAATGTCAGCTTCGCGGCTCACGCCGCTCCCACAAAAAGTGCTGCCGCACGCTGTAGTGCTGCTTGAATCGAGCAGCACTACCTGCCTGTGCCCATTGCGGCTTACTGCAGCGCGGCGGTATCCACCAGCACCAGCTCGGCGTCTTCCAAGGCGGTGACGCGGATGCTGCGCTCGCCATTGATGGCGGCGCCATCGCGGGCTTCCAGCAGCACGCCATTGACCTCGACCCGGCCGCTGTTCGGCACCAGGTAGCCGTAGCGGTTGCTGTCGCTGAAGTGGTACTCGGTGCTCTCGCCGGCCTTCAGCGTGGCGCCCAGGACGCGGGCGTTGGCACGGATCGGCAGTGCATCGTCGTCACCCTGCATGCCACTGGCCAGGGCGATGAAGCGGCCCGAGCGCTCGCCCTTGGGGAAAGGCTTGGTGCCCCAGGACGGCTTGCCACCGCGCTGGTCCGGGAAGATCCAGATCTGGAAGATGCGGGTGATGCCCGGCTCCAGGTTGTACTCGGCATGGCGGACGCCGGTGCCGGCACTCATCACCTGCACATCGCCGGCTTCGGTACGGCCCTGGTTGCCCTGGTCGTCCTTGTGGCTGATGGCGCCTTCGCGCACATAGGTGACGATTTCCATCTCCGCATGCGGATGCGGAGGGAAGCCGGTGCCGGGCTGGATGGTGTCGTCGTTCCAGACCCGCATCGCGCCCCAGTTCATGCGCTTGTTGTCCTGGTACTCGGCAAACGAGAAATGGTGCTTGGCATCCAGCCAACCGTGATTGGCTCCACCAAGGTTGGCAAATGGGCGACGTTCAATCATGGCGTTCTCCTGCAAGCGGGTGGTGATTCGATGGGGGCCAGTCTAGGCCTGGCTATCGATGCAGAGAATAGAAAGTATGGAAAGTCATTCTTTCCATTTGTGACATTATTGACCTCCCGCCCCGCGAGCTGCCGCCATGAACCGCCTGCCCGATCTGGAAGCCTGGGCCATCTTCGCCAAGGTCGCCGAAGCCGGCTCGTTCGCCCGCGCGGCCGAGGAACTGCAGCTGTCGCAGGCCACCGTATCCAAGGCCATCACCCGGCTGGAGACACGCATCGGCACCAGCCTGTTCCACCGCACCTCGCGGCGCATGTCGCTGACCGCCGCCGGTGAGGCTGCCTTGCAGCGGGCCGCGCGCATCCTCGACGAGGGTGAGGCGGTGGAGGCCGAAGTGGCTGACCGTTCGGCCGCGCTGCGTGGCCTGATCCGGTTGGCGGCACCGATGTCGTTTGGCGTCTCGCGGCTGGCACCGTTGCTGCCGGCCTTCATGCAGGCGCACCCGGACGTGGAGCTGGATATCCAGCTCAGCGACCAGATGGTCGACCTGGTGGCCGAACGTTTCGACGTGGCATTGCGCATTTCCACCCTGGCCGACTCCAGCCTGCGCGCACGCCAGCTATGCCAGGTACGGATTCTGCTGGTCGCTTCCCCTGCCTACTTTGAAGCGCACGGCCGACCCACGCATCCGCGTGATCTGGCCAAGCACCGCGGCTTCCAGTACAGCTACACCCGCAGCGGCAACACCTGGCGCTTCCGCCACCCGCGCCATGGCGAGTTCGCGCAGACCGTACCGCGCCAACTGCAGGCCAACAACGCCGAAGTATTCGATGCCGCCTTGCAGGCGGGGCTGGGCCTGGCCCTGCAGCCCGAATTCCTGGTCTGGGAGCAACTGCGCGATGGACGACTGCAGACGGCGATGGACGACTGGAAGGTGGAGCCGTTGGCGCTGAGCATCATCACCCCGCCCGGCCTGCACCGGCCGGCACGGGTGCAGGCCTTGATCGATTACCTGGCGCAGCGGCTGGAGAAGGAGCCGTGGGCAAACGCCTGATTCCGTCCAGGCCTGCGGCCGTCGATGGCCACAGGCCCGCGGGGATCAGAAACGGACTTCCGCACCGAAGGTGAGCGTGTCGGCGCGGTTGATGTCGTACTCGTAGTCGCCGTAGGAGTACTGCGAGGAGTAGGCGTAGGTGGTGTACATCAACTGCAGGTTGAAATGGCGGTTGATATCCACACCCACGCCGAGGCCGCTGTAGAAACCGTCGATGGTGACGTTGTCGCCCCACAGGTCTTCGGTCTTGGCGCGCCAGTAGCCCAGCCGTGCAACGCCGAACCAGCGGCTGTCGCCAAAGTTGAAGCGGGCATTGGCACCGATGTTGTTGAACCTCACGCGCGGAATATGGATGTCGCGCCAGCTGGTGTCATCCAGTCGACCGGCGCCCACTTCGATACCAACCTGCGAGTAGTCCCCCGCCTGCCAGCGGTAACCGGCATTGGCGATGATCACGCGTTGATCGACCTCCTCGTAGATCTTGCCCCGACCAGCCTGCACGCCCACGAAGGCCGCGCCATTCTCCGGCGCCGGCCGCCTGGCCGGTGCCCTGTAAGGTACCGAGGCCGGATAGGCCGGCTGCGAGGTCTGTTGGCCTGCCTGGCCAGCCACGGCTGCATTGGTATCTGCGTTGCTGGATGCCGTCTGCGCGGCCTGCTGCTGTGCCCGATAGGCCTTCCAGGACGGGAACGCCTGCGCCTGCGCGGTGCCGACTACACCCAGCAGCAACATCGGGAAAACGATCGCCTTGAGCTTGCTCATCTGCATTCCTTTGAAGTGACCAATGGTGTCCCTACTGCCAACCGCGGAGGTGCAGCGGGCCGGGCCGCACATGGCACCCAGGCATCACTCCCTGCAGCTGAGATCGGCATGGCCACCCCGGCCACCCATCACAGACTTCAAGCCCCCATTGCGCGGCACATTGAGGGCGCCAGCGCGCACTGTCAACTTTGCCCGGCTGCAGCTGCCCGGGCGCGGCCTGCAGGCCGCGTGCCTAGTTGCGCGCTGCTGCGGTTGGATAGGCCAGCATCACCACCAGGTCCTCGTCGCCGCTCTGCTGCAGGGCGTGATTGCTGCCGGCCCGGGTCAGCAGCGCGTGGCCCGCGCCGACTTCGTATTGCCTTCCGTCCAGCACATAGAGGCCGCGGCCGCTGACGATGTAATAGATCTCGTCCTTGTGCTGCGGATGCAGGCCGATACCGGCACCCTTGTGCAGCACACGCTTGCGCATCACGAAGGGCAGATCACTTACGTCGGCGAAGAATGAGTAGGCCGTGGTCGGGCCGGCGCCGCCATGTGGGCCGGGTTGCGCGCGGCCGATGTCCTGTTCGCGGATGACCTGCGAGCCGTGCGGGTTGCCCGCAGCCTGCACTGGTGCCGCAACCGTCGGTGCCGCGGCACTTGGTGTGGAGGTTGCAGCGCCCTGCCCTGCGCTGATCGCACCGCAGTCGATATCGCGCTTCAGGGTTGCTTTCATCTGCGGCGCGATCTCGACCCAACCACCCATCACCTGGCAGGCAACCGCAGTTGCACCGGCGACGCTGAAGTGGGTGCCATCGGCCTTGTTCTGTTCGGGCACGAACATGAAGTACGGCTTGGCGCCCTGCTCGCCCAGCGCGCGTATCCACGCCATTGAGCTTGCGTTGAGATCGATCAGCTGCACGTTCTGCGCTTTCGCCACCTGCTTCATTGCCTGCGTGTAGCGGCCGTGTGTATCCAGCAGCGCACCGAAGTCGTAGAGCAGGCGGGCAACCGGGGTGATCAGGATCGGCGTTGCGCCCTTGCCGCGTGCGGCAGCGATGTAGCGCGAGAGAAATTGTGGGTAGTCGCTGTCTGGATCGGTGTAACGCGTTGGGTCTTCGCGCTTGGCATCGTTGTGGCCGAACTGGATCAGCAGTACATCGCCTGCCTGCAGTTCCTTTTCGATTGCATCCAGCCGCCCTTCATTGATGAAACTGCGGGTGCTGCGGCCGCCGACGGCATGGTTGCGTACCTGCCATTGGCCTTCATCCAGCCAGCTTTGCAGCGCCTGGCCCCAGCCGGCTTGTGGAGCGCGCTCGGGGCCGTAGCTGGCTGCGGTGGAGTCTGCGGCTATGAAGATGCGGTGGGTGGGTTCGTTGGCTTTGGCTTTGGCTTGGGCTGAGAATGCGGAGAGGCAAAGGACGACGAGAGACAGTGCGTAAAATTTCATGCGTTGCTTCTGCTCTGAAGCCCCTCTCCCCTTGCGGGGTAAAAGGGGACGGTTGACGAACCGAAGGTTCGTGGACCCTTGAACGCCCTCGCGCCAGCGCAAGGGCTGGGGCGCGGAGCGGGGGTTG
>NZ_LDJJ01000005.1 GCF_001431465.1 Stenotrophomonas terrae | reverse complement strand
GGCGGGTTGCTGAACACGAGTGTGGCGGGGGCCGGCTAAATCGGCAATGAAACTTCTGCAACGCCGCAATCCCAAGGCCGCCAAGCCCTGCACGAATTGCAATAGAGGCGACGCAGATTTTTCGTTTGACATCACCCCGCCGGCGGGTAAGCTTGGTCGGGTCATCACCCACTAGATGTTGGGTTGATGTGAAAAGCGTCCCCAAGCAGTAGGGTTTAGTGCTCGGGGTGCAAGCACCCCAACGGAAGGCGTGCAATGACCGCGACAGTGATGCAGACAACCGGCAGTTCCCGGAATCCCCTCATCCCGCCGACAGGCGCGTAAGTACGCGCCTGCGCGTCGTTGTCTTTGCCGCCCAGCCTGTTTGGGAACAAGTTGAACGCACCGCAAGGTGCCCCAGGAGAATTTCCACAATCATGAGTACGGTGCGTCTGGAAGTGGTCAGCAATCAAACCAAGTCGGACATGATCCCTCTGCAACCTGCCTCGCAGGACATCTGGGAAAAGAAGTACCGCCTCACGACCAAGGCGGGCGAAGCGCTGGATGCCGATATCGATGGCACCTACCTGCGCGTGGCCCGTGCCCTGGCTGACGCCGAGGCCACCGACGACAAGCGTGCCTACTGGTATGAGCGTTTTGCCTGGGCCCTGCGCCGTGGCGCCATTCCGGCTGGCCGCATCACCTCCAACGCCGGCGCGCAGCAGCACAAGCCGGCTACCAGCACCATCAACTGCACCGTGTCGGGCACCATTACCGACTCGATGGATGGCATCCTGGAAAAGGTCCACGAAGCCGGCCTGACCTTGAAGGCCGGCTGCGGCATCGGCTACGAGTTCAGCACCCTGCGTCCGCGCGGTGCCTTCGTTGCCGGCGCCGGTGCCTACACCTCCGGGCCGATGTCCTTCATGGATATCTACGACAAGATGTGCTTCACCGTGTCCTCGGCCGGTGGCCGTCGCGGCGCGCAGATGGGCACCTTCGACGTGTCGCACCCGGACGTGAAGGACTTCATCCGCGCCAAGCGCGAAGACGGCCGCCTGCGCCAGTTCAACCTGTCGCTGCTGATCACCGACGGCTTCATGGATGCGGTCAAGAACGACGCCGACTGGCAGCTGGTGTTCCCGATCAACACCAAGGAACAGGCCGAAGTCGACCAGAACGCGACCGACCTGGTCTGGCGCGATTGGCCGACCCACGAGAACTACATCGTCCGCGATGACGGCCTGGTGGCCTGCAAGGTGTACGGCCACATCCGTGCCCGTCACCTGTGGGACATGATCATGGTCTCCACCTATGACTACGCCGAGCCGGGTTTCATCCTGATCGACCGCGTCAACGAGATGAACAACAACTGGTGGTGCGAAAACATCCGCGCCACCAACCCCTGCGGCGAGCAGCCGCTGCCGCCGTACGGCGCCTGCCTGCTGGGCTCGGTGAACCTGACCAAGTTCGTGCGTGACCCGTTCACCGACAAGGCCTCGTTCGACTGGGACGAGTACAAGGAAGTGGTGCGTGTGTTCACGCGCATGCTCGACAACGTGGTCGAAGTGAACGGTCTGCCGCTGGAACAGCAGCGCAACGAGATCATGCGCAAGCGCCGCCACGGCATGGGTTTCCTCGGCCTGGGCAGCACCATGACCATGCTGCAGATGAAGTACGGCAGCACCGAGTCCTGCGAGTTCACCGAAGCCATTGCCCGTGACATGGCCGTGGCTGGCTGGGAAACCGGCCTGGAGCTGGCCCGTGAAAAGGGCGCCGCCCCGATCATGGAAGAGCAGTTCGCGGTCACCGCCGCCATGCTGCGCCAGCGCCCGGAAATGAAGAAGGACGGCTGGAAGGTCGGCCAGAAGATCGCCGGCAAGGTCCTGCACGCCCGCTACAGCCGCTACATGCAGCGCGTGGCCACGGTGGCCCCGGAGCTGGTGGAAGAGCTGGCCACGGTCGGTTCGCGCTTCACCCACCACAGCTCCATCGCCCCGACCGGCACCATCAGCCTGTCGCTGGCCAACAACGCCTCCAACGGCATCGAGCCCTCGTTCGCGCACCATTACAGCCGTAATGTCATCCGCGAAGGCAAGAAGTCCAAGGAAAAGGTGGACGTGTTCTCCTTCGAGCTGCTGGCCTACCGCCAGCTGGTCAACGCCAAGGCCATGCCGTTCTCCGACGAGGCCGATGCCAAGCTGCCGGACTACTTCATCAGCGCCGACGACATCTCGCCCAAGGAACACGTGGACGTGCAGGCCGCCGCGCAGAAGTGGGTGGACAGCTCGATTTCCAAGACCGCCAACGTACCGACCGATTACCCGTACGAGCAGTTCAAGGACATCTACCGCTACGCCCACGAGCAGGGCCTGAAGGGCTGCACCACCTTCCGTTTCAACCCGGCTGCCTTCCAGGGCGTGCTGGTCAAGGAAGCGGACCTGGAGAACACCACCTACCGTTTCGAGCTGGAAGACGGCCAGACGGTGGAGGTCAAGGGCAACGAACAGATCGAATACGACGGCGAAATGCACACCGCCGCCAACCTGTTCGACGCCCTCAAGGAAGGCTACTACGGCAAGTTCTGAGTGCCTTCATTGCCCGCCTGGCGCCTGCGCCGGGTGGGCATGACGGTGGTCTCACCGCCACCGGGTTGTTGCGCGCTTGTTTCACGTTGCATCGGCTTCGATATAGCATCGCCAACGTTAAAAGACCCGATGCCCTGAGGAGGGCTTTATGAGCAATGGTAATGGTGTGACCGCGACCGTATCCCAGGTTGCCGAGAACGTGAAAGAAACCGCAGCCAACGTCGGCGAGACCATCGCCGCGACCGCCAGCGAAGCCGTGGCCGCCGTCAAGACCGGCGCGCACAAGGTGGAAGCCGGTGCCAAGAAGCAGGTGGCCAAGGTCAAGAAGGCAGTGAAGAAGGCCGAGAAGGTCGTGGTCAAGAAGGCTGCTGCTGCCAAGAAGGTAGTGGCCAAGAAGACCGCCGCTGCCAAGAAGGTGGTGGCCAAGAAGACTGCTGCCGCCAAGAAGGAAGTGACCAAGAAGGTCAGCGCCATGCGCCAGAAGCTGGAAGCCGCCAAGGCCAGCGCCCAGGCCGAAGCCGCTGACCTGAAGAAGAAGGGCGCCGGCAAGCGCGCTGCTGCCAAGAAGGCCGTAGCCAAGGCCGAGAAGAAGGCAGCCGGCAAGGTCGCCTCGGCCAAGAAGACCGTGAAGGCTGCCGAAAAGAAGGTTGCCAAGGCCGTCAGCAAGAAGGCCGCTGCCACCAAGAAGGCAGTGAAGGCCACCGAGAAGAAGGTCGCCAAGGTCGTCGGCAAGAAGACCGCTGCTGCCAAGAAGGCAGTGAAGAAGGTTGAAAAGAAGGCCGCCAAGAAGGTCGCCGCCGTCAAGAAGACGGTGAAGGCCACTGAAAAGAAGGTCGCCAAGAAGGTTGCCAGGAAAGTAGCCGTCACCAAGAAGACGGTTGCCAAGAAGGCCGCTTCGGCGAAGAAGACGGTTGCCAAGAAGGCCACCGCCGTGAAAAAGGCCGTCAAGAAGGCCACCCGCAAGTAAGCCACACCGCGCGCCCCGTCCCACAGGGACGGGGTTGCTGCCAATCCGTATAGCAACGCATAACCAGGACTCGCACCATGGCCGTCAAGATCGACAAGAAAATCAAGGGCTATTCCGTCATCACTCCGGACGACAAAGCCCGTGAAGCCGCTGCGGTGGCCAAGGCCGCGGTCAGCGTGGCGCCGGTCGAGTCCGTGACAGACAACATCGTGCACATGCACGAGCGCATCGAGCGCCCGGAAGTGCTGATCGGCAGCACCTACAAGATCAAATCACCGTTGGTGGAGCACGCCTTCTACGTGACCATCAACGACATCGTGCTCAACCAGGACACCGAGCACGAGCTGCGCCGCCCGTTCGAGATCTTCATCAACTCCAAGTCGATGGAGCATTTCCAGTGGATCGTGGCGCTGACCCGCATCATGTCGGCCGTGTTCCGCAAGGGCGGCGACGTCACCTTCATCGTTGACGAAATGAAGGCCGTGTTCGACCCCAAGGGCGGCTACTTCAAGGCCGGTGGCGTGTACATGCCGTCGCTGGTGGCCGAGCTCGGCTCCATCGTCGAAGACCACATGAAGTCGATCGGCCTGCTGCACGACCCGGAAATGAGCGCCCACCAGCGCGCCCTGATCGCCGAGAAGCGCAAGCAGTTCGAAGACCGCTCAAAAAAAAACAGTGAAGTAACCGCAGCGCCGGCGCAAAGCGCCGCGCTCGCCCCCTCCCTTTCGCAAAGCGAAGGGGAGGGCCGGGGAGGGGTAGCTTCTGAGGCTTTCGTCCTTGAAGCCGACCCCGAAAGCGCCGACAACGGCAGCTTCCCGGCCGCCGCCACCATGTGCCACAAGTGCAGCACCAAGGCGCTGGTGATCATGGATGGCTGCCAGACTTGCTTGAATTGTGGGTATAGCAAGTGCGGGTAAAAATTAGTTTTCCGCAGAAATAAATACTGGACGGGCATTGGCAATGCCCGTTTTTTTTATCTCAGGGAGGGGGTGTGAGGTATCAACATTCCGATGTGGACAGGAAGAACATAGAGAGGTTTTCAAATGATGTTAGTCGATGTTCTTTGAAAAGTATTACCTTGAGAAAAGGGGCGATAAGGGCGCTTTCAAAATTTAATATCCAGTTTAAATACCCTTTGTCAGCTATATCGGGGCGAAATGGTAGTGGTAAATCAACAGTTCTAGCGCTCGCTGCATGCGCTTTCCACGGAAAGCCCACCGGGTGGCGCCTTCCTGGTCGAACATTGCCGTACTATCGATTCTCTGATTTCTTTGTGCAGGCGCATGGTGAGGTGCCTGTTGACGGAATTGAGCTGAGATATGGCATCCATTATGATCAGTGGAAAGCGACTGAGAACATGCCGGATGGGAAGGGCATGGGCTATCAGGTGCGAAAAAAAATAAGGGCGGAAAGTGGAACGACTACGATGCTAGGGTGAAGAGAGTGGTGGCTTACTTTGGAATCGATAGGGTTGTCCCGCCCAGCGAGAAGAGCTCTATCGTCAATCAACGTAGGTACTTCATATCTCCAAATAAGAAATCCGAAGTCGAAGATGATGCCAAGGATTCGGTGAGTCGGGTTTTGGGAATTAGGTATGATGACCTTGAGCTGAGAGGGGGAGGGGCCTATAAGCTTCCTCTAGTAACCAAGCGGGGGCATAGGTACTCTGGTTTCAATATGGGGGCCGGGGAGCAGGCGCTTTTTGCGCTTTTTTTGGCCATTCATAGCGCATCAAGAGCGTCTTTGTTTGTAATTGATGAAATAGAATTGGGGCTGCACGAGGCTGCGCAAAGGCAGCTTGTTCATGAGTTAAAGCAGGTGGCGCTGGATAAGGCGCACCAGTTTATTTTTACAACTCATTCCCCTGTGGTTTTGGAGACGCTTCCTCCTGAAGGCCGGTTCTACATTGAGAATTCTGAATCGGGGGCTCAGGTTATAGAAGGCATATCTCCTGGGTTTGCTGCTGGACGGCTCTCAGGGCTGCCTTCGTCTGAGGTTTGCATATATCTGGAAGATTCTTCTGCGCATATTCTTCTTAATTCTTATCTTGGGATGGAACTGCGGCGCAGGACCCGAATCTGTGAAGTTGGGTCAAATAGCGCAGTTGTAGCTCAGATGGCAGCTAGATTTATCGATGGAACGCAAGATGAAGAAGTGCTCTGTGTTCTTGACGGTGATCAACGGGCTGCTAGTACAGCCCACGTCAATCGTTTTTTGGGTCTGGTTCCTCAGAAGAGGAAGGAAGATGCGAAGTGTTGGTTCGAAGCGCGGCTTAAGTTTCTGCCTTCTGATATGCCGCCAGAACGATATGTACTCTCGCGAGTACGAGAGAGCCACCTCGATGCTTTCTCGAATGTTTGTGAAGTAGAGCAGGATCAGGCCCGCGATATTCTCGATCGGGCGCTATTGATGGGTGACCATGGGGAGCTGTATTGGGTTGGGCAAGATCTTCTCAAAGAAGAGGTGGATGTCTGGAAGGACATCTGCCGCGTCCTTGCGAAGGAGGAGCCTGATGCGCTTGAGGAAACAAAGATTGCTTTGTCTGAACTGCCTGGGTGAGCAAGGAGACGAACGAGGACAGGTTCACTTCGGTTAAAGCAAGAAGGTTGGGGGGGACTTGTGGGAGTGGCGTGAGCCGGGAAACAGGGGACAGAGTCGGGTGCAGATTTACATATGTAGCGAAGGAGCGAACGTATGCAGAGTGAGATCGACGAGAATGATCAGGCTAGAGAGCGATTGGAGCGCATAGCGAACGGAACCCGCTTGTTGCACGATGCTCTTAACCCTTTATGGGAAGAGTTACCTGAGCATCAAAGCAAGCGGACATTAGCTGTCCGTGGCTTTGCGAACATCGTCAGGCAGCATGCCATGTCGCAATGGCTGCTTGTCCAGCGCGAGTTGGACCTATCCGCAACAGCACTGGTTCGCCCTACGTATGAAGCCTTGATTCGGGCGATATGGACCATGCGTGGAGCTGAGGATGCGTGGATTGAAGGCTTCTTTGCTCCCAAGGAAGAAGCCATCCTGTCGGATGCTGAAACGCGAAAAGGGCCGGACGTTGCGGCGATGTTGGATACCATATCCCGCTTCCATCCGGCCGATATCCACAAGCCCCTTGTGGAGCTGAAGGAAGCAACATGGCGAGGAATGCACTCTTATGTGCATGGAGGTATCAGGCCCGTCGTGCAGAGCTTTGCTTCTTTTCCGCATCATGAAGTTGGTTCATTGCTCATCAACGCCAACGGTATGCTGCTCCTGGCAACGAATGTAGTCCGCATGGCGCATGGCTTGCGCTCACCAATGCTTCCGACATTGCAGCGCCAATTTTCCGATTGCCTGCCTCCAGCAACCGGCGATTAGTGAAGAACCGGGGTCAGAGTCGGGTTTCCGCTCTGGCCCTCGTTCGCTAGGTGGTTGGCATTCTCGAATCAACTGGATCGGTCGGAGCAGTGACGTAGCCCGGGTAAGCGCAGCGCACCCGGGGAATAGGTAGTCAAAGAAGCCGGGCAGATGCTCGGCTTTTTTGTTCTTACTGGTAGCCGTTGGCTTTCATGCAAACAGGCACTTTCCCGTCTCCGGTGTGATCTTCTGCCATGGTGATCAGCACGACGCCCCGGGTGCGCTGCGCTTACCCGGGCTACGGTGGATCACAAGGCGACGGGTGATTTGCGTACGGATCGCGCGACGTGTGCTGCTTCGGTGCATGGCTACGCTTGAGCGATGGTCAACTATCGACGCAACCGCATTGCTGGCGGCACGTACTTCTTCACCGTGACGTTGCGTGACAGGCGTAGCGATCTGCTGGTGCGGGAGATCGATGCGCTGAAACGGGCGTGGCGCAATGCGGCGCGCCGGGTGCCTCACCTGGTTTTGGCTGCGGTGGTGCTACCGGAGCATCTGCATGCGGTGATCCAGCTGGATGCCAGCACTGATGACTATCCACGGCTGTGGCAGGACATCAAGAAAGGCTTCACCCGTAGAGTCTTCGCGCCGGGCTATCGATCCCCTTGGCAGGCGCGCTATTGGGAGCGAACGATCCGCGATGAAGCCCAGCTTCAAGCCTGCGTGGACTACGTGCATATCAATCCGTTGAAGCATGGCTGGGTGACAGCGGTGTGCGACTGGCGGCACTCGACATTTCATCGATACGTCCGCGAGGGTTTGTTGCCGGAAGACTGGGCATGCGACGAGTCAACGCCAGATGTTGGCTTTGGAGAGCCAGCGCGGTAACCCGTAGCCCGGGTAAGCGCAGCGCACCCGGGGCTTGTGATGATCAAGGGCAGCGCTCAGCCGACTTGTTGCCTGTTCTCCTGGGTCGTTCGGCAGTTAGAGGAGTCGCGACTCTGCATGGCTTCTGGATTCATGCGGCTCCGGGTGCGCTGCGCTTACCCGGGCTACAAAAGCGGTGTTTGTTCAGCACACTTGGATTTCCGATTGGCGAGGCTTGATTCTGGCCGGCATAGGTAGTCGAAAGTTGACATTGAATCGTAAAGAAATTCCTTGGGCGTGCACCGCGTTTTACATGTGTATTTCGAGCTACATCAATGGCTTGAGGATTTGGATGGCAGTGGGATTGCGCGCCGAGTATCGTAAAGGAATGAGACGCCATCATGACCGGGCCTCACTCATCTACCGTCCTTGAAAAAGCACCAGTTGCTTCAACGAAACTGCAGCTGATCTTGAGGGCAAGCAAGTACCCTTGGTGGGCCGGGCCGGGCCGGGCCGGGCCGAGCGGGGCTGTTCGTCGTTGCATGCAACTGCAGGATGCCTGCGTCCAGCAGCTTGCGTAGTTGCTCGACTGAAGGTTTGCAACGACGTCGGGTCGGTGGGGAACACCGCTGCGGCCGGAAGCGGACTGGCAAGCCTGCCTGCGGTCTTCCAGTCTTTCCATACCTCAAGCGCAGTAATCAGTTCGTAGGTGTACTTGGTCCCGCTGTACCCAATACGGGGTTGGCTGACCATTGCATCGGTGCCCACAGCGTCGGCAGCTGCGCCAGAACCTGTGCTGCCACTTCCACGGACGAGGTTGATCGCATATCTACGGTCCAGTCACCGCGAACGCCCATCCAGTTAAAGTGCTGAAGGTCGGGTTCGGTCTTCAGCGGCGTCCGCGTTACCTGCTTGCTCTGGATCAACCCAGGGAATGGAAGGTCGGGTAGTGTTTCTGCGCCTTCGACCGCTTCCTCAAACAGTGGACGCAAGAATGTGGCAGTGCGGCGGCGTACCTCTTCATCATCCAGTCCCTGGAATTCCGGCGCGTAGCTGATATGCATATCCAAGGTGGCGGTCTCGCCATCAGGTGCGATGTAAAGGTAGTGATAGTACGTGCGCTTGCTGCGTTGCGAGGCCGCTTGGACACCTTGCAGTACCCAAGCGCCGGCGACCAACGGAAGCACGGTATGGGCTACGCCGTCCGCAATACGGCTCTGATCGAAATTCCATTGCCACTGGGCTGAAGGCAAATTCGCCTCCTTCAACATCAGGCGCTGGTAGCGCTGTACCGCTGCGTTGTCGCCGGCGAGGGATGCACTTATCAGTCCCTCCCTTATCAGTATTTCCATCTGGTCAGATACCGGCCTCCCGCCGGAGGCTGCAACCTGCGCCAGTACCTGATCAATCGCCTGCATGGATTCGATGTGCAGGCCTTCATGGCGCAGTGTCACCAACAGCAGGTTGAGTGCGCCCATATGTTCGTAAGCATTGGGTATGTGCAGCGAGGTCTGCAATAGATCCCTTGCTTGAACGGTGGCCTGGGTCCAATGTCCGGCATTGATCGCGCCCACAACGCTGCTGCGCTGTTGTAGAAAAGCGGCGTACTGTGCTTGCGTCAGTCGCTGCTTTTCTGCGGCACTGGCCGATAGCGACGCCGCGAGGAGTACCAAGGCCAGGGTAGCCGTGATGATCAGGTGAGAACCGATATGCCTATCCATGTGCATCGTCCGGAGTTTGAAAGCGGAATCCGGAGGATAGCTGATGAGGTGAGTGCGCCAACCATTCAATGTGGCGGCTATGCCTTGTCAGGGCGCAGGCGGTGCCATCGGAGCGTCGTGACCCGGGTGCCGCCGGGGCTTGTGATGGCCAGGTAATGCGTTCAGCCACTCAGTCGACTTGCTATCAATTTTTGGCGCCGTCTTTGGCATTCGCGCAACTGCGGTCTCGTGGGATTCATGTGCTCCCCGGGTGCGCTGCGCTTACCCGGGCTACAAGGCTGCCCCAATGAAGAAGGTTGAGCGAGAGATCGAGTTGCTTGGCTCGGCGACTGCGGTTGAAATGGTCTTGTTGGACGCACCTTCGGAGGATCGGTTACGCGCTATGCACCGTCGGTATTCTGAGACGTTCAATGAGCTTAAAGGGCCCATGTCCGAGAAGTGATGAGCTTAAAACGGGGTCGAGTAGCCGACCCCGATGTCATTGATCGAATCGCAGACCAAGATGTCCAGGCTCTCTATTGGAGGCTTGGAAGGAATCAATGAGTCGGTGGCTTCTTTGCGACTAGTATCCCGACGAAGATAAACATGGCTGCGCTGGCCGCATTGACTGGAACGGGAGCACCCTGCCATATCTCGATACATCCGGGGATGATGAATGACAGTCCCTGGCGATAAAGGGCGATCGCTAGCTTTTTCAACATTTTGGCTCTCATCGGGCGATTAAGGGGGGTGCCCGTTGAACAAGCTAACAGCCAAATTTCGTCGTAGTGCATGGTAACTGGGCCAATTTTAAGCCAGTTACGCAACCAGATGGACGGGGGCAGGTTCACTCCCGCGGTTGATCCAATTCTGCTGCCGAAGCCGGGAAAGATTGATGCTTCCGTTTTGGGCTGCATCGTAAGGAGTATTTGAACTGACCACGAGTACTTCGCAAATTCCGCCAAACGGCTATCGCCTATCGACGGCCTTGATTTGGCGCTGTGCCGTACCAATGTCTTAATTTAGGTCAGCGAACGAGGAATGGAACAATGAAATGCCCCATCTGCACGGACGTGAATTTGACCATGTCCGACCGGCAAGGAATTGAAATCGACTATTGCCCACAGTGCCGTGGGGTTTGGCTGGACCGGGGCGAGCTGGACAAGTTGATTGAGCGATCCGTTGCCGATGCGCCGCAGGCCCGTCAACCGGAGCCGCGCAACGTCAGCCCTCCGCAGTACGATTCGCGTGATAGCGGCTATTACAAACACAAGAAAAAGAAGAGCCTGCTTGGCGAGCTTTTCGACTTCTAGCAGAGATGGATAAAACAGGGCCAGAGCGTGGTTCTCGCTCTGGCCCTTGTTCGTCTTGGTCCATCCTTCGCCCAAGCAATACCCATCGCGTCAGGCCAACTTGCGCACCCGCGTATCCGTCGCCGCCAACACCGCTCCATCCGAACCGTGCAAGCGCATCAACGGAACCGGCTTGCCAGTGCGGTTGTCGAGCAGCTGCGAGTGGCGTTCGCCACGCTGGTACAGGTGCTGCTCGCCCCATTGGCGCAGGGCGACCAGGATGGGGAACAGGCTCTCGCCCTTGGGCGTGAGCACGTACTCCTGATAAGCGGTGCCGTCCGATGCGGCATGCAGCTGCAGGATGTCTGCGTCCACCAGCTTGCGCAGGCGGTCGGTGAGTATGTTGCGGGCCACGCCCAGGCTGCGCTGGAAGTCGCCAAAGCGGCGCACCCCATCGAATGCGTCGCGCAGGATCAGTAATGACCAGCGGTCGCCGACAAGGTCGAGGCTGCGTGCTACCGGGCAGGGGGAGTCGGATTCCAGGTTTCGGCGGGACATGGCAGCTCCTGTGGATACCTGCATTGTAGTTGCATTTTAAAACCGATCACCGCTAGCATCCATCTAGTTGTTATTTGCAACCAGATTGGATGCGGCATGAGCCAGCCTTTGGAAACACTTCCGTCCTGCCGCAGCGCCTCCGTGCCGTTGGCGAGCAAGGCCATGCCGGCCGCCTTGGTAGGCCTGCTCGCTGTCGCCAGCGGCTTGTGCGTTGCCAATGTGTATTACGCACAGCCGTTGCTGGACCTGCTCGCCGCATCGCTGGGCATCAGCCTGGCCGCTGTCGGCGGCGTGGTGACGGCGACGCAGCTGGGCAGCGCATTGGCGTTGGTACTGCTGGTGCCGCTGGGTGACAGACTGGAACGGCGCCGCTTGATGCTGATCCAACTATTGGCCTTGGTGGGCGCACTGCTATGGGTTGCCTGCGCGCAGTCGCCGGGGTGGCTGCTGGCGGGCATGTTGGCGACGGGCCTGCTCGGCACGGCGATGACGCAGGGCCTGATTGCCTACGCGGCCAGCGCTGCCGGTGACGGCGAGCGTGGGAGGGTGGTGGGTGCCGCACAGGCCGGTGTATTCATCGGCTTGCTGATGGCGCGGGTGGTCGCCGGTGGTGTCGCCGATTTGGGCGGCTGGCGCAGCGTCTACATCGTTGCCGCACTGGCGATGTTGCTATTGGCGGGTTTGCTGTATCGCAAGCTGCCGCGTTTGCCAGCGACGGCAGTGACAATGCCTTACGCGCAGCTGATTGGGTCGATGGCGCGGCTGCTGCGACAAGACCGGGTTCTACAGATCCGCGGTGTGCTGGCATTGCTGATGTTCGCCGCATTCAACATTTTCTGGAGCGCGCTGGTGCTGCCGCTGAGCGTGCCGCCCTATGCGTACTCACACACGACTATTGGTGCGTTCGGGTTGGTTGGCGTGATCGGTGCGTTGGGTGCAGCCGGTGCAGGCCGCTGGGTGGACAAGGGGCGGGGCCAGACCGTCACCGCGATGGCGCTGCTGGTGTTGTTGCTGGCGTGGTGGCCGTTATCGCTGATGCCGACTTCACTGTGGGCATTGGCGCTCGGCATCATCCTGCTGGACCTTGGCGGGCAGGCGCTGCACGTGACCAACCAGAGCATGATCCTGCGCGAGCAGGTCCACGTGCACAGCCGGCTGGTCGGGTTGTACATGCTGTTCTATGCGGCAGGCAGCGGGGCGGGGGCGATTGCCACCACGGTGATCTACGCACAGGCAGGATGGAGTGGCGTCTGCGCGCTGGGTGCAGCTACATGTGGCGCCGCTGTGCTGTTCTGGTTGGCTACCCGGCGGTTCATGCCTGCGGAGCTGGGGCAGCCAACGTAGGGAAAGGATTCTGCTTCAGCGTTAGCGTTGTGCCGGAGCCGTGCGCTGCAGTCCGGATAGCAGGCGGTGAGGTTGTTTCAGCGTTCCGGCTTCGCGGCTTACGCCGCTCCCACAAGAGATGGTGCAGGAGCTGTCCATGGGATCGGCCGCGGAATTGAAGCGGGTGGATCGGCGGATGCCCCATGTTCGCCAGCTGAACCCAGAAGCTACAATCCGCCCATTCCCGCAGGCGTACCCGGGAATGGCTGCAATGGACCGATTACCTGGGGTGAACATGAAAGTAGGGATGTTGTGGGCGGGCTTGCTGATGGGCTTGTTGCTGGGTTGCAAGCAGGCAGCAGTACCGGCTGCTGAAAATGAGGGCGACGATGTTGCGGCGCCGGCCCAGGATGCGACGGCATCTGCACATGCGGACGCAGCGGGCGAGGGTGAAGATGGCGAGTCCGCTCCGTATGAGGAAGGCGACAGCGATATTCCAACCCCCGCAGGCTTCGATTACGCGCCCAGCTGCGAGGAAAACCCGCTGGCGACGCACTTCTTCACTCTGGTCGGCGGCAACACCGTGGACAACTGCGGCCGTGCCGACGCCAAACTGACTGCAGCATTCGACGCATTGCTGAAGGAAGCGGCGCAGTACGACGTTGCTGACCCGGATGCACCGTCGCAGCGCGAGCGTCTGCTCAGCGGCCCCAGCGCGGCGGGTGCGCCGAAGACGCTGGGCGCGGAGACGTGGTGGTTCTACACGGCCTGCCAGGCGCACCAGTGCGATACCCATCAGCTGGCCATGCTCTACCAGCCCGACTACCCCAAACTGGTTGGTCGTCTGGTTTCGCATTGCAAGGTAAGTTGGTTGGGTAATCCGACGGCCGAGCAGCGTGCGCTTATCGATGAGATCAAGCCGGTGGACCCCGCACTG
The DNA here is from genome assembly GCF_001431465.1 of Stenotrophomonas terrae. GTDB lineage: Bacteria > Pseudomonadota > Gammaproteobacteria > Xanthomonadales > Xanthomonadaceae > Stenotrophomonas > Stenotrophomonas terrae. Next base: position 111,020 of record NZ_LDJJ01000005.1, on the reverse strand, counting down.
CTGAAGGACGATGCGCCGTGCGAGGACGAGGGCTGAGTTCGGCGGCGAGTATCGGCGGCACCGCACCGTGAAGTGTCTATCTGTTCTGCTTGTTCTGGTGATGCAGGTGGGCGCGCCTCCATGCCAGAGGGTGTCGACTGCTCGCAGCTGCAGGTCGTGGCTGCGGTGGCAAGTCTTGCGGTGGCGGCCGCTCTAGTGCGGCCGTCAGTCGAGAAGTTGATACTGGTTCTTGCAGATACGCTTTACGTGGATGAACTCGTGGTCATCTGGTGTGTGCACTTCAACCATTTCCTCCACCCAGTTTTCCGAATAGGCAAGGCTTGATTCTGGCTGGAAGCCTGGGTTCCAGGAGATATCGTAGATGGGCTGATCGCTGTCGGGTACATAGCGAATACTGAAAACGTTCAGTAGCGATTGCCTGAGGGCTATGCGATTGGCGTGCTTCCAGAAGGCGGGGTGCCGTGCTGCAGACACCGCTGATGCGAAGGTCAATGCGCAAGGTACTTCCGCGAACGCATCATTGATGGTTTGCTGGGCGGCGGCCAGCTTGCGTTCCATTGGATAGGCGTCAACGTACTCGACCAGGATCAGTGTGCTGCCGTGCTGGAACTCGCAGGTCCGGGGTGTGGAGTCAGTCCAGTGACCCAGCATGTTCTGCGGTTGAAGCGAGATGGGCATTGATCGTGATTCCAGATGGCGGGCACCGGTTGTTGCGGGGGTGCCGCAATTCATATGCCAAAGGGCGAGTATAGCTAGGCCGCTGCCATCCGCATTTCAGTCCTGTGTAGGAGCGACGTCAGTCGCGAAGCCAGGAAACCGTGCGTATCCGCAGGCTATGCAATTGCATAGAGCCAATGGCGATTGGATTCAGGGCTTCGCGGCTGACGCCGCTCCCACAGGAACTACAACTGTCTTGCCGCGTAGCCTGCGGTTTGTAGGAGCGACGTGAGTCGCGAAGCCGGGAAACCATGCGCGTCCACGCGCTGTGCAATTGCGCACAGTGTGTGGCGTTTGGAGTGGTGGTTTCGCGGCTTACGCCGCTCCTACAGGGGTGCTGTACCGACGGAGCTGTTTGTCAGCCTGCCGCGTTGTACGGCGGGTAGTCGATGTAGCCCTTGCCGGTGCCGCCGTAGAAGGTGGTCGGGTCGGCCTTGGCCAACGGGTAGCCGTTGCGCAGGCGCTCGACCAGGTCCGGGTTGCTGATAAACGGTACGCCGAAGCCGGCCAGGTCGATCAGGCCTTCGTTGATCAGCGCTTCGGCTGAGTCGCGGTCCAGCCCGCCTGCCAGAATCAGGCTGGTTTCCGGCAGCTTGCTCTTGATGGTCTTGAGCAGTGCATTGAAGCCGGCCTGGCTGGGCTCGGTGCGCGAGAAGCCTGCCTGGTTCATCAGGTGCACGAAGGCCAGCTTGCGCCTGCCGATGGCGTCGGCCAGGGCGGTGTAGGTCTCATCGGTCTGCGGATAGGACGGCATATCGAACACATTGCCGTAGGGCGACAGCCGAATGCCGGTGCGCTCGGCACCGATGCGCGCGACGATGGCATCGATCACTTCCAGGGTGAAGCGGATGCGGTTCTCCAGCGTTGCCGCCGAATACTGGTCATCGCGGTCATTGATCAGCGGATTGAGGAACTGCTCGTGCAGGTAGCCATTGGCGCCGTGGATTTCCACGCCATCAAAGCCGGCATCGATGGCGTTCTGCGCAGCCTGGGCGAAGTCTTCGACCACGCGTGCGACTTCTTCGGTGCTCAGCTGGCGTGGCGCCGGCGGATCAACCATGCCGGGCTCGCCACTTTCGGTATAGCCGAAGGCCTTGGAATTGGCGGGCTGCTTGCTGCTGGCGCTGACCGGCGCGCGTCCATCGGCCTGGATGGAGGGGTGCGACATGCGGCCCACGTGCCACAGCTGGGCGACGATCTTGCCGCCCAGCGCATGCACCGAGTTGGTGGTCAGGCGCCAGCCTTCAATCTGCTGCGGCGTGTAGATGCCGGGGTTGAACAGATAGCCCTGGCCTTCGCGCGAAATGGGCGTGCCTTCGCTGACGATCAAGCCAGCGGTGGCGCGTTGTGCGTAGTACAGGGCAACGCGTTCGTCGGCGATGTCGTTGGGGGCACGCGAACGGGTCATCGGTGCCATCACAATGCGATTGGCCAGCGGGATGCCAGCTAGGTTGTAGGGCTCGAAAAGCTTGCTCATTTCAATGTTCCAGGAAGGTCTGATAGGGGGAGGGCAATGGCCAGTAACACGCCATTGCAGCTGCGGTGCGACAGGCGCCGCAGCACGGACTGCTGGAACATGGGCACGGCTGCGGGCCACCTCAACCGGACAGTTTGGAAAAGAGAATTGCTGCTGCCGCAACATTCAAGCGCGAGCTGGCGATTGCGGCCGGTGGCGCCAGCGAAGAGGCAGGGGCGGCGCGATGCCTGCAATCACTGGGCTGTCGGGCCAAAATCGTTGTCGGATTCCCGGCTCATGCCGCTCCCACAGGTTGGTCCCTGCCGCAGCATTCTGATGTCGCCGATTCGCGGGCTTGTCATGCTCTTTTGCTATCGAAAGACGCTCCGGCTGGTTCCGTGCAAACAATGGCAGTCGGCGATCTTGCCTATTCAGGACGCAGCCCATACGCTCGGTGCTGCATACACAGGGGGATGTTGCATGGCTGTTCGTGGCTTTCTGCTTTCCACTTCCATCGCCTTGGCATTGGTAGCTTGTGCCGCAGCGGAACCGCCCGCGCCAGGGCTGCCCAGCGCCAGCAGCGGGCAATGCCAGAAGGACACCGACTGCAAGGCAGACCGTATCTGCGAGCAGGGCAGCTGCACCGCGCCGCAAGCGAAGCCTGTTGAACACCAGCCTATGCCGAGCAATGTCGACACCGGCGTCCCGCCTGTTTCAGCCGACGACGAGAAGGCGGCATTGGCCGCAGCCATTGCTGGCTACATCCAGCAGAGCAAGTTGGAAGCGATCGAGACCTCGTTGATTGAGTCCGAGCAGTTCCGCAAGCTGGTGCGTGGCGATATCAACGGTGATGGGCTTGCCGATCTGGCGGCGAGCACGTTGTTTGCGATCGAAGGCAGCAACACCGATTTCCAGCATCTGTTCGTTTTCCAGCAGCAGCAAGGAAAGCTGGTGCTGATCGATAGCAGTGCGGCGGATGCGGGCAAGCTGGCCGACTTTGATATTGCCGGCGGCCATATTCAGGTGAGTTACCTGGACTATGCCGACGAGGATTCGCGTTGCTGCCCGAGCATCGAGTACAAGAAGAAGTTCGTCGCCGCCGGCGACAAGCTCGTGCTGCGGAACTGATCTGAAGCCAATAACTCTCTGTGTGGGAGTGGCGTAAGCCGCGAAGCAGGCAATCTGCCCGCGTGCACACGACGGCAATCCAGCGCTTCCTGCGCCGTCGCATTCCGCGGCTACGAGGCATATGTGGCTCCCACACACCGTGATCATCACCGCTTTGAGCTAGCATCAGCGCACCGGGGACCCAGGGACTGGAACGCATGAAGATCGCAGTGATGCGCTGGCTGTTATTGCTTATGTGGCCGCTTGTGGCCAGCTCGCCCGTGTTTGCGGCGCCAGGCAAACTGCTGGAAGCCAAGCCTGTCAGCGGCGCCCCGGCCGGGGCCAAGGCCTGGCGCATCCGTTACGAAACCACCGATGTCGATGGTGATCCCATCCAATCCACTGGCGTGTTGATCGCTCCGGGCCGCGCCGCGCCGGCGCGTGGGCGCAACATCGTGGCCTGGGCGCATGGCACGGTGGGCATTGATTCGGCCTGCACACCCATCCGCACGCTGGACCAGATCCCCGGCCTTGCCGAGATGCTGGCACGTGGTTGGGTGGTAGTGGCCAGTGACTATCCGGGGTTGGGTACGCGTGGTCCGCATGCCTATCTGGCCGGTGACGCCACCGCGGCGGCGATATTGGATTCGGTGCGTGCCGCAAGCGGCGTTGCCGCGGCCGCTGCCGGTCGCCAGTTCGCGGTATGGGGGCATTCGCAGGGTGGCCACGCGGCGCTGTTCACTGCACAACGGGCGCAGTCGTATGCGCCGGAACTGCAGTTGCTGGGTGTGGTCGCGGTATCGCCCCCCACCGATCTGGCCGCGAACATGCAACACGCCGACACCACCGTCCGCGGGTTGTTGACCGCCTTCACCGCGCGCAGTTGGTCCAAGGTCTATGGCGCTGATCTATCCACCATTGCCAACAAGGCCACGCAAGGTGTGATCGAGCGCGCCACCCGTGGCTGCGAAGGCGATCCGTTCTCCGCCGCCGCCCTGCTGCGGCTGCTGCGCCTGCGCGCGCGCCTGGGCAACCTGGACCTGGCAGGACGTGCGCCCTGGGACAGCTTGATGGCGCGCAATTCGATCACTGCGCTGGCAGCGGGTTCACCGCCGCTGCTGTTGGTGCAATCCGACGCCGATGGACTGGTGGCCACGCCGGTGACGCAGGCGTTCTATCAACACAGTTGTCAGCGCGGCGTTGTTGCACGTTACCTGCGGCTGCCGGATACCGGCCACGCAACGACCGCTATCGCCTCCGCCGATCAGGCCATTGCCTGGATTGCCGAGCGATTCAGCGGCCGGTCGGCGGCCAATGATTGCCCGGCTGTGACGGCGGACCCAGCGGGAAGTGGTTGAACTGTTCAAGCTCGCCGGTGTGTGATGCTTGTCCGTAGCCAATGCATCAACGTTGCCACGCTGCTGTAGTCACGGAGGTCTCGCCATGTCGCTGCTGCTTTATGGTCACCCGTTCTCCTCGTATACGCAGAAGGTGCTCATCGCGCTGTATGAGAACGCCATCGCCTTCGAGTTCCGCTTGTTGGGCCCGGACACCCCCGAGTACATCGGTCAGTGGCTGCAACGCTGGCCGCTGGGCAAGTTTCCGCTGCTGATCGATGGCGATCACAGCGTGGTGGAAACCAGCATCATCATTGAATACCTGCAGCTCAAGCATCCCGGGCCGGTGCAGCTGCTGCCCGGGCAGCCGATGGCCGCGCTTGACGTGCGCTTCCATGACCGTTTCTTCGACCTGCACGTGATGAGCCCGGTGCAGCATGCGGTGGCCGGTGCCCTGACCGGCGACGATGGCAAGCGCGACGAGGCGCGCGGGTTTGCCGTGCAGAAGCTTGAGTTGGCCTATGCCTGGCTGGAAAGCCAGCTGCCGGGTCGCACCTGGGCCAGTGGCGAGGCGTTCTCGCTGGCGGACTGCGCGGCCGCGCCGGCGCTGTTCTATGCCGACTGGGTCCACCGTATCAGCGACGATTACCCGCTGCTGCTGGATTACCGCCAGCGCCTGCTGCAGCGCCCTTCATTTGCGCGCGCAGTGAACGAAGCACGCAGCTACCGGCATCTGTTCCCCTTGGGGGCGCCCGACCGCGATTGACCGTCCGTTGCTGCAGGCAGGGGCCAGTTGTCCGTGGTTGATGCTGATCTGGCCTGGCGTGTTCATCACGCCGCTGCTGGTCTTGCTGGAATCGCTAGGGCCGTGAGCAGGCGTAGCCGGAACGCCTTTTGCCGCGCTCTTGCTGGGATTGCCAAGGGCGCGGCAGGGGACCGGCTCAGGCCTCGATGCGGCGTGGAAACAGCAGCAGGCAGATGGCTGCCGACAGCGCCGCACATGCGGCCATCACGGTGACCAGGCCTATTCCGCCCAGATAGGCCAGGGAGCCGGACACGGCGGTAATCACCGCGCCGGCACCGAACTGCAAGGCACCCAGCAGTGCCGCGGCCGTCCCTGCATGCTGGCCCTGTTGCATCAATGCAAGCTGGCTGCCGGTCGGCATCAGCAAGCCGAGCAATGCGACGGTAATGAACAGGCCGGTGCACAGCAGCGGCAGGGCGCTGATGCCGGCCAGCATCGCCAGCAACAGCGCGCTCAGCACGCCGAAGTAGGCCAGAGTAACGACGCGATACGTCTTCAACACGCCCATGCGTGCATGCAGGCGTGGATTGATGATGGCGGCGACCACCAGCCCGGCTGCATTGAGCGCGAACAGCAGGCTGAACTGCAATGGCGACAACTGGTAGTGGCGGATGAACACCGTGGAAGAACCGGCGATATAGGCAAAGAAGCCGGCCTGGGCGATGCACAGCGCCATTGCAAACGGCAGAAAGCGCTTGTCGCGCAGGATCTGCAGGTAGGTGTGTGCGGTGCGCCCAAGTGCGAAGCCGGCACGCGCCTGAACGCTGCGGGTTTCCGGAAGCAGCACGGCAACCACGATGGCGACCAGCACACCCCAGGCGGCCAGTGCCCAGAAAATCACCCGCCACGAATCCAGGGACTGCAAGGCGTTGCCGGCCAGCGGCGCCAGCACCGGGCACAGCCCCAGTACCGCCAGCACCATCGACATCAGTTTTCCCATCGCCGCGCCGCTGAAGGCGTCCTTGATGATGGCAAATGCGATGACCATGCCGATCGAGCCACCAAGACCCTGCACGAAGCGCAGCCAGTTGAGTTGCTCGATGCTGCCGGCAAGCGCGCATCCCACCGAGCCGAGGCTGAAGATCGCCAGGCCTACATGGATCAGCGGCTTGCGCCCGAATTTGTCGGAGAGCGGGCCATAGGCCAGTTGGCCGAGCATCAGGCCAAGGAAGAATGCCATCAGGCTGAACTGGATGGCGCCAGCGCTGGTACCGAAGTCGGTGGCCATTGCGGGAATGCTGGGCAGGTACATATCGATGCCGAGCGGGCCGGTCGCGCAAAGCGCGGCCAGCACCAACGGCATGCTGCGCGGTCGCAGAATGCTCATGGGAGGTTAGAGGCGAGGGGGGGGGGCGCTTGATTATCCGCAGTTATGCGCGCGCTGTAAGACTTGAAAAAAAGCCTGGAATCAGAGCAATCGGCAGACTTTCAGCGTGATCGCACGGGCTTGCGGATTGGCGACGATTGTGAGCAATCGCCGCGCTTGGCAGGCGGCCGCCGCCATTTCGTATCAATCGTTGCCCAGCTTGGCCCAGCGTCCGCCTGGGCGCAGTGTCACCTCGAAACGCGCCCATTGGCGCAGCTCGGCGGCCGTGGCGTGGCCGATATCGCCGATGCCATCGCCAGCTACAACGGCATACACCAGGCGGTCGGCGGCGGGCCCCGACAATGCCGGGGTTACCGATACCCGGCGCACGCTCCAGGCGCGGCCGAGGCGGCCATTGCTATAGCAGTGGCCGGCTTCGATCTGGTCCGGATGCAGGGCATCGCGTTCGGCATGTTGCTTGGCCAGCTCCAGCAGTTCGGTCAGGTTTTCATCGGTGATGTCGACGAACGAATTGAGCTGGCCGATGGCGGCGTGGAAATCTTCCTGGGTCAGGTCCACGCTGCGCTGCGAAGAGGGCACGGTGGCGGTCTGCTGCTGCCGCCGCCGGTGCAGATGCACCGGGTAGCGGCGCCAGGCGAAGCAGGCATTGAAGGCGATACCGGCCAACAGGATGGCGGCGACATTGATCGCCACCGGCGTGAGCAGGTAGTGGTAGCCGAGTGCATGCACGTCGCTGCCACCGATCACCGCGGCAAGCGCGGTGGCGCCGCCGGGCGGGTGGATGCAACGCAGATAGTGCATCGCGCCGACTGCAAGGCCCACGGCCAGGGCGCCCGTCCAGGCCTGTTCGGGGAACATCAACTGGCAGCTGACGCCAATGAACGCCGACACCAGATGGCCGGCAATCACCGCCCATGGTTGCGACAACGCGCCGTGTGGCACTGCGAACACCAGGACCGCGCTGGCGCCCATCGATGCCAGCAAGATGGCGCCGCCGGGATGGTTGCCAAACCCGCCCGGGAAACACCAATGGGTGAGCTGGTAGACCACCGTGATGCCGATCAGCGCGCCCAGTGCCGAGATCCATTTCTCTCCATGGCTGGTCTGGTTGCGTTCGATGCTCAACCAGCTACGGAGGGGGTGCAGGGGCTTGCTGCTGGACGTCATGGCAGGTGATGGGCGTGAGGTAGCCCATTTTGAGGCCTTTTTCGCTCCACGCATGAGTCCGGATCGGGTCAAAGACCTGTCGCTGATGCGGATTTGTTTGCTGCTCATGCCCTGATTGCATGCCTTGGCACGCGGGCACGTTAGGATGCAGTGGGCTCCGTCTTGTTTGTTCACATAATGCTTTTTGGACCGTTGATCTCGTGGCCGTTCCTGCTGCTGGTGTTTGTGCTGCCGCTTGTCGGCGCCGCTGTTGCCATTGGCCTGCTGGTGCAGGCCTGGTATTTCCACCGCCATGGCGAGGGTGGCTGGGGAAATTTTTTCAACTGGAAGACGCAGATAAGCACCGTATTCGTGCTGCTGGTAATGGTGTGGGTGGGCTTTATGGTCTACAAAGTGGCGCAGTTCAAGCGCGAATTCACCATCGAGAACTGGCAGCGGTCCAGCCGCGCACAGTTCGTGCTGGATCGTGACTTTCAGTACGGCGAATTCAAGGTGCCGAAGGGGACCTTGGTCAATCGTCGCGATGTATTCGATAACGGCGAGCCGCAACGTGCGTTGGGATTGCGTGGTTTGGATGCGCTGCAGTTCCCCGCGCCGGTACAGCTGGCCGGCCTGTGGGTAAGCGCGCTGGAAATGACGCCCGGGCGCATGCGGCTGGCCGCTGATCAGCGCATCAGCCCGGTCTATCACCCCGACCCGGAGAGCGGGGATTGGGTGCTGGATAAGTCGCGTGCGTTCATCGATTGCAAGGCCGGGGAAAATGTCTGGTTCAATGCGCCGCTGATCGACTACGACATCCAGGCGGAATTCCTCATCGGTGAGCCCGATGGCGCGGCCGCGCGCTTCAAACCAAGTCAATGGCAGTTCACCCGCTGTGAAAGCGATTGGGTGCCGATGGAGATAAAGCCGGCGTTCGCCGAGCCGATGCCGGCGGGAGGCAGCCGCCAGGTATTCACCGTACAGGACTGATCCTGGGCAGCGCTACAGCGGTTTTACGCAGATTTGATGCAGATACGGGTCTGCCGCCATCGCCGGTTTATGTGTGCGGCGGGAACAATTCCGCATCGCCGCGCAGCTCGCGTGGCCGCCTTCGGAAAACCCATGAAAACCCGCCGTGCTTCGCTGTATCTCGCCACCCTTGTTGCCTTCACCGCCAGTGCCGATGCATTGGCCATCGACACCAGCGGCAGCGCCGCGCTGACCAGCGATTACGTCTGGCGCGGTTCCACCCAGAGCCAGGGGGATGCCGCGATACAGGCAGGCTTCCGCCTGGCCGGCGCCAATGGGGCGTATGCCGCTGTCTCCGGTTCCAGCGTTGAGTTCGCGCCGGAGACCCATGCCAGCAGCGAGCTTGATTTCATCGTCGGCTGGAACGGCAAACTGGCTGATGCCTGGACGCTGGACGCCAACCTGCTGCATTACCGCTATCCCGCCACCACGGTCGACCTCAACTGGACCGAGCTCAATACCACGCTGACCTGGAAGCACAACTACTGGCTGTCGCTGGGCTGGTCGCCGCAGGCGCTGGGGACCACGCAGGACGGCCTCTACAGTCAGCTTGGCGTGCGCCTGCCGGTGTCACCGCAACTGCGGCTGGAAGCCGCTGCCGGCTGGTACCAGCTGCAGGACGCTGCTGGTGGTGGCTACGCGCACGGCCAACTCAGTGCGATATGGGCAGTAGCTGCCCCCGTCGAGCTGCGCCTGAGCGGGCATTTTACAGATCAGCATGCGCGAGAACTGTTTGGCGACAACGCCGCAGGCACCCGTTGGGAAGCCGCCGTGCAGGCATCGTTCTGATAGCCGCCAGTGCTGTGGCTGTAGGAGCGGCGTAAGTCGCGAAGCTGACATCAACGAGTGATGACTTCATCCACGATCTGAAGATGTATGAGCTTCGCGACCGACGTCGCTCCCACAGAAGCGCATTGACGCCGCCTTTGTAGGAGCGGCGTAAGCCGCGAAGCTGGCATCAATGAGCAATCACCTGGTCTGCGACCTGAAGATGTACGAGCTTCGCGACTGACGTCGCTCCTACAGGAGCGCGTTGGCGCCGCCTTTGTGGGAGCGGCGTAAGCCGCGAAGCTAGAGGCATTGAAGAGCCCCGTCAGCCACGATCCGGCAGTGCACGGGAATCGCCACTCACACGCTGCACGCGGCTGCCGGCAAAGCTCAGCGTCAGTTGGATAACAGCGATAAGCGCAATGATCATTGATGCCTCACCGCTGCTGCCCAGGAAGGCCATCAGCAATCCGATCAGCCCCAGGGTTGAAAGGGCATCGAACAACAACCGACTAAAGCACCATGTACACGCCAGTAACAGCAGATACGTCGCTGCGGGAATCGCGGGTGTCCGTGTGATGAAGTAGATAATGTCCACGTGTGAGGTGCATGGGCGATGGCTTCGTAGGTGCACAATCTAGCTGCGTTGCGTGTGCTCCGTATGCGCCCAATGTGAAGCGAATTTGAAGTGCTAGCCGCCGGATTCTGGTAACGAAAATGTTGTGGAAATTCACCACAACCACCTGTTAGCTTTTGGCATCCAGCAGACCTCCATCAGGCGCACTTTGACTTCTTCCCCACGCATCACGCCACTACGCACGACAGGCTTGCTTCTGCTGCTGGTCGTACTGGTATTGGCCGGCAGCTGGTTTTGGCGTCAACCCTTCAGCGTGGTCGCCCGCGAGAGCTGGAAGCTCTCCCGCTTGCCGCCGCCAACGGCCATTGCGGTGCCGGTGCAGGGCATCAAGCCGCGCCAGATCGCCAACACGTTCGGCGCGCCACGCGGCCGCGATCGCAAACACCATGGCGTCGATATCTTCGCCAAGCGCGGTACGCCAGTGCTGGCGGCCACCGATGGCGTGGTGGCGGCAGTGCGTGACAGCGGCCTGGGCGGGCGTCAGGTGTGGGTCATCGGGCCGGCCGGGCAACGGCATTACTACGCGCATCTGCAGGACTGGGTGCCGGGGCTGGCCTACGGGCGCGTTGTCCAGGCGGGCGATGTGCTGGGCTTTGTCGGTGACAGCGGCAATGCGCGCGGCACGCCGCCGCACCTGCATTACGGCATCTACGCGGGCGATGGCCCGTTCGACCCGCTGCCGCTGATGCATGCAGGCCAGCCGCGCAAGCGGTAAGGTACGCCCCCTGCAAGCCGCGCTGCCGCGGCGTGAAGCGCCCAACAATGCTGATTGACCAATTCGACCGTGAACACCTGTGGCACCCCTATAGCGCCCTGGGCAGCCCGCTGCCGGTGCTGAAGGTTGCGCGCGCCGATGGCGTGCTGCTGCAGCTGGAAGACGGCACCCAGCTGATCGATGGCATGGCCTCATGGTGGTGCGCCATTCATGGTTACAACCATCCACAGCTGAACCAGGCTGTGGTTGATCAGCTGGGGCGCATGTCGCACGTGATGTTTGGTGGGCTCACCCATGAGGCGGCCATCGCCCTGGGCAAGCAGCTGCTGCAGATCGTGCCCAAGGGGTTGGATGCGATCTTCTACGCCGACTCCGGTTCGGTATCGGTGGAAGTAGCGTTGAAGATGGCGGTGCAGTACCAGGCGGCGCGTGGCAAGCCCGGCAAGACCAATATCGCCACGACGCGCTCCGGCTACCACGGCGATACCTGGAACGCGATGTCGGTCTGCGATCCGGTCACTGGCATGCATGGTCTGTTTGGTACGTCGTTGCCGTCGCGTTGTTTTGTTCCCGCTCCGCAGACGCGCTTCGGCGATGACTGGGATCCTGAAGATATCGCGCCGGTCGCGCAGCTGTTTGCCGAGCGCGCCGATCAGCTGGCCGCCTTCATCATCGAGCCGGTGGTGCAGGGCGCCGGCGGCATGCGTTTCTATCACCCGCAGTATCTGCGTGAGCTGGCGGCGCTGTGCCGTGCGCATGACGTGCTGCTGATCTGCGACGAGATCGCCACCGGCTTCGGTCGCAGCGGGCGCCTGTTCGCCTGCGAGCATGCCGGCATCAGCCCGGACATCCTGTGCATCGGCAAGGCACTGACCGGTGGCTACATGACCCTGGCCGCCACGCTGTGCACGCGCGAGGTGGCCGATGTGATCGCCAGCGCCGAGCCGGGCGTGTTCATGCACGGGCCGACCTTCATGGCCAACCCGCTGGCCTGTGCAGTGGCCTTGGCATCGGTACAGCTGCTGTTGGCGCAGGATTGGCAAGGCAGAGTGGCGGCGATTGAAGGCCAACTTGAGCAAGGGCTGGCGCCTGCACGTGCGTTGGCGCAGGTTGCCGATGTACGCGTGCTCGGCGCCATCGGGGTGATCGAGTTGAAGGCCGGCCTGCGCCTGGAACGCATCCAGCAGCGGATGCTGGAACAAGGCATCTGGATCCGCCCGTTTGGGCGGCTGGTTTATGTGATGCCGCCATTTGTGATTGACGATGCACAGCTGCAGCAGCTGTGCGCGGGCATGGTTGCGCTGGTGGCCAGCCTGCAGGAAGAGGATATGCGCGCATGAGTGGCAGGATCGTATTTGTCAGTGGCATCGATACCGAGATCGGCAAGACCGTGGTCACCGGTTGGCTGGCGCAGCAATGGGCGGCGCAGGGCGAGGACGTGATCACCCAGAAGCTGGTACAGACCGGTTGCGTGGGTGCCTCCGATGACATCCTGCTGCATCGGCGGATCATGGGGACCGGACTGTTTGAAGAGGACCGCGATGGCACCACGATGCCGGCATTGTTCGCCTACCCGGCATCGCCGCATCTGTCGGCGCGGCTGGAGCAGCGGCCGCTGGATCTTGCGGCGATCGAAGCGGCGACCGCACGCTTGTGCGAACGCTACGAGACCGTGCTGATCGAAGGCGCCGGTGGTTTGATGGTGCCGTTGACCGAGCAGTTGCTGACGATTGACTACGTCGCTGGAAAGGGCTGGCCGGTGCTGCTGGTCACCTCGGGCCGGCTGGGTTCGATCAATCACACCCTGCTGTCGCTGGAGGCGCTGGCCGCCCGTGGCATCGCCCTGCATGGCGTTGCCTGGAACAGCCGCGATGACAGCAGTGACGAGGTGATCGCGGCTGACAGCCGCGGCTTCATTCGAGATTGGGTACTGCAGCGCTTCCCCGACGCGACCTGGTACGACGTGCCGCGGATTGATCTGGGCTGATTGAGTTCCTCGCGAAAAGCACCCCTCCCCAACCCTCCCCTGCGCGTTGCGCAAGGGAGGGGGCGGATCGGCGGTACTGACGCTGTTGCTTGTGCTCCCTCCCTTTGCCAAAGGCAAGGGGAGGGTTGGGGAGGGGTTGCTTCTGCCCCTGCTTCAGCCATTAAGGACGTTACTTCTTCAACTTGTACGCCAACACATAGTCGCCGGCCTTGGTGCCGGTAGAGCCGTGTCCGCCAGCCACCAGCAGCACCATCTGCTCGCCCTGGCTGTTGAGGTAGGTCATCGGCGTTGCCTGTCCGCCGGCTGGAATACGCACGTCCCACAACACCTTGCCGGTGGCCAGGTCGTAGGCACGGAAGTTGTCGTCGGTGGCTGCGCTCATGAAGGCCACGCCGGTGGAGGTCAGCATCGGTCCGCCGATACCGGGCACGCCGATGCGTATCGGCAACGGCAGCGGTGACAGGTCGCGGATGGTGCCGTTGCGGTGCTGGTAGGCGATCTTGCCGGTGCGCAGGTCGGCGGCGGCAATCGTGCCCCACGGTGGTACATGGCAGGGCACACCGATCGGTGACATGAAGGGCGTCATCTCCACTGCGTAGTCCGCACCCTTGTTCTCGTTGAGGCCGTGCTCGCCCTTGTTCATCGCGCGCCCGCCGGTCTCGTTCTTGGGTACCAGCCTGGAGACGAAGGCCAGGTAGGTCGGCATGCCGAACATCACCTGCCGCTGCGGGTCCACTGCCACGCTGCCCCAGTTGAAGGTACCGAAGTTGCCCGGGTAGATCAGGCTGCCCTGCAGCGTCGGCGGGGTGTAGCGGCCGTCGTAGCGCAGTTGCCGGAACTGGATGCGGCACAGCATCTGGTCGATCAGGCTCGCGCCCCACATGTCGGCCTCGCGCAGTGGCTTGGGTGCAAAGCTCAGCGCGGAAGAGGGCTGGGTGGGTGCGGCGTGCTGGCCGGGGATGTCCACGTACTGCGGCGCGGTGTGCTCGCTGATCGGCAGCAGCGGCTTGCCGTCGCGGCGGTCCAGCACGTAGATGTCGCCCTGCTTGGTCGGCTGCACCAACGCCGGTACCCGGCCCTGCGGCAGGTCCAGGTCTAGCAGCACCGGTTGCGCCGGGGTGTCCATGTCCCACAGGTCGTGATGCACGAACTGCTGCACCCAGCGCACCTGGCCGCTGCTGAGATCCAGCGCCACCACCGACGAGGCATAGGTTTCCTCGGCCGGGCTGCGGTACATGCCGAGCTGGTCGGGGGTGCGGTTGCCCATCGGGAAGTAGGCCAGGCCCAGTGCTTCGTCAGCACTGGCCACCGACCAACTGTTCGGCGAGCTGGGGGTGTAGACCTGGTTGGGATTGTTCGGGTCCAGCGGCGCGGTCTGGGTAGGGTTGCCCGAGTCCCAGTTCCACAGCAGCTGGCCGCTGTGCACGTCGTAGGCGCGGATCACGCCCGAGGGCGAGTTGATCGCATAGTCATCATTGACCGCGCCAGCGACGATGACCTTGCCGCCGGCCACCAGCGGCGGCGAGGTGGAGTAGTAATAGCCGGCCTGCTTGAACGGCATGTTGTGCAGCAGGTCGAGCACGCCGTTGTTGCCGAAATCGCTGCAGGGCTGGCCGGTCTGTGCATCCAGCGCATGCAGCTTGGCGTCGGCGCTGGGCAGGAACACGCGGCTGCTGCAGGCCTGGCCCGCTGCGGGCAGCGCCGCCTGTGCAGGCGCGGCGCCTGTGGAAGCGCTGGCCGCCGTGGTGGCCGATGTTGTCGTGGCAGCTGCGGCGGCAGGCTCGGTGTAGTACGACAGCCCGCGGCAGGTCTGGTGCTGGCGCTGCGGTTCCATGCCGGCGCCGGGGTCGAACTTCCACAGCACCTTGCCGGTATCGGCATCCAATGCGAAGGCCAGGCTGTGCGGCGTGCACAGGTAGAGGGTGTTGCCGATCTTCAGCGGGGTGACCTCATAGGTGGTCTCACCCACGTCCTGCGGCAGGCGCACGTCGCCGGTCTGCATCTGCCAGGCCAGCTGCAGCTGGCCGACATTGGCCGGGGTGATCTGTGCCAAAGGCGAGTAGCGCTGGCCATAGCCGCTGCGCCCGTAGGCCTGCCACTCGCCGTCCGGCTGCGAGCTGTCGCCCAGCGCCGGGTTGGCGTTGACGATGTCCATCGGCAGCTGGCCATTGATCTCATGCAGATGCCGCGGGATGCCGGCAAACGCCACCGCCGCCACGCCCAACGATGCCAGCAGCACCGGCCAGCCGGCCGGGCCGGTATAGCCGCGCGGGCTGGAGCGGCGCGAGGCCGGCAAGGCCATCAGCAGGCCGAGCAGGGCCGGCAGGCCCAGGCGGGTGGCCAGCGGCCACCAGTACAGGCCGGCTTCCCACAGCGACCAGCCCAGCAGTACCAGCAACCAGCCGGCGTACAGCCAGGTGGGCCAGCGCCGGTGCCGCCACAGGCCCCAGGCAACCATCAGCAGCAGCAGGCCGCTGAGCAGGTAGAACGGGCTGCCGTGCAGCGCCAGCAGCCAGCCGCCACCTACGGCCAGGGCCAGCCCGAACAGGCTCGTCAACAACAGGGTCAGAACACGCATGGCGTTCCCACAGGTCCAGAAAGATGTCCCTATGCTGCGCGCAGTCATGTCTGCATGGCGTCACGCG
Source organism: Stenotrophomonas terrae (assembly GCF_001431465.1). GTDB lineage: Bacteria > Pseudomonadota > Gammaproteobacteria > Xanthomonadales > Xanthomonadaceae > Stenotrophomonas > Stenotrophomonas terrae. Next base: position 95,344 of record NZ_LDJJ01000005.1, on the reverse strand, counting down.
CGTTGTTAACAATCCCGCCGTAGAATCACGGTCTTGTCGACTGGGGACTGAGCATGAGCATTCTGGACTTCATCAAGAAGGAACTGATCGAGATCATCGAGTGGACCGATGACTCGCGTGACACGCTGTCTTACCGCTGGCCCGACGAGGACCGCCAGATCAAGAACGGCGCGCAGCTGATCGTGCGCGAGTCGCAGATGGTGCAGTTCGTCGCTGCCGGCCAGTACGCCGATCTGTTCGGCCCGGGCAAGCACACGCTGAGCACCCAGAACATTCCGGTGCTGTCCACCATCCTGGGCTGGAAGTACGGCTTTGAATCGCCGTTCAAGTGCGATGTCTATTACCTCAATACGCGCCTGTTCACCGGCAACAAATGGGGTACCGCCAATCCGGTGATGATGCGCGACGCCGATTTTGGCGTGGTCCGCCTGCGCGCGTTTGGTACCTACGATTTCCGCATCGTCGATCCGCCCAGGTTCCTCAAGGAAGTGGCCGGCACCGACCAGAATTTCCGCCTGGACGAGTTCGCCGACACCATGCGTTCGCGCATCGTCAGCGTGTTCACCGAGGCATTGGCCAAGGCCGGTGTGCCGGCGCTGGACGTGGCCTCGCGCTACTCCGAGCTGGGCGAGGCGCTGATGCCGCTGATCAACCCGGCCATGTCCGGAAAGTACGGCATCGAGATCACCAGCTTCATCCTGGAAAACGTGTCGGTGCCGCCGGAAGTGGAGCAGGCCATCGACAAGCGCTCCAGCATGGGCGTGATCGGCAACCTCAACGACTACGTCAAATACCAGATGGGCCATGGCATGGGCGAGGGCGGCGAAGGTGCCGCCGCCGCTGCGGTGCCGGCACAGATGGCGATGGGCTTCGGCATGGCCCAGGAAATGATGCGCAACATGCAGAGCGGCGCGCCGGTGGTGCCGGGTGCGGCAGTACCGCCGCCGTTGCCGCCGGCCGGCGGCGATGCGCCGCTGCTGGATGTGCTGACCCCGGAACAGGCCGCGCAGGCGCTGTCGGTGTCGGTGGAAGACGTGATGGCGTCGATTGCCGCCGGTGACCTGAAGGCACGCAAGATCGGCAATGCCACCCGTATTGCCCGTTCCGCACTTGAAGAGTTCCTGCGCGGCTGATGAACAACGCAACAGTTGGCAAACATCCCTGCCCGGAATGCGGTGGGGATCTGCAGTGGAATGCCGCCAAACAGGCTTTGGCCTGCCCCTACTGCGGCACCATCGTGCCGCTGTCGGAGGCGGCCGAGGGTGTGGGCGATGGCAGTGCCGGCGTGGTCGAGCTGGACCTGCTGGAGGCCTTGTCGCGGATGGATGCACAGGCAGCCATGCCGCCGCCGTTGCCGCCACTGCAGCAGGGCGGTGTGGTTGGCATGCTGCAGAGCATGGCTGCCACCCCGGCCGAGCAGCGTGGCTATGGCGGGCAACCGCGCGAGGTGCAATGCCAGAGCTGCCATGCGATCTCGGTGTTCGTCGATGGCAGGGTGGCCGACCGCTGTGAATTCTGCGGTTCGCCCTCGATCATCGCGCATGAATCGCTGGGCGATGCGATCACCCCGCAGAGCGTGCTGCCGTTCAAGATCAGCGACGGCCAGGTGCGCGACATCATCCGCCAGTGGTACGGCACGCGCTGGTTCGCGCCAAGCAAGCTCAAGCGCGCGGCGCTGACCGACACGCTCAAGGGCATGTACCTGCCTTACTGGACGTTCGATGCGCAGGTGTCCGCGCGCTGGACCGCCGAGGCCGGGCATTACTACTACGTCACCGTCAGCTACCGCGATTCCAAGGGCAATACCCAGACCCGGCAGGAGCGGCGCACGCGTTGGGTGCCGGCGTCTGGTTCGCTGCAGCACTTCTTCGACGACGAGCTGGTGCCGGGCACGGTAGGTGTGCATCCGGAGTTGCTGGCCAAGATCGGCCGGTTCCCGACCAGCACTGACCTGAAACCGTATACGCCGGAGTTCGTACGTGGCTGGACGGTGGAGCGCTACCAGGTGGATCTGCGCCAGGCAGCGGAGCAGGGCCAGGAGCGCATGCAGGAGCAGACCCGCTACCTGTGTTCCGAACAGGTGCCCGGCGATACCCAGCGCAACCTGCAGGTGCAGGCCACTTACAGCAAGCGCACCTTCAAGCACATCCTGGTGCCGGTGTGGCTGGTCAGTTACACCTATGGCGCGCGCAGCTACCAGGTGCTGGCCAATGGCTATACCGGTGCACTGGCCGGTGAGCGCCCTTACAGCGCGTGGAAGATTTTCTTCACGGTGCTGGGCGCTGTGCTGGGACTGCTGCTTGTGCTGTTGGTGCTCGGCGGCGGCCGCTGACAAGGTGAAGTTGCCTGCCCGATGCGGCACCGCGCCGCATCGGGTTCAGCCTCAGCCCTTGAAATGCAGGGTTTCAGCGCCATATAGGCAGCTTGGAATGCAACAAGAGGGAGGCTCATGGAAGCCAATATGACTGGACGCGTCCAGTGCACCAAGTGCAAGGCGGTCTACGCACCGGTGATCAAAGTGCTGGAACGGGTATGCCCGGAATGCCTTTCGATGAAAACGGTAATGCTGCAGGCGCCGCAGATGGCGCGCAGCGACAGCTGAGCGCTGCCACACAACGTCCAACAAGGCCAGGCAACGTCCTGGCCTTTTCATTGCCCGCGCCATGCGCAGGCGCTTACTCGCCCAGGTGCAGTACTGGCAGGAAACCACCGTAGACCAGGCGCTTGCCATCGAAGGGCATGGGGTTGGTGGCCGGGTCCATGCGCGGGTCCTCCATCATCCTGCGCATGCCGGCGTCGCGCGTGGCCTTGTCCGGCCACTCTATCCACGAGAACACCACCGCCTCATCGTCCTTGGCCTGCACGGCGCGGTAGAAGTCGGTCAGCGTTCCATGCGGCACGTCATCGGACCAGCACTCGGTAACGCGCAGCGCACCGAACTCGATGAACAGCGCATCGGCGGTGTGTGCGTGCTTGATGAACTTGGCCTTGTTGGCCAGTGGCACGGCGGCCAGAAAACCATCGACGTAGGACATGGCGAACCTCGCGGGAGCGGCGGCCATGGCGGCCGCGTTGTGGGGGCAACGGCGGAGTGGGCGAAGCCAATTGTGCGCCCGGCAATGTTGCGGTCGTGCAAAATCCGCCGTCTGCAGTTGCGGCGATGCCAGCCGCAGCCGGTTTTTATGCGGCATGGCGCACAGATGGAAGCGAATCTGGCCCGGCATTGCCGCGCAGTAGCGGACGATCCGGACTGGATTGATTTTCATCAGGGATGCGCTACCGGCGCTTGCCGACAATGGCATCGTTCGGTAACGGCAAGGAATATGAACAAGCGTGCAGTGTGGGCAGGGCCGCTGATGGCGGCCGGGAGGCGGGCTAGCGTGGCGGGGAAACCGCGGCAATGGCCGGCGCAGGCAAAGGCCGGTATGTCAGCGGACTGGACAGGAATCGGCAGAATGCAGTCTGCGGGTTCAATGAATGCCGATCGCCGCCGCTATCGGGGGATGCCCCGTTCAACAGCGGCTGCGGCACCACCGCGCTGCTCCAGAACGGCATTCTTGTTCAAACACCTCCCGTCCCGCAGCCGCAGCCGCCTTGATCACTCGGCGGGACGGCAGGCGGCGCTGGATGTGGTGCTTGCTTCCCCCCGCAACCGCAGCCGGACGTCGCCGGCAGGGCCGATGCCTGGCTCTGCGACAGTGTTCGTGCAGGTACGCGATTGACCGCATAACGCCAGCTGCGGCTGGCATCAGGAGAGTTGTGATGCAGTTTGTTTCCCGTAATGCACTGGCCAGCGCGCTGGCCGCGCTCTGCCTGCCGGGCTTGGCCTGGGCGCAGGACGCCACGCCGGCGACCAAGGTATCGGCGCAGATCTTCGTCAATGCCAGCCAGCTCGACCGCGATGGTGTTGTCAGCGCTGATGAAGGCCTGGCGATGGACCTGAAGCGTACCTTCATCACCGTCGATCATCGCTTCAACCAGAACTGGACGGCGCAGGTGACCACCGATGTGCAGTGGCTGCGCAACAGCGACCCCACCGATGTGTGGTTGCGCCACGCCTACCTGCAGCGCAGCTTCGGCAAGGGTACGTGGCTGCGTTTCGGTAACGCGCCGCTGCCGTGGATCCAGCAGGAGTCGGCACGTGATGGTTACCGCTATGTCGATGGTGCGTTGATCACCCGCAGCAAGATGGGCAATGCGGCCGATTACGGCGTGCACGGCCAGTACACGCGTGGTGATTTCACGTACGCCGCCTCGGTGGTCACCGGTGGTGGCTACCAGAAGCCGCGTCTGGGCGATCACCCCGATGTCGAGGTGCGGGTTGGCTGGGCAGCGGCCAAGGGCGTGGAGTTGGCGCTGGGCGGCTACCGCGGCACCCGCGCGCTGGACTCCGGTGACATGCCGCGCGAACACACCGCACAGCGCTGGAATGCGATGGCCAGCTGGGTGGGCGAGCGTGGCCGGATTGGTGCGCAGTACTTCTATGCCGAAGATTGGACCCGCGTGGTCAAGCCGGGCAGTGACGACCAGCGTGGTTGGTCGGTGTGGGGCAGCTATCAGCTGAGCCCGCAGTACGCCGTGTTCACCCGTCACGAAGAAACCCGGATGAGCCTGGATATCAATCCGCTCAACCGCGAGCGTTATCACCTGGTCGGCGTGGAGTGGAAGCCGAACAAATACCTGCGCCTGGCCGCAGTCGGCAAGCAGATCACCCAGGAAACGGCCACCGCGCGCAAGGAAAGCCACGAAGCCGGTCTGTGGGCGCAGCTGGCGTTTTGATTGCTGCGGCAATAGCAGCAAAGGGGGTGGCTGCTCTGCTCCTCCCCTTTGGCGCAGCCAAGGGGGAGGTTGGGAGGGGGTTGGCTTTTGCTTGAAGCTTTGCGTTGGCGGCCAAAAGCACCCCTCCCCAACCCGTCCGGCCCGAAGGCATAGCCTTCGGTCGTTCATCAGGCCGCGCGCCAGTGGCGCGCAAGCAGGCCTTCTTCCCCCCCTTCGCTGCGCGAAAGGGAGGGGTGTAGTGCCGAGCCATGCTCGGCAGGGGCGTCACCGGTAAAGCCTCAGCCGAGCATGGCTCGGCTCTACAGGTGGGGCGGGCACCGAGCGGCTTACTCGCCCTGATACTGCTTTTCTTCAACCAGCGCCGAACCGGCGAGGCGGTTGATCTCGTTCTTCACCACGATGCGTTCACCATTGGTGCCGTAAACGCCTCGCGCCAGGGTGATGAATTCCGCACCGAAATCCTGCGCGGCTTCCTTCTCGCGCAGCCGGTCCTGGATCTCCCACATGCGCTCGTTGATGGCCTTGAGTTGGTCCTTGAGCGCGCCCAGCGTCGGACGTGCCTCCTGTTGCGCCAACCACAGCGGCCACAGGCCCTGCAGCTCGGTACGGACGTTGGCCAGCTTGGCAGTGTCGCGGATGCGCTCGGCCTTGATTTCGAGGATGGTGATCTTGTCGATCAACTCGCCAATCGATACCGGGGTGAGTAGGGTCTGCATGGGGCCGCCGTTGGTTCCTGTAATGGCGGCAATGATAGCGCCGCGCTGGCGCAGGCAAAGGTTGCCGATGCACCGGTATTGGCACTGTTGGCTTGCCAATGCGCACAATGCGGACCCGACCTGATCTGGAGTTGCCGATGCTGCTGCGTTCTTTCGCCACCGCGGTACTGTTGCTGGGCGCGGCCAGCGCGCATGGCGCCGATGGCCTGCAAGGTGCCTGGCAGCTGCAGTCCGGGGAATTCATCAACCCGGAAGGTGCAGTGGTGGATTACGCCAGCCAGAAGCTGGCCGGCACCAAGATATTGGGCGATGGCCGGTTCGCCTTCACCACCACCAGCGACGGCAAGTTCTGGGCCGGTGGCTCAGGCACTTATCGCAGCGACGCAGGCCAGTACGTGGAAACGCCGTTGATGGCGTCCTACCCGCTGGAAAATGGCGGCAGTTACAGCTTCCGCTACACGCTGGAAGGTGATGTGTGGACGCTGGAGCGCTGGGACGGCGAGCGCCGGGTGGAACGGGAAGTCTGGAAACGCGCGCGCTGACGCGGTTGCGGATTGGTTGGTTTGCAGGAGCGGCATAAGCCGCGAAGCTGACAATCCATGACGGTCCTGGAAAGCCGCGAACGGAAGCGGCATCAGCTTCGCGGCTGACGCCGCTCCCACAGACAAGGATCAGCGCGGCGGGAAGCCGGCTTCTTCCAGGGCCTTGGTGAAGCTTTCCACCGGCTGGCTGGATTCGATCTTCACATTCTTGCCGGGCAGGTCGATCTCCACCGTCGCGGTGGGGTCCACGGCCTTGAGCGCGGCGGTCACGCTGCGGGCGCAGCCACCACAGGTCATGCTTTCGATATGCAGTTTCATGGGGTTTCTCCGTTGGGGTGGGAGCAGCTTGGACCTTCCCATGATGGCAAGGTCAAGCGCTCGATCCGTGCTTGACCCTCCCATCGTTGGAAGCTTTAAGGTGGCTCCAGACCATGAAATGGAGATGTGCCGATGAGCAGCAGCCCCCGCCCGGACAATCCGGATTCCGGCCCCCGCAGCCAGGATCTGACGATCGAAGGCATGACCTGCGCCTCCTGCGTGGGCCGCGTCGAGCGTGCGCTCAAGGCCATCCCCGGGGTCAGCCAGGCCAGCGTCAATCTGGCCACCGAGCGGGCCACCGTCCAAACCGACGGCAGCGTGCCGCGTGAGGTGCTGGTGCAGGCCATCCACAAGGCCGGCTACGAGGTCAGCGCACCCGCCACGCAGGCATTGGAGCTGCTGATCGAAGGCATGACCTGTGCGTCCTGCGTGGGCCGTGTCGAGCGCGCGCTGAAGGCGGTGCCCGGTGTGCAGTCGGCCAGCGTCAACCTGGCCACCGAGCGCGCCAGCGTGCAGGGCAGTGCGGAGCCCGAGGCGCTGCTGGCGGCGATCAGCAAGGCCGGCTACACGGCCAGCGTGGTTGGCAGCGCCGGTAGCAACGAGGACCAGCAGGCGCAGCGGCATGCCGAGGAACTGCGCGTGCTCAAGCGTGACCTGTGGCTGGCGGCGGCATTGACCCTGCCGGTGTTCCTGCTGGAAATGGGCGCGCACCTGGTACCGGCGTTCCATCACTACATCGCCGCCACCCTGGGCACCCAGAACAGCTGGCTGCTGCAGTTCGTGCTGACCACGCTGGTCCTGGTTTTCCCGGGCCGCCGTTTCTACCAGAAGGGCATCCCGGCACTGCTGCGCGCCGCACCGGACATGAACTCGCTGGTGGCGGTAGGCACCTTGGCCGCGTATGGCTTCTCGCTGGTGGCCACCTTCCTGCCGCGGCTGCTGCCGGCCGGCACGGTGAACGTGTACTACGAAGCGGCGGCGGTGATCGTTACCTTGATCCTGCTCGGCCGCGTGCTGGAGGCCAAGGCCAAGGGCCGCACTTCCGAGGCGATCAAGCGCCTGCTCAAGCTGCAGGCCAAGACCGCACGCGTGCGCCGCGATGGCAGCGTGGTTGAACTGCCGCTGGCGCAGATCGTCAGTGGCGACGTGATCGATGTGCGCCCCGGCGAACGCATCGCGGTGGATGGCGAGGTGGTGGACGGCGAAAGCTACGTCGACGAATCGATGATCAGCGGTGAGCCGGTGCCGGTGCAGAAAGCGCCGGGCAGCACGGTCATTGGTGGCACGGTCAACCAGACCGGTGCGCTCGGCGTGCGTGCCACCGCGGTAGGCGGGGCAACGGTGCTGGCGCAGATCATCCGCCTGGTGGAACAGGCGCAGAGCGCCAAGCTGCCGATCCAGACCCTGGTCGACCGCATCACTCTTTGGTTCGTGCCGATCGTGATGGTGCTGGCGGTGCTGACCTTCGCGGTGTGGCTGATCTTCGGCCCGGATCCGGCGCTGACCTTCGGCCTGGTCAATGCGGTGGCGGTGCTGATCATTGCCTGCCCGTGTGCGATGGGCCTGGCCACGCCGACCTCGATCATGGTCGGTACCGGCCGTGGTGCCGAGCTGGGCGTGCTGTTCCGCAAGGGCGAGGCGCTGCAGCTGCTGAAGGAAGCGCAGGTGGTAGCGGTGGACAAGACCGGCACCCTGACCGAGGGCCGCCCGCTGCTGACCGATCTGCAGTTGGCCGCAGGCTTCCAGCGCGGCGATGTATTGGCGCGCGTGGCGGCGGTGGAAGACCGCTCCGAGCATCCGATTGCCCGCGCCATCGTCACTGCCGCGCAGCAGGAAGGCCTGCAGCTGCCGGCCGTGGATGCGTTCGAATCGGTGACCGGTTATGGCGTGCGTGCGAACGTGGACGGCGTGCGCGTGGAAGTGGGCGCGGATCGCTTCATGCAGCAACTCGGCCTGGACGTGACGGTGTTTGCCGCCGATGCGCAGCGCTTGGGCGAGGAGGGCAAGAGCCCGCTGTATGCCGCGCTGGACGGCCGTCTGGCGGCGATCATCGCCGTCTCCGACCCGATCAAGCACGACACCCGTGCCGCCATCGCCAGCCTGCATGCGCTGGGCCTGAAGGTGGCGATGATCACCGGCGACAACCGCCGTACCGCCGAAGCCATCGCCCGTCAGCTGGGCATCGACGAGGTGGTGGCCGAAGTACTGCCGGAAGGCAAGGTCGATGCGGTGCGCCGGCTCAAGGCCGCACACGGCCGCCTGGCCTATGTCGGCGACGGTATCAACGATGCACCGGCACTGGCCGAGGCCGATGTCGGCATGGCGATCGGCACCGGTACCGATGTGGCGATCGAGGCCGCCGACGTGGTGCTGATGTCGGGCAGCCTGCAGGGCGTTCCCAACGCCATCGCGCTGAGCAAGGCGACGATGGGTAATATCCGCCAGAACCTGTTCTGGGCCTTCGCCTACAACACCGCGCTGATTCCGGTTGCTGCCGGTGCGTTGTATCCGGTTTGGGGCATCCTGCTGTCGCCGGTGTTCGCGGCTGGTGCGATGGCCTTGTCGTCGGTATTCGTGCTTGGCAATGCGCTGCGGTTGAAGCGCTTCCGTGCACCACAGAGCGAGGCGTGAGGAGCGATGATGATGGATGAAGGCATGAACATCGGCCAGGCCGCCAAGGCCACCGGCATCTCGGCCAAGATGATCCGCTATTACGAGGACACCGGCCTGGTCGGGCCGGTGGCACGCACCGATGCCGGTTATCGGGTGTATACGCCACGCGACATCCACACCCTGGGCTTCATCAAGCGCTCGCGCGACATGGGCTTCAGCGTGGAGCGCATCGGTGAACTGCTGGAGCTGTGGCGCGACCGCTCGCGGCACAGTGCCGATGTGAAGCGCATGGCGCTGGAGCACGTGCAGGTGCTCCAGCAGCGCATCGCCGAGCTGCAGGACATGGTGCAGACGGTGCAGGCATTGGCCAACTGCTGCGCCGGCGACGAGCGCCCGGATTGCCCGATCCTGCGTGACATCGAGACCGGCGTGCCCCTGCACGACGCGGCCTTGCCGACCACCTTTGGCGGCGTTGCGGCGGGTAAACGCGCACGCTGAATATTGCGTGTATTTGCTTAAATGAATGCGATTCAACGTGCACGCGCCCCGCGCGTGCCAGAAATCGCCTGAATAGAAGCCAAAAATCGACGTTTTATTGCATGGGCTGTTTCAGGGTTTGTTGGGGCGACTAACGGAAAACTTACATCCGGACGCAGACAGCTCTTTGCTGTCGTGCCATCAAGCTCAGTAATGCAGAGGTAGTACCCATGAAGACTTCGTTGATTGCCCTGGCGCTGGTTGCCGCCCTTCCGTTCGCCGCTTCTGCTGCTGACGGCCTGTCCTACAACTATGCCGAAGCCGACTACGCCAAGACCTCGGCTGACGGCAAGGCCGAAGGCTGGGGTGTGAAGGGTTCCTACGCCTTCCTGCCGAATTTCCACGCTTTTGGCGAATACACCCGTCAGGAAATCTCGCACACCAACCTTGACGTCGACCAGTGGCGCGTCGGTGCCGGTTTCAACAAGGAAATCGCCCCGACCACCGACTTCGTTGCTCGCGTGGCTTACGAAAAGTACGACGAAAAGTTTGCCCAGGGCCTGGATTTCAACGGCTACAGCGCTGAAGCCGGTATCCGCACCGCTTTCGGCAAGCATGCCGAAGTGTATGCAATGGCTGGCTACGAAGATTTCAGCAAGAAGCACGGCATCAGCCCGGAAGGTGACTTCTACGGCCGCCTTGGTGGCCAGGTGAAGTTGAACCAGAACTGGGGCATCAATGGCGACATCAAGATGTTCAACAACGGTGACAAGCAGTGGACCGTGGGTCCGCGCTTCAGCTGGTAATACGCACAAGGCGCTTTGGCGTCAGGTAGCGAAAAAAGGCCCGGCGTATGCCGGGCCTTTTTTTGGTTTTTGGTCTTTGGTTTTCTAGCTAGAAGCTTCCCCTCACCCCAACCCCTCTCCCGCAGGCGGGAGAGGGGCTAATGCACTCCGAGCGCAAGCAATGCGCGCCCTCTCCCGTGCGCGGGAGAGGGGCTGGTGCACTACGAGCCGACGCAATGCTAGCCCCTCTCCCGTTTACGGGAGAGGGGTTGGGGTGAGGGCAAGCTCCTGCTCTGGCGCATGTAACCAAGCCGTAACCAAACTGCAGCAAAGTGCGCCTCAACCGGCATCGGCCGGAAGGACCTTGAGCATGAAAACCCGCCTGCTGCTTGCCGCAACCCTGCTGTCGATCACCCCGTTGGCCTGGAGCAAGCAGCGCGACTACCTGCCCTTGGAGCAGCGCCTGAGCGCCGAGCAGCTTCAGCAGGTCGGGCTGAGCGCGCAGCAGCTGCAGCTGCTCAATCGCATGCTCAGCGAAACCGCACCGGTTGCCGCCGTTGCCGCCACACCCACGCCTGCCCCCATGCAGATCGGCCTGGAGGAAGGCCCGGTGCACAGCCAGGTGCAGGGCGCGGTGGAAGGTTGGGAGCCGGGCACGGTGTTCGTGCTGGCCAATGGCCAGCAGTGGAAGGTGCTCAAGGGCCAGATGCGCCTGCGCACTACCTTGCAGTCGCCTGAAATCGAAGTGATCCCCGGCATCGCCGGGCGCTGGTTCCTGCAGGTGGATGAAGACCTGCCCAAGGCCCGCGTTTACCGGATTCTGTAAGCGCCGGATCGGGCGCGTCCAAGACGGCTTTTGTGGGAGCGGCGTAAGCCGCGAAGCCACAATTGTTTTCGAAGCAGCGGTTTGCGCTATCCCCGCCGAAGCCAAGCCTTTGCGGGCTGCAGCATTCGTTGTTTCGCGGCTTACGCCACTCCCACAAGCAAGAAAGCAGGGGAGCGGCCGCAGCGAACCTTACGCCGGGCGCACGCGCTGGGTCAGGCCCTTGAGGAAGTTGCGCAGGGCCTGGTCGCCGCATTCGCGGTAATTCTTGTGGTCCGGCTGGCGGAACAATGCCGACAGCTCCGGCTTGGACATCGGGAAGCCCGCCGCCTCGAAGATCGCATGCATGTCCATGTCCTTCAGTTCAAAGGCCACGCGCAGCTTCTTCAGCACGATGTTGTTGGTGATGCGCTTTTCCGGCGGGCGCTGCGGCTGCGATTCGTCGCGGCCACGGTAGTGGTAGATCAGGCCGTCCAGAAAACGCGACAACACCGCGTCCGGGCAGGCTTCAAACAACGGCTCGTCGTCCTTGCGCAGGAAATCGTGCACCTGTGCCGCATCCACCTCGAAGCTGGGATCGGCCAAGTGAATGGTGTCCACCACCATGCTGTCGCTGAGGTCGAGCATGTAGCGGATGCTGCGCAGTACGTCGTTGTTGATCATTGCCACTCCGGAACCACCGCGGCGGAACTGCCGGCGGGGGCATAGTGTAACGCCGCGCCCCGGCCGCCCCGGCCTACAATCGACGCTGGTTCAGCCAGAACAGCCCGCATGCGTCATCGAGCACCTGATCAGCACCTGCCCGTCCCGGCTGCCGTTGGCCTCTCGCAGCAGGGGGCAAGGCCATGAGCCTGCGCGCCATCCTGCACCTGTGCCTGCATGTGGCGGTGCCGGCCTTGCTGGCCTGGTTGTTCTGGCGGCCGCAGTTCGGCAAGGCCTGGATGCTGCTGTTGTTGGGCTGGGTGATCGATCTGGACCACCTGCTGGCCGACCCGATCTACGCCCCGGGCCGTTGCAGCATCGGCTTCCACCCGCTGCATACCGCGCCGGCCATCGTGCTGTATGCCGGTTTGACCCTGCCCAAGCGGACCCGCCTGTTCGGCATCGGTCTGCTCGTGCATATCGCGCTGGATGCGCTGGATTGCCTGTGGATGCGCGCCAGCAGCTGAGCGGCGCGGGGCAGCGGTGGGCTTACCAGCCGCCCCAGGGGCCGGGGCCGAAGCCGGGACCCGGGCCATAGCCATACGGGCCGGGGCCTTCGCTCTTGCTCATGTGGATGTTCAGGTTGACGCGGCGGCTTTCGCCTTCGTCGTTGTTGTAGTTCTTGCCCAGGTTCAGGTCCACGGCCTGCCAGTTGCTGTTGCCGTAGCCCTTGGAATAGCCCATGCCGGCGCTGACCGCGCCATGTACCTGCAACTTGTCATCCATCACCTGGGCGCCGGGCTGGTCCTTGCGCGGGGCAGGGCCGCTCTTGTCGCCGTAGTAGGTGCCCGGTGCATCGCCCTTGTAGTCGGTCTCGCCCAGGTAGCGCAGCGGCGCCTGCGGCACGCTCAGGTCCAGGCCGCCCGGTGCGGTTGCGGTGTCCTGCGCCATGGCCACGGCCGGGGCCAGCAGCAGTACCGCAGATAGGAATGTTCGGATCATGGTGCAACCGCTCCGCTACAGGGCCACACCGTGATGGTGAGCCAGCCTGAACGCTAGCAGAAATGATTTGAATGATGGCTGTCGCCTGCCGGTGGCGGCTGCCTCAATCCAGCCGTTGGAAGGAGAACAACTGCGCCAGCGGGTGCCGGCGTCGCTCGATGGCGGCGCGGACCAGATCGGCGCCGATCATCGAATAGGTGATGCCATTGCCGCCGTAGGCCATGGCGAAGTGCACGCGCGGCCCCCATTGCGGATGCGGGCCGAAGAACGGCAGGCCATCTGCGGTTTCGGCAAAGGTGCCGGCCCAGGCGAAGGTAGGCTGGATCGATAGATGCGGGAACAGCTTGGCGACCTTGCCGGCCAGGCGCTTTGCCTTGCGATCAACCTGTGCATCGCGACGCAACGGCACGTCCACCGCATCGTCCTCGCCGCCAATCAATAGACGGTTGTCGGCGGTGCTGCGCAGGTAGAGATAGGGGCGGGCGGTTTCCCATAGCAGGGTGTGGCGCAGTGGCCCCAGCGCATCGGCGGGCAAGGGATCGGTGACGAAGGCGTAGCTGCTGCGGTTGCGCGCCACCCGCTGCTGCAGCCAGCGCTGGCTGGCGTAACCGGCGGCCATCACAAGGTGCCGGCAGCGGATGTTGATGCCGTCGCTGGTGTGCAGATGTACTTCTTTGGCGTTGCTCTGCACATGATCCACGCGGCAGCGGTCATGGACCCGGCCGCCCTGCGCCTGCACGCGCCCGAGCAGGCGGTAAGCCATCCGGTAGGGGTCCATGCTCGCCGCAGGCGTGCTGAGGATCGCGCCGGGCGCGGCGAAGCCATAGTCATTGGCAACGCCTTCGGCATCGAGCCAGTCCACCGCGAAACCATGCTGGCTGCGCAGCTCGAATTCTTCCAGCAGCGGCCGCAGGTGCCGGCGCCGGCTGGCGTAATACAGGCTCTGCGCGTTGCGGAAATCGACATCGCCTACGTCCGCGGCCAGCTCCTGCAGTTGCTCGATTGCCCGCGCGCAGGCACGGTAGGCCAGCAGGGCCGCGTCCAGGCCGTAGCGTTTTGCCAGCTCACGCAGTGGCGTGTCGATTTCGTACTGCAGCAGCGCGGTGCTGGCGGCGGTGGACCCCCAACCGACATCGCGCTGCTCGATGACCGCGACCTCATGGCCGTGCTGCAGCAGTTGATCGGCGATCAGCGCGGCGGTGATGCCGGCGCCGATCACCACCACCTCGCAGCGCAGATCCTGCTGCAAGGGCGGGAAGGCCTGCAGCAGGCCGTTGCGGACAGCCCAGAACGGGTAGCCACTTTTCAGGTCCATGCCGGCCTCCGCGCCGTTTGCAGCCGGACTCAGCCGGTCGGGTGGCCGGTGTGCGGGGTATGGATCAGCGGCCCGGTATCAAAGCCCTGCTGCTGCGCATAAGCGATGTAATGGTCGCGGGTGGTGGCATCCATCTGCGGCAGGCGCGCGAGCAGCCACAGGTATTTGCGGTCCGGGCTGCCGACCAGCGCGGTGGTGTAGGCCGCGTCCAGCTGCATGATCCAGTAGTCGCCCTTGGTGAAGGGGATCCAGCGCAGGCCCTCGGGCAGGAAGCTGACTTCCAGTTTGCTGTTGCTGTCATCGATGGGTTTGGCCTGGCCAATCGACTCTTCCAGGTTGCCGCCACGCAGGCAGCGGTTCTGCACTCGCACGCTGCCATCTTCGTTGAGCGAGTAGTGGGCGCTGATGTCGGTGGCGTCTTCGGGCTCATGCCGCATCGGCAGGCGCGCCACCTCATACCAGGTGCCCAGATAGCGTTGCAGATCCACGTGTGGAACGGTTGCCAGGGAGGAGTGTTGAGTCATGGGTGACCTCTTCGGCTGTGGCGCAGGGGGCTGCGCGGGGCACCAGCTATAGGCCACCGCCGGTTAAGGCGCCGTGCCGGCCAGGTCGATTTGCCATTCACTGAATCGGTGCCATCGCCGCTGCGCTTTCTTCGCGCCGGGCAAACATGGCTGCGCTAGGCTGGCCGCATCCGAAGACGGGAGTTCTCCATGTTTGTCGTGATCCTGCTCAAGGGGCAGAACCGCTATGCGCGTGAGCGTTGGCAGCAGGTGCCCGAGGTGGTCGAGTACGAAGGGCATGGTTTTTCATTGCGTGCCGGCCCCCGCCAGCCGCTGTCCACCACCCAGGTATGGGAGCAGGTGGCGGTGTATGCGCCGGACGAACTGACCGAGGAAGAGTTCCAGGAAATCTACGAGCTCAACCGCAGCCACATCGCCGAACTGGCGTTGAAATACTGAGGAATGAGCGCTGTTTTTGCAGGATGTGAACGCGTGCTGACATATAGTTCCCGGCAGGCGCGGTAGTCCGCGCGATCCGGTGCCCTGCCTTGCCTGCCCAACGTTTCCTGCGCGCGCTGTTGTTTGTTTTTCTGGTGGCCCATGCTGGCCTGTTTGCCAGCGGTACTGCGCTGGCGGCGGCGCCTACGGTGGCCGCCGAGTCCAGCCCACAGGCCCGTATCGAACAGGCTTCGCGTGCGATCGAGGCGGTCCAGCGTGCGGTCAATGATGCCGATGCCCCGGAAACCCTGAAGACGCTGGCCGAACGCGCCAGCCAGGCGCAGCGTGATGCCGAGGCCAGCGTGGTGGCCCTGCAACCGGAGTTGAACCAGCTCGATGCCCGTATCGAACAGCTGGGGCCGGCGCCGGAAGCCGGCGAAGAACCCGACATCGCCCGCCAGCGCAAGCTGCTGGACCAGCAGCGCAGCCAGATCGATGCCGATATCAAGCGCGGCAAGCTGCTGGCCGAGGAGGCCAAGCAGGCCAACGAGTCGATCGAGAAAACCCGTGCGCAGCAGTTCGGCGAGCAGCTCGGCCGCAAGGTGGGCTCACCCTTGTCACCGGCATTGTGGCGCGAGTTTGCCGAACATCTGCCCGATGACTACAACCGCTTCCACTCCCTGTACCGGCAGGCCAGTACGGCGCTGCTGAAGGCAGTGGGCAAGGAAGGCTGGGGCGTTCCCTTGCTGGGTGCGTCGCTGGCGTTGCTGATGCTGTTCCCGCTGCGCATCTGGTTGCGTCATCTGGGTCGCCGTTATGCCGCTTCCGAGCGTGCGCCGGCCGGGCGCCTGCGCCGTACCGGGCTTGCGGTATGGCTGCTGCTGGTCGGCACCCTGCTGCCGGGGCTGGCGGCGAAGGTGCTGGTGACCAGCCTGCAGGCCATCGATGCAATCGCGCCACGGCTGGAGTCGGTGGCCAATACCTTTGTCATCGCGACCTTTGTTGCCGCCTTCATCGGTGCGGTCGCGGCCTGCCTGCTGGTGCCATCGCGGCCCACCTGGCGTCTGCTGGATATCGATGATGTGGCCGCTGCACGCCTGCGCCGCTTCGCCTGGGGCGCGGCCAGCCTGACCTGGCTGACCATGCTGCTGCGCGAGGTCAATCGTGCGGCACGTACCTCGGCGGTTGGTACGGTGACCCTGGATGGCCTGATCGCGCTCACCTACGTGGTGCTGATCATGAGCATGCTGGCCACGCTGGCCGGCCTGCACCGGCGCCGCGCGGCCGAGGCGGCGCGGCTGGAGCAGGAGGATACGAACAGCGGGCGCACGCCGCGGGCACCGCGCAGCGGCTGGTTGATCGTCGCCCGGCTGGGCGGCTACCTGAGCATTTCCGCCGCGCTGGTGGCAACCTTGCTGGGCTACCTCAACTTCGCCATGTTCGTCGCCCAGCAGATGGTGTGGGGCTCGGTGATCGTGTTGGCGACCACCTTGCTGACGCGTTTTGCCGATGACTTCGCGTTGTGGCTGCTGGCGCCGGACAGCGCGGTCGGGCGCATGCTGCGGCTGTCCACCGGTTTGTCGGCCAGCCGCCTGGAGCAGGCCGGGGTATTGCTGTCGGCCACTTCACGGCTTGCGCTGGTGATGCTGGGCGTCACCGCCTTCGTTGCACCGTTCGGCAATGTCAGTGCGCTGTACAACTGGCTGGAACGCCTGTCCGCCGGCATCAAGATCGGCGGCAGCGTGCTGACCCCGGGATCGATCTTCAGTGCGGTGCTGGTGCTGGCATTGGGCTTGGCATTGATGCAGGTGGTGCAGCGCTGGTTGGTGGATACCTATCTGCCCAAGACCGAGCTGGACATCGGTGCGCGCAATTCGATCAGCACCGTTGCCCATTACCTGGGCATCGTGCTGGCCGCGTTGTGGGCACTGGCGGCACTGGGCATCGGCTTCGAGAAGGTGGCCTTGCTGGCCAGTGCCTTGTCGGTCGGTATTGGTTTTGGTCTGCAGGCCATTACCCAGAACTTCGTGTCTGGCCTGATCCTGCTGGCCGAGCGGCCGGTGAAGATCGGCGACTGGATCAAGATCGGCGACCAGGAAGGCGATATCCGTCGCATCTCGGTGCGCTCGACCGAGATCCAGGTGGGTGACCGGTCGACCTTGATCGTGCCCAACTCGGAGCTGATCACCAAGACCATCCGCAACATGACCATGGCCAATGCCTTGGGCCGCATCCAGGTGCAGTTCTCGGTGCCGCTGGGTACCAACGTGGGGCAGTTGCGCAGCTTGTTGCTGGGGATCTACGCGGCCAACGAAAGCGTGCTGATCGACCCGGCGCCGTCGTTCTTCATTGATTCGATCAGCGGCGGCCAGGTGGCGGTGAACAGCTTTGCCTATGTGTCATCGGCGCGGAATGTATACGGCACGCGCAGTGATGTGCTGTTCGCCCTGCTGGAGCAAAGCGCCGCAGCTGGAATCGCGCTGGTGACGCCGACCGATATCCATCTGGTGCGCGACCCGGAGCAGTGATCGCGCGCTGTTGAATTGTGGGAGCGGCGTAAGCCGCGAAGCTGACGGTCTATCAGATTGCAGGTGTATCGGTAACTGCAGCTTTCCCGGCTTCGCGGCTGACGCCGCTCCTACGAGGGAGCGGCTTCATGCGCCTTCGCTGTATAGGCCACAGGTTTTGTGGGAGCGGCGTCAGCCGCGAAGCTGATGGTCCATCAGATTGCAGGTGCATAGGCAACTGCAGCATTCCCAGCTTCGCGGCTGACGCCGCTCCCACAAACAGCTAAACAGCTAGACAGCCAAGCCGCCTCGTCACGATCTCGGATGATCGCTGGCCGGGACCAGTGCGTAGTCGTCGATGGCCAGTTGTTCGGCGTGGTTGAGCCAGGCGCGGATTTCCAGATCGTCGATTTCCTGGTCCACGCCCACCGGCATGCGGATGCGGCCCTCGCTGTCGGCCTGCACCCATTGCTGGGCCACCACCACCTGGCGCTTGGAAGACACCGCTTCCACCCAGAATGCGCGCGTCGGCCGCTGGGCGGCGTACAGCTCCAGCACGTACTGGCCGGGGCCTGCATGACGCGGCTTCTGGCTGATCATGCGCGATTGACGCACGCTCGGACGCGGTCCGCTGAAGGCCTGCAGCGGCGCATCCACGGCAATGCCACGGCGCAGCTGCGCATCGCGGTACAGGCGCATGCCCTGGTCGCTGTCGAGCAGCAGTGCGCACCACTGGCCATCAGCCGAGCCATCCTCAAATGCGGTGCAACGGTCGACATAGGCCAGGCGATGCTGCGGATCGGCTTCCTCGAACTTGCGTGTGGTGTTCTCCAGGTACACCGATTTCAGGTCCCATTGCTGGTCGTATTCCAGCAACACCGGTGGCTGTACTTTCTGCACGCCCACCAGCAGCTGGTCCTGTTCCAGCCGCAGCATGCGGGTCTGTTCGCCCAGCCACAGCGAGCGCGCGAAGGCGCTGTAGCGGGCGTAGGCCTGGGGGTCACCGCCGGTGGCGGCTACGCTGGCACTGGCCGGACGCTGCGGGTTCAACAGCGATCGACCAAAGCCAATCGCATCGATTGCCGGATCCAGCAGCTGCAAGGCGGTGGCGCCCGAGTCCAGGGTGGTGCCGGCCTGCACGTTGATCTGCCGCGGCTGCAGCTTGTTGCCGAGGAACAGCAACAGGTTCTCGCGCTGCTGCTGTTCCAGCACATGGCTCAGGTCATTGGGCATGGCCAAGTGATCGGAGGCCACCACCACCAACGTGTTGTCAGCGAACTGGCTGCTGCGGATGCGGTCCACCAGACGCGAGATCAACCTGTCGCTGCACTTGAGTGCATTGAGCAGGCCGATGTTGCCGTGCGCGCTGCGATAACGCGTGTTCCTGCACGCCACCGGCAGGTGACCGGCCGGATGGTGGGTGTCCATGGTCAGTGCGGTCAGCATGAACGGCTGGCCGCGCGCGGACAGTTCGAGGAAGCGCTCGTAGGCACGCTCCAGCAGCACGTCGTCGTGCACGCCCCAGTTGGAGAAGTGCTGCTTGGCGATCTTCTGCTGCTGGAACCACTCCAGGTCGCGCACATCGTCAAAACCGTGCGAGGCCAGGAAGTCGGCCTTGGCCGCGAACTGGCCGTTGGCACCGCCCAGGTAGTGGTTGCTATAGCCCTGTTGCTTCAGATAGTCGCCAAGGCAGAAGGCCTCGGGCAGGAAGCGGCCCATCCGCCCCATGCTGTTCTCGTCGCCCTGCGCAGTTGTCAGCGGTACGCCACACATGGATGAGACCAGGCCGGCGATGGTCCAGCCACTGCCATCGGCCGAGGCGATGTTGCGGAAATCCAGGCCTTCGCCGGCAAGTCGGGTGAGGTTGGGCATCAGGCCGGGGAACACGGCCTCGTTCAAATAGGTGCGTTCCAGGCTCTCGCCGTAGATCCAGACGATGTTCGGACGTTGTGCCAAGGGCTTGGACGGCAACTGGTACTCCGGCGCCACCACGCTGTAATCCACCGGCTGCATCTGCTGGTGGATGCGCTTGGCATCGGTATACAGGGGGCTGAGCAGCACGGTGCTCAGCAGCAATGCGGTGAACCCGGCAAATACCGCTGCACCATGCCGCGGCAGCTGCAGGCGACGCACGCGCAGCAGCAGCAAGGGCGTAAGCGAGAGCAGCAACAGGGCGATGAAGCCAATGATGTAGGTACTGAAGTCGCCGACACCGGCGCCTTCCATGTCGCTGCGCAGGTGATACAGCGTGGCCGAGTTGATGCCATCGCCGCTGAGCTGGTCGATCAGCCACCAGCCGCTCATGGCCAGCAACAATAGTGAGAGCAGGCCTGCCTTCAGCCGTGCCAGGGTGGGTGACAACATCAACAATACAAACAGTGCTGCCAGAGACAGCCAGATGATCCAATGCATGCGGTCACGTGGGTAGCGGAGACAGGGGCACAACGGCCGCAGCCGTTGTCGCCTGCCACAGCACTGTGTCAGTGCTGTGGCGGAGGTCTGGCGATGTTGCCTGCCGTAACCTGACTGAAATGTTCGGACAGCGGACTTGTATTCAGCGATCTGCTGATAGCGCTGAATGCGATGCGCAAGTGCGCCGTGAGGTGCAGTGAGAGTGTGTGCGTTTCAAGCGGTTACAGTGTTGCTTATGCAGCCAGCGTCTGTGATGCAGCGACGTAGCCCGGGTAAGCGCAGCGCACCCGGGACATGGAAATCCCACACAGCGCGGTGATGATCGAAGTGATGCCTTGCACTGATCCCATCAGCAAGACTTGATCGCACGGCTGCTGTATTCGTGCGTGCGTTGCGTGGTCCCGGGTGCGCTGCGCTTACCCGGGCTACATGACTTGGTTCGTCTTCAGCGGTGGCCGCGTTCTTCGCGCGCGCGTGCGCGGGTACGGCGATCGAATAGCAGCGAGCTGACGATCAGGCCCAGGCCAATGAACACACCGAGCAGAAACAACACCATCGCAAAGGCCGGGTAGCCGAACAGGTTCCAGCGCGTCGGCACCCGCATCAGCAAGGTGGAAGAAAGCAGCAGGGCCGCGGTGATCAGGCCGGCGGCGATGCGGTTGGCAACCTTCTGGATGTTCTCCATCAGCCGCGATTCGTCCAGCCCGGTGACCTTCATCTGCAGCCGGTTCTCGGCCAGCAGGCTGAGGATGTCGGACATGCGCCGTGGCCCGTTGCGCAGCAGCTGCTGCAGTTCCATCGCCTCGCTGGCCAGGTTGGCTGCCGACAGGGATTTGCGGAAATGCGCGCGCATCACATGCTGCAGTTGTTTTTCGACCACGCGCCGGGTTTTCATTTCCGGGGCGAGGAAGCGGCATACGCCTTCCAGATTGAGCAGGGCCTTGCCCAGCAGGCTCAGCTCCGGTGGCGTGCGCAGGTTGCTGGCAGTGGCAATCCGCACGATCTCCAGCACCACATGGCCTTCGGACAAGGTGCCGTTGGCGGCGTAGCGGGCAATCATCTGCCCGGTCTCGCGCAGGTAGCGCTCCTCGTCGTAGTCCTCAAGCCGGGTGCTGATGCCGATGATCTCGTCGGCCACTTCCTCGCCACGGCCATCCACCGCGGCGAACAATACCTTGAGCAGGCGCTGGCGCAGCCGCGGTGGCACATGCGCCACCATGCCCAGGTCGAAGATCGCCAGCTGGCCCTGTGGGGTCACCCGCAGGTTGCCGGGATGCGGATCGGCGTGGATTTCGCCATGCACGAAGATCTGGTCCAGATAGCCGCGCACCAAGGCGGCGGCCAGCGGCACCATCGACTGCTCGGTGCGGCGCACCTGCGGGATGGCATCGACGCGCACGCCATGCACCAGCTCCATCGTCAGCACGCGGCGGCCGCACAGGTCCCACACCGGCTGCGGCACCCATAGCTCGGGGTAGGGCGCCAGATGCTGGCCGAAGCGTGCCAGGTTGGCAGCCTCGGCTTCGTAGTCCAACTCCATCCGCAGGGTCTTGGCGAACTCGCCCAGCCAGTCGGAGAACCGCACCTTGCGGCCGACCCGGGTCAGGTGGTCGGCGGCGCTGGCGAAGCTGCGCAGCACGCCGATATCCGATCGCAGCTGGGCGGCGATATCGGGCTTCTGCACCTTGATGGCGACCTCGCGGCCGTCGTGCAGCTCGGCCCGGTGGACCTGGGCGATGGAGGCGCAGCCCAGCGGTTCCGGGTCGAACCAGGCAAACAGTTTGTTGACCGGCGCGCCCAGGTCTTCCTCGATCACCGCCCGGATCTGCTCGACCGGAATCGGCGCAACCTGCTCCTGCATGCGCTCCAGCGCGGCCACGTATTCGGGGGGGATCATGTCCGGGCGGGTGGAGAGCACCTGCCCGAGCTTGACGAAGGTGGTGCCCAGCGCCTCCAGGTCGGCGACGAACTGGGTGGGGTTGCCGGTGGCCGGGGGCCGGCCCAGGCGCGGGATTTCGCCATCCAGCGAGATGCCGGAAAACACGCCCGAGTTGCGGTAGCGCAGCAGCAGCCGCACGATCTGTTGGCGTCGGCTGTTGCCGCCCACGGTGGTCGGGCTGTCGCTGCTGGTCGGTTCCATCAAGCGCTTGTCTCCTTGTCGGCAGAGTTCGCAGTGTCGCCGCTGGCGGGTTGCAGAAGGGTGAATGCGCGCCGGGCCGCCCCGATTGCACCGTGAATGAGTGAGAATCCCCCTTCCCCTGACCTATGACCTTACGGTGACCCATGGCTGGAGCCAGCCTGTTTGCCCTGCTCGACGATATTGCCGCCTTGCTGGATGACGTCTCCATCCTCACCAAGGTTGCGGCCAAGAAGACCGCCGGCGTGCTCGGTGACGACCTGGCGCTTAACGCGCAGCAGGTGACCGGCGTCAACGCCAACCGGGAGTTGCCGGTGGTGTGGGCGGTGGCCAAGGGCTCGCTGGTCAACAAGGCCATCCTGGTGCCGGCGGCACTGGCGATCAGCGCCTGGCTGCCATGGGCGATCACCCCGCTGATGATGATCGGCGGTGCCTTCCTCTGCTATGAGGGCGTGGAAAAACTGGCGCACAAGTTCCTCCATTCCAAGGACGAGGACGAGGCGCACAAGGCCGAACGGCTGAAGGCCATCGCCGACGAAAAAGTGGATCTGGTCGCGTTCGAGAAGGACAAGATCAAGGGTGCGGTGCGCACCGATTTCATTCTGTCGGCGGAGATCATCGTGCTGTCGCTGGGGGTGATCTCGCACGCACCGTTCAGTCAGCAGGTTGTGACCTTGATTGCGATTGCACTGGGCATGACGGTGTTCGTCTATGGCCTGGTTGCCGGCATCGTCAAGCTCGATGACATCGGTGCCTGGTTGCTGGACAAGGGACGCGTACTGGCGGCGTTTGGACGCGGCCTGCTGTATGCCACGCCGTGGCTGATGCGCGGTTTGTCGGTGGCCGGTACGGCGGCGATGTTCCTGGTCGGTGGCGGCATCCTGGTGCACGCGATTCCGGCCCTGCATCACTTCGTGATCGGCTTGGCCCCGTCCAATCTGGAATGGCTGGCCAATGCACTGGGGAGCATGGTGGTGGGCGTGATAATCGGCGCGGTGGTACTGACGGTGGTGACCCTGTTCCAGCGCATGCGTGGGGCGAAAGCGGCGCATTGAATTTGATTTTGTAGGAGCGGCGTCAGCCGCGAAGCCGGCAATCTTTCCAACACAGGTTCTGCAGGCAAACAGACTGCAGCCGGAAGCATTCTTTGCTTCGCGGCTGACGCCGCTCCCACAATCAAAGCCGCTGCAGCACTCAGCCTACGCCCTGCTGCAACTCCTGCAACTCCTGCAATTGCTGCTGCGCACGCGCCAGCGATTGCCCGGACAGGCTGTCCAGCAGGCGCTGCAGCCGGTGGTTGGCGGGCAGGCGCTGCATTACCCAACGTGCTGCCACAACGCTGCCCAGCATCACCGCCACGCCGAACCCCAAGGTGCCGAGGAACCACGCCGGCGCCATCGCGTACAGGTCCAGTCCCAGCCACTGCACGCACAGGCATTGCAGGGCCAGCAGCCATAACCAGAACCACGGCAGGCCCAGGCCGAGTTCGGTGAGCGCGGTGAAGCGGCGCAGCCGCGCCAGTCGTTGCTGCTGGATCAGAACCGGTGCCTCGGCCCTATCCACATGCACGGCGAACAGAGCGCGGGTGATCGAGACCCAGATCGCGGCAATACCGTAGACGTGCAGCGCCAGCCCGCTCAACAGCAGCTGCGGTACCTGCCGGTGTTCGACCCAGAAGCCGGCAGCCAGCGCGGTCATCACGATCCATACCAGCAACCAGGCCAGCTGCAGGCCACTGAACCAGCGCAGGCGCTGCCGCACTGCATGCTGGCGGGGTTGCTGCCAGGCCTGCAGGGCCCGCGCTTCCAGCTGATCGATACGTTGCGCCTGATCTGCCCAGGCGGCTTTGAGTTGGTCCAATTCCATGAGCTCAGTCTCGCTGGGTGGGTGCGGATGGGGCGGGGTCGAACTGGCTGCGCAGTTGTTGGCGCAGACGGTGCAGCCGGGTAGCGGCGTTGCTGGCACTGATGCCGAGCACTTCGCCGATCTGGCGGTGGCTGCAGTCATCCAGGTGCAGCAGCAACAGCGCCCGGTCCAGTGCCGGCAAGGCGTGGATCAGCTGGTTGAGCTGGGCCAGGCTGGCGTTGTCCTCGGCCTTGTCGGCGACGCTGGCCTGCGCATCTTCGAGGGTGACGTCGCTGTGGTAGTGCCGGCGCAGCTCACGGGCGCGCAGCTGCGAGATGGCGATGTTCAGGGCGATGCGGTACAGCCAGGTACTGAACTGGGCGCGCTGCGGGTCGAAGCCGGGAAACGCGCGCCAGGCCTGGGTGCTGATCTCCTGGATCAGGTCGCTGCGGTCCTCGCGCTGCGTGCAGTAGCCACGCGCGACCTTGAGCACGATGCCCTGGTGCTGTGCCAGCAGTTGGGCAAAGCGCTGTTGCAGATCGGCGATGGGGTCGGTCGCAGTGATGTCCATGCCCAGGTGATTCGCACCAGCGCAGGAAATATCACAGCCGCGCGTTGATTGCCGGGCAGTCGGCCAGTCAGTCGGCCGGCAGCACCTGGTTGCGGCCGACCCGCTTGGCCGCATACAGGGCCTGGTCGGCACGTTGCAGCAGGGCCTGCAGGGCTTCGCCGGGCTGCGCCTGGGCAACACCGGCGCTGAAACGCAGCTGCACCCGCTGTTGTTCGTGCAGGAACGGGCGCTGCGCCAACTGCTGCTGCAACTGGCGCAGGGTTTCCAGTGCGGCGGCGCGATTGAGGCCGGGCAGCACCAGTACGAACTCATCGCCGCCGAGCCGGGCCAGGCAGTCACGGCCACGCAGGCGCTGCTGGGTTACCGCCACCAGATGGCGCAGGGCCTGGTCGCCGCCGGCATGGCCGTGCTCGGCATTGGTCTGGCCGAAGTGGTCCAGATCCAGCATGGCCACGCTCAATGGCGTGTTGGGGTCGGCCAGCAATTCGCCCAACTGCTGCTCCAGCCCGCGCCGGTTCAAGGCGCCGGTCAGTGGGTCGGTGCGCAGCTGGCTGCCGGCTTCCTCCAGCTCGCGTTCGAGCTGCTGCACACGCTGCTCGGCGGCCTTGGCCTCGGCACGGGCATTGGCCAGGTGGTCGCGCGCACGTGCGGCCTGCGCCTGTACCCGCGCGGTGTCCTGCAGCACGTCCTGCAGCAGCTGGGTGAGGTCGGAGATGCTGCGGGTCTGGCGTACCGCGATGGCATAGCTGGCAATGCGGTCGTGGAATTCGCCGGTTTCGGTGACCATGCCGTCCACCTGCTGCACGAAGTCCACCATCAGGTCCTTCATCGCCTGCTTGGATTGGTCGATGCCTTCGCGCAGCAGCCCTTGCCGGTAGATCACCTCGCGCAGATCGTTGCGCGTCTGTTCCAGCGAGCTGGCGTCCAGCGGCCCGGCCAGCAGTTGCCGGATCGAACGGATCTGGCCCTGCAGCCAGCTGTCGCCATCGAGCAGTTCGGCGATGTTTTCCAGCAGCATGTCGAACAGGTTGAGCAGCAGGTCGCGCTGTTCCTGCAGGCTGCTGCTGCGCACGCCAACCTGGTGGCAGAGCTCGCGCAAATGCACGGCGACTGGCTGCAGCGGCTGGCCGCTGCGCCAGTTGCGCAGTTCCTCGCCCATGCGCTGGGCCTGCTGCTCCAGCTCCGGTGACTGCTGCATCAGGCTGGCCAGCACCGCGCCGAGGGTGTCGCGCAACATGTCGCGCAGCTGCTCGGCCTGGCTGTTGTGGGTGTTGCTGGATTCCAGCTCGACGGTGCGGATGTACTTGTCGATCAGCTGCCGCAGCAGCCGCGCGTAGCGCTCCCAGTCCTTTTCGGCGTGGGCACTGTGCAGGCGCTGGCCCATGTCGCCCAGCTCGCCGGGCAGGGTGCACATGCCCTGGGCGAATGCCGCCAGCACCGGTTCCGGGGCGTTGGCACCGATAAACAGCCGTTGCAGCATTGCCGTGCCCGCGCCGCCACTGGCGACAAGTTCGACCGCCGCTGCCGGCGGCGGCGTCGGCCGGCGCGCCAGGATGCGTCCCAGTCCGCTGCTGCGGGAGGGGGAGGAGTCGTCGGGGCTATCGGCCATTGCGAAGAGGTCCGGGCGGGTTGCGGCGGCGCCTGTGCGCAACCGGAGGTGGTGTCCAAGCCCCATTATCGGCAAGGTAGCAGCGGGCTTGAATTGCAGCAGATCACAGGAGCACATCATGCGGGTATTGCTGGCTGGCGCGACCGGCCTGGTCGGGACGCAGGCATTGCAGCGGTTGCTGGCGGACCCGCGGTGCAGCGCGGTGATCGCGCCAAGCCGGCGCGCGCTGGCGCAAACGCACGCCCGGCTGCTGAACCCGGTGCTGGATTTCGACGATCTGGCCACGCTGGCAGGCGGCTGGCAGGTGGATGCGGCCATCTGTGCGCTGGGTTCGACGATGAAGCAGGCCGGCTCACGCGAGGCCTTCCAGCGCATCGACCATGGCTATCCACTGGCCATCGCACGGGCGGTGCGCGGCAATGGCTGCGAGGTGTTCGCGCTGAACTCGGCGGCCGGCGCCAACCCGCGCTCACCGTTTTTCTACAGCCGGGTCAAAGGTGCGTTGGAGCAGGATCTGCGCGCGCTGGGGTTTGCCTCGTTGACCCTGGTACGTCCGGGCTTGATTGGCGGCGAACGCACTGAACGTCGCGCCGGTGAGCACCTGGCCAGCGTGGTGCTGGGGACGCTGGCGCCGGTATTGCCGCGCGCGTGGTGGATCAACCCGGCCACGCGGGTTGCCGAGGCGCTGGTCGAGGCGGCCTTGAATCCGCAGCCCGGTGTGCGGATCGTGGGCTCGGCGGAGTTGGTGTGAGGTCGCTAGCCTTGAGTTGTGGGAGCGGCGTCAGCCGCGAAGCCGGTGCATTCACAGATCTCCAGCTTCGCGGCTGACGCCGCTCCCACAAACAGCCGGCTCAGGCCGGCAGCGACTGCCCGCCATCCACCGCCAGCACCTGGCCGGTAATCCAACGGGCCGCCGGTGAGCACAGGAACAGCGCCGTGCTGGCTACATCTTCGACATGGCCAAAGCCACCGAACGGGATCTTGTCGTGGATCTGCTTGTACAGCTCGGGCGCGCTGCTGCGGCGCTGGTCCCACAGGCCACCCGGGAATTCGATCGAGCCCGGTGCCAGTGCATTGACCCGGATACGTTCGCGCGCCAGCTCGGTGGCCAGCGACACGGTGTAATAGTTCAGTGCGGCCTTGGCGGCGGAATAGGCCGCCGCGCGCGGCGTCGGTACCGCGGCGTTGATCGAGCTGATATTGAGGATGGCCGGCTGCGCGCTGTTGCGAAGATGGGGCAGGGCGGCGCGGCTGGCGCGCACCGCGGCCATCAGGTCGATATCGAAACCGGCCTGCCAGCTGGCGTCGTCATTGCCGTTGCCATAGCCGGAGGCATTGTTGATCAGGATATCGACACCACCCAGCTCGGCTGCGGCGGTATCGATCCAGGCCTGGATCTGCAGCGGATCGGCCAGATCGCAGCTGTAGTTATGCACCGCTGCAGCGCCATCGGCGTGCAGCACTGTGGCAGCGTCCTGCAGGGCAGTCACACCACGCGCGCAGATACTGAGTTTTGCCCCTTCGCGGGCAAACGCCTGGGCGATGCCCAGGCCGATGCCGCGGCTGCCGCCGGCAACCAGGACGCGTGCATTGTGTAGGGTCAACGGGGAGTTCATTGCTGCGGTTCCGATGGGCGGAGACCGCACATTATCGCCGTGTTGCCGGTTGCAGGCGGGCAACGCGCTGTTCCGCGATCAGGGCAGGCCGGGGACGTTCAAGGACGCGAACAAGGTGTTCTGCGCCTTCTTGGCCAGCGAGCGCGGCAGCTTGGCGATGAAGGTGTCGCCGGTAAGCGCCATATCGCCCCGCAGGATGAAGCCATTGATCTGGGTATAGCTCTTTACGCTGTACTTGCGCCCTTCCTGGCTTACTTCCAGGTACATCGGCGAGGTCAGGGTGTTGTTGCCTTTGCGATAGACACGATTGCCATCGATGTCCCGGACCAGACGATAGCCATGCTCGTTTGCCCAGGCATCCACCTTGGCCAGCACGTTCTCATCGGAGGTGAAGGTGGTCAGGTCATGCGGCCGGCCGCTGTTCCTGGCCATCAATGCGAGGATGTTGACGGCGGCCAGGCCACCCAGGCCACCCACGATCATTCCGGTGATCAAACCCATGCGTACCGCTCCTTGAAGTTGAACGCGTATTGCAGCACACCGCCGTGCATGCTGTCGTGAAAACGCGCGCCTACTTCCAGGTATTGGGTGCTGGGCCACGTTCCGGGTACTTCATCTGCACGATGCAGAAGCGGTGCCCGGTCGGTGCTTCCATCACCCACCAGCGTTTGACCTTGCCGATGCGGCGCGCACCCAGTGCCTCAAGCCGGTCGGCTTCGGCATCAATATCGTCCGCTTCGATATCCAGATGCACGCGCGAAGCGTGATCCACGCGTTGCACTTCCACGTGCAGCGCGGCAGGCGCACCCAGCAACTCGGCGTATTGCGCGCCATCGTCTTCGGTATAGCCGGGTTCTGCTTTCAGGCCCAGCGCTGGCGCCCAGAACGCGGCGGCGGCATCGCTGTCGGTGCCTTGGCAATCAATGATGAAACCGGCCAGTCGGCTGCGGTGGCTCATGTGCATGCTCCGGTGACAGAGGAGCGCAGCGTACACCGCCTATCCGGGCACGCGTGTTATCGCGCTGTGCGCCAGACGCGCGGGGTTGCCCAGCCGCCAGGCGCTGATGCACAAGGCGCTGTAAACACTCCATTCGGCCAAGCGTTGCAGCAGCCCACGCCAGGGCTGCAGGGATGGCAGCGCCATCAAGACGAACAGCAGCAGCCAAAGCGCGGCCAAGGCGATCCATAGCAGACGCGTGGATGCGTTGATCGCTGGCGTGGTGGCCAGCAGCACCAGGCCGAGTGCGGTGCCCAGATAGGTGAATCCACCAAGCAGGGTATGCAGTGATTGCGACAGACTGCCGCTGCTGGGACAGCCCAGGTCACACGGCGCCAGCGCCGACCCTAT
This sequence comes from Stenotrophomonas terrae, assembly GCF_001431465.1. Lineage (GTDB taxonomy): Bacteria > Pseudomonadota > Gammaproteobacteria > Xanthomonadales > Xanthomonadaceae > Stenotrophomonas > Stenotrophomonas terrae. The sequence continues at coordinate 66,346 of NZ_LDJJ01000005.1, read as the reverse complement.
CCAGGCCAGCGGTTCGAACATCAGCAACCAGTAACCCAGCCGGCTGGCACCGGTGACCGGCGCGCGTGCTGCCGAGGCCCACAACAGCAGTGCCGCCAGCACGCCCACGGGAATGAATCCGAACAGGCTGATCAAGCGTGCATGTTCGCTGCCGCTGGCCCCGAGTTCACTGATGTATTGCGACACCGGCGAATAGCCGGGTTTGAGCGCGGCGCCGCCGAACAGCATCAACATATACATGGCGACGAACAGCACGAGCAGGCGGCGTTGGGTATGCATCGGCGTGGCGCTGCCTCTGGTTTTTCAGCGTGCTCTATCGGAGAGGAACAGTTCGACCTTGCCGCAGCTAGGGCAGGCATGCAGATCAAACTCTTCGCGGTTGACGAACAGCTCGCCGATGTCGCCAAGCAGGAAGGGCATGGACTGCGAGCCCTCATGGAAGCGCTTGCGGCCGATGAACTCCATGCGCATGCCAGGGCAACGCGGGCATTCGATCAGACGCGGTGGCTGTGTCCAGGACGTGCTTTCTTCGCGCTGGTAGCCGCGCGGCGGTGGCGCGCCATCGGCATGGGTGCCGCATTTCCAGCACTGGTCGAAGCTGTCTTCGTTGACTTCCTTGCAGTTGCTGCAGGTCCAGGTGCCCATGGCGGTCTTGATGGTGGGTGTGGGTAGGGCAATCGTAGCCCCGGCTGTGTGGGTTCGGGTTACCGGTGGGTGATGTTTTTTGTGGGAGGGGTTGGGGTGAGGGGAAGCTTCTAGCAAGCAAACCCAAAGCAAACCAAACCAAGCAAAACCAAACCAAAACCAAACCAAAACCAAAACCAAAACCAAAACCAAAACCAAAAAAAGGCCCGCATCGCTGCGGGCCCGAATTCACACTGGGAAAAACGATCAGTGAACCTTGGCCAGGTCATCAATCAGCACGCGCAGGAAGCGTGCCGCTTCGCCGCCGGTGCAGGCGCGGTGATCGAAGGTGACCGACAAGGGGATGACCTTGTGGGTTTCAATGCCGCCCATCACCGGGGTGACCTGGAAGCGGGCACGGCCGGCGGCGACGATGGCTACGCAGGGCGGCACCACCACCGGGGTGGCATAGCGGCCGGCAAACATGCCGAAGTTGGACAGGCTGATGGTGTAGCCACTCAGCTCCGACGATGCGATCGAGCGGTCTTCCACCTGCTGGCGCAGACGGTTGATGCCTTCGCGTACGCCGCGTGCATCCAGCATGTCGGCATTGCGCAGGGCCGGTACGAACAGGCCGTCGTCGGTGTCCACGGCAATGCCGATGTCGACCTGGGCGTGCAGGGTGCGGGTGAGGTTGTCACCGTCGAACCAGGCATTCATCGCCGGCACCGCCTGGCAGGCGCTGACAATGGCGCGGACCAGACGCGAGGTCATGTCGTTGCCCGCTGCCCAGGCGTGGATGTCGGCGTCGTCGCTGAGCGTGGTCGGCACGACCTTGCTGTGCGCATCGGCCATCACCCGCGCCATGTTGCGGCGCACGCCCTTCAGCGGTTCCGGCTGGCCCTTGGCAACCACGCCCGGAGGGGCGGTACGCATCGGCTTGCCGGCAGCGGACAGCGGGGTGCGGGCGCTTGAGCCCCTCTCCGCCTGGGAGAGGGGTTGGGGTGAGGGTACGGCAGCTGCAGTAGCGATCGACCCCCCGGCCACTGTCCCGGCGGGAGAGGGGAGCAAAGCCGCCGGATCTGCCGCCGCCTGCTTCACATCATTCATCGTCACCGCGCCTTCGGCGCCGGTGGCGCGTACGCGGCTCAGGTCGACGCCCAGCTTGCGGGCCATCGCACGCACGGCCGGTACCGCCTTGACGCCACCGACGGCCACGGCCTGTTCGGTGTGCACGGCATTGGAGCTGACCATCGCGCCGACCACGGTGCCTTCGTCGGCACGTTCGGCGGCAGCAGCGGCTACTGGCGCCGGCGCTGCGGCAGGCGCAGGCGCGGCTTCGGCCGGTGCGCCGTGGTGATGGCCGGTGTCCTGGCCTTCGGCACGCTGCGGCAGGTTGGGGTCGATCTCGAAACTGGCCAGCACGTGGCCGGTCACCACGATGTCACCGGCTGCGCCGGCCAGCTTGAGCACCTTGCCGGAGAACGGCGATGGCACTTCGACCACGGCCTTGGCGGTCTCCATCGATACCAGTGGTTCGTCGAGCTTGATCACGTCGCCTTCCTTGACGAACCACTCAACGATGGTCGCGTCCGGCAGGCCTTCGCCCAGATCGGGCAGGTTGAAATTCTTGGTCTGGCTCATGTGCAGTTCTCTTCCAGCAATTCAAGTTCGCGCGCCGGCAGCCAGCCCTGCGCGCCATCGGCGCGTTCGGACCACCACCAGCCACCATGTTCGTGATGCAGCCGTACCTGCTCACCGCGGTCAACGTCCAGCTCGCGCGCGCTGTAATCACGCAGCGCTTCGGCACGACCATTGTCCAATACCTGCAGCCAGGCCACCGGAGCCCAGCCGGCGCTGCCCTCGCTGGTTTTCACCCAGGCGAAGGCAGGCCATTCCTCGTCGCGTACACCGAGCTCGACGATCTGCCCGGTATGGAACTGCAGGGGATTGCGGTATTGGCTGCGGTAGCTGCCAATCAAGCGTGCCAGCATGTCAGCCCACCGCTACCGCGCGCTTGGCGGCGGTCACAATCCGCTCGACGCTGGGCAGGTACTTCATTTCCAGGCGGAACAGCGGGATGTGGGTGTCATAGCCGGCAACGCGCTCGACCGGTGCCAGCAGGTCGTAGATCGATTCTTCGGCCAGGCGTGCGGCGATTTCGGCGCCGAAGCCCGCGGTCTTGGGCGCTTCCTGCACGATTACGCAGCGGCCGGTCTTGGCCACCGACTCGGCGATGGTGGCGAAGTCCAGCGGACGCAGCGTGGCCACGTCGATGACTTCGGCACTGATGCCTTCACCGGCCAGCTTGTCGGCTGCTTCCAGCGCTTCCTTGACCTGCGCGCCCCAGGTGACCAGGGTCACGTCGGTACCGTCACGCAGCACGAAGCACACGTCCAGCGGCAGTGCTTCGCCGTCATTGACGACCACTTCCTTGTACTGGCGGTAGATGCGCTTGGGCTCCATGTAGATCACCGGATCCGGCTCGCGGATCGCCGCCAGCAGTAGGCCATAGGCGCGCTGTGGGCTGGACGGCAGCACCACGCGCATGCCCGGCACATTGGTGAAGATGGCCTCGTTGGCTTCGCTGTGGTGTTCCGGCGCGCGGATACCACCGCCCCACGGCACGCGCAGCACCATCGGGCAATGGAGGCGGCCACGGGTACGGTTGCGCAGGCGTGCGGCGTGGCAGATCAGGTGATCGACCATCGGGTAGACGAAGCCGTCGAACTGCGCTTCGGCCACCGGCTTCATGCCCTGTGCGGCCAGGCCGACGGTGAGGCCGGCGATGGTGGTTTCGTCCAGCGGGGTATCGAGCACGCGCTGCGAGCCGAACTGCTGCTGCAGGCCGGCGGTGGCGCGGAACACGCCGCCGTTGACGCCCACGTCTTCGCCCAGCACCAGCACCGAGGGGTCGTGTTCCATTTCCCAGGCAAGGGCCTGGGTGACGGCTTCGATGAGGGTGATCGGGGTGGCGGTCATCGGGTTGTCTCCGCTGTTGCTCGCCGCGCTGTGCGCGACGCCGTGATCGTGGCTGGCCGGGGTGACCGTTGCACTGCGCTTGATGTCATCCATGGCGCTGCTCCAGGGCGATGGCGGCGGCACGCTGCGCCAGCAGGTCCGGCGGCGGATCGGCATATAGATAGTCGAACATGGCTTCGACCGGCTGCACCGGGCAGTTGAGGTAGGCGTTGACCTCCTCGTCGACGCGGGTGCCGCACTCGGCGATCCAGTTCTTTTCTTCTTCCTCGCTCCACACGCCCTGCGCGGTGAGGTACTTGCGCAGGCGGATCAGCGGTTCCTTCAACCAGGCCGATTTCACTTCCGCATCTTCGCGGTAGCGGCGTGCATCGTCGGCGGTGGTGTGGTCGGACAGGCGGTAGGTGAGCAGTTCCAGCACCGTGCCACCTTCGCCGGCCAGGGCGCGCTCGCGCGCCTGTTCCATCGCGGCCAGCACCGCGATCAGGTCGTTGCCATCCACCTGCAGGCAGAACAGGCCGCCGGCCAGGCCCTTCTGGGCCAGGGTTTCGGCGCCGGTCTGGGCCGAACGCGGCACCGAGATGGCCCAGCCGTTGTTCACCACGCACAGGATCAGCGGCAGCTTGTAGGCGCCGGCCGAGTTCACCGCGGCATAGAAGTCGGTCTTGGAGCTGCCGCCATCGCCGCAGACGCTGACCGCGACCTGCGGCAGGTTGCGCAGCTTGAACGACAGCGCCGAACCGGCCGCATGCAGGCACTGGGTGGAGATCGGCACGCAGATCGGGAAATCGCGGACCGCGTCACTGTCGCGGTCGTAGTCGCTGCCGCGCTCGTCGCCGCCCCAGTACATCAGCACGTCGCGCGGGCGCACGCCGCGCATGAACATGGCGCCGTACTCGCGGTAGCTGGGGGCGAACACGTCGCCGGACTTCATGGCTGCGCCGATGCCGACGTGGGCGGCTTCATGGCCCAGGCAGGAGGCGAAGGTGCCGAGCTTGCCGGTGCGCTGCAGCGCCACGGCCTTGGTGTCGAACACCCGCGTGGCCAGCATCTGCTTGAACATCGGCAGCAGCGAGCGCGGATCACGCAGCGAGGCGGGGAGATCGTCACGTACCAGGTTGCCGTCGGCATCCAGGTACTGCAGATAATTGATTTGGAACTGGGCGGAAACCGTCATTGCAGCAACACCTTAGACAGATGGTTTCAAATGATAGGAATTGCACATGGTAAGGACTCAGTCCGAAAAAGCCGTCCTGCGCCGCAGCAAGATTGACCGGGTACAGGGCGGTTTTGTTCCGCCGGGCTCAACATGGGCAAGCAAAAGCAACGTATTCAGGTTGTAAGAACAGAAGCGGCACATTGTCGCGCTGCTTGGCTTCACGCGTGTTTCGATTCCGTTTGCGCGGGAAGGGCCGACCAGTAGTGCCGAGTCATGCCCGGCAGCGGAGAGGAAGGTAGTGCCGAGCCATGCTCGGCAGAGGCCTTACCGGGAAAGCCCCAGCCGAGCATGGCTCGGCTCTACATGTCAGTGCCGATTTTTTTTTGTGGGAGCGGCATAAGCCGCGAAGCCGGCACCGGATCAGGCCGCGAAGGGCTTACCCCTCCCCAACCCTCCCCTTTGCCTGTGGCAAAAGGGAGGGGCAGATGGCGTAGCCTGCGTTACCCTTGCCGCCCCATCCGATGGCCAGGCCGATGACCGTAGAAAAGAACCAGCGTGAGCTCGAAGCCGGTATCCATACCGACCTGCAGGGCCGGCTCACCTACGGCGGCTATCTGCGCCTGGACCAGCTACTGGGCGCCCAGCAGCCGCTGTCCAACCCGCCGCATCACGACGAAATGCTGTTCATCATCCAGCACCAGACCTCGGAGCTGTGGCTCAAGCTGCTGGCCCATGAGCTGCGCGCGGCGCGCGGCCATATGCAGCGGGACGAGGTCTGGCAGTGCCGCAAGGTGCTGGCGCGGGCCAAGCAGGTACTGCGCCTGCTGACCGAGCAGTGGGCGGTGCTGGAAACCCTGACCCCGTCCGAATACATGGGCTTCCGCGACGTGCTGGGCCCGTCCTCGGGCTTCCAGTCGCTGCAGTACCGCTATATCGAGTTCCTGCTGGGCAACAAGAACGCTGACATGCTCAGCGTGTTCGCCCACGACCCGGAAGGGCAGGCGCAGCTGCGCGAGGTGCTGGAGGCGCCCAGCCTGTATGAGGAGTTCCTGGCCTACCTGGCCCGCTTCGGCCATGCCATCCCGGCGACCTACGAGGGCCACGACTGGACCCAGCCCCACGTCAGCGACCCGGCCCTGCGCCAGGTGTTCGAGAACATCTATCAGGACACCGACCGTTATTGGCGTGAGTACTCGCTGTGCGAAGACCTGGTGGACCTGGAAACCCAGTTCCAGCTATGGCGCTTCCGGCATATGCGTACGGTGATGCGGGTGATCGGTTTCAAGCGCGGTACCGGCGGTTCCAGCGGCGTGGGCTTCCTGCGGCAGGCACTGGAACTGACCTTCTTCCCCGAGTTGTTCGAGGTGCGCACCACCATCCGGGCCGACGGCTGAGGCCGCCGCCAGGGTTGAAAACCCAACCTATTCAGAAACTTGCGCAGCACCCGCGAGTGGGTGCTGATGGTCCGGCACAGGCCCGGCGCAGCCGTTGGTTGCAGCAGTATGTATTTGACGTGAAGCCGACGCTTCTGTGATCCTCGCCCGTCGCGCCGGTTCCGGCCGACTTTTTGTATTTGCCCAAACGATCAGGGGACACCGCATGAGCGCTGCCGCGCCGAATTCCGCATCAACCCCGGCGCCCGTGCCGGAGTTCAAGACCACCCTCGGCCATCCGCGTCCGCTGTGGATGCTGTTCATGACCGAGTTCTGGGAACGCTTTGCGTTCTACGGCATCCGCTGGGCACTGGTGTTGTACATCGTGGCGCAGTTCTTTGGCGGCGACGCCAAGGGCGAAGAATCGGCCAGCCACACCTACGGTGCCTACCTGGCGCTGGTGTATGCGGGCGCCATTTTCGGTGGCTATGCCGCTGACCGGATCATCGGTTACCAACGCTCGATCCTGATGGGCGCGGTGATCATGGCGGCCGGCCTGTTCATGATCGCCATTCCCAACCATCAGATCTTCAACCTGGGCCTGGCCACGATCATCGTCGGCAACGGCCTGTTCAAGCCGAACATCTCCACGATGGTGGGCAAGCTCTACAAGCTGGATGACGAACGCCGCGATTCGGGCTTCACCATCTTCTACATGGGCATCAACATGGGTGCGATGATCTCGCCGATCCTCACCCAGATCCTGGCGCAGAAGGTGTTCGGCACCGACGCCATGCCGGCCTACAAGATGGTGTTCATCGCCTCGGGCGTCGGCATGCTGATCAGCCTGGTGTGGTTCCAGTTCGAACGCCACCACCTCAAGGGCATCGGCGCACCGCTGCCGGACAAGCAGGGCAGTGGCCCGGTGATCAAGACCGCCATCGCCTGCCTGGTTGCCATCCCGGTGATGTACGGCCTGCTCAATGCCGGTGCCAACGTGCTGCAGGTGATCCTCACCATCATGTTCATCGGCCTGGGCATCATGCTGCTGGTTGAAGGCGTGCGCGAAGGCAAGGTTGCGCGCAACCGGGTGATCGCGATGCTGATCATCTTCACCTTCAACGTGCTGTTCTGGATGTTCTTCGAACAGGCCGGAAGCTCCTTCACCTTCCTGGCCGATCGCATCGTCGACCGCCAGTTCGGTGACTGGACCTTCCCGACCGCCTGGTTCCAGTCGGTCAACTCGATTGCCATCATCACCCTGGCGCCGGTCTTGGCCTGGCTGTGGGTGCGCCTGGGCAAGGCCAATCCGTCGATCCCGCGCAAGTTCGGCCTGGGCCTGATCTTCAACGGCCTGGCCTTCCTGCTGCTGATGTTCGCCCTGTCCAGCCTGCTCGAGCCGGGCACCAACAAGATCCCGTTCTGGACCCTGTTCGCGGTCTACTGGATCCAGTCCATCGGTGAGCTGTGCCTGTCGCCGATTGGTCTGTCGATGGTGACCAAGCTGGCGCCGGTACGGCTGGTCGGTTTCGCGATGGGTGGCTGGTTCCTGTCCACCGGCATCGGCAACAATCTGGCCGGTCTGTTTGCAGGCCACGTCAGCGGCGCCGGTGGCATGACCGTGCAGTCGGCCCATGCCGGTTACACGATGGGCTTCTGGATCCTGATCGGTGGTGGCGTGCTGCTGTTCCTGATCGCCCCGCTGGTGCAGAAACTGATGCACGGTGTGAAGTAAGGAGTCTGCGATGAAACAGCTGTTCGGAATGGTTCCCCTGTTGCTTACCGTGGCGCTGGCTGGCTGCAATCAACCACCGCCTGCCGCGCCGGAGAAGGTGCAGCCACTGGATACCTCCGAGCAGAAGGCGCCGGTGGCTGACACCAGCCAACCGGTGGCCTCGGGCAATACCCCCACCGCAGCGGATATCGCTGCGGTGGCCGGGCTCAACGCCCAGTTCGATCCGGCCCGTGACCCGGTCGCGGACCTGGAAACGGCCAAGGTCGAGGCCCAGCGCGGCGGCAAGCGGATCATGCTGGACGTGGGCGGCGAGTGGTGTTCTTGGTGCCATCTGCTGGACGCCTTCATGGAAGGTGATTCGGAGCTGCGCCGCTTCCGCGATGCCAACTACGTGTGGATGAAGGTGAACTACAGTCCCGAGAACGAGAACGCCGAATTCCTGGCGCGCTTCCCGGAGATCAAGGGCTATCCGCATCTGTTCGTGCTGGACGCCGAGGGCCAGCTGCTGCATTCGCAGTTCACCGGGGATCTGGAGAAGGGCAAGGGCTATGACCGCGCCAAGTTCGATGCCTTCCTCAAGCAATGGGCGCCGCCGGCGAAGTAAGCCGGGTTGCGGATAGAAAAACGGCGCCGAAAGGCGCCGTTTTTTTTTGCCCCCTCCCTTGCGCCTAGCGCAGGGGAGGGTTGGGGAGGGGGGCCTTTGATTTTGCTGTTTGCTGGCAGCAAAGCCAAAGCCAAAGCCAAAGCCAAAGCCAAAGCCAAAGCCAAAGCCAAAGCACCCCTCCCCAGCCCTCCTCTGCGCTAGGCGCAAGGGAGGGGGTAAAGCCACAACCGTAATCTTCATTTCCTCCGCGCGCGGCCGCTAACGGATCAATCCCTCTGCATCCGGCTTTCGCCTTCTCACCATGCCGCCAGCTGCCAGCCCCGATTCCAGCACCGCGACCGCCGAGCAGGCGCTCTCCGGCACCCAACTGCCTTCGGTGGAGGAATTGCTGGACGAAAGCGCAGCGCCGGAAGAACCCGCGCCGCCGCCGCGCTACCGGCTACCGCAGGCCGCGGTACCGCCCAACATCATGTTGCAGTCGGCAGTGACACGGCTGGTCGAGCAGAAGGAACAGATCGACCAGCTGGCGCGCAATGGCCTGCTCGCCGGCCTGCTGCCGCCGGAGTGGAGTGCCTCGCCGGGCAACGAGCTGCGCGCCTTCGTCGCCAGCGTGGTGCCGTTTGCCTCCGACAGCGTGCGCGGCGAAACCGTTGCCGCGCGGGTGCCGTTGAAGTTCCTGCTGGGCCATTCGCAGCGCTGGGGCAAGGCCGACGTGGCCGAGCCCAATTCGTTGTCCAGCTATCTGGCCAGCGATGAGCGGGGCAACAGCGGTACCAGCGATCACGCCGAGGTCATGCTGCTGTCGCCGCTGGGCCTGGGTTGGGCCCAGAGTGGCCGCAGCCGGGTCGGCTTCCTGCGTGCGATGGGGCTGGAATCGATGGCGGCGCGGGTCACCGCGCTGCCGTATCCGGCGCCGGAGCAGTTGGCGTTGTACCAGGTCAACCATGATGGCCTGACCCAGTTCTGGTGCGTGATGGACAAGCGGCGGCTGCGCGCGCTGCCGGTGCCCGCCTTGTCGCTGCCGTTGTTGACCGCTTATGGGGTTGCCGCGCCGCAGGCATGGCCTTCAAATTGGCCGGATCCAAGCGAAGTTGGCGCGGCCTTGGCCCTGGCACGGATGGGCAAGGCGGCTGCCGAGGTTGACCTGGTCAAGCTTGTGGACAAAATCGGGCGTGACCAGGCCAACGATGCCTGGACCGGCGCCAGCCTGATGCAGCTGCACACCTGGGTGCCGCGCTGGCGGTTCTTCCTGACCTCGTTCATCGGCCTGCCGGCCGGCCTGTTGCTGCTTGCAGCACTGGCCTTGCCGGGCCGCGTGGAAGCGGCGGCGGTGGCGGCGGCATTGGGTTTTGCAGGTGGTGCGATCGCGGCCCTTGCCGCGCCGTGGATCTATGCGCGGCGCAAGCACCTGAGTTGATCGTCGGCGACGATCAACCCTCGTTCATGCGCTGCAGACCGGCATCGGCCAGGCGCGTGATCAGGCGTTCGAGTACCTGTTCTTCTTCCTCGGTGAGCGCTGACATCAGCCGGCGTTCCATCTCGATCACCATCGGCGCGATGGTTTCGTAGACTTCAAAGCCTGCGGCCGACAAGGCCAGCACCGAGCGGCGACGGTCATCGCCGTGGGTCTCGCGTTTGATGAAGCCACGCTCCAGCAGGCGCGCCACCGCGCGGCTGACCGCCACCTTGTCCATCGCCGTGCGCTCGGACACTTCGCTGGCCGAGGAACCCGGATACAGCGCCAGGATGGTGATCACCCGCCATTCGGGAATGGCCAGGCCATAGCGCTCGCCGTACAGCCGGGCGATGTTGCCGCTGACCCGGTTGGACAGCACGCTGATGCGGTAAGGCAGGAACTGCTCAAGATCCAGCAACACGTGCGAGGCGCGGATGCTGGTGGACTTGCTGTAATCGGAAGAGCTCATGCTGCAGTGCACCTTGATGGTGGTTTCATGTGAAACTATAACCTTCGGTCCAGACCCGCTTTTTTGCGGCGGATCTTCCTGTTTTCATCGCCGGTACCCCGGCGACCGCCATGCTCCCGGAGGCCACCATGAACACCCCTACTGCATCCAACGCGCCCAACCTGGGCATGCAGGTCACCACCTTTGAAAACCCGATGGGCATCGATGGTTTTGAGTTCGTCGAGTTCGCCGCACCGGCTGGGCAGGCTGCCCAGCTGCACGCCTACTTCAAGAACATGGGGTTCACGGCCGTACTCCGCCACCGGCAGCGTGCTATTACCGTCTACCGTCAAGGCGGCGTCAACTTTCTTGTGAACGAGGAGCCCAACTCGTTCGCCGCCGACTTCGCCGCCAAGCACGGCCCGAGCGCCTGTGGCTTCGCCATCCGCTTCCAGAAGCCGGCCGCCGAGGTGCTTTCCCTGGCCCTGGCCAACGGTGCCGAGGAAGTGGACCTGCTGCCGGAAACCCGCGCGGTGCCGGCGCCGGTGATCAAGGGCATCGGCGACTGCATGCTGTACCTGGTGGACCGTTACGGCGGTGCCGGCAGCATCTATGACGCCGACTACGAGGCCATTGAAGGCGCCGACCAGAACCCGGTTGGCTTCGGCCTGACCTTCATCGACCACCTGACCCACAATCTGTACCTGGGCAACATGCAGCAGTGGTCGGATTACTACGAGCGCCTGTTCAACTTCCGCGAGATCCGCTACTTCGACATCAAGGGCGCCAAGACCGGCCTGGTGTCCAAGGCGATGACCGCCCCGGACGGCATCGTGCGCATCCCGCTCAACGAGTCCTCCGACCCGAAGAGCCAGATCAACGAATACCTCGACGCCTACAAGGGCGAGGGCATCCAGCACATCGCCTGCTTCACCGACAACATCTACGACACGGTCGAAGCGATGCGCGCGCAGGGCATTGATTTCCTGGATACGCCGGACACCTACTTCGACGTAGTTGATCTGCGCATTCCGAACAATGGCGAAGACGTCGAGCGCCTGCGCCGCAACAAGATCCTGATCGACGCCGACCCGGAAACCAAGCAGCGCAAGCTGCTGCAGATCTTCACCAAGAACTGCATCGGCCCGATCTTCTTCGAGATCATCCAGCGCAAGGGCAATGAAGGTTTTGGCGAGGGCAACTTCCAGGCCCTGTTCGAGAGCATCGAGCGCGACCAGATGGACCGTGGCGTGCTGTAAGGCGTAACGCGCTATAGGACATAGCCCCTCTCCCGTCGGGAGAGGGGTTGGGGTGAGGGCGAAGCTGCTAAAGATCATGAAAGGCGCAAGGAGGCCGCTTCATGAGCTACAGCAGCAAACCGCCGTTACCCACCGTTACTCTGGGCCGCGCCCGCAGGCTTCGTCGTAATCTGACCGACGCCGAGCGCAAGCTCTGGAACCGGTTGAGGAACGGCCAGCTGTGTGGGTTGAAGTTTCGCAGACAGCATCCGGTTCCGCCGTATATCGTGGATTTTTACTGTGAGGCCAGGCGGTTGGTGGTGGAGCTCGATGGCTCACAGCACAATGAAGACGTCGATCGCGTACGCACTCGCTTTCTCGAGCAGCAAGGTTTGACCGTATTGCGCTTCTGGGACAACGATGTGCTGCTGCAGGTGGATGCGGTGCTGGAAGCCATTTTGATGATGGCTGAAAGCCTAACCCTCACCCCAACCCCTCTCCCGGGGGGAGAGGGGCTTTAAGCGGCAATGCTTCAGCTCTTACCCTCCCCCCAACCCCTTTCCCGGGGGGAGAGGGGCTTTAAGCGGCAATGTTCCAGCTCTTACCCTCACCCCAACCCCTCTCCCGCAGGGAGAGGGGCTTCAACGTAACAACACAGGCAGGTTCGTGATGGTCAGCAACGCTTATCAATCCGGCTTCGGCAATGAATTCGCCACCGAGGCTGTGCCCGGCACCTTGCCGGTGGGTCGCAATTCGCCGCAGCAGGTGGCGCACGGGCTGTATGCCGAACAGCTGACCGGCACTGCGTTCACCGCGCCGCGTGGCAGCAACCGCCGCAGCTGGCTGTACCGCATCCGCCCGGCGGCGATGCACGGTGAGTTCACCCCGTTCGAGCAGCCGCATCTGCACAGCGATTTCAGCCACGCTGCGGCCTCGCCCAACCAGCTGCGCTGGGATCCGCTGCCGCTGCCGGCCACGCCCACCGATTTCATCGATGGCCTGTACACGATGGGCGGCAACGGCTCGGCCGAAGCCCATGCCGGTGCCGGCATCCACCTGTATGCCGCCAATGCCGACATGCGCGGGCGCTATTTCTACAACGCCGACGGCGAGCTGCTGATCGTGCCGCAGCTGGGCCGGTTGCGTCTGCGTACCGAGATGGGCCTGATCGAGATCGAGCCGCAGCAGATCGCGGTGATTCCGCGCGGCGTGCGCTTCGCGGTTGAACTACCCGACGGGCAGGCGCGCGGCTATGTGTGCGAGAACTTCGGCGCGCTGTTGAAGCTGCCCGACCTCGGCCCGATCGGCAGCAACGGCCTGGCCAATCCGCGTGACTTTGAAACGCCGGTTGCTGCCTACGAAAACCTCGATGGTCAGTTCGAGCTGGTCGCCAAGTTCCAGGGCCGGCTGTGGCGCGCGGACATCGGCCACTCGCCGCTGGACGTGGTGGGCTGGCACGGCAACTACGCGCCGTACCGCTACGACCTGCGCAACTTCAACACCATCGGCTCGATCAGCTACGACCACCCGGATCCGTCGATCTTCCTGGTGCTGCATTCGGCCAGCGACACGCCGGGCACCAGCAACCTGGATTTCGTGATCTTCCCGCCGCGTTGGCTGGTGGCGCAGAACACCTTCCGGCCGCCGTGGTTCCACCGCAACATCGCCAGCGAGTTCATGGGCCTGATCCACGGCGCCTACGACGCCAAGGCCGAGGGCTTCGTGCCGGGTGGCGCGTCGATACACAACTGCATGACCGGCCATGGCCCGGATGCGGCTACCTTCGACAAGGCCTCGCAGGCCGACCTGTCCAAGCCCGACGTGATCAAGGACACCATGGCCTTCATGTTCGAAACCCGTGGCGTGATCCGCCCGACCGAACAGGCGATGCAGGCCGCGCACCGCCAGCGTGGCTACCAGGCCTGCTGGAGCGGGCTGCGTAACAACTTCACTCCGCCCAAGGGCTGAGTCAGGCCGGCAGCGGTGCTGCTTCCAGCACCGCTGTCAGATGCGCCTCGGGCAGCACTTCCTGCAGTCGCCCGCGCACGCGCTCGGTGTAGCCCGCCGAGGTCATCGCCGGCAGGTGGCTGAGCGCCAGCTTCAGTGCATTGACCGTATCGCCTTCCTCGCGCGCCGCCTGCAACAGCTTGTGCAGCTGGGCGGCAGTGGGGTTGCGCTGCAATGCCAGGATATCCAGCACATAGATGCGCGCGGCGACCATCGAGCGCCGCCGTTCCACACTGGCCGGTGGCGTTGCCGGAGTGGAAGCGGGTGCAGCGGTCACCGCAGCCGGCGCGGGGGGCACGGCCAGCGGGGCAGGGGCTGCATCGGCCTGCAGGTAGCCCTCGCGGCGCAGCTGCGCGATCAGCTCGGGGACATCATTGCCGAGCATGCCGCTCAGTTCGGCCAGGCTGCGTTTGCCATCGCACAGGATCAGCGCCCGCCGTTGCCGCAGGTCCAGCGCGGCACGGTGCGTCTGCAGCACGGTGTGGCCAAGTTCGGTCTTGTGCGGATGCATGGGCGGTGGGCACGGGCGACGTAGGCGCCCAGCCTGTCGCCATCAGGTGAAACCACGATGACAACGGTCTTCGCGCGCGGTGGCCATGCTTGCCGCTAGACTCGGCCCCGGACCTGCCTGGAGCCACAGCATGAAGCGCACAAGCCTGCCGATCTCACTGTTCGCCGCTGTGTTGCTGGTGGCCTGCCAGCGCACGCCGCCCGCCGAGCCGCCAGCTGCCGAACCTGCGGCCACGCCCGCAGCAGCGCCGGCACCATCACCGGCCAGCACCGCGCCGGTGGCAGGCAGCGATGCCGATTGGCAGGGTTATGGCGCCGCCCAGCTCGGCATCGATGCCGAACAGCTACGTGCGGTCTGGGGCAGCGAGTTGCAGGGTGAGGCGGGTGCCGACGGCGCCTGTTACTACCTGTCGCCGGCTGCGCACAGCGAGGGCGGTCCGTTCTTCATGCTGGAAGGCGGTCGCTTCGTCCGTTATGACGTGCGCGGTGGTGATACCGCGGCGCCGGGTGGCGGCAGGATCGGCATGGATCTGGCGCAACTGCAGGCGCTTTACCCGCAGGCCGAGCCGGTGCAGCCGCACAAGTACGTCGCCGACGGCAAGGTCCTGCGAGTACCGGCCACCGACGGCAGCCAGGGTGCACTGGTGTTCGAGTTGGGCGCCGACGGCAAGGCCACGGTATGGCGGGTAGGCCTGCCGCCGCAGGTGGATTACGTGGAAGGCTGCGGCTGATACCCTGCTGCGGCAACGGGCGGTAGCGCGGGCATCGCCCCACCACTGCCGTCATCAACGCCGGGAGTCAGCTGCAATGTTCGAAGCTTTCATATGGTTTGTGCTGGGGCTGGTGCTGCTGGCCTTGGGCGGCGACTCCATCGTCAAGGCCGCCTCCGGCCTGGCCCAGCGTTTCGGCGCCTCGCCGTTCGTTGCCGGCTTGTTGCTGGTGGCCTTCGGCACCTCGCTGCCGGAGCTGGTGGTCAATATCCGCGCCTTCGCGGTGGGCGCGCAGGAACTGGCGCTGGGCAATGCGGTTGGCAGCAACATCGTCAATGTTGGCCTGACCCTGGGCCTGGCGGCACTGGCCTACCCGCTGGTCGTGCGCACCCGCCTGCTCTCGCCCCTGCTGGTGCTGCTGGCGGTGGCAACGCTGGCGCTGATCGTGTTTGGCCTGGACGGTGCGATCAACCGCATCGAAGGCAGCGTGCTGCTGCTGGGTTTTGTCGGCGTGCTGGCCTTCCTGCTCAAGCGCGCACGGCACGAGCCAGTGGCGTTGCAGGAAAGCATCATCAATTACGCCACCACCCGCACCGGCCTGGGCTTGAACCTGATCCGCCTGGCCATCGCCGCGGTGGTGTTGTACTACGGCGCCCGCTTCGTGGTGCAGGCTGCACCGGTGATCGGTGCTGGCTGGGGCATGTCGCCGCTGCTGGCCGGCCTGCTGCCGGTGGCCATTGGCACGGCCCTGCCGGAAGTGGCCGCCGCCATTGCCGCCGCACGACGCGGTCAGGGCGACATGGTGGTGGGCCACGTGATCGGTTCCAGCCTGTTCAATGTGCTGGTGGTGATTGGTGGCATGGCGGCACTGCGGCCGATGCCGTTGCCGGCCTCGTTCGTGCGCCTGGAGTTGCCAGCGGCGATCGTATTCGTGCTGATGCTGTACCCGATGCTGCGAGGCGACCTGAAGGTCAGCCGTGGCGAGGGCGCGGTGTTGTTCGTCGCCTTCCTTGCGTGGGTGGGGCTGGAGCTGGCGCTGTTCGCCGTGTAGGAGCGGCGTCAGCCGCGAAGCCACTGCAACAGCGGCGGCAGCGTGTCATGCAATTGCATCCCGGTCGGCGCTTTGGTTTGCGCTGACTTCGCGGCTTACGCCGCTCCTACGGGCTTTTCTGCTCGTCTTTCGGCGGCTCGGGGCGGCTTTCCATCATCAGCGACAGTGCCGCCTTGGCCATCAGGTGGGCGCTGATCGGGGCGGTGATGAACAGGAATACGGTGATCAGCAGCTCGCGCGGCTGCGGGTCCTGGCCGAGGAAGATGTGATACGCCACCGAACACACCAGCACGCAGCCCACGCCCAGCGTGCTGGCCTTGGTGGGGGCGTGCAGGCGCTTGAAGAAATCGGAGAAACGCACCAGCCCGAGAGCGCCGACCAGGATGAAGAAGCAGCCAAAGACCAGCAGCGCCGACAATGCAATCTGCAGAAACGTGATCATTCGACGATATCCCTGCGCAGCACGAACTTGCTCAGCACCACCGTGCTGCAGAAACCCAGCATGGCGATGATCAGGGCCGCCTCGAAATAGATGGCCGAGTCCAGGTACATGCCGAACAACATCAGCTCGGCGATGGCGGTGACCGACAAGGTGTCCAGCGCCAGGATGCGGTCCGGCACGGTCGGGCCGCGCAGCAGCCGCCACAGCGACAGCAGCATGGCGATGCCGACCAGGTGCATGCAGACCACCAGGGTGGTTTCGAATATCTGGTAACCGTTCACGGGAAGATCTCCATCAGCGGCGCTTCGTAGCGGCTTTTGATCTCGTTGATCAGGGCATTGGCATCTTCCAGGTGCAGCACATGCACCAGCAGATGGCGGCGGTCCTCGGACAGCGCCGCCGATACCGTGCCCGGGGTCAGGGTGATGAAACTGGTCAGTGCGGCGATACCGTGGATGTTGGCGATATCCAGCGGCACCCAGATGAAGCCCGGCTTGAGCTTGCGCTCGGGCCCCAGCACCTGGGCGGCCACGCGCAGGTTGGACACCAGGATGTCCCACAGCACCACCGCGATCAGCTTGGGCACTGGCCGCAGCGTGCCGAGGCGGGCGAACTCGCGGTCCAGGCGGGCGGCGAACAAGGGAATGACCACACCCAGCAACAGGCCCAGCACCAGCTGGCCGAGGTCGAAGCTGGACGACATCACCATCCAGAACGCGACCACGGTGATCGACAGGGCTGGCGAGGGGAATACCCGGCGCAGCAAGGGGCGACGTTCGCTCATGGCTGCCTCACCTGCGGCGCGGTGCCGCGTACATCGTGCAGGTATTGATCCGGTGCCAGCAGCTGCGCGGCGATGGCGTCGGTCTGGCGCATCAGCGGCGCGGCGAACACGCTCATCAGCACCACATAGCCCAGCAGCAGGCAGGTGGCGGTGGTTTCAAAGGGGCGCGCTGGTGCATCCACGGGTTCGGGGTCCGGGATGGCGGCGTCATCATCGCCGGGCACGCGCCAGAACAGGCGGATGCCGGTACGGGCCAGGCCCATGATCACCAGCAGGCTGCTGCCCAGCACCACCGTCCAGACCACGCCGGTATGCGCGGCGGGTACCGCCGACAGCAGCGCTGCCTTGGCCAGGAACCCAGCCAGTGGCGGCAACCCGGCCACGGCCACCGCGCTGACCAGGAACAGCAGGCCCGGCACGGTCCTGCTCGGCAGTACGGCGGCCAGCTCATGCTCGCGGCGGCGGTCGGCCTGCACGCGCCGGCGGCGCATCAGGTCGGCGATCAGGAACAGTGCCGCGGCGGCAAAGGTGCTGTGCGGCAGGTAGTACAGGCCTGCGGAGATGGTGCCGGCATTGCCCAGCGCAAAGGCGATGAACAGCGTCGCCGCCGAGACCACCACCAGGTAGGCCACCAGCACGCTCATGCGGGTGGCTGCCAGCGCACCCAGTGCGCCAACCACCAGGGTGGCGATGCCGGCCCACAACAGCCAGTCGCTGCCATAGCCGCTCATCGCGCCGGCGTCGGCGTCGAACCACAGCGAGGTCACCCGCAGCACCGAGTACAGCCCGACCTTGGTCATGATCACGAACAGCGCGGCCACCGCCGCCGGTGCACGTGCATAGGATTCGGGCAGCCACAGGTACATCGGCAGCAGCGCCGCCTTGGAGCAGAACACCAGCAGCAACAAACCCAATGCGGCCTTGGCCAGCTTCAGGTGCGAGGGCGGCAGCTCGATGATGCGCTGACTGATCTCGGCCATGTTCAACGAGCCCAGGGTGGCGTAGAGCATGCCCAGCGCGATCAGGAACAGGGTCGAGGCGGTGACGTTGAACACCACGTAATGCAGGCCGATGCGCATGCGCAGGCCGCGCCCGCCAGACAGCAGCAGGCCGTAGGAAGCGATCAGCATCACCTCGAAGAACACAAACAGGTTGAAGATGTCGCCGGTCAGGAAGGCACCATTGAGGCCGACCAGCTGGAACTGGAACAGCGCATGGAAGTGCGGTGCGCGCCGGTCCCAACCGGTGCAGGCGTACAGCAGGCAGGGGATGGCCAGCAGCAGGGTGGTGGCCAGCATCCAGCCGGCCAGGCCGTCGGCCACCAGGGCGATGCCCAGCCGCGCCGGCCAGTCACCCAGCAGGTAGGCCGAGATCTGGCCCTGGCTGGTCTGCGCGACCAGCAATGCCACTGCTACCGCCAGCGCCGCCATGCTGGCCCAGGCCACGCTGCGCTGCACCTTGGGGCCGTAGCGGCGGTGCTCGATGAAAAGGGACAACGCGGCGCCGAGCAGTGGGATCAGGATCGGCAGGATCACCAGATGGTTCATGCGCCGGCTCCCGGCTTGGCCGCATCGTCAGCCGGCAATTCGGGCTCGTGGGCGTCGACATGATCGCTGTTGTTGTCGCTGCGGCTGCGCATGGCCAGCACGATGCTCACCGCGGTCATCGCAAAGGCGATCACGATAGCGGTCAGCACCAGTGCCTGCGGCAGTGGGTCGGTGTAATGGGCCAGGCTGGTGGCCACGCCATCCTTGAGCACCGGCGCCTTGCCGATCACCGGCCGGCCTGCGCTGAAGATCAGCAGGTTGGTGGCGTAGGACAGGAAGGTCATGCCCAGGATCACGTCGAAGCTGCGCGCGCGCAGCAACAGGTAGATGCCGATGCCAGCCAGTACGCCGATGGCGCTTGCCAGTGCCAGTTCCATCAGTGCATCTCCCCGGTGCGTGCCGAACGGCGGTGGATATCGATTTCGCCATTGCGGGCATTGCGGGTGCGCGAGGGCTTGATGGTGCCCATCATCGACAGGATCAGCATCACCCCGCCGAACACCACCAGGTACACGCCGGTATCAAAACCAATGGCGCTGGCCAGCGGCACGGTACCGATCAAGGGCAGCTCCAGGTCCAGGTGGCCACTGGTCAGGAACGGTACGCCGAACAGCATCGAGGCCACGCCACTGAGCAGGGCGATCAACAGGCCCAGGCCGATGCAGCGGATGTAATCGAAGCCGAAGCGCGACTCCACCGACACCGTGCCCTGGATCACGTACTGGATCAGCAGCGGCACCGCCAGCACCAGGCCGGCGATGAAACCGCCACCCGGCGCGTTGTGGCCGCGCAGGAACAGGAAGATCGACACCGTCAGGGTCAGCGGGAACATGATCTGGGCCAGATCGGCCGGCACCGGCAGCTTGATCGGCGGGCCCGGCATGATCTGTTCCGGCGCCATCCGCGTGCGTCGCAGCATGGCGTGCACCACCAGCGCGGCGATGCCGAACACGGTGATTTCGCCGAAGGTATCGAAGCCGCGGAAGTCGACCAGGATCACGTTGACCACGTTGTGGCCATAGGCCTCGGGCAGGGAGCGCAGCAGCATCTCACCGGACATGGTGTTGGGCGGCAGGGTCATCAACGAGTAGGCCAACGCGGCGATGCCAACGCCGGCAACGATGGCGAGCAGCGCATCGCGGCGCTTGCGCCAGCGCGAGTGCTCCGGCGGTGACTGCGTCGGCAGGTAGTTCATGCCCAGCAGCATCAGTGCCAGCGTCACCATCTCCACCATCAACTGGGTCAGGGCCAGATCCGGGGCCGACAGGAACACGAAGGTCAGCGCCACCATCAGGCCGGTTCCGCCCATCACAATCACCGCCAGCAGGCGCTGCTGGTACAGGAACAGGCCGGCAAACGCGCAGGCCAGCATCACCAGCCACAGCGTCCAGCCCAGCAGCGGCAACGATTGCGGCGCCGGCCACACCGGCATGACCGGGTTGGCGATGTACGGCGCGGCGGCGACGATCACCGCCACCAGCACCAGGGCGAACAACATGCGCTGCAGGCTGCCATTGGCCAGTGCGGTGGTGACGCTGTGGGCGAAGCCGAACAGCAGGTCGAGGGCGCGGTGGAACAGGTGCTTGCCGGTGGGGCGGTTGCGCGCGGCGTACAGGTCGGTGAAACGACGCAGGCCGAAGTACAGCGCAACGCCGCCGACCACGCCCACCGCGCTCATCGCCAACGGCAGGTTGAAGCCATGCCACACCGACAGGCTATACGCCGGCATCGAGGCACCCAGGATGGAAGCGGCCGCGGTCTGCAGCACCGGCGCGATGGTCAGCGCCGGGGCAATGCCCACCGCCAGGCAGATCACCACCAGCACTTCCACCGGCACCTTCATCCAGCGCGGCGGTTCATGCGGCACCACGTCGATGTCGACCGGCCCCTTGCCGAAGAAGGTGTCGTGGACGAAACGCAGGCTGTAGGCCACGCCGAGTACGCCGGCCAGCAGGGCGGCAGCGCTGATTGCCGAGCGCATCCAGTCCGGGCCTTGTGTGGCCAGCGCTTCGGCGAACAGCATTTCCTTGGACAGGAAGCCGTTGAGCAGCGGGATGCCGGCCATGGCCAGCGAGGCGACGATGGCCAGCGCGCTGGTGATTGGCATCAGCTTGCGCAGGCCGCCGAGCTTGCGCATGTCGCGGGTGCCGGTCTCGTGGTCGATGATGCCGGCGGCCATGAACAGCGAGGCCTTGAAGGTGGCGTGGTTGAGGATGTGGAACACGCCGGCGACCACCGCCATCGGCGTGGACAGGCCGAACAGCAGGGTGATCAGGCCCAGGTGCGAGATCGTCGAATAGGCCAGCAGGCCTTTGAGATCGTGCTGGAAGATGGCATTCCAGGCGCCGACCAGCAGGGTGATCGCACCGATGCCGCTGACCACGTAGAAGAACAGTTCGGTGCCGGCCAGGGCCGGGTGCAGGCGCGCCAGCAGGAACACGCCGGCCTTCACCATGGTCGCCGAGTGCAGGTAGGCCGACACCGGGGTAGGCGCGGCCATTGCCTGCGGCAGCCAGAAATGGAATGGGAACTGCGCGCTCTTGGTGAAGATACCGGCCAGTACCAGCAGCAATGCCCAGGGGTACAAGGCGCTGGCGCGGATCAGGTCACCGGAGGCCAGCACCACGTCCAGGTCGAAACTGCCGACAATGCGGCCGATCAGCAGCACGCCGGCCAGCAGCGCCAGGCCGCCGCCACCGGTGACAATCAAGGCCATGCGCGCGCCCTCGCGGGCGTCCTTGCGGTGCGACCAGAAGCCGATCAGCAGGAACGAGCTGATGCTGGTCAGTTCCCAGAACACCATCAGCAGCAGCAGGTTGCCGGCCAGCACCATGCCCAGCATCGCGCCCATGAACAGCAGCAGATAGCTATAGAAGCGACGCGCGCTGTCCTTAGCCGACAGGTAGTAGTGCGCGTACAGCACCACCAGCGCACCGATGCCCAGCACCAGACCGGTGAACATCCACGCCAAACCATCCAGGCGCAGGCTGAAGTCCAGGCCGATCTGCGACAGCCATTGCCAGCTGTTGCGGATCACCTCGCCATCGACCACCGCCGGCGTCACGCTGCCGAGCAGGGCCAGGCCCAGCACCGGTGCGGCTGCCGCCATGCATGCGACTGCCCCGCGGGACAGGCGGCCTATCAGGGCGATGGCCGCTGCCAACAGAAAGGGCAGCGCAAGCAGCAGCAACAGGACTGGCGTCATGTAGGGCGCGGTTCAGAAAGGGGTTTTGCAGTCTAACAGGCGATTTTTTCGATCAGCGACTTTTTATGAATGATCCGTTCGGGTTAGATCGCCCAAGCCAGTACTGCCAGTGGCTGTGGCCGGGTAACGCAAAAGTGCCGCGTCATGGCGAGCTGCCAAAGCCCACTCCGATCCGCCGGAGCGGGCTGACAGCGTGTAGGAGCGGCGTAAGCCGCGAAGCAGGCGATGCCGGAACCCCCGCTCTGTTTGTGGGAGCGGCGTAAACCGCGAAGCAGGCAATACCGGAACCACCGAGGTAGAGCCGAGCCACGTTCGGCTGAAGCTTTACCGGTAACGCCTCTTGTCGAGCATGGCTCGGCACTACAGGGCCGCGCCGCTCCCGCAGAATGACGGCTCAGCCCCGCTGGCGGCGGAATCAGGTGGGCTTGGCCATCTTCCCCTCAATGGAGAACGACATTCCCGTGGCAGGTACAACAGAAGTATCTTCCGCGCTCAGTAGCGCCATCCAAACTGCCGGAACAGCTTGGCCAGTACCCAGATCGGGCCGATCAGCAGATAGGTCAGGTCGGTGAGGAAGCTGGGGCGGCGGCCTTCGATCTTGTGGCCGATGAATTGCGCTATCCATGCCACCACGAATACGCCGATGGCGATGTACAGCAGCATCTGGATCCCAAGCCGGTCTTCCAGCAGCCGGCAGATGCAGCCGAACACGAAGAAGATGATCAGCATGCCGATGCCCAGCGGGCGCGACAGCCGGTTGTAATAGGCCCAGGTGCCGAACATGGCGAATGCGGCCCAGATGCCATGCTGGAACCACGGCACCAGTGGTGGAATGCACCACAGCAGGGCAATCACCGACCACAGGATCGCGGGTACCGCGAACACGTGGATGGCCTGGTTGGTGTGGTTGACGTGATCGCCGGAGTAGCTGGCGAAGTAACGATCCACCGGTCGCGCAATACTCATTCCACGTCCCTCCCGGGTTGAGCGGCAGAGCATAGCGCGGCTTCCCTACGGATGCGCACGGTGGCCGTGCGCATCCGTGACCGGCGCTGCAGGAATCAGTCGACGCTGATGCCTGCCAGCTTGTCCAGTGCCTCGGCGTACTTGGCGCGGGTACGCTCGATCACCTCGGCCGGCAGCGCCGGGCCCGGGGCGGTCTTGTCCCAGTCCAGCGTCTCCAGGTAGTCGCGCACGAACTGCTTGTCGTAGCTGGGCGGGCTGATGCCTACCTGGTATTCGTCGGCCGGCCAGTAACGCGAGGAGTCCGGGGTCAGCATCTCGTCCATGATGTACAGACGGCCGTCGGCGTCGGTGCCGAACTCGAACTTGGTGTCGGCCAGCAGGATGCCGCGCTCGGCCGCGTATTCGGCGGCGAACTTGTAGATGCGCAGGGTTGCATCGCGCACCTTTTCGGCCATGTCCGCGCCTACCGCCTTGACCATCGCATCGAAATCGATGTTCTCGTCGTGGTCGCCCACCGCCGCCTTGGTGGACGGGGTGAAGATGGCTTCGGGCAGCTTTTCAGCCTGCTGCAGGCCGTCGGGCAGGGCGATGCCGCTGATCTTGCCGGTGCGCTGGTAGTCCTTCCAGCCGCTGCCGATGACATAGCCGCGGGCAATGGCTTCCACCGGTACCGGCTTGAGCTTCTTGGTCACCACCGCGCGCTTGGCATACAGCGCCGGGTCCACGCCTTCGGGCAGCACGCTGGCCACGTCGATGCCGGTCAGGTGGTTGGGCATCAGGTGCGCGGTCTTGGCGAACCAGAAGTTGGACACCTGGCACAGCATCTCGCCCTTGCCCGGGATCGGGTCGGGCAGTACCACGTCGAACGCCGACAGGCGATCGGTGGCGACCATCAACAGGTATTCGCCCGGGGGAGTACCGGCTGGCAGACGTTCGCGCGGGATATCAAACACATCACGCACCTTGCCGCGATGGCGCAAGGGCAGGCCGGGAAGATCGGATTGCAACAGCGTGGTCGGCACGGGCACTCCTGGGACTTGGCAATGAATGCCGCCGGCTTGGAGGACCCGGGTCTGGAGGACCCGCAGGGCCCGCGGCTGGTCGGCGGGCGGCCTAGTGTACGGCCGGATCGGGCCGCTGTGGCATAAAATGCACGTCTTGATTGTCCTCAGGCCATTCACCCACCCATGCGCTGGTACGGAAAACTGTTCGGTTTCATCGCCGGGGCCCTGCTTTTCAGGCCCAACCCCTTGTTTGGCGGGATTATTGGTCTGCTGCTCGGGCACGCCTTCGACAGCGACTGGTTCCAGCTGGGCAAGGACCTGCCGTACCGTGAACTGGGGGTCACCCGTGAGGCCACCGACGCCGAGATCGATCTGGCCTACCGCCGCCTGATGTCCCAGTACCACCCCGACAAAGTGGCCGGTGCCGCGCCTGAACTGCGCGCCCAGGCCGAGAAGAAGGCCCGGCAGATCAACGCCGCCTACGACCGCATCAAATCCCTGCGCAAGCGCTGAAAGGCTCCGTCATGTCCAACTGCATCATTGCCCCGTCCATTCTTTCGGCCAATTTCGCCAAGCTCGGCGAGGAGGTCGACAACGTCCTGGCGGCCGGTGCCGACTGGGTCCACTTCGACGTGATGGACAACCACTACGTGCCCAACCTGACCATCGGTCCGATGGTCTGCCAGGCCCTGCGCAAGCACGGCGTGACCGCACCGATCGACGTGCACCTGATGGTCGAGCCGGTGGACCGCATCGTGCCGGACTTCGCCGAGGCCGGTGCCAGCATCATCAGCTTCCATCCGGAAGCCAGCCGCCACGTTCACCGCACCATCCAGCTGATCAAGTCGCACGGCTGCAAGGCCGGCCTGGTGCTGAACCCGGCAACCCCGGTCGAGGTGCTGGACTGGGTGCTGGAAGACCTGGACCTGGTACTGCTGATGTCGGTGAACCCGGGCTTCGGTGGCCAGGCCTTCATCCCGTCGACGCTGGACAAGCTGCGCGCAGTACGGGCGATGATCGACAAGCTCGGTAAGCCGGTGATGCTGGAAGTCGATGGCGGCGTCAAGGCCGACAACATCGGCGAGATCGCTGCCGCCGGTGCCGACGCCTTCGTGGCCGGTTCGGCCATCTTCAACGCGCCTGACTACGCTGCGATGATTGCCAAAATGCGCGGCAATGTTGCTGCGGCGCGGGGCTGAGTGATGGCCGCGGCTGAAGTGCAGATTCGTCCGGCAGTTGCCGATGACGCAGGCCTGATCCTGTACTTCATCCGCGAACTGGCCATCTACGAGAAGGCCGAATCCTCGGTGCAGACCGATGAGGCCGGTATCCGCGCCAGCCTGTTCGGCGCCGATGCCAAGGCGCAGGCGCTGATCTGCGAACGCGATGGCCAGGCCATCGGCTATGCGGTGTTTTTCTACAACTATTCGACCTGGCTGGGCCGCAACGGCATCTACCTGGAAGACCTGTACGTCAGCCCCGAAGCGCGCGGCAGCGGCGCGGGCAAGGCCTTGCTGCAGCACATTGCACGCTTGGCGGTGGCGCAGGGTTGTGGGCGTTTTGAGTGGTCGGTGCTGGACTGGAATACCTCGGCCATCGAGTTCTACAAGGCCGCTGGCGCCGTCGCCCAGGACGAATGGACCGTGTATCGCCTGCAAGGCGATGCATTGGAGAAATTCGCCAAAGGCGAATGAGGTAGTGCCGAGCCATGCTCGGCAGAGGCGTTTGGCACAGCAATCCAGCGCCGGCTTTTTTTTGTAGGAGCGGCGTGAGCCGCGAAGCACGTACCAAATCAGCCAGCCAAGAGCTCACCCCTCCCCAGCCCTCCCCTTTGCTGCGCAAAAGGGAGGGAGCAGGTAGTGCCGAGCCATGCTCGGCAGGGGCTTCACCTGTGATCTTTGAAAATTCCCGGTAATGCTCCAGCCGAGCATGGCTCGGCACTACAGGTAAAACAAAAAAAAGCCGCAACGTTGCCGTTGCGGCCGGGGAATGATGTGGGAGGCTGATCCTGCCTCCATCCGTCGTCCTTGCTATGGCCTTTCATTCTCCAGATGCGCTGTGACAACGAGGTGACATTCACCTGCGTGCAGCGGACCACTTGCTAGGCTGCGCGCCTTTGCTGGAGACCCGCATGCGAGCAGCGCCCTGGTTCCTGATACTCAACGGTAAATCCGCTGGCGACGATGCCGTGCGTGAAGCGGTGACGCAGCTGCGAGGGCAGGGACAGGAGTTGCGGGTACGGGTGACCTGGGAGGGCGGGGATGCGGAATGTTATGTGCGCGAGGCAGTAGCCGCGCAGGCGCCGTTGCTGATTGCCGGTGGCGGCGACGGCACCCTGAGCGAAGTGGCCGAGGCCATGGCGCATACCGGCCAGGACGCCGCGCAACTGCCCGCGCTTGCGCTGTTGCCACTGGGCACCGCCAACGACTTCGCCAGCGCCGCCGGTATTCCACTCGAGCCACTGGCGGCCTTGCAGCTGCCAGGCTGGGCGCCGGCGCGGCTGATCGATCTGCTGCGCGTTGAAGGCGACGGCAAGGTGCACTGGTGCGCCAATCTGGCCAGCGGCGGCTTCGGTACCGAGGTGACGGTGGAGACCCACGACGGTCTGAAGAAAATGCTCGGTGGCCTGGCTTATGTCCTCACCGGTGTGGCCAAACTGGGCAAGATCGAGCCGATTCAGGCGCATATCCATGGCGAGGGTTTCGACTGGCAGGGTGGCTTCATCGCGTTGGGCATCGGCAATGGCCGCCAGGCCGGCGGTGGCCAGCAGCTGTGCCCGGATGCGCTGCTCGATGACGGCCAACTGGACCTCACCGTGGTGCCGGAGCTGTCCGGCGAAGTCATGTCGACCCTGGGCACCTTGTTCAGCGAAGGCAAGCACGCCGCGCTGGAGCAGGTGGCTGAACGGGCGCGGCTGGGGGAGGTATGGATCGAGGCCGAGCAGCCGATGACGCTGAATCTGGACGGCGAGCCGATGCAGGCCCGGCGCTTCCATATCCAGTGCGTGGCGGGCCGGGTGCGCCTGCATCTGCCGGCCGACAGCCCGCTGCTGGGCGGCTGAATCGTTGCTGCTGCAAGCATCTGATCATGTTGCGGATGCACACCGGGCGCCGATCTTGCGGTAAAGTTGGGCGGTGCCCATTCTGACGACCAAGCGTTCCCTTTCTTCCGCTCGCCGCTGGTGGCGATGGTGGCCCGTTGCCGTCGTCCGTACCGCCACCGTCGATTCCCGGAAGGAAAGCCGTCTTGATCACGCAAGAGCAGTTCCAGCAGCTGGCCGCTGAAGGCCACACCGCACACCCGCATAATTTCGTACCCGTCGTCCGCGAAGTGCTGTCCGACCTGGACACGCCGCTTTCGGTCTATCTGAAGCTCGCCGACGGTCCGTATACCTATCTGTTTGAATCGGTCGAAGGCGGCGAACGCTTCGGGCGCTATTCCATCATCGGCATGCCGGCGCGCCGCATCTACAGCTTCCGCGGGCATACGCTGGAAGTCAGCGAGCTGGGCGAAGTGGTCGAGCGTCGTGAAGTGGCTGACCCGCTGGCCGAAGTGGAAGTGCTGCGCAAGCAGTATTCGGTGCCGCAGCTCGATGGCCTGCCGGGCTTTACCGGCGGCCTGGTCGGCTGGTTTGGCTTTGAGTGCATCCAGTACATCGAACCGCACCTGGGCGCGGGCGAAAAGCCCGATGAACTGGGTACGCCCGACATCCTGCTGATGCTGTCCGAAGAGCTGGCAGTGTTCGACAACCTCAAGGGCCGTCTCTACCTGATCGTGCACGCCGACCCGGCGCAGCCGCAGGCCTGGGCGCGGGCCAACCGCCGCCTCGACGAGCTGGCCCATCGCCTGCGCCAGGGCGGTGCCGGTTACCCGCAGTCGCAGGTATCTGACGCCATCGACGAGCAGGATTTCCAGTCGTCCTTCACCCGCGAGGAATACCACGCGGTGGTGCGCAAGGCGCAGGAATACGTGCGCGCCGGCGACATCTTCCAGGTGGTGCCGAGCCAGCGCCTGCGCGTGCCGTTCCGCGCGCGGCCGATCGACGTCTACCGCGCGCTGCGTGCGTTGAACCCGTCGCCGTACATGTATTTCATCGATGTCGGCGGCACCCAGGTGGTCGGCTCCTCGCCGGAAATCCTGGCGCGCCTGCGCGATGGCATCGTCACCGTGCGTCCCATCGCCGGCACCCGCCCGCGCGGCGCCACGCCGGAGCTGGACAAGGCACTGGAAGTTGAATTGCTGGCCGATCCCAAGGAACGTGCCGAGCACGTGATGCTGATCGACCTGGGCCGCAACGATGTCGGCCGCGTTGCCGAGCCGGGTTCGGTCAAGGTCGGCGAGCAGTTCGTGATCGAACGCTACAGCCACGTCATGCACATCGTTAGCGAAGTCACCGGCACCTTGAAGGCCGGCCTGAGCTATAGCGACGTGATGCGCGCGACCTTCCCGGCCGGCACCGTCAGCGGTGCGCCGAAGATCCGCGCGCTGGAAATCATCCGCGAGCTGGAGCCGGTCAAGCGCAACGTCTATTCCGGCGCGGTCGGTTACATCGGCTGGAACGGCGATGCCGACACCGCCATCGCGATTCGCACTGCGGTGATCCAGGACGGTTACCTATACGTGCAGGCCGGCGGCGGCGTGGTCTACGACTCCGACCCCGATGCCGAATGGCAGGAAACCATGAACAAGGGCCGCGCGTTGTTCCGTGCGGTGGCGCAGGCGGCGAAGGGGCTGTGAGGTGAAAGCCATGATTGCCAACGGCCTGCGTTCCATCCTGGTTGTAGGAGCGATGGGATTGGCGGCTGTTGCATCAGCACAGGAAGCCGAAGACAACGAAGTGGAGCCACCTGCGGTGATTCATGCGGAGGGCGCGGTCATCCATTTCGATGGACTTATATCGCCTGCTTCCGTTGACAGGGTGCGCGTATTGCTTGACGCAGACGACTCACTGATGGAGTTCGCAATTCGATCCGGTGGCGGCGATGTCGAGGCAGGAATGGCGTTGGGTGGAATGATCCACGACCGCGGGATGGATGTGCGTGTGGTCGGCGACATCTGCATGTCCTCCTGCGCGAATTATGTATTCCCTGCGGGCAACCGGAAGACCGTGGAAAGAGGTGCGTTGGTGCTCTGGCATGGATCTCTGCTGCAGAAGAATCTTCTGAAGGACTTCAACTACTCGGGCATTGAGCGGCAACTTGGTCGGCCGCCGAACTGGCTGGAGCGATGGTCCATACAGAGGACTGCAAAGAAGTGGTTTCGACGCGCGCTATCGGAACAGGCTGCGTTCTATACAAAGCTCGGGGTTGATCCCCGGATCACGATTCTTGGCCAGGATCAGGGTTGTGCATGCAACTGGACGGTTTCGGTTGCAGACATGGCGAGGTTTGGAATTGGCTCGGTGACTGCGGATGCCGATTATGCGATGCCCGGATACGCGCGCTGGGACGGGGAATGGCAGCTGATTGCAGGCGTCGGCGTAGAGCTGGCGGGCACACGACAATGAAGAGAGAACAACCATGCTGCTGATGATCGACAACTACGACAGCTTCACCTTCAACCTCGTGCAATACCTGCAGATGCTGGGTGCCGAGGTCAAGGTGGTGCGCAATGACGCGATGAGCGTCGCTGAAATCGCCGCGCTGCAGCCTTCGCACATCGTGGTGTCGCCCGGCCCGAAAACGCCGAACGAAGCCGGTGTGTCGCTGGAGGTGATCCGCCAGCTGGGCCCGACGATTCCGCTGTTCGGCGTGTGCCTGGGCCACCAGGGCATCGGCCAGGTCTATGGCGGTGATGTGATCCGCGCCAGCAACATCATGCACGGCAAGACCTCGCCTATCCGCCATGAAGGCAAGGGTGTGTTTGCCGGTCTGCCGGACCGCTACGAGGCCACCCGTTACCACTCGCTGGTGGTGGACAAGAACACCTTGCCATCGGTGCTGGAAATTACTGCCTGGACTGAGAATCCGGATGGCTCGATGGAAGAAATCATGGGTCTGCGCCACCGTGAGTATCCAGTCGAAGGTGTGCAGTTCCACCCCGAATCCATCCTCACCCAGCACGGCCACGCGCTGATGAAAAACTTCCTGGATCGCACATGTTGATCGAGCCGAGCCAGCTGCTGCTGTTCATGCTGGCCGGCTGGTTGTTGAACCTGACGCCGGGCCCGGATGTGCTGTACATCATCAGCCGCGCGCTGCGCGGTGGCCGCCGCGCCGGTTTTGCCGCCATTGCCGGTATCAGCGCCGGTTGCCTGGTGCATGTGGCGTTGGCCTCGTTGGGGCTGGGCGTGTTGCTGGCGACCTCGGCCACGCTGTTCACGGTGATCAAGTGGATTGGCGCGGCCTATCTGTTGTGGGTAGGTGTGCGCCTGCTGCGTGCTACCGGTGACTCGACCCTGCAGGCCGATATCGCCGCCAGCAGCGGCAGCGCCGGCTCGTTCTGGCAGGTGTTTGCCGGTGGCTTCCTGACCAATGTGCTGAACCCGAAGGTGGTGCTGTTCTTCCTCGCCTTCCTGCCCCAGTTCATCGCGCCGTCGGTGCAGAACAAGCCGTTGGCGTTCGCGCTGCTGGGCTTGGTATTCATGGTCAACGCGCTGCCGATCAACGCGGCCTACGTGCTGGCTGCCGATCGCGTGCGCAGCAGCCGTTGGGCCGCGCGTGGCCTGCAGTGGCTGGACAAGCTGGCTGGCGTTCTTTTCATCGGCTTTGGCCTGCGCCTGGCCCTTACCGCGAGGCCTGTGGCATGAGCCTGGAGAATCTCCGTCTGTTCGTGGTCATGCTCGGTGGTCGCCACCCGCGTGCCAATACCGAAGTGCACGACGTGGTGTTCGCAATTGGCCCCACGATCGAACAGACCTATCCGCAGCTGCGCGAGCAATGGTTCGGCGAGGCTGCCGGCCTGCATCTGGATTCGTGGATGGCGGTGGATGGCGTCGAGGACTGGCAGGTGCGCCTGTCGCAGGTCGCACCCGCTGCCGATGCTCAGACGCTGTTCTTCGTCAATCTCGGCGGCTATGTCGAAGGCGAGTTCGGCGAGGCGCACAGCTATCTGCTGGTGGTTGCTGCCGACGCAGCCGAGGCCAAGCGCAAGGCGCTGGCGCAGGCGCAGGCGCAAGCGCAGTGGATCAAGCCGCACCGCGATGCGCTGCTGGAAGTGGACAGCTGCCTGCCGGTCGGGCCGATCGGTGGCCTGCATGTGCAGCTGCGCGCTGGCGCACACGCCGGCATCCACAGCCAAAGCGATTACATCGTTATTTCCTGATTTTTGGAGTTGTCATGACCATCACTGCGCAGGAAGCCCTGCAACGCACCATCGAGCACCGCGAGATCTTCTTCGACGAGATGGTCGATCTGATGCGGCAGATCATGCGCGGCGAAATCTCGCCGACCATGACCTCGGCCATCCTCACCGGCCTGCGGGTCAAGAAGGAAACCGTGGGCGAGATTGCCGGCGCGGCAACGGTGATGCGCGAATTCGCGCTGCCGGTGCAGGTGGCCGACAAGACCCATCTGGTCGATATCGTCGGCACCGGTGGCGACGGCTCGCATACCTTCAACATCTCCACCTGCTCGATGTTCGTGGTGGCCGCTGCCGGCGCCAAAGTGGCCAAGCATGGCAACCGCAGTGTCTCCTCCAAGTCCGGCAGCGCCGATGCGGTGGAAGCCCTGGGTGCGGTGATCGAGCTGCAGCCCGCACAGGTAGCCCGCGCCATCGAGCAGACCGGCATCGGTTTCATGTTCGCGCCGATGCACCACCCGGCGATGAAGGTGGTTGCGCCGGTACGCCGTGAAATGGGCGTGCGCACCATCTTCAATATCCTCGGCCCGCTGACCAATCCGGTGGGCGCCACCAACATCCTGATGGGCGTATTCCACCCGGATCTGGTCGGTATCCAGGCGCGCGTGCTGCGCGAGCTGGGTGCCGAGCGTGCGCTGGTGGTGTGGGGCCGCGACAACATGGATGAGATTTCGCTGGGCGCCGGCACCCTGGTCGGCGAGCTGCGCGATGGCAAGGTACGTGAGTACGAAATCCATCCCGAGGATTTCGGCATCGCCATGTCGGCCAGCCGCAACCTCAAGGTCGAGAATCCAGAGGAATCCATCGCCATGCTGCGCGCGGTGCTGGACAACCAGCCGGGCCCGGCCAACGATATCGTCGCCCTTAATGCCGGCGCCGCGCTGTATGTGGCCGGCGTGGCCGACAGCATCGCCGATGGCTTGGCCCGCGCCCGCGCGGTCATTGCCGATGGCAGTGCGCGTGCGCGCATGCAGCAATACGTCCAGGCCAGCCGCGTGCTGGCCGGCAATCCCTGATAATCCCGATACCCCGCGTCCGCAGCGCCCGTCTTCCAGGAAGCAGATCCATGAGCGACATCCTCAACACCATCCTCGCCCGCAAAGTGCAGGAGGTCGCCGAGCGCCGCAGTCGCGTGTCGCTGGCCGAGTTGCAGGCGCGCGTGGCCGACGCCTCACCGGTGCGCGGCTTCGCCAACGCGCTGAACGCGGCCATTGCCAATGGCGACCCGGCGGTGATCGCCGAGGTCAAGAAGGCCAGCCCGTCCAAGGGTGTGATCCGCCCGGATTTCCACCCGGCCGATATCGCGGTGAGCTACGAACTGGGCGGCGCCAGCTGCCTGTCGGTGCTGACCGATGTCGACTTCTTCCAGGGCGCCGACCTGTACCTGCGGCAGGCACGCGAGGCCTGCACGCTGCCGGTGCTGCGCAAGGATTTCGTGATTGATCCCTACCAGGTGGTGGAGGCGCGCGTACTCGGCGCCGACTGCATCCTGCTGATCGTCTCGGCACTGGACGACCGGCAGTTGGCCGAGCTGTCCGATCTGGCCATGCAGCTGGGCATGGACGTGCTGGTGGAAGTGCACGACATCGACGAACTGGAACGCGCCATCCAGGTGCCGGTGCCGCTGGTCGGCATCAACAACCGCAATCTGCGTACCTTCGAGGTGTCGCTGGACAACACCTTGTCGATGAAGGACGCGGTGCCGCGTGACCGCCTGCTGGTCACCGAGAGCGGCATCATGGGCCCGGCCGACGTCAAGCTGATGCGCGATGCGGGCGTCAACGCCTTCCTGGTCGGTGAGACCTTCATGCGCGTTGAAGAGCCAGGTGAGGGCCTGCGTCAGCTATTCTTCCCCGCATGACTGAGCCCTATCCGACCCCCCGCGACGACGCGCAGCTGGTCGTCTTCGACTTCGATCACACGTTGTATGACGGTGATTCCGGCAGCCACCTGTTCGCCTGGCTGATCAAGCGTAATCCGCTGCGGCTGCTGGCGGCCATCCTTGCCACGCCTTTGCTGGGGCCGCTGGTGGCGCTGTTGCCGACCCGCCGTTTCGGTATTTCCGGCTATGTCTGGATCGCCACCTTCGGCCTGCATCAGGCGCGCGACTTCAACAAGGTGATCGACCAGTACGTGCTCAAGCACGAGCCGCAGATCCGCCAGCACCTGCTGCCGCATGCGCTGCAGGTATTTGCCGCGCACCGCCGTGCCGGTGACCGGGTGATCGTGGCCACCGGCGCACCGCCGGAGCTGGCCCGCGCCATTCTCGCCTTCGTGGCCGAGCAGGGCGTGCCGGTGATCGGCAGCGAGGTTGGCCCACGGCTCGGCGCGATGGGCGCCACCCGCCACTGCCACAACGAAGAGAAGATGCGCATGCTGCGCGAGCGTGGCTATGGCGACATCGCGATAGCCTACTCCGACAGCACCGCCGACCTGCCGCTGCTGCAGGCCGCCAAGGCGCCGGTGGTGGTGAACCCCAAGCATTCGCGGGTGGCGTACTTCGGCAAGGTATTGCCGGCCGGCACGCCGATCCTCAACTGGGGCTGCCCAGGCCGCGGCGGCAAGCCGCTGCCGAACTGATCTGAAGCGGAGCCAGGCCCCCTTCTTCCGGGTGCTCTGCGGGGCGCGGTGTCTGGTGGGCTGATGGGAGCTTTTGCGGCTCTAAGGCAAGGTCAAAAGCTGCCCTCACCCCAACCCCTCTCCCGTAAACGGGAGAGGGGCTATCAGATTGCAGGCATGTGGGAATCTCCCTTCTCCCGCTAGCGGGAGAAGGTGCCCGGAGGGCGGATGAGGGGAGCTTTTAAGGCCTTAAAAACAAAGTCAAAAGCTGCCCTCACCCCAACCCCTCTCCCGTAGACGGGAGAGGGGCTCCGGAAGTCCCCGGCTTGCTAGGCGGCCAGCGCCCTTGCCTCACCCTCCGCGCAGCTTCGCCACTGCCATGCCGATCTGGAACAGGCTGATCGACAGCACCAGCACGCCGACGGCGATCAGCACCCAGCGCTCCTTGACCCGCTTCACCAGCAGCGCCGCCACCGGCGCGGCCATCATCCCGCCGACCAACAGGCCGGCGACGATGGACAGGTGCTGCAGGCCCATCGACAGCAGGAAGGTGGCCGAGATCGACAGGGTCACGATGAACTCGGCGGCGTTGACCGAGCCGATGGTGGTGCGTGCCTGGCCGCCACGGGCCAGCAGGGTGGAGGTGGCCACCGGCCCCCAGCCACCACCGCCGGTGGCGTCCAGCAGGCCGGCGAAGAAGCCCAGTACCGGCACCCGCTTCACTTCCTGCTTGGCCATGAACTTGCCCGCCGCGCGCGCCAGGATGAAGATCGCCAGCACCAGCAGGTAGAGGTAGATGAAGGGCCGCACCACGTCGCCGGGCAGCTGGGTCAGCACATAGGCGCCGATTGCTCCGCCAACGGCGCCAGGTATCGCCAGCCGGAAGAACAGCCGCTTGTCGACGTTGCCGGCGACCAAGTGCGAGACCCCGGACGCGCCCGTGGTGAACACCTCGGCGGTATGAATGCTGGCGCTGACCGCCGCTGGCGGCAGCCCCATGCTCAGCAATACCGAGGACGAAATCAGCCCGAACGCCATGCCCAGCGCGCCGTCCACCAGCTGTGCGCCCAGGCCGATCAGGATGAACCAGTAAAATTCGCTGCCAAATTCCATCCCCCAAGCCTGCGGTCCGGGGCAGGGCAGGTCAAGGAAAGCTACATCGGTAAGTAATGGTTTGAGTTGATTCCTTACGCCAATCAGCGCCAAACAGCAGCTAAGTTGCCGCTATATCGCCAGCCGTCGCCGTATTCGCGATGAGGGCCGGCGGCAGCGGCAAGGGCACAGAAAATCAACGAATTCGCAGGGCCTGTTGAGATTTCGGCAGAAGACAGAGTTCACAGTTTGAGGGCACAGTTTTCTGCCGCAAAAGCCGTGTTTCCTCATCCTGCGCGGACGCGCAGAGGGGGGGGGGGGCTGTCAGCGGGGATATGCGTGGAATCACCCCAAGGACTGTTCGCCGACGGGTACGTGGAGACCTCGTCTCCGGTCGCTCGGGCGCTGCGTAGCCCGGGTAAGCGCAGCGCGTCCGGGGAAACCTGGCAGATGTGGCATCGGCGGGCGGCGGCCATCGGGGCTATGCCGCGAATGCTTCGAAGCCCACCTGAGCGCGTTGCCTGCCCGCGCTGCCGGGTTCCAGGTAGCCCGGGTAAGCGCAGCGCACCCGGGAGGCTGGCGCGAGCGGCAGCAGTTGATGGCTGTCATCAGGGCCATGCCGCCAATGCTTCAAAGCCTCCGGCACGCGCGGCTTACCCGCGCCGCCGGATTGTCTGGCGGTGGGCTTTTCCGAGGTAAATCAGCTCAGTAGGCCCCTTTGGGTAAAGGAGCGCGCCGACAGGCGCAGGGTCTGGAAGGCTGATAGGCCTGGCCGGCGCCTCAGCAAAACCGAGGTGCCGGCCTGGTCAGGCGCGTCGCCGCGCGCCCGTGTAGCCGCGTGGCTTGCGGTGCCATGTGGCAGGTCGCAAACCAACGTGGCTTGATACGTGAATACGTATCCGCGCCGGGTCAGCGCGTCCCGTACAGCACGACGGTCTTGCCGCGGGCATGCAGCAGCCCGTCGACCTGCAGCTTCTTCAGCACGCGGCCGGCCATTTCCCGCGAACACCCCACCAGGCGGGCGATTTCCTGGCGCGAGACGCGCAGCTGGGTGCCCTGGGGGTGGCTCATCGACTCCGGCTCCTTGGACAGATCGTGCAAGGTGCGCACGATGCGGTCGGTCACGTCCAGGAAGGCCAAGCGGCTGGCCTTGCGGCTGGTGTGCAGCAGGCGGCGGGAGATCTGCGAGCCAATGGCGTACAGCAGCTTGGGCGCATCCACTGACAGTGGGCCCAGGAACAGCTGGTGCAGCCTCTCGTAGCTGATCTCGGCCAGTTCGCAGGGGGTGCGGGTGCGCAGGATCACTTCGCGCTTGTCCGACTCGATGAACAGGCCCATTTCGCCGACAAACTCCCCGGCGCCGAAGTAGCCCAGTACCAGTTCACGGTCGTCGTCCTCCTCGGCAATGATGCTGACCGAGCCGCTGATCACGTAATACATGGTTCCCGCAGGGTCACCCGGACGGAACACATCGGTCCGCGCCGGGTAGCGGCGACGGTGGCTGTGGGCCAGGAATCGGTCGATGGTAGCGATATCCAGCGCCAGCGGGCTGGAGGCAAGACGCACGTTGGACACGGTGTTGGCGTTACCTTGGCTCATGATGGCGTTCACAGTTTGGATGAACTTGCTTAATGGGCAAGCTTAACGACGCTGAGCATAAGGGGCAAACGGGCATCACGGAGCAAGTATCACAGGGAGGGACTTTGCCCCATACTTCCGCCTTTCCCACCATCTACAGGATCGACCGCCGTGGTCAAGCCGTTGCCTCGCCTGAGGTTGCAAGGATTCAACAACCTCACCAAGGCCTTGAGCTTCAACATTTATGACGTCTGTTATGCGCGTACCGAAGAGGAGCGCCAGCGTTATATCGAGTACATCGACGAGGAATACAACGCCGATCGACTCACGCAGATCCTCACCGATGTGGCTGAAATCATCGGTGCGAACATCCTGAACATTGCGCGTCAGGATTACGACCCACAGGGTGCCTCGGTCACAATTCTCATTTCCGAGGAACCGGTGATCGACAAGAAGCAGGCCGGCAAGGAGTTGATCTCCGACGCCGTGGTTGCGCACATGGACAAGTCGCACATCACCGTGCACACCTATCCGGAAACGCACCCGCAGGAAGGTATTGCAACCTTCCGTGCCGATATCGACGTGGCTACCTGTGGCGTGATTTCGCCGTTGAAGGCGCTGAACTACCTGATCGAGAGTCTGGAATCAGACATCGTGATCATGGATTACCGCGTGCGTGGCTTCACCCGTGACGTAAAGGGCAAGAAGCACTACATCGATCACAAGATCAACTCGATCCAGAACTTCCTGGCCAAGAACATCAAGTCGCGTTACGAGATGTTCGACGTCAATGTCTATCAGGAAAATATCTTCCACACGAAGATGCACCTGCAGGACTTTGACCTGGACAAGTACCTGTTCGAAGAGAAGGCCAAGAACCTGTCCTTCAAGGAACGCATGAAGATCGAGGCGCTGTTGCGCCGCGAGATCGAAGAGCTGTTCCACGGCCGCAACCTGGCCGAGTAAGCACCGTCTGCGCAGGCCGGCATGCCGGTCTGCGCAAAAACTGGCGGGACGGCCCGCCCTGCATCTGATGCAGACGTTTGCCGACGGCGGCCCGGTGTGCATTCACCGGGCCGCCGTCTTTTTTTTGTAAAGGAAGTTGGCGATGCCCTGGATCTACCTGCTGCTTGCGGGCCTGTTCGAGATTGGTTTTGCGCTGGGCCTGAAGTTCAGCGAAGGCTTTACCCGGCTCTGGCCGAGTGTGTTCACCGTGGTGTTTGCCGGCATCAGCCTATGGTTGCTGACCCAGGCGCTGCGCACGATACCGGTAGGTACCGGCTATGCGATCTGGACCGGGATTGGCGCCGTGGGTGTGGCGATCGCCGGGGTGATCCTGTTCGGTGACAGCGCCAGCTGGCCACGCCTGCTGTGCATCGGCCTGATCGTGACCGGTGTGATCGGCCTGAAAATGGTCAGCTGACCGTAGTGCCGAGCCATGCTCGGCAGGGGGCTCTATGCGTAGTGCCGAGCCATGCTCGGCAGAGGCTTTCCCGGTAAGGCCCCAGCCGAGCATGGCTCGGCACTACAGGTGCGGCTTTCCTGGTAAGGCCTCAGCCGAGCATGGCTCGGCTCTACAGGTGGTGCCTTAAATCCGGTAGGCCACGGCCTTCATTGCCTTGGAGGCCAGTGCCATCACTGATGGGATCGGGAAGGGCAGCTTGCGCGCGCCGGCATGTTCGGCGTGTTCGGCGTGGCGTGCCTCATCGATCTTCATCACCTTGAGGATCTCGCGGCTGCGTTGATCGGCCGGTGGCAGGGTTTCCAGGTGCTCGTCCAGGTGCGCTTCCACCTGGCGCTCGGTCTCCACCACGAAGCCCAGGTTCCAGCCATCGCCGCGCAGGCCGGCCAGGGTGCCGATGGTGTAGCTGCCGGCATACCAGAGCGGGTTGAACAGGCTCGGGCGGCTGTCCAGTTCGCGCAGGCGGTCGGCGCACCAGCTCAGGTGGTCGGTCTCTTCCTGCGCGGCTTCCAGCAGGTGCGCGCGCGTGGCGGGGTCGCGGGCGACCGCAGCCTGGCCGAAATACAGCCCCTGCGCGCAGACCTCGCCGACGTGGTTGATGCGCATCAGGCCGGCGGCGTGACGGACCTCGGCCGGCTCCAGCACCACTTCGGGGGTGTCGCCGGCGGGGTTGGGGCGGGCGGCCGGCGGATTGCCGAACACCGTGTCCAGGGCGCGCTGGGCTTCGGTCAGCAGGTGGTCCAGTGGCGTATGTACGCGGGCGGTGATCATGGCGGGCAGTGCAGTGGGGTATGTGGCGATTCTCGCCGCTGGCCCTGAACCTGCCAAGCCGCGGACCCGCGGCTGTTCAGGGCGTGGCCGTTCAGGGCGTGACTTGCGCCGGCGGCGTGCGGCCAGTACAATCCCGCCTCTTCTGTTTCACCTTCACAACGCGTGGCAAAGTTCCGGTGGTTCATCTCGCCGTAATCAGCCCGACCTACCTGAGTTCTTTATGAGCACTTTCACTGCAAAGAACGAGACCGTCCAGCGCGACTGGTACCTCGTTGACGCCGCCGGCAAGACGCTGGGCCGTCTCTCCACCGAGCTGGCTCGCCGCCTGCGTGGCAAGCACAAGCCGGTTTACACCCCGCACGTTGACACCGGTGATTACCTGGTCGTCATCAATGCCGACAAGATTACTGTTACCGGCAAGAAGCTGAAGGACAAGAAGTACCATCGCTTCACCGGCTACATCGGTAACCTGAAGACCGAATCCCTGGAGCAGGCGCTGGAGCGTCACCCGGAGCGCGTGATCGAGATCGCCGTCAAGGGCATGCTGCCGAAGGGCCCGCTGGGTCGTCAGATGTACCGCAAGCTCAAGGTCTATGCAGGCACTGAGCATCCGCACGCAGCACAGCAGCCGCAGGTTCTGGATATCTAATCATGGCTATCACTCAAAACTACGGCACTGGCCGCCGCAAGTCCTCCACCGCTCGCGTGTTCCTGCGCAAGGGCACTGGCAACATCACCGTCAATGGCCGTCCGCTGGACGAGTTCTTTGGCCGTGAGACCGCACGTATGATCGTGCGTCAGCCGCTGGAACTGACCCAGAACACCGAAAGCTTTGACATTCTTGTCACTGCTGCTGGTGGTGGCACCACCGGCCAGGCCGGTGCGATCCGTCTGGGCATCGCCCGTGCACTGGTCGAGTACGACGAAACCCTGAAGTCCGAGCTGCGCAAGGCTGGCTTCATGACCCGTGACGCTCGTGAAGTCGAGCGTAAGAAGGTCGGCCTGCACAAGGCACGTCGCGCCACCCAGTTCTCCAAGCGTTAATCGCTTTGGGGTGGGGTTCTTCGGAATCCCACTGGGAAAGCAAAAGCCCGGCTTCGGCCGGGCTTTTGTCGTTTTGGAGTTGGCGGAGCAGTTGGCGGGGCGGGGTGGCTTGCTGTCGCTCAACTCCCTGCTGCCGGATCGCGCACAAAAAAAAGACCTGATCTCTCGATCAGGTCTTTTGTATATGGCAGCCCCGGAAGGATTCGAACCTCCGAATGTCTGAGTCAGAGTCAGATGCCTTACCGCTTGGCGACGGGGCTATGGTGCGTGGCGATTATCGCACATCTGGCCGCTGGGTTGGCCTGTGTGGGTGTGGCGGATGAAACAGAAAGGGCCTGATCTTTCGATCAGGCCCTTTTGTGTCTGGCAGCCCCGGAAGGATTCGAACCTCCGAATGTCTGAGTCAGAGTCAGATGCCTTACCGCTTGGCGACGGGGCTGTAGTGCAGGTCAAACCTGCGTCCCTTGGTGGCTATGGGTGGACTCGAACCACCGACCCCAGCATTATGAGTGCTGTGCTCTAACCGGCTGAGCTACATAGCCTTGGGAGCCGGTAATTCTGGTGGCGGCGTAACATTTTGTCAACAGGTTTTTCTGTGCTTGTGGCATGACAGCAGCCATGGCAGAGTCGTCGGCAGTAGAAATTTTAGGAGTCCGCATCGTGATCGATCCGGACGGCTATCGACCGAACGTCGGCATTGTGCTGATGCGGGAAGACGGGCAGGTGTTCTGGGCACGACGTGTGCGCCGGGATGGCTGGCAGTTCCCGCAGGGTGGCATGAATACCGACGAAACCCCGGTCGAGGCCATGTATCGCGAATTGCAGGAAGAAACCGGCCTGCTGCCTGAACATGTTGAAGTCCTGGGGGCGACCCCCGGTTGGCTTCGCTACCGGCTGCCTACCCGGGCCATCCGGCACACCGAAAAACAGGTCTGCATCGGCCAGAAGCAGGTCTGGTTCCTGCTGCGCCTGACCGGTGACGAGGCGCATGTGCGTCTGGATGAAACCGATACGCCGGAGTTCGATCACTGGCGCTGGGTGGACTTCTGGTACCCGGTGGAACATGTAGTGATCTTCAAGCGTGGCGTCTATGCCCGCGCGCTGCGCCATCTGGCGCCGTTGGCGCGGGGTATTGCCGGGCAGGGCGTGCAGGCGATGCCAGCGGCCGCACAGGAGGCGTGGATGCCTGGCAGCAGTGCCGGCCATGAGCGCCCCCGCAAGCGTCCACGCCGGCCTGGGGTCTGGCGCGGCAAGAAGATTAATAATGATTAACGTCCGAAATTGACAACCATTCGCATTTGCGATTGAATGCTGACACGGCCGATACGTGCCGGGTTCAGGGGCGTCAAGCCGTGTACGTTTGCATCTGCACTGGAGTTACCGATCACCAGATCCGTGAAGCCGCGCTTGCCGGCTGCGACAGCGTGTCCGAGCTGACCATGCGTACCGGTTGCGGTTCCAATTGCGGGTCCTGCCTGGACATGGCCGCCGGCCTGCTGGAGCAGGCGCGCGCCAGCCGCGAGCTGCCCCTGCCCTTGCTGCGGGCGGCCTGAGCCGGCCCTGCCGCCAGCGCCAACAGCGCTGGCTAATGATCACGATTCGCGTTCCTTCATTGTCTGCCGGCAAACGGTAAAGTGCGCTGGTTCCAATAGTCGGAGTCAGCGCCATGAAAGGCGACGCCAAGGTCATCGAATTTCTCAACAAGGTCCTCTACAACGAGCTGACCGCCATCAACCAGTACTTCCTGCACGCCAAGATGCTGAAGAACTGGGGCTTGAACGAGCTGGCCGAACACGAATACAAGGAATCGATCGACGAGATGAAGCACGCCGATGTGCTTTCCGATCGCATTCTGTTCCTTGAAGGCCTGCCCAACTTCCAGGCGCTGGGCAAGCTGCGCATCGGCGAAAACCCCACTGAAATCCTCAAGTGCGATCTGGCGCTGGAGAGCGAAGCGGCGGCCGTGCTGCGCGACGCCGTGGCCTATGCCGAATCGACCAGCGATTACGTCAGCCGCGAGCTGTTCGTGAAGATCCTCGACTCGGAGGAAGAGCACATCGATTGGCTGGAAACCCAGCTCGATCTGATCGCGCGCATCGGCGAGCCGAACTACCTGCTCACCAAGCTGGAAGACTGATCGCGCAGCAGCGCGATCAGTACGCGGCCGGGGCCTGCCCGCGCTGACTGGCTTGATAGTCGGTCAGCGCCAGCCGTGCACGGCCGAACTCGGCCACGATCAAGGCCACCATCACCGTTGGCCGCTCCAGTGTGCCGGTGCGTGCGCCGTGCTCAAGCCGGCGTGCGGCTTCGGACAGGGCCAATACGCCGACATTGGCGCTGGAGGATTTGAGGCTGTGCGCCAGCTGCCCCAGCCGCAGCAGGTCGGGCATTACCGCCGCTTCCTGCAGGTCTCTCACCAGCTGCGGGGTTTCTTCCAGGAACACGTCGATGATGGCGTTGATTTCCTCACCGGCAATTTCAAACAGTTCGTCCAGCACACTGCGCTCCAGCACCGAGGCGGTGATGCCATCGGT
Organism: Stenotrophomonas terrae; assembly: GCF_001431465.1. Lineage (GTDB taxonomy): Bacteria > Pseudomonadota > Gammaproteobacteria > Xanthomonadales > Xanthomonadaceae > Stenotrophomonas > Stenotrophomonas terrae. Next base: position 24,165 of record NZ_LDJJ01000005.1, on the reverse strand, counting down.
ATGTGCGGTGGAGGCGGCAGCCAGTGCATTGGCGGAGAGGTCGGCGGTGGGCATGCTGGTAACCAGATCGGTAGTTGCAGTGGATGCTGGCTTGAAGGCCAGCAGGCAGGACAGGAGTTGTGGGCGTGAGATGGGCTTGGACAGATACTCGTCCATGCCGCTGTCCAGGCAGCGCTGGCGGTCGCCAGCCATCGCATTGGCGGTAATGGCGATGATCGGCAGGCGCGTTTGCGCGCCACTGCTGGCTTCATGTTCACGCCAGCGACCGGTGGCGGCAAAGCCGTCCAGTACCGGCATCTGGCAATCCATCAGCACTGCGTCGTAGCGCTTGCCGTGCATCTTGTCGATGGCGATAGCGCCGTTCTCGGCGGTGTCGACGTCGGCGCCCAATATCTTGAGCAGCTTCTGCGCGACCATCAGGTTGACCGAGTTGTCCTCGACCAGCAGTACCTGCATGCCGGCCAGGTCGGCGACCGCCGTGGCCGGGCGGGCCGCCGCAGGTGCTGCCGCAGCAGCGCTGACTGCAGTCTTGGCCGGGGCCGCAGGCGCAGGCGTGGTGCTGATGGCGGCCGTGGACCGGCTTGTCTGCAGCGGCGCGGCGATCTCACTGTCCTTCCACAGCTGCAAGGCAGGGTCCGGGCTCGGCGTGAGCTGCAGCGGTTCGGCCAGGGCGTTGCGTAGCTGGGTGTCGGGCAGCTGCCGCGGCAGCAGGGTGGCGCCATCGCGCAATGCATCGGCTATCGGCGCATCACCGTACAGCCACAGCACGCGCGGGCGGTTGTCCTCCATGCGCTCGATTGCGCGCTGCAGCGCCGGTGCGCTGTTGCGCAGCGGCTCCAGGTCGCCGATCAGTGCATGGAAGATGCCGGAGACGGTGGGCTGGCGCAGGCGCTCCAGCGCCTCCTGCAGGTTGTTGGCGATCACCGGCTGATAGCCCCAGTTGGGCAGCACCAGCTGCAGCCGCTGGCGCAGCCGTGGCTCGGGGGTGACTACCAGCACCTGGCGGACGTTGCGCAGGTGCTCGGGCTGGTGCAGGTCGCCGATCACTTTCAGCAGCGGAATCTCGAACCAGAAGATCGAGCCGCGCAGCGGTTCGGATTGCACGCCGATACTGCCCTGCATCAGGTCGACGATGCGCTTGCAGATGGCCAGGCCCAGGCCGGTGCCGCCGTACAGGCGGGTGGTGGAGGCGTCAGCCTGGGTGAAGGCATTGAACAGGCGCTGCGCCTGGCTGGCGTCCAGGCCGATGCCGGTGTCGCGGACTTCGAAACGCAGGCGGTGCTGGGCAGCGGTTTCGCCCAGGCGTTTGACGTGGATGCTGATCTCGCCCAGTTCGGTGAACTTGATCGCGTTGACCAGCAGGTTGCCCAGCACCTGGCGTAGCCGCACCGGGTCGCCGCGCACCGACAGGCGTACCGCCGGGTCGATCTGCAGTGACAGCCGCAGGCCTTTGTGCTCGGCGGCGCGCTGCATCAGCCGCAGCATGCCCTCCAGGGTTTCGCGAAGGTTGAAGGTGGTGATTTCCAACTCCAGCCGACTCGCTTCCAGCTTGGAGTAATCAAGGATGTCGTCGACGATGCGGAACAGCTGTCGCGAACTGTCGGTGGCCGTGTCCAGCATGTTGCGCTGTTCCAGGCTCAGCGGACCCTGTGCAACCAGCTCCAGCATCGGCAGGATGCCGTTCAACGGTGTGCGGATTTCGTGGCTCATCGTGGCCAGGAATTCGCCCTTGGCCAGGGTGGCGGCTTCGGCTGCCTGCTTGGCCTGCAGCAGGGCTTGTTCCAGCGTGCTGTGGTCCTGCGCCGCAACCTGCAGGCGCTTGTTTTCCAGTTGCGCTTCCTCGATCCGCAACTGCATTGCGTGGATCTGGCGCAGCTGCCGGTTGGCGCAGATGGCGGCCAGCAACGCCGCGATCGTCGCCACGGCCGCGCAGGCAGTCGCCGCAAACGCAGGTGCCGCCGGCACAAATGCCATCGCGCCCGCAGCTGCGGCGCTGCCGGCTGCAAGCAGCGCCCAGGCGCGCGAAGCCGTCGATGTAGGCGTGCTCACAGCACCGCGTTCTGGAAGTCGAAGTTGAGCTCGCTACCTGCGCGTTGCACCACGTTGCCCTGGATGAAATCGATGCCGCCCATCCACATGGCCGCGGCGGCCTGCGGGTCTTCGATCTGCTGGCCGATGATCTGCAGGTTGGCGCGGTGGGCCAGATCGATCGCGCCGCGCAGTTCGTCGCGCAGCTTCTGATTGGTGTGGCTTTCGGCGTAGCGTGCGGCCATGCGGACGAAGCTCAGCGGCAACTGGGTGAGCAGTGCATTGGCCTCGGCGCTGGGTTCAAACTGGCTCAGGCAGAACTGCACGCCGGCCGGCATCAGCTGCGCGCAGAACTGCTGCAGGCTCACCGCATGCACCAGCGCATCGGATAGACGGACGTCGATGACCAGACCGTTGCCGGCCACCTGGCGTTCCTGCAACGCATTGAGCAGCCATTCGGCATAGGCGCTGCGCGCCAGGCTGCGCATCGACTGGGAAAGGAACAGGCGCATCGGCGGCTGCGCGAACTGGTACAGGTGCAGCAGCCCCAGCGCGTGTTCGACCACCTGCTGGTCAAGGTCGGCGATGCGACCGGCGGCCTCGGCGGCGGGAATCACTTGGCCGGCGGAAAGCAGGGTGCCATTGCTCTGGCGCAGACGCAGCAGCACCTGGTACTGGGCGGTATCGCCACCGGCGACGGCGACGATGGGCTGGTAGGCCAGTTCGATCTGGCCATCCAGCAGGGCCAGATGTTCGTTGTTGACGGCAACGTTGCTGCTTTCATAGGCGGAAACGCCGGCGGTGCTCAGCCGCGCCTGCAGGGCAGTGCGCTCCACCGCTTCCAGCGCGGCATCGGCATCGTTGAGGTCCTGCGACAGGTGGGCATGGCCGACCACGCAGCGCAGCAACACCGATTCGTCCTCGCGTGGCGCAAACGGCTGCGCCGACAGGCCTTCGCGCACCCGCTGTGCAAGCGCCGGCACATCGGCTGCATCCATGCCGCGGCTGAGCAGCAGGAAGCTGTTGTCATTGAGCCGGGCCAACAGATGCGGGCGCAGGTTTTCGGCCAGGCGCTGCCCGGCCTGCACCATCAAGCGCTCGTAGCTGGCGTAGCCATAGCGCTCACGCAGGCCCAGCGCGCTGGCGATCTCGATGAACAGCAGGCCGGCCGATTGCTGCTCGGCGATGGCCGCCTGCAACTGCTGCATCACGTTGTGGCGGGTTGGCAGGCCGGTCTCGGGGTTGTTCAACAGCGGGCCGGGGTCGACCTTGCCCAGCGGCTGCATGCGGTTGCGGCGGATGCGGTTGGCAACGGCGGCGACCAGGTGGCGCGGGCGGATCGGCTTGACCAGCACGTCGTCGGCACCGCAGTCGAGCACCTCGAACTGGCGGTCCGGGTCGGCTTCGCCGGTGAGGAAGACGATCGGCAGCAGCTGCTGGTGCGGCTGCTGGCGGATCATCGCGGTCAAGCGCATGCCGTCCAGCCCGGGCATGTGCAGGTCCATCAGAATCAGGTCGGGGCGGTGTTCGCTGATCGCCTGTTGCACGCCTTCCACGTCCATCTGCACGAAGGCCTGCATACCGGCGCCATGCAGCACGCTCTGCGCGAACAGCGCCTGTGAGCGGTTGTCCTCGACGATCAGCACCCGGTATGGGGTGTCATCGCCGACATCACTGGCCAGCGCCGCCGCGCCGCTGTCCTGGCCGGTCTTGAGCTGTGCCTGCACCGCTTCTGTGGGCGGCGCATTGCGCACGCTCCAGCGCTGCGAGTAATCGGCAGGAGGAGTTTCCGCGCGTAGCGGGCGGGCAGATGCGGTGAGTGTGTCGGTGCTGGCCATCAGGTGATTATGGTTCAGGGGGCGGGCGGCAGCGAGTGGTCGCCGGGCGTTGAGGTTGCCGATGCTGGCGTGTCAGCGCTGGCGAACATGCGCTTGAGTCCGCGCCACAGCGTGCGCCATACCAGCCAGACAACCAGGGCGCCGATGACGCTGGCGCTGATCACGAAGATCAATGCCAGCCAGGGATGGGCAAAGGCCAATGCCAGGGCTCCGATCACCACACTGTCTTCGGCAAACGAGGCCACCCAGTTGCTGGCCGGTTCCGGTGAGGTATTGAGCAGGGCGCGGGTGCCGGCCTTGAGGCCATGGCTGGTCAGTGCGATGCCGGCGCCGGCAGCCAATACCCCGGTGCTGAGTTCGCCATTGGGCGAGAGCGTGGCAGCGGCGAGAAAGGCGCCGGCCGGGACCCGGGCCAGGGTCTGCAACAGGTCCCAGATCGAATCCACGCCGGGGATCTTGTCGGCAAAGAACTCGGCCACGGCCAGCGCACCGGAGGTGCCCAGCACCCACCAGGACTCGGTGGCCTGCAGTGCCGGGGGCAGGTCCACCCAGCCCATCAGCCCGGCCATGCCGACACCGAACACGGTCAGGTAGACACGGATGCCGGCCAGCCAGGCCAGCAAGATGCCGATGACGAATACATGGGCTTCGGTCATGGGGAGAGTCGGCCGGAGTACTGTGAGCAGGATCGCAACTATCGAGCATGGCTGCGGTGATTGCCAGCCATCTACCCGCAAGCGCGTGTACAGGACTGTCGTTTACACTGGCCCGTCGTTTCAGACGGAGCGCACGTGCCGCCCTGCGGGGCCACCGGAGCCTGCCATGACCCACCGACCTTCTTCACGTTTCCAGATCACCCCGCGCGGCACGGCAAGCGTGCGCCCGGGCTGGGTGCCCATTGCCGTACTGGCCGCGGCCTGGCTGTTGTCGCTGCTGCTGGTTGGCTGGCTGGCGGCGCGTTACGCCTCGCCCGATGCCGGCGGCCTGCGCGAGAAACTGCGCCAGAGCGAGGCCCTGGTCGACCAGCAACGCAGCCAGCTCGATGAGCTGCGCCAACGCCAGGCCACGCTGGAGGCCTCGGACAAGATCAGCCGCGCCGCCAACAACGAAGTGCAGGCCTCGCTGGCCGAGCGCGACGAAGAGATCGCCGGCCTGCGTGCGGACGTGGCCTTCTATGAACGGCTGGTCGGCTCCACCAGCCAGCGCAAGGGCCTGAACGCTCATTCGGTGGAGTTTTCCCCGGAAGCGGCGGGCACCTGGCATTACAGCGTGGTGCTGACCCAGAACCTGAATCGCGGCGCGATCAGCCAGGGCCAGCTGCGGTTCTCGGTTGAGGGGGTGAAGGACGGAAAGCTGACAACAGTCAGCTGGGACGACCTACATCAGCGCAAAGGCGCGCCGGGGCAGGATTATTCCTTCCGTTATTTTCAACAACTGGACGGTAGCGTGATGCTGCCCCGGGATTTCACGCCGCAACGTGTGCGAGTCTCCCTCTCCGGACCCGGGGGGAGCTCCAACCAGACATTCGATTGGAAACTCGCCGGCAACGGCAGAGGGGAATAAACATGTTCAAAAGCAAGTCCAAGCATGACGGCGACATGGCCGTAGACGCACTGATTGGCTCGCAGGTGGAAATCCGCGGCGACGTGGTGTTCAGCGGCAGCCTGTACGTGGAAGGCCGGATCATCGGCAAAGTGGTGGCCGAGGAGGGCGCCAAGGCAATGCTGACCCTGGCCGAGCATGGCCGGATCGAGGGCGAAGTGCGCGCCGCCGTGGTGGTGCTCAGTGGCAGCATGGAAGGTGACGTGCACGCCAGTGAACGCATCGAGCTGACCCCCAGTGCCCGTGTTACCGGCAATGTGCATTACACCGTGGTCGAAATGAGCGCCGGTGCCCAGCTCAATGGCCGCCTGCTGCATACCGCCGCGATGGCCGCACTGCCGGCACCGGATGCCAAGACCACCGAGAAGTCCAAGAAAGCTGAAGCCGCTGCAGCTTGAAACAGGGGCTTGCCGCCCCCATCCTGAGCACCATGAGCACCCTAGTTTCCCTGCCCGGCGTTCAGCCGGCGCCTGATTACCAGTCCCTGGACCGCCCGCTGAATTTCACCCCGGCGGCTGCGGCCAAGGTGCGTGAGCTGATCCAGGACGAGGGCAATGACGCGCTCGCCCTGCGTGTATACATCCAGGGCGGCGGCTGTTCCGGCTTCCAGTACGGTTTTGAGTTTGATGAAAACCGTGCCGAGGACGATCTGGCGGTGATCACCGAAGGCGTCACCCTGCTGGTCGACCCGCTGAGCCTGCAGTACCTGATGGGCGCCGAGGTGGATTACAGCGAAAGCCTGACCGGGGCCCAGTTCGTGATCCGCAACCCCAACGCCCGCACCACCTGCGGCTGCGGCAGCAGCTTCTCGATGTAAGTCGTACCGGCCGCTTGCGGCCGGGCACGCTTGGGATGGCGACCCGCTTGCGGCCAGCCACGCTTGCGATGGCGGCGCTTTGTCGTCAGGCTCTGGCGGATGCTGAATTCTGAATCCCGTTTTGCAGGGCACGCCTTTGTTGGCGCGCCGCTGGACCGTGCCGATGGCGTGCGCGGTGACGCCGATGCGCTGGCGGCCTTGTGGCCCAATGCTCAGGTGCTTGTACTCGATGCCGATGGCACCGCGTTCGCCGATGATCAAGGGCGGCCGGCGCTGTTCAGTGGTGGCGAGCTGGGCGGTGGCCCGGGCGTGGCGATCTTTCTTGGGCTGCGTGAGGGCCGGGCCTGGTTCGTCGCCGAGGCGGCAACGTTGACCGTGCAGGCACCGCAGCGCATGGACCTGCGCCAGGCAGCGGTGAACTGGCCGGCCGAGGTGGTCGACGTGTTCTGCTATGCGCGCGGCATGTCGTATTGGCATTCGCGCAACCGGTTTTGCGGGGTCTGTGGTTCGGCGGTGCGTTTCGGCCGTTCCGGTTTCATTGGCCATTGCGACCAGTGCCGCACCGAGCATTACCCGCGTGTCGACCCCGCGGTCATCGTCGCTGTTGAAAACAGTGGCCGGCTGCTGCTGGGACGGCAGAGCAACTGGATAGCACGCCGCTATTCGGTGCTGGCCGGTTTTGTCGAACCCGGTGAAACCTTCGAACAGACCGTGGCCCGTGAGGTATTCGAGGAGGCACGGGTGCGGGTGATCCAGGCGCATTACCAGGGCACCCAGCCGTGGCCGTTCCCCGGCGCGTTGATGGTCGGTTTCCGTGCCAGCGCGCACGACGACGTGCCGACCGTGGACGGCGAACTTGAGGACGCGCGCTGGTTCAGCGTCGAGGAGGTGGGGGCAGCCCTGCAGCGCGACAGCGACGACGACGGGCAGGGCATCCTGCTGCCGCAACGGCTGTCGATTGCACGCACCTTGATCGAGCATTGGTACCAGAGCCAGCGCCCATGAGGGCGGGCTGGCAGTTGCAGGGGCGGCCGGACAAGGCCCGCCAGGGCCTACAATCGCAGGCCGGAGGAGCCGTATGTTCACGACCTTGGTAGCGGTAATTGCAGCGTTGGTACTTGGCCATTTGGCGCCCTCGCTGCTGGCCAGCCTGCGCGACTGGCGCTGGTTCGGGCGCTACCTGGGCTGGCTGCGCGCGCAGCTCGGCGAGTCGGCTGGCCGCTATGCGGTACTGCTGGCGATCGCACCCTGCGTAGTGCTGATGGGCCTGCTGCAATGGGCGCTGGACGGGCGCTTGTTCGGCCTGCCGTCACTGTTGTTCGGCATCATCGTGCTGGCCTTGTGCTGGGGCCCGCGTGACCTCGACCGCGATGTTGAAGCGGTGATCGATGCCGAGGACGCTGCGGCTGCCGCGTTGGCGGTGTCCAAACTGCAGTCGGCCGGCGGCAGCCTGCGTGAGGATGCGCCCGGCCTGGTCGAGGCGACCGTGCTCAATGCATTGCGGCGCTGGTTTGCGCCGCTGTTCTGGTTCCTGCTGCTGGGCCCGCTGGGTGTGCTGCTGTACCGGTTGTTGGCGCAGTCCTCGCAGGGCGCGCAATCGGCGCTGTTGTCCAGTGAGGAGCGGCGGGCGGGTGATTGGCTGCTGGCGGTGCTGGAGTGGCCGGTGGCGCAGCTGATGACGCTGTCGATGGCGTTGGTGGGCAATTTCGATACGGTGTTTTCGGCCTGGCGCCGCGCCGCGGGCAACCGCTGGGCGCTGCAGCTTGGCTTTCTGGCCGAGGCCGCGCGTGCCAGCGTCGGTGCCGAACTGGTCGAAGAAGCAGAAGAGGCGCGCTTGGCCGGGCAGGTACCGGTGGACGAGCGCTATCCGGAACTGCGCGACGCGATGAGCCTGGTCTGGCGTACGCTGCTGCTGTGGATGGCGCTGCTGGCGTTGCTGGTGATCGCCGGCTGGGTAGGCTGAGCCGAGCGCCGATAAGTAGCGGCCGTAGCCCGGGTAAGCGCAGCGCACCCGGGAAGCAGGAGTCTGGTTGGATTTGAGGCTGTTGGCTGTTGGCCGGTGCCCCCGGGTGCGCTGCGCTTACCCGGGCTACGCGAACTGTAGCGGATGCACTGCGCTTGGCCGGGCTATACCAATCCGGCGGTTTTCAGCCCGGCGCGAGCAGGTTGAACGGGTACCAGGGCAGGTTGCGCAGCAGCCAATAGGAAACGATCAGCACCAGCCACGGGATCGGCCGTGCGAACAGCCGTACCAGCCAGCCCAGCTTTGCCGGCCACAGCCCGGCGCCATGCAAGGCCATCACCAGCATCGGCACGATCGATACGATCAGCAGCGGATTCATCGCCATTGCCTGGGGCAGGTCCAGGTGCACCAGCGCATGCAGGCAACGGGTGCTGCCGCAGCCCGGGCACCACAGGCCGGTCAAGGCATAGAAGGGGCAGGGGGGGAGCGGGTTGCCCGGAACATTCGGGTCGATGCGGCTCAGTACCGCTACCGCGCCCACGCTGATACCGGCAATCGCGGCCAGGGGCATGTAACGCAGCAGGTGTTGCGGGAACTGCATGTCAGGACAGCAACGGGCCGGCCGGAGCCGGCCGACCCGTCGGTTTCATCAGTAGCTCGAAGCGCCGCTCATCGCGCCGCCGACGCCGAGCACCATCACCAGCACGATGTACACGATGCTGACGACGATACCTGCACCAGCCGCATAGATGGCCCACTTCTTGGCCTTGTCGGCGGCGTCACGGGCGCCGGCGATATCGCCAGCAGCCAGCAGGCCGTTGACCTTGGCGGCGTTGATGATGGAGACGATGCCCAGCGGCAGGCAGCAGAACAGGGTGGACAGGATCGCCCAGACGAGGTTGTTGGATACGGCGGGACTGCTTGTATTCACGTAAAACTCCTTGTTGAAAAATCAGCGCGACTTGCAGGCATTCGCCGCAGTCAGCGACGAGATGATCATTGTGGCAACCCAGCATAGAGGCCACGTGATGAAACCGATGAAGACAAAGCACAGCAGAAAGTTGACGAACGACAGCGCCCAGTAGCCGAACATGATGATCAGGCCGGTGGCGACATTGCCCGCGTACAGATGACCAATACCGAAAACCTGGAAAAACCCCGGCAACACTTCCAGCAGCGCGGCTATCCCGCCGGATTTTTGCGGGTGATAGTAGTGATGTACCTGCTGCGGCGCGGTTGGCGGCGCGGGCGGTACCGCTGGCAGTGATGGCGTGGTGCTGTCCATATATCCCCTTGCTCCTGAGCTGTGCTGCGTTCCCCGGCAGACACATTGGGCGTTAGCCTAGCCACTTGTCCTATTTCTGGAAAGTGGTCTTTCCTACTCAGGCCTCGTCCCCGCGCAGCTTGCGCACCAGGATTTCCAGCTGGGCGGCATCGGTGCTGGCCCCGTCCACCGGCGGCCCGGCGACTACCTCGATATGGGCGCGGAAGCGCCGCGGCACCCGCATGCGCCCCAGCCGGGTGTCGCGCCGGCTCCACATGCTGGACCACATGCCCTTCAGCGCCATTGGCACCACCGGCACCGGCCGCCGCGCCAGGATCTTCTCCACCCCGGACTTGAAGGCGGCGATCTGCCCGTCCTTGGTCAAGGCACCCTCGGGGAAAATGCACACCAGCTCGCCTGCGGCCAGCGCCGCATCCACCTCATCGAAGGCCCGCTGCATCAGCGCGGCGTCTTCCTTGGGGCTGGCAATGGGGATGGTCTTGGCGGTCTTGAAGATCCAGCGCATCACCGGGATGTTGAAGATCTTGTAATACATGACGAAGCGGGCCGGGCGCGGGATCACCGCCGACAGGATCAGTGCGTCCATGTAGCTGACGTGGTTGCAGACGATCAGCGCGGCACCTTCGTCGGGCACATTGGCCTCCACGCCCTTGACCCGCAGCCGGTACAGCGAGCGCACCATCACCCAGCTGAGGAAGCGCATCAGGAACTCGGGCACGATGCTGAAGATGTAGACCGCGACCACGATATTGGCGATGGCCAGTGCCAGGAACAGTTGCGGGATGCTCCACTTGAGCAGGCTCTGGGTGAGCAGGCCGAGCACCGCCGCCAATACGATGAAGCCCGAGTTCTGGATGTTGAGCGCGGCGAACACGCGCGACATCTCCGACTTCGGCGTACGGCTCTGGATCAGTGCAAACAGCGGCACCACGAAGAAGCCGGTGAACAGGCCGATGCCGAGCAGGTCGATGATGATGCGCCAGCTGCCGGCTTGCTGGACGAAACCAGCAACATCCAGCCCAGCGACTGTAACTGCGCCGGTACGCGCGAAATACAGATCCAGCAGGAACGCGCTCATGCCGAACGCGCCCAACGGCACCAGACCGATCTCGACGATGCGCCCGGACAGCTTTTCGCATAGCAGCGAGCCTACCCCGGTGCCGAGCGAGAACAACGCCAGCGCGAAGATGTACAGGACCTCGTCACCGCCCAGATTGACCACCGCATAGGTGGGTAGCTGCGAGGTGAGCACGGTGCCGAAAAACCAGAACCACGACACGCCCAGGATCGCGTTGCGCACGGCCTTCTGCTTCTTGGCCAGGCGCAGCACCACCAGCGATTCGCTGATCGGGTTCCAGTTGATCTTCAGCTCCGGCGCACCGGCATCCACGCGCGGAATCATGCGGGCGGTGAAGTTGCCGATCAGGGCCAGCGAGATGATGGCGACAGCGGCCACGATCGGGCCGTAGGCACCGGCCAGGGCGAAGATCATGCCGCCGGCGATCATGCCGGTGAGGATGGAAATGGAAGTGCCCATTTCCACCAGACCATTGCCGCCGGTCAGTTCCTCAGGCTTGAGGATGGACGGCAGCACCGAGTATTTGACCGGGCCGAACAAGGTGGACTGCAGGCCGGTGCAGAACAGTGCGATCAGCAGGACCGGCATGTTCTGGGTGAGGAAGCCCACGGCGGCCAGCGACATCACCACGATCTCCATGGTGGTGGTGATCACGATGAGCTTCTGCTTCTCCAGTTTCTCGGCGATCTGCCCGGCCAGGGCGGAGAACAGGAAGTAGGGCAGGATGAACAGGGCCGGCGCCAGGTTGGTGTACAGCGTGCGTTCTTCGCTGCTGACGCCCAGGTAGAACAGCAGCCCGATGATTGCCTGGCGGTAGATGTTGTCGTTGAACGCGCCCAGCGCCTGGACGATGAAGAAGGGCAGGAAGCGGCGCTGCCTGAGCAGGGCAAACTGATTGTGGCCGGACATCGTGTCTCCTCGGTGCTGCGCGGCACATTAGCAGAACCGCATGTCGCTATTGATCAAGCCGCGGCTGTATTGCAGATGCCCCTCAGGCCTGGTTTGCGGGCAGCAGCCCCAACAAGGCGCGTGCTGCCGGGGTGGGATCAGCCCGCCAAACCGCACAGGTGCGGAAACGGAAGTCCTCGAGCAGCGGCCGCACCACCGTGCGCTGCATCCGTGCGGCCATGCTGTCGGGAACCACCGCCACGGCCAGGCCGGCAGCGACCAGCTGCTGCTGCAGTTCGCTGTGGGTAACCTCGTATTGCAGCTGCGCCTGGATGCCGCGCTCGCGCAGGGCGTCATCGAGCATGCGCCGCACACCGGCACCGGGCACCAATGCCGCCAACGGCAGGCCCTGCAAGGCCTTTAGCGGGATCGTGCGCTGTTGGCTGAGCGGGTGCTCGATGGGCATCACCAGCGACAGGCCTTCCTCGTGCAGCAGCCGGTGCTGGGGCGGCAGGCTGATCTGCGGGCCGACGCCGACCAGCGCCACATCGAGCCGGCCGTCCTCCAGCTCGGCCAGCAGCACGTCGCTCATGCCGACCTTCAGATGGACCTCCACGGCCGGATGGGCCGCGCGGAAGGCGGCCAGCAGGGCAGGCACGTCGACCACGTTGAGCGAGGTGATCTGGCCGATGTTGATGCGCCCGCGCACTGTGCCCAGGGTCAGTGCCATCTCTTCCTGCAGGCGCGCGGCGGCCTGCAGGGTAAGCCTGGCGTTGTGCAGGAATACCTCGCCGGCGGCGGTGGGCCGTACCCGCCGGTGGCTGCGCTCGAACAGGCGCGAGCCAAAGGCTTCTTCGAGCCGGGCGATCTGGTGGCTGAGTGCCGACTGCACGGTGTGGCAGCGCGCCGCGGCGGCCGTGAAGCCGCCTTCCTCGGCAACGGCGACGGCAAATTCGAGCTGGCGCAATGTGAACATGTCATCACTGAAACAGATGGATGGGATGAAAACAATACATTTGTGTCATTGATGGCAGCGGCCCAGACTGAGCGCCGTACCCCTCCAGGCCTGCCCATGAATACCCCTGTGTCCTCTTCCCTCCATCGCCCCTTGAGCCAGGCGCTGGTCCTGCTGTTGGCGGCGGCCACCGGCGTGATCGTGGCCGGCAACTATTACGCCCAGCCGCTGCTGCAGATCTTGGCCGATGCGTTCCAGATCGGTGCCGAGCAGGCCGGCTGGGTGGTGACGGTGGCGCAGTTGTCCTATGCCGCCGGCCTGCTGCTGATCGTTCCGCTGGGCGACCGGCTGGAACGCCGCCGCCTGATCGTTGGCCTGTTCGTGCTGGCGGCGGTGGGTTTGGCGATCTGTGCCAGCGCCACCCACTTCACGCAGCTGCTGGTGGGCACGGCGCTGTCCGGCCTGTGTGCGGTTGCGGCGCAGGTGATCCTGGCGCATGCGGCGGGTCTGGCCGCGCCAGAGCATCGCGGCCGGGTGGTCGGCACCGTCATGGCCGGCCTGCTGCTGGGCATCCTGCTGGCGCGCACGGCCTCCGGCCTGCTGGCCGGGCTGGGTTCCTGGCACACCATCTATTGGGTGGCCTGCGTGGCGCTGCTGGTATTGGCGGTGGTGCTGGCGCGCCTGTTGCCAGCGCATCAGCCCAGTGCCCGCATGTCGTACCCGCGGCTGATCGGCTCGGTGCTGGTGTTGCTGCGTGAGGAGCCGGTGCTGCGCCAGCGTTCGCTGCTGGGTGCGTTGTCGTTCGCAGGCTTCAGCGTGTTCTGGACGCCGTTGGCGTTTTTGTTGTCGGGCCCGGGCTACGGTTACTCGATTGCCACGATTGGCTTGTTTGGTCTGATCGGCGCGGCCGGCGCCTTGGCCGCCAGCAGCGGCGGCAAGCTGACTGATCGCGGCCATGGCCGCGCGGTGGCGATAGGTGGCCTGCTGATGATGCTGCTGTCGTGGGTACTGCTGGCCTTCGCACCGGTGTCGCTGGCTGTGCTGATCGTGGGCGTGGTGTTGCTGGACATCGCGGTGCAGGCGGTACACATCAACAACCAGAGCGTGATCTATCAGCTCGATGAAAGTGCGCGCAGCCGCATCACCTCGGCCTATATGACCTGCTATTTCATTGGCGGCGCCAGCGGCTCGGTCGCCAGCACGATGGCCTGGACGCGCTACGGCTGGAACGGTGTCTGCATGCTGGGGGGCGTATTGGCGCTGATCAGCCTGCTGGTGTATTTCCTGCCGGTCCGCAAGCAGGCGGGCAAGCCTGTGGGAGCGGCGTGAGCCGCGAAGCTCGCAACCCATCAGTTGAAGCTGATCCTGTGTTTGTAGGAGCGGCGTAAGCCGCGAAGCTGGCGACAGTGCGCGGTCGATACGTATGCAATCTGAGGCTGCGTGAGCCAAGCGGCTTCGCCGCCTCCCCTCTCCTGCCTTCGGCATCCTCTCCCGCAAGGGGAGAGGAGAAGAGCACTAGCCGAAGCCAAAGCCAAAGCCAAAAGCCCAATCCACCCAGCAACAGCTCAACGCGCTGTTGCTGCGGCTCCAACCGAAGCCGGCAAGGTCGCCTCTTCCGCAGCAGCCCGCAGCTTTGGCAGCAAGCGCAGCATCAATGTCAGCTGGGTGCGCACCAGGCGCGACTTGTCATCAATCTCATCGGGCATCTGCTCCAGCGCATCGGCCAGGGCGATCTCATCTTCCTGCGGCTGCGCAGCCTGGCGCTTGCTCAAGGCATCGGCCAATGCCGCCAAGGACTTCTGCAGCTGGCCCTGGCCGCTGGCGACCAGGGCATCTTCATTGACCGCATCGGCCTGTGCGCGGTGTGCGCCCAAGGCTGACAGATAGCCCAGCAAGGTGTTCGACAAGCCTAGGAAACGAAAGCCCGCATCCAGATTGCCGCGCGCATAGCCGGGCTCACGCAGCATGTTCGACAAGGCCACCGACAGCGCCACGTCGGCGTTGTGCATGTCACGACGGGCGATGCGGTAGGGCAGGTCGTCACGCATGCCGCTGCGGTATTGCCCGAGCACGGCATCAAGATAGGCGGTGCTGGTGGCAATCACCTGCGCCATCACCCTGTGCAGGCGCCGGCCTTCCCAGTCCGGCAGGATCAGCAGCGAAGCGGTGGCGGCGATGGCGCAGCCGATCAATGTATCCAGGAAGCGCGGCCAGATCAGCACGAAACCATTGCCAATCAGGTTGAAGCACAGCAAGGCCATCACCGTGATCGCGGCAGTGGCTAACAGGTAGCGGTCGGTGCGGGTAATGAAGAACAGCAGCGCCGCCACCAACGCCAGCAGCAATTGCAGGCCGGTGCCGGGGAATAGCTGCATCAGCGCCCAGGTCACGCCCAGGCCCAGCAGGGTGCCGGCGATACGCTGCACCAGCCGCAGGCGGGTTGCACCGAAGTTGGGCCGGCAGACGAAGACGATGGTCAGCAGGATCCAGTAGCCGTTTTCCGGGTGAACCAGCTTCAGCAGTACATAGCCGGCAATCAGCGCCAGCGCGATGCGTACGCCGTGCCGGAACAGCAGCGAGCCAGGCGTCAACGCCTGGCGCAGGCGTGTGCCCATCTCGCGCAGGGTGTGCGGTGAGGAATCGCGCAGGCGGGTGTCGATGCCTTCCATCGGTGTATCGGCCAGCGCGGCTTCGGACAGCTGCCGCTCGATGTTGGTCAGGTTGGCGGCCAGCAGCTGCAGTGAGCCCAGCAGGCGCGTCCACTGCGGATTGCGCTGTTCGCGCAGGTACTGCAGCGAGGACTGCAGGTCCTGGCCGGCGATGCGGGTGCGCTCGCCATAGTCGAAGGGTTGGCGCAGCCGGATGGCCTGGCCCAGGCTCTGGCAGGCCTTGCCCTGCAGGGACAGCAGGCGCCGGCAGCGGTACAGCACGTCGCTGTGGAAGAAGGCGTCGGCCAAGGCCTCGTAGGGGTAGTGCGAGGAGCTGGCGCGCTCGTGGAAATCCTGCGCCATGTAATACAGACGGAAGTACAGGCCGGATTGCACGCCGGGCCGGCCGGAGCGGCCGAAGCGGCTGAGGATGGCGGTCTTGGCGATGTTCAGGGCCTGCACCACGCGCACGTTCTGCTCGGCCAGGGCCAACCGCCGCGCTTCCAGATCACCTTGCCGCACCGGCTCGAACAGATCGGCCTTGAGCTGCAGGTAGTGGCCGAGTTCGAAGAACAGCCGCGCCAGCCGCTCGCGCACCGGGCGGTTGGCGAACATCGCCGTCCACAGGATCGACAACAGTCCGTACCAGGCCGCGCCGACCAGCAGCGGCACCACTTCGCGCAGGGCCTGCTGCTGGCTGACGTTGTGGTGCTGGTCCAGCGCGATCATCGCGTAGATCGCCAGCGTCACCGTGGCCTGGCCGATGGAGGCGTAGCGTTCGCCCAATGCGCCGAGCAGGGTCAGGCCGAACGCGGCCAGGGCCAGGCTGGCGATGAACGGCAGTGGGTGCGGGAACAGCACGATGACCGCGGCCGCGGCGGCGGCAAAACACAGCAGCGACAGCAGCACCGATTTGGTGCGCCCCCACCAGTTGTCATCGGTCTCGGCGATGGCGCTGGCGATGATGCCCAGGAACAGGCCGGGGATGGCTTCGATATGACCGTCGTACCAGCCATAGGCAATGGCGGCAGTGAGCGCGATGAACACGCGCAGCCCGTAGCTGGCTTTTTCGTGGGCCCAGAGTTGGCCCAGGTGACGGTCGAGGCGGCGCATGCCGGAATCGGGTGCTCGCGGAGGCAGTGGGCTATCAGCTTGCGGTGCCGTCGCCATGCAGGCAAGCGCGACACGTCCGGAAGCCAGCGCTCATGTCGCGGGCGCGTTGGCGGCCCGCATGAAATCGAGGAAGACGCGCAGCTTTGGGGCCAGTTGTTCGCGCGAGGGGTAGTACAGGTGGAAGCCGGCAAACGGTGGCTGCCAATCATCGAGCAGGCTGTGCAGGCGGCCGGCCGCGAGGTCGGCACGGGCGATGGCCTCGAACACCTGCAGCAGGCCGACACCTTCGCGCGCGGCCTGCAGTGCCAGGGTGCTGTCGTTGAGCAGCAGCGGCCCACTGACATCCAGGGTGAAGTCGCGGCCGTCGCGGCTGAACTCCCAGGGCATGACCCGGCCATTGCTGTTGCGGTGGCGGATGCAGGCATGGCCGATCAGCGCTTCAGGTGTCTGCGGGGTGCCGTGCTGTTGCAGATAGCTTGGCGCCGCCACCACGGTCCAGCGCAGCGGCGGCCCCAGCGGCAGCGCGATCATGCCATCGGCCAGCGACTCTCCCAGGCGGATGCCGGCATCAAAGCCTTCGCCGACCACATCGACCATGGCCGCCTGCATCGACAGTTCCACTTCCACCTGCGGGTAGGCGGCATGGAAGGCGGGCAGGTGCGGCAGCAGCAGGTATTCGATGGCAAAGCGCGGCGCGGTGATGCGCAGTTGGCCGGTGGCCACGTCGCGGTTGGCTTCCACCGCGTACAGGGCCTCGCCGATGCGGGCCAGGGCCGGCGCGGTGTCCTGCAGCAGGCGCTGGCCGGCTTCGGTCAGGCCCACCCGGCGCGTGGTCCGTTGCAGCAGGCGGGTGCCCAGGCGGCGCTCCAGGTTGCGGATGGTCTGCGACAACGCCGATGGCGACACCGCCAGTTCGATGGCGGCATGGCGGAAGCTGGCATGCCGTGCCACGCAGGCAAATGCGGCCAGGGCCGGCAGCAGGGATGGTTCTACTGTGAAGTCAGGCTTCATTGTCAGTGCGGAGTATCCGCCTTTATCAGCATAGTGGCGAGCGCCTACAGTGGCTCTCCCCGTTCCTGAGCTGGAGTTGCCAATGAAAACCCGAGTGCTTGGCCGTGTTGGCCCGGTTGTTTCCGCGTTGGGCCTGGGCTGCATGGGCATGAGCGCGTTCTACGGTGGCCGTGGCGATGACGCCGCCTCGATTGCGGTGATCCACCGCGCGCTGGAGCGTGGCGTGACGCTGTTGGATACCGCCGACATGTACGGCCCGCATACCAACGAGGTGCTGGTGGGCAAGGCGATTGCCGATCGTCGCGGGCAGGTATTCCTGGCGACCAAGTTCGGCGTGCGGCTGGATGCCAGCGATGCGCAGGCGCGTGGCGTCGATGGCCGCCCGGAGTATGTGCAGGCGGCCTGCGAGGCCAGCCTGCAGCGGCTGGGCGTGGATCATATTGATCTGTACTACCAGCACCGCGTTGATCCGCAGGTGCCGATCGAGGACACCGTCGGGGCGATGGCGCGGCTGGTCGAGCAGGGCAAGGTGCGTTATCTGGGCCTGTCCGAGGCCGCGCCGCAGACCATCCGTCGCGCACATGCCGTGCACCCGATCACCGCGCTGCAGACCGAGTATTCGCTGTGGTCACGCGAGCCTGAGCAGAACGATGTACTGGCGACGGTGCGTGAGTTGGGCATCGGCTTCGTGCCGTATTCGCCGTTGGGACGTGGTTTTTTGACCGGTGCGATCCGCAGCCCGGCAGACTTCGAAGACGGTGATTACCGCCGCCATTCGCCGCGCTTTCAGGGTGAGAATTTCGCCCGCAATCTGGCGCTGGTGGAGCAGGTCAATGCGATTGCCGCCGACAAGGGCGTCAGCCCGGGTCAGCTGGCGCTGGCATGGGTGTTGGCACAGGGCGATGACCTGGTACCGATCCCGGGTACCAAGCGTTTGGCCTACCTGGAGGAAAATCTGGGCGCGCTGGATGTGGTGCTGAGTGCGCAGGATCTGGCGCGGATTGACGCGGTGTTCCCGGTAGATGCGGCGGCAGGCCTGCGTTACCCGGCGGCGAGCATTGGCAGCGTGCATCGCTAAATCCGGGCGATGCTCGGCGGGGACCTGCAAATGTAGAGCCGAGCCATGCTCGGCTGAGGCTTTACCGGTAGAGCCTCTGCCGAGCATGGCTCGGCACTACGCTGGAACATTACCAGTAGAGCTTCTGTCGAGCATGGCTCGGCACTACGCTCCCTCCCTTGCACGAAGTGCAGGGGAGGGTTGGGGAGGGGTAGCTTCTGCGGCATTACCGGTAGAGCCCCTGCCGAGCATGGCTCGGCACTAGAGCTTACTGCTGCTCACGCGCGATCGCGCGCCAGCCGATGTCGTTGCGGTGGAACTCGTTGGCCCAGTGGATCCTGGCCACGCCTGCATAGGCGTGCTTCTGGGCATCGCCCACGCTGTCGCCCAATGCCGCAACGCACAGCACGCGGCCGCCGGCGCTGACCACGTTGCCGTCGGCGTCCAGCGCGGTGCCGGCATGGAATACCTTGGCACTGGCGGGCACCTCGCCCAACCCGCTGATCACATCACCGGTGATCGGCGTTTCCGGGTAGGGCTTGGCAGCCAGCACAACACCCAACGACGGGCGCGGATCCCATTGCGCGTCCACACCGGCCAGCGCGCCATCAATGGCAGCTTCGACCAGATCCACCAGATCCGACTGCAGGCGCAGCATCACCGGTTGGGTTTCAGGGTCGCCGAAACGCACGTTGAATTCGATCACCTTCGGTGCGCCATCGGCATCGATCATCAGGCCTGCATACAGGAAGCCGGTGAACGGCACGCCGTCGGCAATCATGCCGGCCACGGTCGGCTCCACTACCTCGCGCATCACCCGTGCATGGACTTCCGGGGTTACCACCGGTGCCGGCGAGTAGGCGCCCATGCCGCCAGTATTCGGGCCGGTGTCACCATCGCCCACGCGCTTGTGGTCCTGGCTGGTGGCCATCGGCAGTGCGATGCGGCCATCGACCATCGAAATGAAACTGGCTTCCTCGCCCTCGAGGAATTCCTCGATCACCACGCGCGCGCCGGCATCGCCAAAGGCGTTGCCGCTGAGCATGTCGTGCACGGCTGCCTCGGCTTCTTCCATTGTCATCGCCACGATCACGCCCTTGCCGGCCGCAAGGCCGTCGGCCTTGATGACGATCGGCGCACCCTTCTCATGTAGGTAGGCCAGTGCGGCATCAACCTCGGTGTGCACGGCGTAGTACGCGGTGGGAATGCCGTGGCGGGCCAGGAAATCCTTGGCGAAGGCCTTGCTGCCTTCCAGCTGCGCAGCGGCAGCGGTCGGCCCGAAGATGCGCAGGCCGGCGTCGCGGAAGCGATCGACCACGCCGAGCACCAGTGGCACTTCCGGGCCAACCACGGTCAGGCCCACGGCCTCGTCCTGTGCCAGCTTCAGCAGGCCATCGATATCGTTGACCTTGACCGCGGCGTTGCGGCATTTGCCTTCAGTGGCGCTGCCAGCATTGCCGGGGGCAACGATCACTTCGCTTACGCGCGGCGATTGCGCCAACTTCCAGGCCAGCGCGTGTTCGCGGCCACCAGAGCCGATGACGAGGATTTTCATGAGGTCAGTTCCTGTGGGGCATCAATGGGTAGTGCAATCGGAGGCTTTCAGCGTGGCTTCGAAGAACAGCGCGCCATTGGCATCCACGAAGCGGCGCTGCACGCCGCCACCGGCGGCATAGACCGGCCGCAAGGCTGGATCCGTGCACAGTTCGGCGATGGCCTGGTTCTCATCGCGGCGCAATGCCGCGAACACATCGGGCTTTGCCTTGGCCATCTCCACGGTGGCATCGGGGAAGCGCACCACCAGTACGATGTCAGCACCTTGGCGGTGCGCCGAATCGGTGATCAGGCCATCGCGGTAAGGCTTGGGAAGCTGCTTGCCGAGGGCGGTCAACGCGGTCTGCTGGGCATCGCCAGGCGAGTCCTTCCCACAACCGGCAAGCAGAACGGCGCAAAGACCGGCGGTTACTGCGAGGATCATCTTGCGCATCAGTTGCACCCCTCAATCTGCATGGTCGAAGGAATCGGATAGCGCAGCTGCGCCGTGTCGTAGTCGATGCTGTGGCTCTTGTTGACCGCGCCAGCGCAGCCGCGGCCCTTCTCCTGCACGCGCAGCGGCCAGTACGCCAGCTGCGGTTGGCTGTCATCGGGAACGGCGTCGAAGTTCAGGTCCAGACGGCCGTGCGAACAGTTGCCGGACGCATTGCAGTCAATGGCGTTGTGATCATCCAGATGGCTGCGCAGCCAGCCCGCGCTCGACAGGGTCTTGTCGCCGTCGAACAGATACCAGGCGCGGTTGCGCATCAAGGCGCCGACCACCACCAGCTCATCGTCGACCTGGAAGGCCCAGGCGTTGGCGCCCATCTGCAACGCGGTGACGCTGCCCGGCTTGCCGCCGGTGCCGCTGCCCTGGCCGAGCAGTTCGGCAGCAACGCTGACGCCGTCATCGGCGGCGCGCTGCAGGACGATGAAATCGGTGCTGCCCAGTTCAATCGGACTGGCGTTGTCGTAGGCAGTGCAGACCGCCAGCATGCGATAGCTGCCGTTCTGTACGGTGATGCTCTGGTCGGCGCAGATATCGCGATGGACCGGACGTGCCTGACCCAGATCGGCATCACTCAGTTGCTGCGTCCATTGCCCCTGCAGCTGCACGCTGCTGCCATAGCGTTCCTGCAGTACGGCCATCACCCCGGCCTCGTAGCTGAGTTTCGGCTTTGCTGCTGGAGCATCGTCCTGTGCGGGCGTGCCCTGCTGGCACGAAGCCAGCAGGGCGACGGCGAGCAGGGAAATCAAACGCGGGAAAACCCTGGTCGCCATGTGCCAGCTCTCGGTGATGGAATCAGTGACGGAAGTGGCGCACGCCGGTGAACACCATGGCGATGCCATGTTCGTCGGCGGCGGCGATCACTTCGTTGTCGCGCATCGAACCACCCGGCTGGATCACCGCGGTGATGCCGGCTTCGGCGGCCGCATCCAGGCCATCACGGAACGGGAAGAAAGCGTCCGATGCCATCACCGAACCGGGCACCACCAGGCCGGCATCGGCGGCCTTGATGCCAGCGATGCGTGCCGAGTAGACGCGGCTCATCTGGCCGGCGCCAACGCCAATGGTGCGCTCGTCCTTGGCGTAGACAATCGCGTTGGACTTGACGTACTTGGCCACGCGCCAGGCGAACAGCAGGTCGCGGGTTTCAGCCGCCGTCGGCGCGCGCTGGGTGATGGTCTTCAGTTCGTCAGCGCTCATGCCGCGGTTGTCGGCGCTCTGGATCAGCAGGCCCGAACCAATGCGCTTGGTGTCGTAGTTGTTGCGGGCATCGCCAGCCGGGATACGCAGTACGCGCACGTTGGCCTTCTTGGTGGCGTATTCCAGCGCGGCCGGTTCGTAGTCCGGGGCGATCAGCACTTCGACAAACTGGCGGTCGAGGATGGCCTTGGCGGTGGCCGCGTCCAGCGTGCGGTTGAAGGCGAGGATGCCGCCGAAGGCGCTGGTCGGATCGGTGTTGTAAGCCATTTCGTAGGCGGCGCCGACATCGGCAGCCACGGCTACACCGCAGGGATTGGCGTGCTTGACGATGACGCAGGCCGGCACATCGAACTGGCGCACGCATTCCCATGCGGCATCGGCATCGGCCAGGTTGTTGTAGCTCAGTTCCTTGCCCTGCAGCTGCACGAAGGTGGCCAGGGTGCCCGGCACCGGGTACAGGTCACGGTAGAACACGCCGCTCTGGTGCGGGTTTTCGCCGTAGCGCAGGTCCATGACCTTGATGAAAGAGGAATTCATCTGCGCCGGGTATTCATTGCGCACCGGTACCGCAGCGCTGGTGTCGGTGACGGCCGACAGATAATTGCTGATTGCCGCGTCGTACTGGGCGACGCGGTTGAACGCGGCCACCGACAGTTCAAAGCGCTTGGCCGCCGACAGCTGACCGTCGTTGTTGGCCAGCTCGGCCAGCAGCGCATCGTATTGATCCGGGCTGGTGGCCACGGCGACGCGGGCGAAATTCTTGGCCGCGCTGCGCAGCATCGCCGGGCCGCCGATGTCGATGTTTTCCACGGCATCGGCCAGGCTGCAATCGGCCTGGGCGGTGACCGACTCGAACGGATACAGGTTCAGTACCAGCAGGTCGATCGGGGCGATGCCGTGTTCGGCCATCACCGCGTCATCGGTGCCAGCACGGCCGAGCAGGCCGCCGTGGACCATCGGGTGCAGGGTCTTGACCCGGCCGTCCATCATCTCCGGGAAGCCGGTGACATCGGACACGTCCTTGACCGGCAGGCCGGCCTCGCGGATCGCCTTGGCGGTGCCGCCGGTGGACAGCAGCTCGACGTTGCGGGCAGCCAGGGCACGGGCCAGATCGATCAGGCCGGTCTTGTCGGAAACGGACAGCAGAGCCCGGCGTACGGGCAGCAGATCAGAAGACATGGGGAGGCAGGGGGAAGCGGAAGCGGGCCCGTATTGTAGCCGCGCGGTCACATCCGTGGCCGGACAGAACTGCTCCTGTAATGCCGAGCCATGCTCGGCAAGGGCTTTACAGGCAATGCAAGGGGCTTTGCCCGCAATGCACGACGGCAGGAATCACCGGTAATGCTTCTGCCGAGCATGGCTCGGCACTACCAAGGCCAGGAATGCGGGGGCTTAGGCCAGCCCGTATTCCTTCAGCTTCTTGCGCAGGGTGGCGCGGTGGATGCCCAGCAGCGCGGCGGCGCGGCTCTGGTTGCCCTCGCAGTGATTCAGCACTTCCACGAACAAGGGGATTTCCATCTCGCGCAGCACGATCTCGTACACGTCGTCCGCGTCACAGCCATCCAGGTCGCGCAGGTAGCGCCGAACGGACTGGGCAACGTGTTCGCGAAGCGGCGGCTTCGGAGCGCCACGACTGGTGTCAGGACGGGTGGGGGCAGCGTTCAAGGAAATTCCCGGATTCAGCAAAGTCGGGCTCAGTTGGCCCGGCGTGGGGGAGGGAGTCTAGCGCGTGGGCCGCCGGCCTGCCACGCCATTGGCCCGTGGTTACTGAAATTCAAAGCTGAAGGCGACGGTGGCGGCGGCCGGTTCGCGCAGCCGGAATGACACCTGCGCGCTTTGTCCGGGCTCCAGCCGCGCCTGTGGGTCGGCGCCTGCGCCCAGGTATTCGGCCGCCTGCAGGGTGCGCCGGCCGATCACCCGGCCATCGGCATCGGACAGCGACAGCCGCAGCGCCGGCCAAGCCTGCGCCCAACGTGCGTCATTGCGGAAGCTGGCTTGCACCTGCAGTGCGCCGGCCTGCCCGGGCACCGGGCGGATATCGCGGCTGAGCATGCTGAACGCGCTGGGCTCATGCCACGGCGGCAATGTGCAGCGCAGCACCGTGCACAGCGCGCTGACCAGCGGCCGGGTGCCGGCATCGGCGGCCAGTCTGGCGCGGTCGGAGAGGATGATCTGCAGGCCTAGCAGCAGCGCCAGGGCCAGCACCACGCCCCATTGCCAACGCGGCGTATCGGTGGGGACTGCGGCTGGCCTGGTGCTGGCGCGGGCAAAGCTGGGCGCGGCCACGGCCGGCGCTGCCTCTTCTACGGACGACGCAGCGTCCTCCATGAGCTCGGCGCTGCTGACGGTGTCAGCAGAACTGACAGGTTCACGTGGCACTGCTACCGGTGCTTCCCCGCTGGCCGCAGTCACGTCGGGCGAATCGACCGGTGCAGGCAGATCCAGTGCGAGTGTTGCCTGTGCGTCTGCGGCCACCATCGTGTCCGCTGCGCTTTCCGGCGCAGCAGGCGGGGCGGGTGTGGCCGGACCTTGCAGGAAGGGTCTCTTATCCACATTTGACGCTGCCGCCGATATGCCGTTTTTAAGCTCCGGTGGTCCGCTGACCACTAAGAGTAAAACACACACAACTACTACAACTCAA
>NZ_LDJJ01000049.1 GCF_001431465.1 Stenotrophomonas terrae | reverse complement strand
CCGTTCCGCCCCCCTGCCCTCAGCCCGGAAGCTGCCCTCACCCCAACCCCTCTCCCGCATGCGGGAGAGGGGCTTGAGCAAGGCCCAGGTCAAGCGATCAGCGATCGCTCTTCATGTACTGCAGGAACGGGTCGTTCTTGTCGAGCACGATCACGCCGTTGCCGTCGGTCATCGAGGCACGGTAGGCCTCCAGGCTGCGATAGAACGCGTAGAACGACGGATCGGCCGAGCCGGCCTTGCCGTAGATCGAGGCGGCAGAAGCATCGCCTTCACCGCGCAGCTGCTGTGCATCACGCTCGGCTTCGGCCACGATCACCGTGCTTTCGCGGTCGGCCTGGGCACGGATGGTCAGTGACTGCTCCTCGCCTTCGGCGCGCAGCTTGGCCGCTTCCTGCTTACGCTGGGCGCGCATGCGCTCGTAAACGTCGGCAATCACCTGGCTGTCGGTAGGCAGGTCGATCTGCTTGATACGCAGATCGATGATCTGCATGCCCAGGGCAGCAATGGCCTCGTTGATCGACTTCAGCTGGCCGGCAATCAGCTCGCCACGGTCGCCAGATACCAGCGCCTGCAAGGTGCGCGAGTTGATCTGGTTACGCAGCGAGTCGGTGATGATCGGCGCAAGCCGGGCATTGACGATCTTGCTGTCGCCGCCGGTGGCGCGGTAGTAGGCGCGCACATCGGAGATCCTGCCAATGGCGAAGAAGTCGACGCTGACGTCCTTCTGCTCGGCGGTGAAGTAACGCGCCGGAGCGGTATCCAGGACCTGGAAGCGGCGATCGAACACGCGCACGGTTTCCACCAGCGGCACCTTGAAGTGCAGGCCCGGCTTGATGTCCGCACGTACCACCTTGCCCAGGTTGAGCACCATGGCGGTCTGGTCTTCACGCACCACATAGACCGAGCCCAGCAGGCCCAGCAACACTGCGACGACTACGCCGATAACGACTGAATTTTTCATCGGCCGGCCTCCTCACGCGATGCCGAGCGCGAGACCGAACGGTCCGCGTTGCGAATGCTGTCGGTTGCCGCCGGCAATGCCGGTGCCACCATCTCCGGGGTCAGCTGCGGCGCATTGCCGGTCTTGCCTGCATCGGCAGGCATCGGCACATAGATCAGCTGACGGCCGTCGCCACCGATGACCTTGCGGTTCTCGGCCAGCACCTGCTCCACCGTTTCCAGCCACAGGCGCTTTCGGGTGACATCCGGGGCGTTCTTGTACTCGCCCTGCAGCAGGGTGAAGCGACGTGCGTCACCTTCGGCGCGGGCGACGATGGCCTGCTTGTAACCTTCGGCGGTGGTACGGGCACGCGAGGCCTGGCCACGCGCTTCCGGCACCACCTTGGCGGCATAGGCCTGGGCTTCGTTGATCAGACGTTCCTTGACCTGCTGGGCACCGTTGACCTCGTCGAAGGCCGGCTTCACTTCTTCCGGCGGACGCGCATCGGGCAGGGTCAGGCCGGTCACGCTGAGGCCGGTCTTGTAGGCCTTCAACGATGCCTGCAGGCGCTGCTCGGCAACCACGGCCAGCGGCCCACGGTTGTTCAGCACGGTGTTCAGGTCGGCACGGCCAACCTGCTCACGCACGGCGCTCTGCGCGGACTGTTCCAGCATCTGGTCGGCATCAACCGTACCGAACAGGTACTCGCGCGGATCATCGACGCGGTACTGCACGTTGACCGACACGTTGACGATGTTCTCGTCGCGGGTCAGCACCGGCACATTGCTGCTGAAGGTCTTGATCTGGGTCGCATTGACCTTGACCACCGATTCCAGCGGCCACGGCAGCTTGAAGTTCGGGCCCGGCTGCAGGATGCGCGAGTATTCGCCAAAGCGCAGGACCACACCGCGCTGCTGTTCGCCGATCAGCTGGAAGCTGGAGAACAACAACAGCAGAACCACTGCGACCAGCACCCAGCGCCAGATACCGCCATCAAACAGGTCGCGCAGCGGTCCCGGAAGACCCCCACCCCAACCTCCGCCATTGCCGCCACGTGGCGTACGCGGCGCGCGGTTGTTGTCCGCACCACCACCGCTGTTGCCGCCGGGTGTATTCCAGGCCATGCATGCTCCATCTGTAAGGGCCAGGCTGCGGGGGCTCCCGCCGAGGACCTGACCATCTATCGAATCCCGATTCTAACAAGGCAGACTCTGAACAGGTTCGGGGCTACCTGAACCGACAATGTTTGCCTGCTGACCATTTACCCAAGCGCCCGATCCTGCGGCACCCGCCCAAGCCGAGGCGGCTCCCGCGGTAACCGTGCAGGCCCCTGTCGGCACCCACTTTGAATAGGAATAAGGGCAGACCCGCCATTTCACAACAGTTATGGTTGCACTCCCCCCGTTCCGACGCAGGCCTACCGATGTTCCCTACCGCCCCGTTTACTGCCTTCCGCATCCATAACGACGACGCTGGCTACCGCAGCGGCCCTGAACAAGTAGGCCTGGACCAACTGAGCCCAGGCGAGGTGGTCATCCGCGCCCGCTGGTCTTCGGTGAACTACAAGGACGCGCTGGCCGGCACCGGCAAGGGCAAGATCCTGCGCCGCTTCCCGCTGGTCGGCGGTATCGACGTGGCCGGCGAAGTGGTCGCCTCCAGCGACCCGGCGTTCCGTGAGGGCGACCAGGTGCTGACCACCGGCTGCGGCCTGAGCGAAACCCGCGACGGCGGCTACAGCCAGTACGTGCGCCTGGAATCCAAGTGGGTGATCCCGCTGCCGGCCCAGCTCAGCCTGCGCGAGGCCATGGTGCTGGGCACGGCCGGCTTCACCGCTGCGCTGGCACTGCTGCGCATGACCGACAACCGGCAGACGCCAGCCCACGGCCCGCTGGCCGTCACTGGCGCTACCGGCGGGGTCGGCTCGCTGGCGGTGGATATCTTCAGCCAGGCCGGCTACGAGGTGCACGCGATCAGCGGCAAGGCCGAGGCGGCCGATTACCTGACCGCCATCGGTGCCAGCCAGATCCTCGGCCGCGATGCCCTCGCCACCACCCGGCCGATGGAATCGGCCCGCTTCGGCGGCGGCCTGGACAATGTCGGCGGCGCCATGTTGACCAGCCTGCTGGCGCAGACCAGCCCCTATGGCAATGTGGCTTCGGCCGGGCTGGCCGCCTCCGGCGAGCTGGACATGACGGTGATGCCCTTCATCATCCGCGGCGTGTCCCTGCTGGGTGTCGCCTCGGCCGGCACCGCCCGCGATATCCGCGAGCAGGTCTGGCAGCGACTGGGCAGCGACTGGAAGCCGCGCCACCTGGATCGCATCTGTACCCGCGAGGTGAGCCTGGAAGGGCTGCCCGAGGTATTTGCGACGATGCTGGAAGGCAAATCCTTCGGCCGTACCGTCGTAAGAATTGATTGACGGCGGTCACATGACTTCCCCGGCGTGAAGGCGGTGACTTCACGCCGGCAGCGTGCCAGCACTACACTGCCGCCACTACTTGGGGAAAAACATGGCGCGTATCCTGATCGTCGACGATTCACCATCGCAGCTGATGGGCATCCAACGCATTGTGGAAAAGCTGGGGCATGAGATTTTCACCGCAACCGATGGCGCCTCCGGGGTAGAGGTTGCCAAGCAGGTGCTGCCGGACCTGGTGTTGATGGACGTGGTGATGCCCAATCTCAATGGCTTCCAGGCCACCCGCACGCTCAAGCGCGAGGCGACCACACAGCATATTCCGGTGGTGCTGGTAACCACCAAGGACCAGGACACCGATCGCCTGTGGGGCATGCGCCAGGGTGCCAAGGCCTATATCACCAAACCATTCACCGAAGACGATCTGTCGGCGGTGATCGCCCAGGTGTTCAGTGCCGAGGCACCGCCGGTAGGCTGAGATCGCTTTCTTGGGGAAAGCTTTCAGGAAAGGCGGGCTTGGCCCGCCTTTTCCGTTTTTCAGGTCCGGTTTTGCCTGGCTTCACTTTTGGGGTCTGCTTTGGGTTTGCCTTGGGTTTGGGTTTGCTTGCCAGAAGCTTGCCCTCACCCCAACCCCTCTCCCGCAGGCGGGAGAGGGGCTCGCATTGCCTGCGCTCGTAGTGCATTAGCCCCTCTCCCGCAGGCGGGAGAGGGCTCGCATTGCTCGCGCTCGTAGTGACTTAGCCCCTCTCCCGCGCGCGGGAGAGGGGTTGGGGTGAGGGCAGGCTTTCAGCCAAAAGAAAAGCGGGCAAAGCCCGCTTTCCGTTCAACAGCACAAACCAAACCGCACTCAGTCTTCGCCAAAGGCCTTGGCCAGATCCTTGTAAGCCTTGCGCTGGGCCTCGTTGCTCGCCACCGGTGCCACCACTTCCAGCTCCACGATCTGGTCGCCGTCAGGCTTGCCCGGCAGACCGCGGCCACGCAGGCGCAGCTTGCGGCCACTGTCCGAATCGGCCGGCACCTTCAGTTCCACCGCGCCACCCAGGGTCGGCACGCTGATGCTGGTGCCCAGCGCGGCCTGCCATGGCGTGACCTGCAGGGTGTACAGGATGTTGCGCCCGTCCACCTCGAACTGCGGATGCGAGGCGTATTCCACCTCCAGCATCAGGTTGCCGCCACCACTGCCCTGCCCGCTCAAACGGATCACCTGGCCCGGACGAATGCCCTTGGGCACACGCACATCGAGCTGGCGGCCGTCCACGGTGATGCGCAGGCTGTCGCCGTTGTAGGCCGCTTCAAGCGGTACGGACAGCTTGGCGCGGGTGTCGCGCATCGGCTGCGGGCCGGCGCCACCGAAGCCGGGGCCCGGTCGTCGCGCACCTGCACCGGCACCGCCGCGCTGGCGGGCAAACAGGCTCTCGAAGAAATCGCTGAAGCCACCGTTGGCCCCACCTCCGCCGAAGACCTCCTCGAAATCAAAGCCCTGCCCGCCACCAAAGTTCGGCGGCGCATTGAATTCCTCACCCGGGCGGTAGCCCTGCGCGCGCAGCTGGTCGTAGGCCTGACGCTTCTGCGGGTCGCGCAGCGCTTCATAGGCCTCGTTGACCGCCTTGAATTTCTCCTCGGCGCCGGCTTCTTTGCTTACGTCCGGATGGTATTTGCGGGCCAGCCGGCGGTAGGCCGTCTTGATTTCTGCATCACCGGCGCTGGGCTCAACCCCTAGCGTGGCGTAGTAATCCTTGAATTCCATCCTTACACCTCTGAAAAAAAACTGGCCCGACACCTTGCGGCAACGGGCCATCATGCATTCGGCGGGCACCGTGGCCCCATTCTACCGGGCCACGGTGCCTGCGCAGGTGGAAGTTCGCTCACGCCTATCAGGCGTTAGGCTGGCCCTGCACCACCTGGATACGGCGCGGTGCCGCTTCGCTGCGCTTGGGAATGCGCACTTCCAGCACGCCATTATGGCTGTGGGCGACGATACCCTCGGCATCAGCGCTGTCGGGCAGCACAAAGCGTCGGTTGAACGCACCCTGGCCACGCTCACTGCGGGTCAGCCGCTGGCCTTCGGCCAGTTCCGGCGCCGTGCGTTGGCCGCTGATGGTCAACACACCCTTCTCCATCTGCACATCGATGCTGGCCGGGTCAACGCCGGGAAGATCGGCCTGCACCACGAAGCGATTGGCTTCCTCGCGGATATCCACTGCCGGCATCCACGCAGAGGCGGTGCTACCGGTAACCGTTTCAAGCAGCGGCGACAACAACTGATGGATCTCGGACTGGGTCGGCCACTGGCGGTAACGTACGATGCTCATGATGTCCTCCTGCAAGATGTGGGGGATTGGCGTGCCGGAATGGCGCTGCCGTTCCCATGCCCAGGACGTATTGTGTGAAGACCGCCTTTTCAAGCTGTTGACGCGGTGCTTCGCCCGCCTCTTTAAACTCAAATTCAGCCTAGGAGCCCCCAATGCCCATCAACGTCGGCGACCGTATTCCGGAAGTAACCCTCAAGCGACTGCGCGAAGGCCTGGAAACGATCGACACCCATGCATTGTTCGACGGCCGCAAGGCGGTGTTGTTCGCAGTGCCTGGCGCGTTCACCCCGACCTGCTCAGCCCGCCATCTGCCCGGCTATGTGGAGCATTTCGAGGACTTCCGCAACCGCGGCATCGAAGTGTTCTGCATGGCGGTCAATGACCCGTTCGTGATGCAGGCCTGGGCCAAGAGCCAGTCGGTGCCAGATGGTTTGCAGATGCTGTCCGACGGCAATGGCGATTTCACCCGCGCCTTGGGCCTGGAAATGGACGCCAGTGCCTCCGGCATGGGCACGCGTTCGCGTCGTTTCGCCCTGTACATCGAAAACGGTGTAGTACGCGCCGCGTATATCGAACAGCCGGGGCAATTCGAGGTATCCGGGGCCGAGCACGTGCTCGCCCATCTCCCCGCATAGGGACTCACCAGAAAGAAGGAAAGGCCAGCCATGAGCAAGCAGCCCGCCGCCAAGTCGACCAAAACCACGCAGTTGGCAGGCATAACCGATCGAAAAACCCTGCGCGCCAACGCGCGCAAGAGCATCGAGGATGGGGCGGTCACGCCCACCTACAGTGCCAACCGCCCAGCGGTGATCAAGCTGCTCAACGATGCGCTGGCCACCGAATGGGTGTGCGTGCTGCGTTACTACCGGCATTACTACATGGCCAAGGGCATGCTGGCCGATTCGGTGAAAGCCGAGTTCCTTGAGCATGCACAGCAGGAGCAGGCACATGCGGGCATGTTGGCAGAGCGCATCGTGCAGCTCGGCGGTGAGCCGGATCTGAACCCGGACACCCTCACCGCCCGCGCGCGCGCCGAGTACAAGGAAGGCGGCAACCTGCGCGACATGGTCCGCGAGAACCTGGTCGCCGAGCGCATCGCCATCGACAGCTATCGCGAGATGATCAACTTCATTGGCGACAAGGACACCACCACCAAGCGCATCCTCGAGCACATCCTTGCCCAGGAAGAAGATCATGCCGACGACTTCGCCGACATGCTGGAAGGCTGGATAGGCGAGTAACCCCGACGCACCTGTAGAGCCGAGCCATGCTCGGCTGAAGCGTTACCGACAATGCCGGAAAGGCTCTCTTTGTAGCCCCGTAGCCCGGGTAAGCGCGAGCGCACCCGGGGCCTGTCGCGAAAAACCCCGGGTGCGCTATCGCTTACCCGGGCTACATCGAATGCACGCCCTGTAGAGCCGAGCCATGCTCGGCTGGGGCGTTACCGGCATCGTCAGGATGGCTTGCCGAGCATGGCTCGGCACTACATTGCGATATTGCGCCGTTTAATTTGCTACGCGGAAGCGCACACGCGTCCATGCACCGTCGGATGCCAATGCGGTCAGGGTGTGCTCGCCTGCGTCGTTGAAATCGCGCATGAAGGTGCGTGTACCCTGGGTCTGGGCGATCCAGCGGCCATCCAACAACCATTCGATCGTCGCCTCACTG
This sequence comes from Stenotrophomonas terrae, assembly GCF_001431465.1. Lineage (GTDB taxonomy): Bacteria > Pseudomonadota > Gammaproteobacteria > Xanthomonadales > Xanthomonadaceae > Stenotrophomonas > Stenotrophomonas terrae. The sequence goes on along the minus strand of NZ_LDJJ01000049.1, from coordinate 59,813 downwards.
CCCAGTGCGCGCAGCTGCAGACGCGGCCCGTGCTGCGCACCTGGCGCCCTCGCCAAAGTGGCCAGATCATTCAGGCCTTCGATATGCAATACGCCGTCGGATTGGCGCCCGTCATCCGCACAATCCGATGCCAGCGGCGGCAGACTCTGCGCCTGCCGCTGGGCCACGCTCAGCCACGGCGATGCCAGTGCCGGCCAACGGGCGATCTCGCGCTCCTCGACCTGCGGATGCCCCTCGCAACCGGGCGATAGCCGCTGCCCGCTGCGTGCATCCACCTGGAAACGCATGCGCCCGGATTGCCATAGCCGCGCTTCGCGCTCGGGGAAACTGGGCGGCACCACGCCGTCCAGCACCCAGGCTGGGAAACGTCGCTGGCACATCGCCGCTGGTGTCTGCTCAGCGGCAATGCCCAGTGGCCAACAGATCTCGACTTCACTGACGCTGTCCGGCCGCGACCGCAGCGCATTGTCGCCGGCCTGCCGTGGCAGGCTGTCGATGACCTCGAACATCAGCGGCAATGCGGTAACCGCACCGTACTGGCCGGGCAATGGCGTGCCATCGGGCCGCCCCACCCACACGCCCACGGTATAGGTGCGGGTACTGCCGATCGCCCAGGCGTCGCGGTAGCCGTAGCTGGTGCCGGTCTTCCATGCCACCCGCGGGCGGTTGCCGGTGTCGAAGGTACCCACGCCGTAGCCGGGACGCGGGTTGGATTCGAGCACGTCACGCACGATCCACGCCGCCCCCGGCGACACCAGCCGGCGCTCGATGCGCGGGTCCTGCGGGGTGTAGCGCACACGTCCGGCGATGCCCTCGCGGTTGAGCGCGGAAAAAGCACCGACCAGGTCTTCCAGACGCGCGCCGGTACCGCCCAGGATCAAGGCAAGGCTGGGCTGGGTACCGCGAGGGAATCGCAGGTTGATACCGGCATTGCCCAGCCGCGCGGCAAACCGCGCCGGCCCTACCCGCTCCAGCAGGTCCACCGAAGGCACGTTCAAGGACAGGCGCAGCGCGGTGGCGGCACCCACCGGGCCGTTGAAGGCAGCGTCGAAATTGCCCGGCCGATAGCCACCAAAGCTCTGCGGCGCATCGACAATCAGGCTTTCGGAATGAATCAGGCCATCGTCCAGCGCCATGCCATACAGAAACGGCTTCAGCGTTGAACCCGGCGAGCGCCAGGCCTGCACCATATCCACATGGCCGAGCCGCGCCTTGTCGGCGAAGGCCACTGAACCGACGTAGGCACGCGCTTCCAACGTTGTGTTGTCCATGACCAGCATCGCCGCTGACGTACGTTCGGGCAACTGTGAGAAATAGGCGGCAACACGTTCCTCAAGGGTGCGTTGCAGGCCGCTGTCGATGGTGGTTTCGATATGCGCGGCGCGCGGTTGCGCGCTGCGCATGCGTTGCGCCAGCAGCGCAGCGTGCAAGGGCTGCTGCAGCGAGCGCGCCACCACCGGCTCGATGCGCGCATCGGCTACCTCGTCGGCCGACCACACACCCAACTCGGCCATGCGTGCCAATACCTTGTCGCGGGCACGCTGGGCGGCCTCGGGATGGCGATCGGGGCGCAGCCGGCTGGGGGATTGCGGCAGCACCGCCAGCAAGGCAGCCTCGGCCTGCGACAGATGCGCTGCGGACTTGCCCAGATAGGCCCAGCTGGCAGCTTCAACACCTTCGATGGTGCCGCCATACGGCGCCCGCTCCAGGTATAGATCCAGGATCTGCGCCTTGCTCAGGTGCACTTCCAACTGCAGCGCACGCAGCAACTGCTTGAGCTTGCCCCACGGCGTGCGCGTATGCGGGTCGAGGATGCGGGCGACCTGCATGGTCAGGGTGGAGCCGCCGGAGACGATGCGACGTTCCAGCAGCATCTGCTTGCCCGCCCGCAGCAACGCCCAGGGATTGATGCCCGGATGCCGCCAGAACCAGCGATCCTCGTAGGTCAGCAAGGCCTGCAGATACAGCGGCGAAATTGTCTTTGCATCAGCCGGGTAACGCCATACGCCTTCGGCATCGGCGAAGGCGCGCAGCGGCGTGCCATCACGTGCGACCACCAGCGTACTGGTGTCGCGCGACTTCGGCAGCGGCGGCGGGAAGGCCAGGTCCAGCACCAACAGCAGTGTCAGCACGGCTGCAAGTGCCCAGCGCAGGTTGCGAAGCGTGAAAATGGCGCGCAGGCGGGGGGCAAGGTGTTTCAGCCGAGGGGCGCGCGCGTTCACTGTGGATGGTTCTTCAAACGTTGCCTGTGGAGCTGGGGCGGAATGGCTTGGTCGGGGAAGAGCTTAGCCCTCCCCAGCCCTCCCCTTGCCTTCGGCAAAGGGAGGGGGCAAGAGCGGCTGCCTGACGCCGCGACTTAAGGCTGCACCACCGTGATCGTGCTCGGGTTGGAGCGGCCCACACCGCGCATGTCGGGACGGTACATGTCCTCGGCCAGCGGCGGCGGCACCATGTAGGTACCCGGGGTGACCGCGCGCACCAGATAGAACACGTGTGCGGTGCTGCCGCGTGACAGCTTCAGCGCCGCCACATAACGGTCATCACGGAACTCTTCATGCTTGACGTCGGCGGCGCTGGAGCGGTCGCTGACCTTGACCTCACCGACCACCACATCGGCCCATTGCTTGGCATCGCCGAGATTGAAGTTCTCGATCTCCAGGCCGGCCGGCAGCAGGTCGGTCAACAAGGCATCGGGCATGTTCGAGTTGGCGGTGACACTGAGCCGCACGATCAGGGCCTCGCCTTCCTTCAGCGGCCGCGGCGTCCACGGCTTGCCGTCGGTGCCGAACCAGGAGCGTTCGATGCCGATCACGCTGTTGTCCGGCGCCGGTGCCTGGCGCGGAATACCGGCCACATCGAGGCTGGCGAACATCGGCGCCTCGCCCTGCGGCGAGAAACGCACGCCCTGTGCCAACTGCGCCATGTCGAAGACGCGGCCGAAGGCCTTGCGTGCATCGATGTTCTCGACCTTGTCGCCTACCGCCAGCTCGCCGGACACCAGCTTCTTCTGGTTGGCCATCAAGGCCTTGCCCAGACGCGCCAAGGCCACCTGCTCCTGCGTGCTCAGCCACATCAGGCCACTGCCACGACGCACGTCCAGGGTGCGGCCCAGATCGATCACGCGCGCATCGTATTCCGGCTTGGACAGGCCACGCTCGTGCAGCAGCGCGATCATCAAGGCCTCATCGCGCAGGCGGGTGCCGTAGTCACCGAAGTACTCCGGACGATCCGCGCTGGATTTGGCAAAGCCCGCAGCGATGGCGGCCTGGCCACGCTTGCTGTCGCCCTGGATCGCCAACGCCGCGCCCAGATGCACCAGCGACAGACCGGTCACCGCCTTGCTGCGCTCGTTGTCCCACAGCGTGCGCAGCGTCCCCAGCGGCGCGCGGTTGACGCGCGCCAGCACATAGCCCGAATAAGCCTGGTTGGCGAACTTCAGCCCATCACGACGATCACTGCCGTAGAACTGGTTGCCGCCGCTGAGCAGATCCTCGCTGATCCGGTTCAGTGCCTTCTGCAGCACGTTTTCCGGCACCGCGAAACCGGCATCCTTGGCATCGAGCAGGAACTCGGCAACATATGGGGTCAGCGCCGGGTTGATGTAGTCATCATCGCCCCACATCGAGAAGTTGCCATTGGCCACCTGCATCGACGCCAAGCGGCCGAACGCGCCTTCCATGCGCTCACGACGGTTTTTGGCATCCAGGCCATCGGCGCCAAGCATGGCCGAGGTGGCCTCATCCAGCATCAAGGCTGCATAGCCCTTGCTGGTGGTCTGCTCGGCACAGCCGTAGGGGTAGTTCAATGCCCCCTGCAGCGCCGAGGCGAACGGGATCGGCGGCAAGGCGCTGACCAGCATGCGCGCATTGACCGAGCCGCCCATCAAACCATTGGCAAAGCTGCTGTCCAGGGTGACCGGTGCCAGCGGGTCCAGAGTGCGGGTCTGCGAGCGCAGCACCGACGGCCATGCCGCGCGTACCGGCAGGTCGTAACGCCGGTCCACCTTGAAGCCGTTGCCGTCCACCCGTACCCGCACCTTGGCCACGCTATAGCCTTCCTGCGCGGTGAGCGGGAAGCTCAGCGTGCTCTTGGCGTCGCCGGCCAGTTGCACCGTCCGGGTCGATTCGGCGATGCCCAGCGGGCCTTCGCCATCCACGCGGACGTTGAACTCGCCCGGTTTGCCGGTGAAGTTCTGCACGTCCAGGGTAATGGTGCTGCGGTCCCCCGGCGCCATCACCCGCGGCATGCTGGCTTCGGCCAGGATCGGCGCACGCACCAGCGTTTCCACATCGCGGTTGCCGTAGCGGTCGGCCGAATAGACCATCGCCGACACCCGCAGGGTGCCGTTGAAATCCGGCACCTGCAGCTGCACCCGCGCATTGCCCTTGGCATCCAGCGCCACCGGCCCGGAGAACAGATCCACCGTCTGCACGCGCGCGGTAGGCCGCTTGGCCTGCGGCAATGCCGCCAATGCCATGTCGCCACCGAACTTGAGCTTGCCGCTGTTGCCCTCAAAGCTCTCGATCACCCGGCCGTAGATGTCATACGCATCCACGCCCAGGCGCCGCTGCGCGAAGAAATGCGCAGGTGCATCCGGCACCGGGAAACGGGTGATGTTGAGGATGCCCACGTCCACCGCCAAGACGGTGACGTGCGCCGGCTTGCCAGCCAGCTCGGGTGCGCTGACGGTCACCGTCATCGGTTGTTCCGGGCGCATCTGCTTGGGTGCGATCAGGCCCACCGCAACGCGACGGTCGCGGCGATCCATCGGCACATGCACCACGCCCACGGCACGCGCCGGGGTGATCTTGCTGGGCGCGCTGCCACCCCGGAATACCAAAGCGGTGATGTAAACATCATGCCGCTCCCAATCCTTGGTCACCGGGATTTCGAAGGTGCTGCCCGGCTTGGCGTCGATGTCCTGCACGTACAGCATGTGGTCGCTTTCCACCATCAGCACGCCGCGCCCGGCATGCGGCGGGGTCAGCGTGACCTTGAGCGTGTCGCCTTCGCGATAGGCGGTCTTGTCCAGCGACAGCTTGACCTTGTCAGGCCGTGCATCCAGGCCGCGGTTGTCGTCGTTCCAGCTCCAGCCGGCGCGGAACGGATAACGCATGGTCAGGCCAGTGGCCGGGTCGAACACGTCCACCCGGTACTCGCCCCATTCCACCGGGAAGTCGAAGCGGACGGAGGTTGCACCGGCATCGACGGTGCGGGTTTCCTTGTTCTCGAAACGGCGGGTGAAGTCGTAATCCCAGCGGTTGTCGGTGTAGGTCCAGTGGTAATCGCGCAGCTCGCGTACCAGGGTGATCTTCAAGCCCTTGGCCGGCTGCGGCTTGCCATCGGCATCCACCCGCATCAACTCGAAGCGGGCATTGGCATTGGCGTCAGCGCCATCGGCGTCGTTGAACAGCGGGCGAACCGCTACCAGGGCCGGGGCCGGCCACATCACCCGCTTCATTGTGCGGGTGACGGTGCGGCCGCCGGTTTCATAGACACTGCCCGACAACAGCGCGGCCACGGTGGTGGCCTTGCCCGCCTCGGCCGGCAGGGCCACGTCTTCGCGCAGCTTGCCGTCCTTGGGCAAGGTGGTATCGATCACGTCATTGGCTTCCCGCGGCAGCTGCACGGTCGGGTCGCCGAAGAACCAGCCCGGCATCGACTCCACCGGGTGCTGCTCGACCGCCACCGCCAGCCGCGCGGTGAAGCGGTTGCCATCGGCCGGTGCGCCGTACAGATAGGCCGCATCGGCCTGCAGCTTCAGCGGCTCGCCCGGCTTCAGCGTCTTCTGCGCGCTGTCCAGGTCCAGCTTCATGCGCTCGGGCAGGAACTCCTCGATGCGCAGGGTCATGCCCTGCACGGCCTCCTTGCTGGCCGGATCGGTGCGGAATTCAACCGTCCAGCGCCCGGTCGGTGCCTCCGCCGGGATGGTCTGCTCGAACGAGAAATAGCCCTGCTCGCCGGGCTGCAGGCGGGTTTCGCGGAAGGTCTTGCCGTCCGGCTGCTTCAGCCGCAGGAACACCGGCTGGCCGCCGGTAGCCGGACCGGCCAGGGTCTTGCCGTCGTTGTCGCGCAGCAGCGCGGAGATGCGCACGGTCTCACCGGGGCGGTACAGATCACGCCCGGACCAGGCAAACACATCGAAGTTGGCGTTCTGGCGCCCGGCCACGGCGAACTCGCTCAGGTCCAGCGCCGGCTGGTTGAACGGCAGCATGGTGGTGTCGCTGCCGCTGCTGGCGACCAGCACATGCGCGGCATCCAGCGTGTAGTTGAGCAAGGCATTGCCGTTGCCGTCGGTCTGGCCCTTGAGGATGACCTCACCCTTGCCGTCGATGACCTTCAGCTCGACCTTCTTGGCCGGCGCACCATCTGCCAACGAGGCGGTGTGGACGAACAGCTTGTCCTTGTAGGCGCGGGTATGCAGGCCGATGTCACTGACCGTGAAGAACGCGGTATCGAATTCATTGTCGAAGCTGCCGGTGCGCTTCATCACCGCGAAGTACAGGCCGGGCTGCTGCAGCTCCTTCACCTCCTGGATCGGCAGGTAGGTCAGCACGCGCTCGTTCTGCTTGCCGCCCAGCACGAAACGGTTGACATAGACCGGCTCGGCCAGCTGCGACAGCGGCGTCCGGTCACTGTATTCACTGTCCAGCTCCCAGCTGCCACGGCGACCGCCGCGCTGGTACTGGCTGAAGAAGTTGGGCAGGTCCTTCTCGCGCACGCGCAGGAACTCGACATCCACCTCGGGCACATTGACCGACACCACCGGCAGGCCACGGCTGTCCTTGGCTGGCAGCACGCTGCCCTGCGAGGCGAAGCCCACCGCCGGGTCAAGCTCGCCGGTGAAAACCTTCTGCTTGACCTCGGTACCCAGCCGGTTGCCATCGGCAGCCAGCAGATCGGCCGAGATGATCAGGGTGTATTCCTTGGCCGCCTCCACATAGGGATAGCGCAGGGTCTTGCCGTCGTCGGAAAGCGACCAGCTGCTGTCCTCGTTGCCGACCTTTTCCTCGAAGCGCAGCAGCTTGTCGAAATCCTGGGTGCCGACCAGCGGGCGCGAGAACTCCACCGCCAGCGCGAGACCGTCGCCGCTCTTCTGGTCCGGGTAGGCGCGCAGCATGGCGAAGCCCTTGACCTCTTCCTGCTTGGTCTGAATCGCCTCGCCGGTGGCCCCGGGCAACTGCCCGCTTTCGTTCCTGCCGCATCCTGCAACCAAGGCCAGCGCCACCATGGCGACCGCTGCCCACCGCATACGCTTCAACATCCTGTTACCCATGGCGTCCTCCCGCAGATGGCCGGAGTATAACCAGCCCGCATGCAAAGCCTTGTGTAACGGTGCGCATTCCGTCGGCGATTTGTCTGGAAGCCGGTTCGTCATGCGCTCGTTCCGGCCCTCCAGTTCGCGCCCACTGCCGCAGAAGCAAAGGGCCGCTGATACCAGCGGCCCCTGCTTGAAATCACCGCGACTGAGGGAAACTCAGAACGCATCACCCGGCACGCGCACCCAGCCTTCCATCAGGATGCGGGCACTACGGCTCATCACTGCCTTGGTGACGGTCCACTGGCCGTCAACCTGGCTAACCGCGGCGCCCACGCGCAGCGTGCCGGACGGATGCCCGAAGCGCACTGCATCACGCTGGCCACCGCCGGCGGCAAGATTGACCAGGGTACCCGGCACCGCCGCGGCGGTGGCAATAGCCACCGAGGCGGTGCCCATCATCGCGTGGTGCAGCTTGCCCATCGACATGGCGCGGGCGTTGAGGTCGATGTCGGCAGCATGGATCTGCTTGTTGCCGCTGGACACATAGTCCTGCGGCGGCGCGACGAATACGACCTTGGGTGTGTGCTGGCGCTTGAGCGCTTCTTCAGGCGCCTTGATCAGGCCCATACGCAGGGCACCGGCTACGCGGATAGCTTCCAGCTTGATCAGCGCTGCATTGTCGTCATTGATGACCGGCTGCAGTTCCGCACCGGTATAGCCGATGTCGACAGCGTTGACGAATACCGTGGGGATGCCCGCGGTAATCATAGTTGCCTGCAATGCACCGACGCCTGGCACATCGAGGGTGTCGACCAGGTTGCCGGTGGGGAACATCGCACCACCGCCCTCGCCTTCACCTTCGTCGGCCGGGTCGATGAACTCCAGCACGATCTCGGCGGCGGGAAAGGTCACGCCATCCAGCTCGAAATCGCCGGTTTCCTGCACCTGGCCATCGGTGACGGGCACGTGCGCGATGATGGTCTTGTTGATATTGGCCTGCCAGATGCGTACCTCGCAGATACCGTTCTGCGGTACGCGCGCCGGGTCTACATAACCGGCATGCAGCGCGAATGCGCCGGCACCGGTAGAGAGGTTGCCGCAGTTGCCTGACCAGTCGACGAAGTCGATGTCGATGGAAACCTGGCCGTACAGGTAGTCGACGTCATGGTCGGGCTTGCTGCTGGGCGAGATGATCACGCACTTGCTGGTGCTGGAGGTTGCACCGCCCATGCCGTCGGTGTGTTTGGCGTAGGGATCGGGCGAGCCGATCACCCGCTGCAGCAGGCGGTCGCGGGCAGCGCCGGGCTGCTGGGCGCTGGCGGGCAGGTCTTCGAGGCGGAAGAACACGCCTTTGGAGGTGCCGCCGCGCATGTAGGTGGCCGGGATTTTGATTTGGGGGGTGTGGGACATGTTCAGGCTTTCCTACTTGGTTCTTGATGTGAAGGATCGGATGCATCACTGGCCACCCCTGCCCTCACCCCAACCCCTCTCCCGCAGGCGGGAGAGGGGCTCTTGTCATGCGTTCGCCGACTCCAAAAAATCCTGCGCGAAGCGCTGCAACACGCCGCCTGCCTCGTAGATTGCTACTTCCTCGTCTGAATCCAGACGGCAGGTCATCGGCACCTTCAGCACTTCACCATTGCGACGGGTGATGACCAGGGTCAGGTCCGTGCCCGGCGTGCGCAGGCCCTGCACGTCGTAGGTTTCAGTACCGTCGATGGCCAGCGTGTTGCGGTTGGTGCCCGGTTTGAACTCCAGCGGCAGCACCCCCATGCCGATCAGGTTGGTGCGGTGGATGCGCTCGAAGCCTTCGGCCGCAATCGCCTCCACGCCGGCCAGCCGTACGCCCTTGGCGGCCCAGTCGCGCGAGCTGCCCTGGCCGTAGTCGGCGCCGGCAATGATGATCAGCGGCTGTTTGCGTTCCATGTAGGTTTCAATTGCCTCCCACATGCGCATCACCTTGCCTTCCGGCTCCACGCGCGCCAGCGAACCCTGCTTCACGCTGCCGTCTTCGTTGCGCACCATCTCGTTGAAGAGCTTGGGGTTGGCGAAGGTGGCGCGCTGCGCGGTGAGGTGGTCACCGCGATGGGTCGCGTAGGAATTGAAGTCTTCTTCCGGCAGGCCCATCTTGGCCAGGTACTCACCGGCCGCGCTGGAACGCAGGATGGCGTTGGACGGCGACAGATGGTCGGTGGTGATGTTGTCCGGCAGCACGGCCAATGCGCGCATGCCGCGCAGCGTGCGTTCACCGGCCAGTGCGCCCTCCCAATACGGCGGGCGGCGGATATAGGTGCTCTGCGGGCGCCAGTTGTACAACGGGCTGACTTTCTCACCGTGTTCGACGCGGATGTTGAACATCGGGTTGTAGACCTTGCGGAACTGCTCCGGCTTGACCGAGGCCTTCACCACCGCATCGATCTCGGCATCGCTCGGCCAGATGTCCTTCAGGCGCACTTCCTTGCCCTCGGCATCCACACCCAGCACATCCTTCTCGATGTCGAAGCGCACGGTGCCGGCAATGGCATAGGCGATCACCAGCGGTGGCGAGGCCAGGAAGGCCTGCTTGGCATACGGGTGGATGCGGCCGTCGAAATTTCGGTTACCGGACAGCACGGCGGTTGCATACAGATCGCGGTCGATGATTTCCTGCTGGATCTCGGGATCCAGCGCACCGCTCATGCCGTTGCAGGTGGTGCAGGCAAAGGCAACGATGCCGAAGCCCAGCTTTTCCAGATCCGGCAGCAGGCCGGCTTCTTCCAGGTACAACTGCACCGCCTTGGAGCCCGGCGCCAGCGATGATTTAACCCATGGCTTGCGGGTCAGCCCGCGCACATTGGCGTTACGCGCCAGCAGCGCGGCGGCAATCACGTTGCGCGGGTTGGAGGTGTTGGTGCAACTGGTGATGGCAGCGATGATCACCGCGCCATCCGGCATCAGGCCTTCGGCTTCCTCGACCTTGCCACTCTCCAGCTTGGCTTCGTCGGCAATGCCGCGCTCGGCCAGATCCGATACCGGCAGGCGCTTGTGCGGGTTGCTGGGGCCGGCCATGTTGCGTACGACGCTGGACAGATCGAACTCCAGCACGCGCTCGTACTTCGCCGTTTCCAATGCGTCAGCCCACAGGCCAGTGGTCCTGGCGTAGTTCTCGACCAGGGCGATCTGTGCTTCTTCGCGGCCGGTCAGGCGCAGGTAATCAATGGTCTGCTGGTCGATGTAGAACATCGCCGCAGTCGCACCGTATTCCGGGCACATATTGGAAATGGTGGCACGGTCGCCGATGGTCAGTGCTGCAGCGCCTTCGCCAAAGAACTCCAGCCAGGCGCCGACCACGCGCTCCTTGCGCAGGAACTCGGTGATCGCCAGCACCACGTCGGTGGCGGTGATGGTCGGCTGCGGCTTGCCGGTCAGCTTGACGCCGATGATGTCGGGCAGGCGCATCCATGAGGCGCGGCCCAGCATCACGTTCTCGGCTTCCAGGCCGCCCACGCCGATGGCGATCACGCCCAGCGCGTCCACATGCGGGGTGTGGCTGTCGGTGCCTACGCAGGTATCCGGGAAGGCCACCCCACCCTGCTGGTAGATCACCGGCGACATCTTCTCCAGATTGATCTGGTGCATGATGCCGTTGCCCGGCGGGATCACATCGACGTTTTCGAAGGCCAGCTTGGTCCAGTCGATGAAGTGGAAGCGGTCTTCGTTGCGGCGGTCTTCGATGGCGCGGTTCTTGGCGAACGCGTCCGGATCGTAGCCACCGCATTCCACTGCCAGCGAGTGATCGACGATCAGCTGCACCGGCACTACCGGATTCACCTTGGCCGGGTCACCGCCCTTTTCAGCGATGGCATCACGCAGACCCGCCAGGTCGACCAGCGCGGTCTGGCCAAGGATGTCGTGGCAGACCACGCGCGCCGGGAACCAGGGGAAATCAAGGTCGCGCTTGCGTTCGATCAGCTGCTTGAGCGAATCGCTCAGCGTGGCGGGGTTGCAGCGGCGCACCAGGTTTTCAGCCAGCACGCGTGAGGTATAGGGCAGCGTGGCGTAGGCGCCGGGCTGGATGGCATCGACTGCGGCGCGTGCATCGAAGTAATCGAGCGTGCTGCCGGCGAGGTGTTTGCGGTAATCGGTATTCATGGCTGGCCTGTGAGGGTCTGGGCTTGCTGGTGTGCTTGGTTTACCCGCGGGTGCCTGCGATTGCAGCAAGCCCACAGCACTGCATGGATTCTGGCAACTCCCTTCTCCCGCTTGCGGGGGAAGGTGCCCGGAGGGCGGATGGGGGGTGCTTCTGCTTCTGCTCTTGCTTCAGCTTTGCTCCGTTTTTTTAAGAGCTGGAAGCTGCTGTACGTGCTAGGAGCTTCCCCTCACCCCAACCCCTCTCCCGTGAACGGGAGAGGGGCTTTGTCTCGCTTGTGGCGCAGAGGGCTGGGTTGCCTCAGGCGCGCTTGTCGATCGGCACGAAGGTCTGGTCTTCCGGGCCGGTGTAGTTCGCGCTTGGGCGGATGATCTTGCCGTCGATGCGCTGCTCGATGATGTGTGCGCTCCAGCCTGCGGTACGGGCAATCACGAACAGAGGGGTGAACATCGCCGTCGGCACGCCCATCATGTGGTAGCTGACCGCGCTGAACCAATCCAGGTTCGGGAACATTTTCTTGATGTCCCACATCACCGCTTCCAGACGCTCGGCGATGTCGTACATCTTCATGTTCTCCTGCTCGGCCGACAGCTCGCGCGAGACGTCCTTGATCACCTTGTTGCGCGGATCGGACACGGTGTAGACCGGGTGGCCGAAACCAATCACCACTTCCTTGCGCTCGACGCGGGCCTTGATGTCCGCCTCGGCTTCGTCCGGGGTTTCGTAGCGCTTCTGCACTTCGAAGGCCACTTCATTGGCGCCGCCGTGCTTGGGGCCGCGCAGTGCACCGATACCGCCCGTGATGGCGCTGTACATGTCGCTGCCGGTGCCGGCAATCACGCGGCAGGCAAAGGTCGAGGCATTGAATTCGTGTTCGGCGTACAGGATCAGGCTGGTGTGCATGGCCTTGACCCAGGACTCGCGCGGCTGCTCGCCGTGCAGCAGGTGCAGGAAGTGGCCGCCGATCGAATCATCGTCGGTCTCCACGTCGATGACCTTGCCGTTGTGGCTCCAGTGGTACCAGTAGAGCAGCATCGAACCCAGCGAGGCCATCAGCTTGTCGGCGATGTCGCGGGCGCCCGGGTGGTTGTGGTCGTCCTTCTCCGGCGACACGCAGCCGAGTACGGAAACACCGGTACGCATCACGTCCATCGGGTGCGCCGACGGCGGCAGTTCTTCCAGCGCGGCCTTCACCGATGCCGGGATGCCACGCAGCGCCTTCAGCTTGGCCTTGTAGGCGCGCAGCTCAGCCTTGTTCGGCAGCTTGCCGTGCACCAGCAGGTGGGCGATTTCCTCGAACTCACTGGTGTTGGCCAGGTCCAGGATGTCGTAACCACGGTAGTGCAGATCGTTGCCGCTACGGCCAACGGTACACAGCGCGGTATTACCGGCAGCGGTGCCGGACAGGGCGACGGACTTCTTCGGCTTGAACGCCGGTGCGGCGGTGGATTCGGACATGGTGTGAACCTCGCTCAGATACGGGATTTTGAAGCCCCTCTCCCATCGGGAGAGGGCTTGGGGTGAGGGTCGGACCCGCTGAAACATTCAGCAGTAGTGGCACCGACCCTCATCAGGCGCTGCGCGCCACCTTCTCCCAGTGGGAGAAGGAGGTGCAGTTACTTCTTCGCAGCAAACGTCTTGTCCAGGCTGCGTTCGAATTCGTGGTAACCGATACGGTCATACAGCTCCTCGCGGGTCTGCATGCTGTCCACCACATTACGCTGGTGGCCGTCGCGGCGGATGGCTTCGTACACGCTTTCGGCCGCCTTGTTGGCCGCACGGAATGCCGACAGCGGGAACAGCTGCATGGCAACACCGGCCGAGGCCAGTTCATCGCGGCTGAACAACGGGGTCGCGCCGAATTCGGTGATGTTGGCCAGCAACGGTACCTTCACCGCATCGACGAAGCGCTTGTAGGTGTCCAGGTCATACGCGGCTTCGGCGAAGATGCCGTCAGCACCGGCTTCCACGCAGGCCAGCGCGCGCTCGATGGCGGCGTCCACGCCTTCCATCTGGATGGCATCGGTGCGGGCGATCAGGAAGAAATCCGGGTCGGTCCTGGCGTCGGCCGCGGCCTTCACCCGGTCCACCATTTCACCCTGCGACACGATTTCCTTGCCCGGGCGGTGACCGCAGCGCTTGGCGCCGACCTGGTCTTCGATATGGCAGGCCGCAGCACCGGCCTTGATCAGCGACTTCACCGTGCGCGCGATGTTGAACGCACTCGGGCCGAAGCCGGTATCGATATCCACCAGCAGCGGCAGGTCACAGACATCGCTGATGCGGCGCACGTCGATCAGCACATCTTCCATCGTGTTGATGCCCAGGTCCGGCAGGCCCAGCGAACCGGCGGCAACACCGCCACCGGACAGGTAGATGGCGCGGTAGCCGGCGCGCTTGGCCAGCAGGGCGTGGTTGGCATTGATGGCGCCCACAATCTGCAGCGGCGTTTCGGCGGCCAGTGCGGCGCGGAAGGCTGCGCCGGCGGAAGAAAGACTCATGAAGTGGCTCCTGGCGGGGCGGAGGCGAGCATGCCATTCCGCTATGGCGCTCAATCTGTCACTATCGGATGCATTGATCAATCTTGATTCAACCAATCAATATATTGAATACGCATGTCCGAGCATTCCGACACCGAACTGATCACCGCCAATGAAGCCTGTGCCCTGCTCGGCATCAGTGCCGCCACGCTGTATGCCTATGTCAGCCGCGGGCAACTGAGCTCGCGGCCAGGCCCGCAGGCGCGCAGCCGGGTGTACTTACGGGCCGAAGTGGAGCGACTCGCACAACGCAAACGTGCCGGTCGCGGCGCTGAGCGCGGTGCCGCGCAAAGCTTGGATCGCGGCCTGCCGGTACTGGAGACACGCATCTCGCTGATCCGCCCGGATGCGCCCTATTACCGCGGCCGTTCGGCGGTGGCTGCGGCACAGGCCGGCGCAACCCTCGAGGACATCGCGCGGCTGCTATGGGAATGCGAGGACCATGACCCGTTTGCCGCCACCGCGCCAGCCGCATGGCCATCACGTATCGCCAGCCTGGCGCTGGATGCCGAGCTGCCCCCGGTCGAACGCACAATGGCCTGCATCCCCTTGCTGGCGCTGGAACAACGCCAATCGCTCAATGCCGCCATCGCGGTCAGGCGCGAGGTCGCGGCCATGCTGCTGCGGCAGAACGCGGCGCTGCTGGTCGGTACCGAGCCGGATGCACGTCCGGTGCATCGTTTGCTGGCCGACGCGTGGCGGCCGGGCGATACGGTTTTTGCTGAGCTGGTGCGCTCGGCGCTGGTACTGTGTGCCGATCACGAGCTCAATGTGTCCGCATTCGCCGCGCGTGTGGTTGCCTCTACCGGCGCACATCTGCATGCCACTGTCAGTGCCGGTCTTGCCGCCTTGTCCGGCCCCCGCCACGGCGGTGCCACCGCCCGTGCGCATGCCTTGTTGCTGGATGCCGAGGCCAGTGGCGCACCTGCCGCCTTCATTGCCGAACGTTGGCGGCGCGGCGACGAGCTGCCCGGCTTCCATCACCTGCTCTATCCCGATGGCGACCCGCGCGGCGCTGAAGTGCTGCGCCAGCTGCGCGACTCGTGCGGCGACTCGCCACGCATGCGCCTGGTGGAAGCCGTACTGGCCGCTACCGAGGAAGTCAGCGGCCAGCACCCAAACATCGACGGCATGCTCGGCGCCGTCTGCTACGTATACGAGCTGCCGGGTGCGCATGCACTGGTGATGTTCGCCACCGCCCGTCTTACTGGTTGGCTGGCACATGCGTTGGAGCAGCAGGCGCTGGGCACTTTGATACGGCCGCGTGCGCGGTATACCGGGTTGGCGCCGAAGCTCCCGGTAGGAGCGGCGTAAGCCGCGAAGCTGGCAACAAGCAAACGGCCACACCATGGGCAATCAGACTGTGCCGTCCGTTGATCTTCTGCCACCGCGCGGGATCGGCAATATCGGATTGCCGATTGGCGGGTAGATTCATTGGCGTTCGCTTCGCGGCTTACGCCGCTCCCACATCCGAACGGCGAGGTGCTTTTGCCCCCTCCCTTTTGCGCAGCAAAGGGGAGGGTTGGGGAGGGGTGAGCTTTTGGCGCCTTCTCACATTTCCAGCTTCGCGGCTTATGCCGCTCCCACATCCGTGCGATGCAGCTGATTGCAATTGAATCGGCGGTTCGGTTGCTATTAGCTTCGCGGCTTATGCCGCTCCCACATCCGGCGATGCAGCTGATTACAGGTGCATCGGCGGCTTGGTTGCTGCTGGCTTCGCGGCTTACGCCGCTCCTACAACGCGCTTCGACCATTGCTGGATGATCTGCGCGATTGCCTGTACGCCATCGGTCAGCGCGGCCGGGCCGGGCTGCAGGATCAGTGGTGACTTGATTTCATGCAGTTCGCCATCGCGTACGGCATTGATGGCCTCCCAGCCGGGCCGCGCAGCGACCCGCTCGGGGCGGAATTTCTTGCCACACCACGAGCCGATGATGATGTCCGGGTTGCGTGCGATCACCGGATCGCCATTGGCAAGAATGCGCGCCTTGGCCAACGGCTCACGCGACAACTCGGGAAACACATCGATGCCGCCGGCGATCTCCACCAGCTCGGCACCCCATTGGATGCCGGTGATGATGGGCTCATCCCATTCCTCGACATAGACGCGCGGGCGCTGCGGCAGCATTGACGCTTGTGCGGCGATCGCATCCAGACCACGCTGCAGTTCATCGGCATAGGCGCTGGCACGCTCGGCCGCGCCGACCAGGCCACCGAGGCGGCGGATGTAATCGAGGATGCCGGCCACGCTGCGATGGTTGGCAATCCAGACTTCCACGCCGTTGCGTATCAACTCGGCGGCGATATCGGCCTGTATGTCGGAAAAACCAATCGCCAGATCCGGCTTGAGCTTGAGGATCTCCCCCACCTTGGCGCTGGTGAAGGCACTGACCTTGGGCTTGTCGCGGCGCGCCTCGGGCGGCCGCACGGTGAAGCCACTGATGCCGACGATGCGGTCCTGCTCGCCCAGTGCGTACAGGGTCTCGGTGGGTTCTTCGGTAAGACAGACAATGCGACGCGGGCCGATCATGCGATGGCGAACTCCGTTGTATCGACGAAAACCGACGGGGTGTTCCAGGGATGATGCGCGGCGATGGCCGCCAACAGGTCCTGCAGGCGCCGCGCATCGCGCGGGATGCAGAACTCCAGCCGTACCGAGGGCTGATATACGCGCTCGCCGCCCTGCCCCTGCACGCTGCGGGTACCGTCCAGCACCCGGAACTGCTCGCGCGCGTCCGATTCCCACATGCCATCGGCGTAACCACCGGCGGCCAGGTCATCGACCGCCAGAATGCCCTGCTTCAGCCGTGCCAGCGCGGCCGGCGGTACGAACACGGTGATGCGGTAGACCGGAAGCAACTTCATTCCGTCGGCTCGTCCAGACCCATGCAGTAGTAGACCACGCGTTCGGTTTCGACAAAGCCGCTGGCCTTGTGCGCGGCCTGGGCCTGCGCATTGTCCAGCGCGGTATCGGAGGCCAGCTCACTGCAGCCCTGCGCGCGTGCCCAACGCGCAACCTCGGCCACCAGCGCGCGGCCTATGCCTTTGCCACGCAGGCTTTCGATCACATACCAACCCTCGAGAAAGCCCACCGGCGAACTGGAGGTGCCATTGACGTAGTCATGCCGCAGGCTGGCTTCGGCCAGGCCCACCGGCTGTCCCTGCGCGAAGGCCAGCAGCACGGTGCTGGCGTCTTCTTCCAGCAATTGCTGCAGCTCGGCCAGATCCGTATCGCAATCGGCCCACAAGGCGCGACGCAACTGCGCCCACGCCGGCCAGTCACTGGCCAGCGCGCGACGGATTTCGACGCCGGCCCGCTTCACGGGAACAGCATCCGCTTGCTCCACTGCCCTGCCGCATCGGCCTCATAGCACCAACGCTCGTGCAGACGGAAGTCGGCGCCGTACCAGAACTCGATCCGGCGCGGCACGACGCGCACGCCGCCCCAACCGTCCGGGCGCGGCACATCACGGCCTTCAAAGCGCGCCTCGAAATTGGCAAGGCGTTGTTCAAACTCTTCGCGCGAGGCCAGTGGCTGCGACTGCACCGATGCCCACGCGCCGATCTGGCTCATGCGCGGGCGGCTGGCAAAATAGGCATCGGCTTCAGCCGCCGATACCAGCTGCGCGTCGCCTTCAATGCGCACCTGGATACCGGCTTCGCGCAGGCTGCGCCACAGGAACAGCAAGGCCGCCGCGCGGTTGTCATGCAGCTCACGGCCCTTGCGGCTGTCCAGGTGGGTATAGAACACAAAACCACGCTCATCGAAGGCCTTGAGCAGCACGGTGCGTGCCGAGGGCCGGCCGTCGATGTCAGCGGTGGCCACGGTCATCGCGGTGGCATCGATTTCCTTGCCAGCCTTGGCCTCTTCAAACAATGCGGCGAAAGTCGATAACGCTTCTGCATAAAGATTGGTCATGGTCCTGCTTCGTACGCCACGGGTTTGGGCTATTGTGGCGTCATGTCCCCCGCTCCGCACAGTTTTTCCCAACGCCGCTTTGCACCTGCATTGGTGGCGCAGGCCCTGGATGATGCCTTGGCCAGTGCCAGCAGCACGCCGGTGCTCGCCATCAGCGGCGTGCAGGGCAGCGGCAAATCCACGTTGGCAGGCCAGATCGTGGAGTTGGCACGCAGCCGCGGCCTGTGCGCCGCCGCAGTCTCGATCGACGACACCTACCTGACCCGCGCGCAACGCCAGCGCCTGGCCGACCGCATCCATCCGCTGCTGGCCACGCGTGGGCCGCCCGGCACGCATGATCTGGCCCTGGCAATGGCCACCCTGGATGCAGCCAAAGCCGGCCAATCTTTCCCACTGCCGCGCTTTGACAAACTTGCTGACGAACGGGTGCCGGAAGCGCAGTGGAAGCGGATCGAACAACCGCTGGATCTGCTGGTCTTCGAAGGCTGGTTCCTGGGCACGCCGGCCGAGGCCGATGAGGCGCTGCGCACGCCCCTGAACGCCTTGGAACGCGATGCCGATGCCGACGGCACCTGGCGCCGCTGGTGCAACCAGGCCTTGGCCGAGCACTACCCCGCCTTGTGGCAGCGCTTCGACCGCCTGTGGATGTTGCAACCGCCCAGCTTCGCGGTGGTGCCACACTGGCGCTGGCAGCAGGAGCAGGCACTGCAGCAGGCCTCACCAGGCCGCAGCAGCATGACCCGGCCGCAGCTGGAGCGTTTCGTGCAGTTCTACGAGCGGATCAGCCGCCAGGCACTGCGCACCCTGCCCGAGATCGCCGACCGGGTGATTGCCCTGGATGCACAGCGGCAGCCGCTGGTTGACGCGCAGAGCTGAAACGACGCGACGGCGCGAGCGCCGCCGCGTCATTGCGTGGCCGCGCCCCACGAAAGGCCGTGCGCAGCCGCCGCGCGATTCATTGCACCAGGAAGGTAATCCGCAGGTTGACCCGCCATTCGATGATGTTGCCGTCACCATCGGTGACAACCTTGGTCTCGTTGACCCAGGCGCCCTGGATGCCCTTGACCGTCTCGGCAACCTTTTTGATACCACTGCGTACGGCATCCTCGACGCTGGTCTTGGAGGACGCGCTGACTTCAATGATTTTCGCCACTGACATGTCCAACTCCTTGGTTGCACCACGAACCATTCGTGGAGCTGCCGAGCTTGGCTGCTACCGTGTTAAGGCACTGACACGAGGTGCTAGCATCTTCCTGCAATGAATCCAGCCCCCAATCTCATCCTGGTCGGCCCGATGGGCGCCGGCAAAACCAGCATCGGCCGGCGCCTGGCCGAGCGCTTTGGCCTGGCGTTCGTGGACGCCGACCAGGCCATCGTCGATGACGTCGGCTCCAGCATTCCCGCCATCTTCGAAAATGTCGGTGAGGTCGGCTTCCGTGCCCATGAAAAGCGCATGCTGGCCAAGTTGCTGGACGGCAGCGGCCTGCTGATCTCCACCGGTGGCGGCGCCATCCTGGATCCGGAAAACCGCCAACGCATCCGCGCGCAGGGGTTTGTGGTCTATCTGCGGGTCAGCGTGGCCTCGCAGCTGCAACGCCTGCATCGCGACAAGACCCGCCCGTTGCTGCAACGCGAGGACCGCGAGCAGGTGCTGCACGCCATGGCCGCTGCCCGCGACCCGCTTTACAGCGAAGTGGCCGACCTGATCATCGACACCGATCTCTACTCCCCCGCCGATGCCACCGCGCACACCGTGACCCGGCTTGTCGCGCAATGGCAGATTCTGGAACCCACCCGCATGACCGCCCCCTCCCGCACCGTCGCCGTTGGCGGCGACCACCCCTACCAGATCCATATCGGCCCCGGCCTGCTGTCCCAGCCGCAGGCGTTGCTGGCTGCCATCCGTGGCCGCCATGTGTTGCTGGTCAGCGACGACACCGTCGCCCCGCTGTATCTGGCACAGGTACAGAACGCGCTGTTGTCGGCCCGGCCGGATCTGAAGATCGGCCAGCACGTGATCCCGGCCGGTGAAGCGTCCAAGACCCTGGACAACTTCGCCGCGACGATCAACGCACTGGCCAGCCTCGGCGCAACCCGCGATGCCTGCCTACTGGCGCTGGGCGGCGGCGTGGTCGGTGACCTGGCCGGTTTTGCCGCAGCCTGCTGGATGCGCGGCGTCGACTGCGTGCAGCTGCCCACCACCCTGCTGTCGATGGTCGACTCCTCGGTCGGCGGCAAGACCGCGGTAGACATTCCGCAGGGCAAGAACCTGGTCGGTGCCTTCCACCCGCCGCGTGCGGTGGTTGCAGATACCAGCGCGCTGCGGACCCTGCCACTGCGCGAACTGCGCGCCGGGCTGGCCGAGGTGATCAAGTACGGCGCAATTCGCGACCCGCTGTTTTTCCAATGGCTGCAGGCCGAACGTCAGGCCCTGCTGGCCGGCGACGACAGCGCGCTGGCGCAGGCGATTGCCCGCAGTTGCGAACACAAGGCCGAGATCGTCGAACGCGACCCGCTGGAAAAGGGCGAACGCGCCCTGCTCAACCTGGGCCACACCTTTGGCCATGCGATCGAGACGGCGCAGGGCTATGGCGCGCCGGGCAATGACAACCTCAACCATGGCGAGGCGGTAGCGGTCGGCATGGTGCTGGCAGCCAGACTGTCCGCAGCCCTGGGCATGGCCGATGCGGCCGATACCGAGGTACTGCGCGAGCTGCTGCAAGCCTATGGCCTGCCAACCAGCATCCCCGCCGGCCTGGACCCGCAGGCGCTGCTGGCACACATGCGGCTGGACAAGAAGAACATCGCCGGGCGCCTGCGGCTGGTGCTGTGGCGCGGCATCGGCAAGGCCGAGGTGGTACCGGATGTGGATGAAGCCGCGGTGCTGGCAGTGTTGCAGCAAGGCTGAGCGGCAGCGCCTGAAGCCCCTCTCCCAGCGGGAGAGGGGTTGGGGTGAGGGTCCGGGCCAAGCCTGCTGGCGTCAAAAGAGCATGGGGCTTCGCCCGCACCCTCATCCGCCCTTCGGGCACCTTCTCCCGCAGGGAGAAGGATGACGCGGGGCCCAAAACCAGCCCAAATTCCGCACACCGGCTACAATCGCCGCCATGCGCGTCCTACTGCAACAGCCGCCCAGCGGCAATGAAGCCCCCCGCTATGTACAGCTCTCCCTGGTGCCGGATCTGCTCGGCGGCTGGGAGCTGCTGCGCGAGAGTGGCCAGACCGGCGGTCGCATCCAGCTGCGCCGCGAGCTGTTCCTGCAGCACGACGAAGCCATCCATGCCTTCGAGAAAGCCCGCGACGGCCAGATCAAGAAAGGCTTCCAGGTGATGTTCACCGCCGGCCAGCCCGCGCCCTGAATCCCGTATCCCCTGCAGGTGCGCCGCAGCGCGCCTGCGGACCTCAGCCTCCAGGAGTTCCATGTGACCAGCCCACTTCGCAACGACCGCTTCCTGCGCGCCCTGCGCCGCGAACCTGTGGACTACACCCCCGTCTGGCTGATGCGCCAGGCCGGCCGCTACCTGCCGGAATACCGCGCCACCCGCGCCCGCGCAGGCAGCTTCCTGGGTATGGCCAAGAACCCGGAAGTCGCCTGTGAAGTGACCCTGCAGCCGCTCGAGCGCTTCGACCTGGATGCCGCCATCCTGTTCTCGGACATCCTCACCGTGCCGGACGCGATGGGCCTGGGCCTGTACTTCGTCGACGGGGAAGGCCCCAAGTTCAAGCACCCGGTGCGTGATGTCGCAGCCGTCGCCAAGCTGGCGGTGCCGGACATGGAAACCGAGCTGCGCTACGTGATGGACGCGGTGCGCCTGATCCGCCGTGAGCTGGACGGCAAGGTGCCGTTGATCGGCTTCTCCGGCAGTCCGTGGACGCTGGCCTGCTACATGATCGAAGGCGGCGGCAGCAAGGATTTCGCCCGCATCAAGGCAATGGCGCTGAACGAACCCAAGGCCCTGCACCAGTTGCTGGAAGTGGTGACCGATGCGGTCATCGCCTATCTGTCGGCACAGCGCGATGCTGGCGCGCAGGCATTGCAGGTGTTCGATACCTGGGGCGGCGTGCTGGGCCCGGCGATGTACCGCGAATTTTCGCTGCGTTACCTCAACCGCATTGCCAGCGAGCTCAAGCGTGGCGAAGGCGCCGAGCGCACCCCGCTGATCCTGTTCGGCAAGGGCACCGGCCAGTATGTGGCCGAGCTTGCCGCCAGCGGTGCCGAAGGCGTGGGTGTGGACTGGACCATCAGTCTGGAAGACGCCGCGCGTGCGGTTGGCGGCAAAGTCGCACTGCAGGGCAACCTGGACCCGACCACGCTGTATGGCTCGCCCGACGCGATCACCCGCGAAGTCGGCAAGGTGCTGGAAAGCTATGCCGCCGGCAATGGCGGCTCGCGCGAAGGCCATGTATTCAACCTCGGCCACGGCATGTCGCCGGACATGAACCCCGAGCACGTCGCCGTGCTGGTGGAAGCGGTACACCGCCTCAGCCGCCGCTGAATCCTGAAGGCCCGGGGCAACCCGGGCCTTCGCTTTACCTGTAGAGCCGAGCCATGCTCGGCTGAGGCTCTACCAGTGAAGCCCCTTGCCGAGCATCGCTCGGCACTACAAGGGCCTTGCGCATGATCTGCCGCTACGGGTGAAGCCCCTGCCGAGCATGGCTCGGCACTACAGGACCTTGCGCTGATCCGCCGCTACGGGTGAAGCCCCTGCCGAGCATGGCTCGGCACTACAGGACCTTGCGCTGATCCGCCGCTACGGGTGAAGCCCCTGCCGAGCATGGCTCGGCACTACTGCGGCATCTGCACATGCTTCGGAGGACAATGGGCGCCTGCCTTAGCGCGAGCCGTCCTGATGTCCCCTGCTCCCCCCAGACCACTGCCTGCCAGCTCCGCCCAGAAACCACTGCTGTGGCTGGTGTCACTGGCCATCTTCATGCAGATGCTGGACTCGACCATCGTCAATACGGCACTGCCGGCGATGGCACGCAGCCTGGGCGAAAGCCCGCTGCAGATGCAGTCGGTGGTGTTCAGCTATGCGCTGGCGGTGGCCAGCTTCATTCCCGCCTCGGGCTGGATCGCCGACCGCTTCGGCACGCGCCGTACCTTCCTCGCCGCGATCGTGCTGTTCACCCTGGGCTCGCTGGCCTGTGCCCTGTCACCGACGCTGCAATGGCTGGTGGCCTCGCGCGTGCTGCAGGGCATCGGCGGAGCGATGTTGCTGCCGGTTGGGCGTTTGGCGGTGATGCGTTCGGTTCCGCGCGACCAGTTCCTATCGGCAATGAGCTTCATCGCCATCCCCGCCCTGATCGGCCCACTGCTCGGCCCGACCATGGGCGGCTGGCTGGTGGAGGTGTGGTCCTGGCATTGGATCTTCCTGATCAACCTGCCGATTGGTGTGGCCGGCTTCGTCGCCGCGCTGCGAATCATGCCCGACCACTACGGCCAGCAGAAACAGCGCTTCGATCTGGCCGGCTACCTGATGCTGGCGTTCGGCATGATTGCCTTGTCGCTGGCGCTGGACGGGGTCTCGGCAATCAACTCGGCGCATGCGCTGGTGCTGTTGCTGGCAGTGGTCGGAATCGCCGCCCTGGCCGGCTACTGGCTGCATGCGGCCAGTACCAGCAACGCGCTGTTCCCGCTGAGCCTGTTCAAGGTGATCAGTTTCCGCATCGGCATTCTTGGCAACCTGTTCTCGCGTATCGGTAGCGGCGCAATGCCGTTGCTGATCCCGTTGTTGCTGCAGGTCGGCATGGGCCTGAGCCCGATGACGGCCGGGATGATGATGATTCCAGTGGCCTTGTCCGGCATGGCCGCCAAACGTGCCGCAGTGAGCCTGGTGGAACGTTTCGGCTACCGCCGCATCCTGATGATCAACACGGTCTGCGTGGGCCTGGCGATGGCCAGCTTCGCGCTGATCAATGCCAACCAGCCGCTGTGGCTGCAACTGACCCAGCTGGCGATCTTCGGCGCGGTCAATTCCATGCAGTTCACGGTAATGAACACCGTTACCCTGCGTGACCTGGACATGCATCAGGCCAGCAGCGGCAACAGCCTGCTGTCGATGGTGATGATGCTGGCCACCGGCTTTGGCGCCGCCACCGCCGGCAGCCTGTTGGCGGCCTTCGGCAGCCATTTGAACGCGCACGGCGCGACCGCCGCCCTGCATGCCACCTTCCTCTGCGTGGGTGCGATCACGCTCAGCTCGACGCTGGTGTTCTGGCAGCTGCCAGAAAACCGGCCGCACCCGCGCGCGGTTGAGGAAGTCGTCGAATAAGCCTGCGCAGCCCTCACTCCGCTGAGGACTGCGCCTGTTGCCGGCGTTGCGCATCCAGCACCCCGGCAATGGCTTCCAGCAGCATCTGCGCGGTCACCGGCTTGCGCAGGAAATCGGCAAAGCCTGCCTCGCGCGCCTCCGGTTCGGCCTCGGTATCGGAACGGGCGGTCACTGCGATCAGCGGCATTTCATAGCCCATCGCCTTCAACTGCCGGGCCAGGCCGAAGCCATCGATGCCGGGCAGATCCAGGTCGAGCAGGCCCACATCGAACTCCTGGGTGGAAAGCTCGGCCAAGGCCGCCAAACCATGCGCGGCATGCACCACCCCATGCCCGTGCACCTCCAGCAAGCCACGGATCACCGCGGCGATGGTCGGATCATCCTCGACCAGCAATACCCGCTGCGGCGGCAAGCTCATCCACGCGCTGGCGGCAACCTCATCCTCTTCCGTCGAGGTTGCAGGTACTTCCCAGGCCAGCGGCAGGTTCACGCTGAAGCAGGTGCCCTCGCCCAGGCTGCTTTGGACATCGATGCTGCCGCCCATGGCCACGGTCAGTTCGTTGCAGATGGCCAGGCCCAGGCCGCTGCCACCGTAGCGGGCCGCGGTGCGCGCGCCATCGGCCTGTTCAAAGCGGCGGAACAGACGCTGCTGCTGTTCGGCACTGATCCCCGGGCCGGTATCGCTGACCTCGAAACGCACGCCCTTGCCGGCCTCCTCCAACCGGACCCGCAGGCACACCGAGCCGTGACTGGTGAACTTGATCGCGTTGCCGAGCAGGTTGAGCAGGATCTGCCGCAGGCGCATCACATCGCCGGTCAGGCGAGTGCGCGGTGCTGCCGCGTTGTCGAATTCAAAGGCCAGCCCACGGCGTTTGGCCAGCGGTTCCATCAGGCCACGCACGTCCTCGAGCAGCTGCCGCAGTTCCAGCGGCTGGTTCTGCAGTTCCAGGCGGCCGGCCTCGATGCGGGCCAGATCCAGCGCGTCGTTGACCAACCGCAGCAGGTGTTCGCCGGCGCGCCGGATCGCCTGCGTATAGCCGCGTTGGCGCTCATCCAGGGGCGTGGCCAATAGCAGCTCGCTCATGCCCAACACGCCGGTCATCGGCGTGCGCACTTCGTGGCCCAGCGTGGCCAGGAAGCGGGTCTTGGCCAGCGAAGCCTGTTCGGCCAACTCCTGCTTGTGCCGTGCCAGCTGCCACTCGTTACGCCGGCGCAGGCGCCGCTGGTACAACCAGGCGCCGCCCAGCAACAGCGCGACGCCGACCACGATGGAGGTCATCACACCGGCCGGACTACGTGACCATGGCGGCTGCACGCGGAAGGCCAGCGTCTGCACCGGCGACCACACGTTGTCCGAGGTGGCGGCCTGTATTTCCAGTTGATAGCGCCCGGGTGGCAGCCGTGAGAACACGCGGTCACCGCTGGCACCCACATCCACCCAGTCCGGGTCGTAGCCGGCCAGACGGAAGCGGTAGGTATTGGTCGCCGAGTCGGCAAAGGACAACAGGCGCGCGGCGATGCGCAGGTCGCGGTCGCCATCAAGAATCTGCAGCGCCGACTCCTGGGTCAGATCCTGTTCCTTGTCGCCGCGGCGGACGCTGACACGCTCGATGATCAGTGGCGGCCGCCGGGTGGACGGCT
Source organism: Stenotrophomonas terrae (assembly GCF_001431465.1). Lineage (GTDB taxonomy): Bacteria > Pseudomonadota > Gammaproteobacteria > Xanthomonadales > Xanthomonadaceae > Stenotrophomonas > Stenotrophomonas terrae. The sequence continues at coordinate 34,054 of NZ_LDJJ01000049.1, read as the reverse complement.
TGACCTGGTCGGGGTCGAACAAGACCACCCCGTCCGGCGTACCACCGGCCAGCTGGCCGCTGCGCGCCTGCACCAGCGAGCGGCGCCGGAACTCCTGGCCCGGCAGGCCATCGTGCACGCCGTACAAACGCACCGAGCGGTTGGCCGGGTCGATACGGATCAGGCCACGGGCGCTGATCGCCCACGCCACACCGTGGGCGTCTTCCAGCAAGCCGGTTGCGGCCAACATCGGGAAGCCCTGTTCAACGCCGACGCGATCGAGCAGGGTCATGCGTTGCCCGTCCCACAGATAGCGGTCCATCCGCCCCAGGCCGGCAATCCAGACCACGCCGGTATCGGTCACGTTGAAGGTGGATACGCGCCCGGCCGGCCCACCCGGCACGGGCGAGAAGCGTGCACTGGACGATTGCCAGGCATGCAGCCCGGTGCCACTGGCCAGCCATAGATGGTCGCCGGGGCCGCATTGCATGTCCTCCACCGAAGCTTCCGGCAAGCCGCCCTGGCCCGCCTGCAGATGCAGCAGCACGTGGCCGTCGGCATCACGCTGCTGCATGCCGCCGTCTTCGGAATAGATCCAGATCCGACCGCCATCGCAACTGCGCACGATGTCGGCATCGCCCTGCATCGCCGCGTCGGTGCGGTCGTCGCTGTGCCAGCGCTGTACGCTGTTGTCGCGAGGGTCGTAGCGCACCAGCGCATCCAGGCTGCCGATCCAGACCTTGCCACGCGCATCCTCGACCAGCGATTGCGGCCAGTTGTTGCCGTCGATCGGTGCCAGATGGTGCTCTACCTCGCCACTCCCCGGATCCAGTCGATCAAGGGCACCGCGGGTGCCGGTCACCCAGATGCCACCATTGGCCGAGGGCGCCAACGCCAGCGCATAGGGATTGCGCAGCGAGGCCGGATCATCCAGATGCCGCGACAGCACCGAGAACTGCCGCCAGCTCGGCGGCAGATGCCACAAGCCGGCATTGGTACTGGCAAACCACAGGCCACCTTCGCGGTCTTCGTAGGCGCTGGACCAGTTCGGCTTGACCAGGCCGCGTTCCTGCGAGCTGTACAAAGGCACGTTGCGCATCGCCGCGCTGCGGATCCGGCCCAGGCCGGCGCGCGTATCCAGCCAATAGCTGCCATCGGCCGAATACTGCAGCATGTTGAACACTTCGCCGGGCGCCGCACCAGGCCAGTTGGCCGGCTCGAAACGGCCATCGGCATGACGCACGACCACGCCTTCGTTGGTCGCAACCCACAGCCGGCCCTGCTTGTCGACTTTCAAACCGTTGATGCGCGGAGAAGGCAATACCTCGCTGCCGACCCGGTCGAAAGCGGCGCCATTCCAGCGCGCCAGCCCGCCCTTGGTACCGACCCACAAGCTGCCGTCCGGGGTAACCGCCAGATAGGTCACCGCTGCCGCTGGCAAGCTGTGCACGTCACCCGGCACCGGCATGAAACGACGGATCCCACCTTCCGGATCAAGCCGGTGCAGGCCGCCGGTGGCAGTACCAAACCAGATGCTGCCGTCGGCGGTGGAGGTGATCGCCCAGATGGTGTTGCTGCCAATCTGCGGATAGGTCTGCTGGTCGAAGAACCGAAAACCTCGCCGATCCGCCGACAGCATCACCAGGCCAGCGTTCTGCGTGCCTATCCACAGGCGGTTGCTCTTGTCCGAATGCAGGCTCCACACCACGTTGTCGCGCAGGCCGTTCTCCGCGCGCCAGATGCGGTAGTTGCGCCCGTCGTAACGGGCAAGCCCGTCACGACTGGCCAGCCACAGGTAACCGGTGAGGTCTTCGGCGAAGGCATTGATGTTGCTCGAGGGCAGGCCGTCGGCCACAGTCAGCTGGCGCGGCTGCGGCGTGGCTGGCACCTCGGCCTGCACCGACGGCGTCGCCAGCAGCAATCCGCATACCAACATCCCTGCAAGCCATTTCATCAAACCCTGCCTCCTGCAACGCCCGGCCGGCGCGTCTGTGATGCCGCTATTGTGCCTGTCTCTTGCTGAGCGCCAAGGCCTCGGCAATCGCATCGACCAACATCCGCCCGGTCACCGGCTTGCGCAGGAAGCCAACCATGCCCGCCGAACGTGCCAACTGTTCGGCCTGGCTGTCAGCGCGTGCGGTCACCGCGATCAACGGCAACATATGCCCGGAACCACGCAGCTGGCGTGCCAATGCAATCCCATCCAGCGCCGGCAGATCCAGATCGAGCAGGCCGATGTCAAAGTCCTGCCCTGCCGCTTCAGCCAGTGCCGCCAACCCGTGCGGGGCATGCACCACCCGATGGCCACGTGCGGCCAACAAACCGGTAATCACCTGCGCCACGGTAGGGTCATCCTCAACCAGCAGTACGTTCAGCGCGCGCGTGTCGGCAACCGGTTCGACCGAGCCTGCCGTGGCAACATTGGCCGGCTGCCAGGGCAACGGCAGCTCCAGTACAAACCGGGCGCCCTCGCCCAACCGGCTTTCGACCCGGATGCTGCCACCCATCGCCATCGCCAACTCCTGGCAGATCGCCAGGCCCAGCCCACTGCCGCCATAGCGTGATGCTGTGCGGTTGCCATCGGCCTGCTCGAAACGCTGGAACAAGCGCGTCTGCTGCTCGGCGCTGATGCCCGGGCCGCTGTCGGACACGCTCAAGGTGATGCCATCGCGGCCCGGATGCAGCTGCGCGGCCACCGCGACCTTGCCACGCTCGGTGAACTTGATGGCGTTGCCCAGCAGGTTCATCAGAATCTGCCGCAGGCGCATGGCATCGCCCACCACCATCACCGGGGTCGGGAACGGCGCTGCAGATTCAAACCGCAGCCCCCGGCGCTCCGCCATTGGCGCCATCAAGGCGCTTACTTCCTGCAGCAAGCGGCCAAGATCAAACGGACGGTTGTCCAGCTCCAACCTGCCCGCCTCGATACGGGCCAGATCCAGCGCGTCGTTGACCAGGCCCAGCAGGTGCGTACCGGCCTGCTGGATCGCGCCGGCGTAGCGCTGCTGACGATCATCCAGCGACGTGCCCAGCAGCAGTTCACTCATGCCCAGCACGCCGGTCAACGGCGTGCGCACCTCATGCCCCAGCGTCGCCAGGAAGCGGGTTTTCGCCTGCGATGCCTGTTCGGCAAGTTCCTGCTTGTGCACCGCCAGCTGCCATTCGCTGCGCCGCCGCACCCGCCGCCGATAGGCAAACACCGCCGCCGTCGCCAGCAAGGCCAGCAACAAGGCCCATAGCGCCAACGCCCAGTTGCTGCGCCACCAGGGCGGCGCCACTTCAACCAGCAGCGTCTGTGCATTGGTCCATGGCCCATCGGCGGCGGCCGCCTGCACGTCCATGCGGTAACTGCCCGCCGGCAGGCGTGATACCAGCCGTTCGCCATCACTGCCCAGATCCACCCAGTTCTGGTCGTAACCGTCGATATGCACACGGAAGCGATGCCGCGCCGGATCCACGTAGGACAGCAGCCGGCCGGTCACGCGCAGATCGCGATCATTGGGGCCAAGCTGGATCAGCGGCCCTTTCAAACGCTGCTCGCGGGCAGCATCGTCGCGACGCACACCCACCGATTCGATCACCAGCTGCGAGCCCACCGGCGCGGCGACCTTGGCATCCGGGTTGAAACTGAGCAGACCGGTGGCCGACACCGCCAATGCCCGGCCGCAACCCGCATGTGACGGTGGCCGTGCAGTGAACTCGGTATCGCTCAGGCCATCGCCTTCTTCCAGCATCCGCACCCGTGATGCGCCCGGCTGCCACCACAGCAGCCCGCGCGTGGTGGTTGCCCACAGCTGGCCACTGCAGCCCACCACCAGGCCACCCATCGCCACCGCCGGCACCCCTTCATCGGCGCTCAACCGCTGGATCAGGGAAAACCCTTCGGCATCGTTGCGGTAGTGCTCCAAGGCACCATCACGTGCCAACCAGGCGGAGCCATCGGCAAGGAACACCAGGTCATAGACCATGCCGGCCGATACCCCGGGCACGTTGACGAAGCGCTGGCCATCAAACCGTTGCACGCCGGCCCCGCCGACCAGCCACAGGCTGCCATCGCTGCCAAGGCGCAGTTGTTCGACCAGTTTCTCAGGCAGGCCGGAGGCCTCGCCCTGCGGATAGTCGGCCAACAAGCGGCCGTCCGCGGCGCGGTGCTGCAGGCCGTAGTTGATGATCGACAGCCACATGCTGCCGTCAGGCGCCAGACGCATAAGGTCCGCGCGTTGCGCCGGATCGTCGCCCACTCCCAGATCAAGGCGCCTGGCCTGCCCATCGGAGGGTCGATACAGGGTGAGGCCACCGGCGCGGCCCAGCCAGATCACCCCATCGCCACCGCGCTGCACCGACCAGATACTGCCGGGGCCAAGCTGCGCCTCGCCGGCCAGCTGCGACAACTTGCCCGCCCCGTCCAGCTGATACAGGCCGTGCCCGCCAACCACCAGGAAGCCATTGCCGTCGGCGGCCGAATTGATCAGATACAAGCTTTCCAGCGATTTGCCATTGAGCTGGTAGTGGCTGGAAAAACGCGACCAGTCCGGTCGCAGATAGGCCATGCCCTGGGTCAGCAGCGCCGTCCAGATGCCGCCTTCATGATCCTGCAGCAGATCCAGCACACCGCTGTTGCCGGTGAGAAAGCCGCTGCCGCCATCGCCTTCCAGCAACTGCATGCGCTGCCCATCGCCGCGGTACAGACCATTGGAGCTGCCCATCCAGTAGCGGCCATCGCGATCATGCAGCACCACCGCCGCGCGGGTCTGCGCCGCTTCCGGCCATGGTGCGGGTGCTACCTGGCCCTCGTCCGAGACCCGGTAAAGGCCGGCGTCGGTGCCGGCCCAGATACCGCCGTCACGGTCGCCGCTCAGGCGGATCACGTCCTTGCCGGCGAGCAGTGGCGACTGCACCGTCGCGAACCCGTCGCCACGTTTCCAGCGCACCAGGCCAGAGGTGGTGCCGATCCAAACGCTGCCGTCCTTGCCTGGCAGCAGGGCATAGATGGTGTCGTCGGGCAGGCTGCGCGGGTCCTCGGGCCGGTGCTGATAGCGGCTTATGCGGCCGTCGGCATGCAACAGGCAGATGCCGCTGCCACTGGTGCCGACCCACAGATCGGTGCCCTGCATGGCCAACGCCCAGACCTGCTGGGTGCAGATAGCCTCAAGCTCGGCGAAGCGGGTGAAGCGCTGCCGGCCGGCATCCAGCATCGACAGGCCCGCACCGTTGGCGCCGACCCAAACCCGGTCCTGCGCGTCAATCAGCATCGTCTCCAGGGTATTGCCCGGCAGCGACCCGGATACCTGCGGGTCGTGCCGCCAGACCCGTAGATGGGCGCCGTCGTAGCGCGCCAGGCCATCGTCGGTGGCGGCCCAGACATAGCCCTGGCGGTCCTGCGCCAGCGCAAGCACGGTCCGCGAGGGCAGACCTTCAGCCACGCTCAGCCGCCGCATGCGCGGTGTTTCGGCCAGATCCAAGGCCATGATCCCGCACGGCCATGCCAGCAGCCCTGCCAGCACGCACCGCAATACACCCCGAAGAATCCGTTTCATCAACGCTCGACACTCCCCATCGCAAGCTGCTTGCAGCGACCTCCACCGTCGGCGACTGTAGCGCCGGTGCCCGGCCCCGGCAAAGTCACCCAAACCGACTACGTAACAAACCGTTGCGCAATATGCGCACAAACCGTTACCTGCATACGCCTAGAATCCCCCTTCCCGATCTGGAGCCCGACCTTGCTGCCACGCCTGCTTCTGCTGATCTGCAGCCTGCTGCCCGTTGCCGCCCTGGCAGCGAACGAGCGCTATCGGCTCGATCCTGTGCATACCCGGGTGTTGTTCGCCATTGACCACGCAGGCTTCTCGCAGGCCCTGGGCACCGTGTCCGGCAGCGAGGGCGTGCTCGACTTCGACCCACAGGATTGGACCACGGCCCGGCTTGACGTGGTCGTGCCGATCACCCGGCTTGATCTGGGCGATGGCAAATGGAACCAGGCCACGCTGGCGCGCAACCTGCTGGATGGCGAGCATTTCCCGCAGGCACGCTTTGTCTCCACCCGCATCGAACCGATCGATGCCAACCATGCCCGCGTGTTCGGCCAGTTGACCCTGCGCGGCGTCAGCCGCGAGGTGATGCTCGACGTCACCCTCAATGCACTCAAGCGCCATCCGCTGCCGCCGTTCCGCCGCACGCTGGGCGTCTCGGCCACGGCCACCCTCAGCCGCGCCGATTTCGGCATCAGCGCATGGCCGTCGGTAATAGGCGACCAGGTCGCACTGCGCATCGAAGCCGAAGCCGTGCGTGATGCCGGTGCCGAAGCAGCACCGGCAATTCCCGCACCGGCAACCACCACAGACAACAGCCTGGACGACGCCGCCGAGGCGGCCCTGAAAGCCGCCCAGGACGCCGCAACCCAAACGGAAACCCATCCATGAGCCTGAAAAACACCGCCCAACGCTGGGGCAGCGTCAGCAAGAGCCTGCATTGGCTGATCGCCCTGCTGATACTGGCGCTGGGTATTGTCGGCCTGACCATGGGCGAGTTCCCCAAGACGCCCAAGTACTTCTGGATCTACACGATGCACAAGTCGATCGGCATCAGCGTGCTGGTGCTGGTGGCAGTGCGACTGGCATGGCGCCTGTATGCCGGCGCACCGGAGCCGGTGCCGGGCACGCCGGGTTGGCAGGAACGCATTGCCTCGGCCACGCATTGGGCACTGTATGTGCTGATGTTCGCCATTCCGCTGGCGGGCTGGTTGTACGACTCGGCCAGCGGGCTGCGCCCGTTCAAGCTGTTCGGGCTGGTTGAAATGCCCAAGCTGGTCGCCCCGAGCGAACAGCTCAGCCAGGTATCCCATGCCATCCACGAATGGGGTTTCTGGGCGCTGATCCTGCTGGTGCTGGCGCATGCCGGCGCAGCGTTCTATCACCACATTCATCAGCGCGATGCCACGCTGACCCGCATGCTGCCGCAAGGCTGGCTCAACGCTTCCCAGAAGGATTCCGCATGAACATCAAACTGACCTCTCCCGCCGCCGTTGCCGCCGCACTTGCCGGCATGCTCGCCATCGCCCCGGCGATGGCTGCCGACTACCAGCAGGCCCCCGGCAACGGTTCGATCCTGGTGTTTGCCAGCAAGTACGACGGTGAAGTGTTCACTGGCAGCTTCCCGGGCTTCCAGACCGAAGTCAGCTTCGACCCGGCCAACCCGGCCGCTGGCAAGCTCGACGTGACCATTCCGCTGGCCGGCGCCAAGAGCGGCAACAACGACCGCGACTCCACCTTGCAGGGCGCGGATTTCTTCAACGTGGCCCGCTTCGCCCAGGCCCGCTATACCGCCAACGGTTTCCGCGCGTTGGGCAACAACCAGTTCGCTGCCGACGGCACTCTGGAACTGCGCGGCATCAGCAAGCCGGTCACCCTGACCTTCACCTGGGCAGCGGGCGCACAACCGGTATTGACCGGCAAGGCAACGGTCAAGCGCCTGGACTTCGGCGTGGGCGGCGGCGACTGGGCCGACACCAAGACCATCCCCGACGAAACTGCGATCAGCACCATCGTCAAACTCAACGCGAAGTAAGCCGGGCTGCTGCTCGCCACAGCGGTTGACACCCAGCGCGGCAGCACGCCACGCTGGGTGTCTGACATATCAAACGGATTTGTACCGTGCGTAAACCCCTGCTTCTTGCCAGCTTGCTGCTGACCGCAAGCTACCCGTTGGCAGCGTCCGAACAGCTGGATATCACCTACTATCCGATCAGCGGAAAGTCCTCGAAGCAGCTGCTGGAAGCAATGCAACAGCACGGACCTGAGGGCGATGACGGCCGCCGCTTCCACGGCTACACCCGCTGGCATGTGAGCTGGAAATACCAGACCTCCTCACGCGGCAACCGTTGCAGTATCACGTCCGTCGATACCCAGGTCACCGGCACCATCACCCTTCCGCAATGGACAGACACACAAGGCGCGACCGAGGATCTCCTGAACCGCTGGCAACACTACAGCTCGCTGCTGCGTGAACATGAGCAAGGTCACTACCAGTTCGCGCTGGACGCGGCCGCTGCAATACGCCAACAACTCATCGCCATGCCCGCGCAGGTGGGCTGCCCAAACCTGTTGACGCAAGCCAACCAGCTGGGCAGCGCATTGATCGATGAACAACGTCAGCGCGAGCTTGCCTACGACCGCGATACCGACCACGGCCGCAACACCGGCCTCAAGCTCTGAGCCACCACGCTGTCACAGCCATTGCTGGAGGGTGGCTGCATCAAACGGCCAGTCCAACTCCCTGCCGCTGGAATCACGCAACACCGGCACGCGCTGACCGTACTTCTCTTCCAGCACCTCATCGTCGTCGATGAACACACTGTCAAATTCCGGCGCCCGCGCCTGCGCCAGCACCGCCAGCGCGAGGTCACACAGATGGCAATCGTCACGCTGGTACAGAGTCAATCCCATCTGCGCACCTGTCTGGGGAATGCTGCGCTGCATACATGGCCTGCAGCAATGAACCCGTAGAATAGCGGCCATCTCATCGCAGTACGCAGAATCCGCATGTCCGTCAGCACGTTCGACCTGTTCAAGATCGGCATTGGCCCGAGTTCCTCCCACACCGTGGGTCCGATGCGCGCGGCCGAGCGCTTCGTCCATCGCTGGCTGCTGGACCCCGGCCAACTGCAGAACACGGTGCGCATCCGCGCCGAGGTGTTCGGCTCGCTGGCCCTGACCGGCCGCGGCCACGGTACCGACAAGGCCGTGCTGCTGGGCCTGGAAGGCAACCGCCCCAATGAGATCGATCCGGACATCATCCCGGCCACGCTGGAGCGCATCCGCAGCAGCAAGCGCATCAACCTGATGGGCCAGCGCGAGATCGCCTTCGACGAGAAACGCGACCTGGCCATGAACAAGCGCCAGAAGCTGCCGTACCACACCAACGGTATGCGCTTCACCGCCTATGACGCCGATGACCAGATCATCGCCACCCGCGACTACTACTCGGTGGGCGGCGGTTTCGTGGTCAACGAGGACGATGCCGCCGATGACCGCATCGTGCCCGACCAGACACCGATCCCCTACCCGTTCAAGAGTGGCGACGAGCTGCTGGCGCAGGCCGCGCGCAGTGGCCTGAGCATCGCCCAGATGATGTACGAGAATGAAAAGTGCTGGCGCAGTGAAGAAGAGATCCGCGCCAGCCTGCGCGAAATATGGGATGCAATGCAGTCCTGCGTGACCCGCGGCATCCGTTCCGAAGGCACCCTGCCCGGCGGGCTCAATGTCAGCCGGCGCGCGCCCACGCTGTACCGCGAGCTGTCTTCGCGCCCGGAAGCGGCCATGCGCGATCCATTGACCACGCTGGACTGGGTCAACCTGTATGCCTTGGCGGTGAATGAAGAAAACGCCGCTGGTGGCCGCGTGGTCACCGCGCCCACCAACGGCGCGGCCGGCATCATTCCCTCGGTACTGCATTACTACGACCGCTTCTGCCCCGGCAGCAACGAGCAGGGTGTATTCAATTTCCTGCTGACCGCTGCCGCCATTGGCATCCTGTACAAGGAAAACGCCTCGATCAGCGGTGCTGAAGTCGGTTGCCAGGGCGAAGTGGGCGTGGCCTGCTCGATGGCTGCCGGCGGCTTGATGGCCGCGCTGGGCGGCAACCCGGGGCAGATCGAAAATGCCGCCGAGATCGGCATGGAGCACAACCTAGGCCTGACCTGCGACCCGATCGGCGGACTTGTGCAGATCCCCTGCATCGAGCGCAACGCAATGGGCGCGGTGAAGGCGATCAATGCCAGCCGCATGGCCATGCGCGGCGACGGCAAGCACAAGGTGTCGCTGGACAAGGTGATCAAGACCATGCGCGACACCGGCCGCGATATGCAGGACAAGTACAAGGAAACCAGCCGTGGCGGCCTTGCCGTCAACGTCATCGAGTGCTGATCCACAGCTAGACCGGCGCTGGCCCCGCTGGGGCTGGCGCCTGCTGTTAGTTTTGTTGGCGTGGTTTGGTGCCGGCTGGCTTTGGGGCAGTTATTGGACCGCCGCGCCCGGCCAGGGTGCCATCGCCGACGATGGCGATTTCGATGTACCCGTCAACATCCACCTGCAGGAACGCTGGGCGTTGAATCTGGATTTCCATCCAGGCCGGTTGGGCAACGCCGAATTCGCGAACCACACCGCTCCGTGGAAAGACGGAACAGCCGACACCGGTCCGATCACGCTGCAATGGCGTCTATTGGCAAACGACGGGCAGCAGGTCGCCTCCGGCACCGCGCTTTTCCATCGCGTGGACAGCTGGTCGACGGCTACCGTCAGTTGTAAACAGCCCCTGCCGCCGCTCTCTCCCGGACGCTATCGGCTGGCGGGCCAGCTCAGCGCACCGCCACCGGCAGCCGCCGGCATGGATATGGCGGTGGCAATCAGAGCCCTCAACGGCAAGGCCTGGAGCAGCTGGCAGCTTGACCTGGCCTGGTGGATGGGGCTGCTCAACAGGGTGTTTGTCCTTCCTTTGAGCATCGTCCTGTTGCTGGCTCTCGTTGGCCACGCGCTATGGCAACGACGTCAGCGCGGTCGTCCGCACTAGCACAGGCGTGCTCGTAACGACTGCTCCCGATTCTCCGTGCATACGTATTGCAATATCTCCGGGCGGTACACCAGAATCGCGCATCACAACGCAGCTTCAGGGGGAGCGGATGCACGACCAAAAGGACTCTGGCGAGCAGGCACCAGTACGACGCCCGCGCTCGGCCGCACGCACCGCGGCGCCTGGCAGCGGCATGGCGGCCTTGATCAAGATCGGCCTCGCTGCGGTGGCGCTGCTGTTGCTGGCCTACTACTTCGGCAATAGAAAGCCCTCGCCAGCTGCCGATACAGCAGCCGCGACGCCTCAGACCGAAGCCACGGCGCCAGCCTCGGCCGCTGCCAGCTCCGACTCCCTGGTGATCCAGGGCGAGAAGTCCACGACCATGGCGAACATCGACGATGCGCACATGTCGGTGCAGGAAGGTGGCAGCGTATTGCGCATCGAGGGCAGCGTCGGCAGGAACTTCGCCACGCAGATGAAGGCCCTGCTGGATGCCAACCCAAGCGTACGTCGCATCGACATCACCAGTGGCGGCGGCTATGCCAATCCCGGCCTGGAAGCGGCGCGGCTGATCAACCGCAACAATCTCACCGTCCGGGTCCGATCGCACTGCGCCAGCATGTGTGTGGCGCTGTGGGCGGCTGCCGGCAATCGGCAGCTGGAAGCCGATGCGGTAATCGGCCTGCACCAGTGGAACCCGCAATGTGATGCGCGCCCTGACGAAGCTGAGCGCAAGGAGTGCCACTACCAGGTCCAGTTTGCCACCGAGCACAACTCCAGCTACAACGCCTGGCTGCGCGCGGCCGGCTTCAACCAGCGGCTGTTGAATCTGCAGTCGCAGACCGCCTCCGAAGATATCGCGGTGCTGCTGGCACCACAGCTATGGGAGAACGGCGTGGATTTCACCGCCGTCGACAGCGAGGGCAACCGAATGAGCCGCGACGCCGTAACGCAGCAACTGGCGTCGAAAGCCGCGCGCGGCTGAGCATTCAAGCAGCGCGTCGGCCCAGTTTCAGCACACCTTCCACGGCCAGCAGCGCCACTGCCAGCCAGATCGCCACATAGGTCGGCCACTGCCCGTGGCCGACGCTCTCGCCCAGCAGCAGCGCCGCCAGCATCAGCAGCACCGGCTCCACGTACGTGAGCAGCCCAAACAGGCTGAAGGACAGCATCTTCGATGCCAGCATGTAGCACATCAGCGCCACCGCGCTGATCACCCCGAGCAGCGGAATCAATACGTACAGGGACGGCTTGTGCGCCAACGCTGCCAGCAGCTGCTGGCCGTCGCCAATCGCTGCCCACCAGGCCACCGGCAGCAACAGCACCAGTTCCAGCCAGAACCCGCCCAGGTGACCGATGTGCAGATGCCGGCGCAGCAGGAAGTACGCTGGGTAGCCCAGCGCAACCAGCAGCATTTCCCAGGACAGCCCGTGGTTGCGCAGCAGCGCCCAGGCCACACCGAGCGCCGCGCTGGCCACGGCCAGCTTCTGCAGGACGGACAGGCGCTCACCGTAGACCACGCGCCCCAGCAGCACCATCACCAAGGGCAGCAGGAAGTAGCCCATCGACACCTGCAGCGCGCGGCCATGCAGCGGCGCCCACAGAAACAGCCACAACTGCACACCGACCATGCCCGCACACAGCGGCAGTGCCCACCACAGCCGGCGCTCCACCGGCAGGCGCCGCAAGGTATCTGCGATCAGGGTCTTCTCACCGCCCAGGTGCAGCATCAACGCCACCAGCGGCACTGCAAACAACACCCGCCAACCGAAGATGTCACCACCCTGCAGCGGCGCCAGCTGCGGGCTGGCGTAATACATCAGGCCGAACAGCAGGGACGCCGCCAGCGAAACCAGAACACCTTTGGACACGAACCACCTGTGGAGAAAAAGCCACCGGCAGGCGGCCGGCGCGGGATGCAAGCGCAGGCAGCTACTGCCCGCACCCCGGCATCATAGAGAGACCCTGCGCCGCCTTGCCACTTTCAAAGTCCGCGCGGCGGGATTCCCACGCACCGAGCCAATTCCAGCATTGATACAGGTCACCCGATTCGCTATCGGGTGACCTGCGATCACTCAGCGATTGACGATGTTCAGCACATCATCCAACAGCGCTGCAGCAGTTACTTCAGCGCCTGCACCCGGGCCCTGGATCAACAAGGGCTGGGTGTTGTAACGATCACTGTGGATCGCCACGCGGTTGTCGGTACCACTGCCGCCCGCCAGCGCATGGCCTTGCGGCAGGGCGCGCAGGCCAACGCTTGCACCCTGCCCATCAAGGCGGCCGACGAAGCACAGCTTCAAACCCTGAGACTGCGCCTGCTGCAGGCGCTCAGCCAACGGTGCGTCCAGCAGCGACAGCGCTGCGTCGACATCGGCAGCGTCCAGCGCGGCCAATGCCGCCGGCACCAGCGAATCGACGCTGATCTGATCCGCTTCCAGCGGCACGCCCGCAGCACGCGCGAGTATCAGCAGCTTGCGGCGCACATCTTCGCCGGACAGGTCGATGCGCGGGTCCGGCTCGGTATAGCCGGCGGCTGCGGCTTCGCGTACGCAGGCCGAGAACGGCTGGCTACCGTCGTAGCGATCGAACAACCACGCCAACGAACCCGACAGCACGCCTTCGATCGCATGCACATGGTCGCCACCGGCGACCAACGCACGGATGCTGCGCAACAAGGGCAGGCCGGCACCCACTGTCGCCGCATCACCATAGCGCGCCTCACCGGCCGCGGAGGCCGTACCAATCTGCTGTGCACGCGCCAAGGCCGTGCCATTGCCCAGCTTGTTGGCGGTCACCACATGGATGCCCTGCGCCAGCCACGGCGCATGGTCGGCGGCGACAGCTTCGCTGGCGGTGGCATCGACCACGATATCGCCCGCACGCAGCCGCCCTACTTCCTGCCGATGGATGGGCGTGTCGCCCTGCCGCTGCGCATTGCGTGCACGCGACAACGCCGCATCCGGCGCATCCTCACAGGCCAAGGCGATGCGCGAGTTGGCCACCACCTGCAGCGACGGCAGGCTCAGCTGGCGCTGCTGCAGCGCCTGATAGCGCGCAACAAAGGCCGAGCCGACCGTACCGGTTCCCAGCAACACCAGCCGCGCCTGTGGCTGTTCCAGCGGGCGCAGTACGGCGCTCATGCATCCACCGTTTTTTTACAGTTGCCAGCGGCCTGCTGCGCATCGGCGATCACCTGTGCAGCGCGTGCCAGCCCGGCCTGCAGGTCGGCGACCAGGTCCTGGCTGGATTCAATGCCCACCGAAACCCGCAGCAGGCATTCGCTGATGCCGGCGGCTGCGCGTGCTTCAGGCGTCATCGCTGCATGGGTCATGGTTGCCGGGTGCGCGACCAGGCTTTCAACACCGCCCAACGATTCGGCCAGGGTGAAGTAGTGCAGGCCATCCAGGAACGCACGCACCGCCGCATACGGATCATCGCCTTGGCAGTCAGCCAGTTCGAACGACAGCATCGCGCCGAAGCCCTTCTGCTGGCGCGCAGCCACGGCATGGCCCGGATGCGATTCCAGCCCCGGGTAGTACACCGTGGACACCGCCTCGCTGCTGGCCAGCAGGTCAACCAGCGCGCGAGTGTTTTCCTGGTGCACGCGCAGGCGCGCATCCAGCGTACGCAGGCCACGCAGGGTCAGGAAGGCATCGAACGGCGAGCCGGTCAGGCCCAGCGCATTGGCCCACCACACCAGTTGCTGGTGCACCTCGGCATCGCGTGCGATCACAGCACCACCGACCACATCACTGTGACCATTGACGTACTTGGTGGTGGAATGCAGCACCACGTCCGCGCCAAAGGCGATCGGCGTCTGCAGTGCCGGCGACAGGAAGGTATTGTCCACCACCACCTTGGCGCCGGCCTTGTGTGCGGCATCGATGACGAAGCGCAGGTCGGTGACGCGCAGCAGCGGGTTGGACGGGGTTTCGATCAGCACCAGCTTGGGCGACTGCGCCAGCGCATCGGCCAACGAACGCGGATCGGTCAGGTCAGCGGTGATCAGCTCGAAGTGGCCCTTCTTGGCCAGGGCATTGAACAGGCGCCAGCTGCCGCCGTAAGCATCATGCGGCACCACCAGGCGCTCGCCCGGCTCGAGCAGGGCGTTCAGCACCAGGTTGATCGCGCCCATGCCGGTCGCTGTGATAACGCCACCAGCGCCACCTTCCAGCTCGGCCAGCGCTTCACCGAGCAGATCGCGGGTGGGATTGCCGCTGCGGGTGTAATCGTACTGGCGCTTGTTGCCGAAGCCATCAAAGCTGAAGTTGGAGGACAGCACGATCGGCGGCGTTACCGCGCCATAAGCGGTATCGCGGTCGATGCCTGCACGAACCGCCGCCGTGGCACGGCTGCAGGAGATATCGGAAGTGGGGGAAAGGCTCATGCGGTTTCTCCGGGCAGGCGTAGGGCAGTGGCGAGGATCGCGTCGATGCGATCGGTTTCTTTGAGGAAGGCGTCATGGCCGTAGGGCGAGCGCAGCACGCGCAGGCTGCCGCGCTGGCCCAGGCCTTCAACCAGGGCGACCAGGTCCGACAGCGGCACCAAGCGGTCACCTTCAACCGCGACCACCAGGGTCGGCACGCTGACGGCAGCCGGATCAATCCGGTGCAGGTCGATGGATTCGGACAGGCGCAGGTAGGCGTCGACGCGGGTGCGCGCCACGTACTGCGCGCCAGCGGCATCGAGGTAATCCTCGGCGGCGACACGCACACGGCCATTGACCACTTCCGGCGCGGCATCGAAGCGCTCGCCGAATTCTTCCGGGGTGCGGTAGCTGAGCATGGCGAATTGACGCGCCAACGCCAGACCATGGCTTTCGGCGCACTGCAGCTGGCCCAGTGCAACCGCGCGGCGCTGCAGGGCGCGCCATGCCGAGGCATACGGATGCGGACGATGCGCGCCACTGACCGCGATCAGCTTGTGCAGACGACGCGGGTGACGGATGGCCAACTGCAGGCCGACCAGCGCACCGTAGGAATAGCCGACAACCCCATGCAGCTGTTCGATATGCAGCGCATCAAGCAGCGCTGCAACGGCATCGGCCTGGTCGGCAGTATCGATGGGTGCATCCAACGCGCCATCAGCACCAATGAAATCAACGCCAAGCAGGCGACGGCGTTGCGGGTCCAGCGCGCGGCCTACGCCAACCAGGCCTTCGGCCCAGCCTTTTTCGGCGTAGCCAGCATTGGCAGCCAGATGCCGGTGCGCGGAAATTCCACCGGCCACCAGCACCACCGGTGCGTCGGCCGCGCCAACCAGTTCGTAACGCAGGCGCAGCGCACGCTGCCCTGCGTGACGCATGCGCAGCTGCAGCTCGATCTCACCGCGTACAGCGGAAACGCCGCTGTCGGCACGATCAACAAGGGCAACGGGGGCGAGCTGGACGGCGGTAGCGGTGGCGAAACTCATGGCGGTATCCGATAAGGAGCGGCCATCGAGCTTTCGCGGAGCTCGTGTTCGCCGTACGCAAGGTACGGAACGAACCATCTTTCGGCGGACACGGAGGTCACCGCAGGATTTGGCACCAAACGCAGCCGCTTGCGCGTCCGCTGGTTGCCCCGGCTTCAAAGGGCCTGTCCCTCTGCCGGTCTCGATGGTGACGCTACATTGCCAGCGCCCTTCCCACCTGTCAATCGCTTTATTCGCATAAAGAGATGAATAAGTTTCCGGAGCAACCAAACAGGCACAATCACGGCTGTCATCCCAACCACGCGCGCACTGTGCCCCGCATCCTTTCCGCCCTGTTATTCATTGCCCTGTGCTGCGCAAATGCAGCCGACGCCGCACCCAGCAGCCGCTGGCGCGACGCCTGGGGAATGGCCGCGACCACGCCGGCCAGTCCAGCGGCAAGCTCAGACGCTTTCGCCAGCCTGAAGCTGCAGCCACGCGCTGGCGGCCGCAGCGCCATCGTCAGCAATCTGCTGGCCGGGCCGCTGCAGGTCCGCCTGCAGGGCGACAGCCGTACCCCGCCGGCTACCGTGCTGAACGCTGACGAGCAGCGCGAACTGCTGTGGTTGGCCGATGAGGGCAAGCCGCTGCGGCTGGTATTGGATGCCTTTCCCGGTGACCCGGCGGCGCGCCCGCAGGACCATCTCTATCTGGTGCCCGTGCAAAGCGCGTCCGTCCAGGTCAGCCAGGCCTTTGCCGGCCACTACAGCCATACCGACGCGCAGAACCTGTACGCGGTGGATTTCCCCCTCGCCGAAGGCACGCCAGTGCGGGCCGCCCGCGGCGGGCGGGTAATGCAGGTGGTGGACAGCCGCGAGCAAGGCAGCCTGCTGCGCATTCTGCACGGCGACGGCAGCATGGCCTTGTACGCCCACCTGCAGGCGGCCAGCGCCCAGGTCCGCCCCGGCCAGACCGTCGAGGCCGGGCAAACCATCGCGCTGTCCGGCAATACCGGCCACAGCAGTGGTCCTCACCTGCATTTCGTGCTGCAGGCCAATACCGGGCTGGCGCTGCGCTCGATCCCCTTCCGCATGGTCAGCGAGCGCGGCGAGCTGAAGTTCCCGCGCCAGGTCCCCTGAACCCCCTGAACGGTAGTGCCGAGCCATGCTCGACAGGGGCCTTACCGGGAAAACCCCACCGGGCCCCTAACGTTTGTGGGAGCGGCGTAAGCCGCGAAGCTCGCTATCCATGAGCTTGGCCGCCCGGCCTCTGATTTCAGGATTGTCGACTTCGCGGCTGACGCCGCTCCCACTAACCCCTGATGTATCGCCTGAAGGCCTCTGCCGAGCATGGCTCGGCACTACAGGGGTCATACGCACCACGCGGGCTTCGCGGCTCACGCCGCTCCTACAAACCCCTGATGTATCGCCTGAACGCCCCTTGCCGAGCATGGCTCGGCACTACAGGTCCGGGAAGGCCCCTGCAGAGCATCGCCCAGCACCACGCCCGCCGGTCATCCTTGCTGGGCTGGCGGCAGGTATAATCGCCGGTTCATTCGTTTCTGATGCGCCCGGGCGGGCGCCCCTGCCATGTCCGAAGTCGCCTCCGAAGCCGCGCGCCGCCGCACCTTCGCCATCATTTCCCACCCTGACGCCGGCAAGACCACGCTGACCGAAAAGCTGTTGCTGTTCGGGGGCGCGATCCAGATGGCCGGCTCGGTCAAGGGCCGCAAGGCCGCGCGTCATGCCACCTCGGACTGGATGGCACTGGAAAAGGAACGTGGCATCTCGGTGACCTCGTCGGTGATGCAGTTCCCGTACGAAGACAAGATCATCAACCTGCTCGATACCCCCGGCCACGCCGACTTCGGCGAGGACACCTACCGCGTGCTCACCGCGGTGGACTCGGCCTTGATGGTCATCGACGTGGCCAAGGGCGTGGAAGAACGCACCATCAAGCTGATGGAAGTCTGCCGCCTGCGCGACACCCCGATCATGACCTTCATCAACAAGCTCGACCGCGAGGGCAAGGACCCGATCGAGCTGCTGGATGAAGTGGAAACCGTGCTCGGCATCCAGTGCGCGCCGGTGACCTGGCCGATCGGCATGGGCACGCGTCTGAAGGGCGTGGTGCACCTGCTCACCGGCGAGGTGCACCTGTACGAACAGGGCCGCAACTTCACCCGGCAGGATTCGACCATCTTCCCGTCGCTGGATTCGCCCGGCCTGGCCGGGAAGATCGGCGAGAAGATGCTGGCCGACCTGCGCGACGAACTGGAACTCGTGCAGGGCGCCAGCCACCCGTTCGACGTGGAAGCCTACCTGGCTGGCAAGCAGACCCCGGTGTTCTTCGGCTCGGGTGTGAACAACTTCGGCGTGCAGCCACTACTGGACTTCTTCGTCAAGCACGCACCGGCACCGCAGCCGCGTGCCACCACTGGCCGCGACATCGCGCCGCAGGAAGAAAAGCTGACCGGCTTCGTCTTCAAGATCCAGGCCAACATGGACCCGCAGCACCGTGACCGCGTGGCCTTCATGCGCGTGTGCTCGGGCAAGTTCACCGCCGGCATGAAGACCTTCCACGTGCGTACCGGCAAGGAAATGAAGCTGGCCAATGCGCTGACCTTCATGGCCAGCGACCGCGAGATCGCCGCCGAGGCGTGGCCGGGCGACGTGATCGGCATCCACAACCACGGCACCATCTCCATCGGTGACACCTTCACCGAAGGCGAGGCCGTCACCTTCACCGGCATCCCCAACTTCGCCCCGGAACTGTTCCGCCGCGCGCGCCTGAAGGATCCGCTCAAGCTCAAGCAGCTGCAGAAGGGCCTGGCCCAGCTGTCCGAGGAAGGTGCCACCCAGTTCTTCCGCCCGCTGATGAGCAACGACCTGATCCTGGGCGCGGTGGGTGTGCTGCAGTTCGACGTGGCCGCCTACCGTTTGAAGGATGAGTACGGCGTGGAAGCGGTGTTCGAGCCGGTGTCGGTCATCACCGCACGCTGGGTGAGCTGCAGCAATGCCAAGAAGCTGGAAGAGTTCCGCGAGAAGAACGCCAGCAACCTCAGCATCGATGCCGCCGGCCATCTGGTGTACCTGGCACCGACCCGGGTCAACCTGCAGTTGGCGCAGGAACGCGCACCGGATGTGCGTTTCTCGGCAACCCGTGAAGCCGCGCACACGGTTTCGGTGGCCTAGGTTCGATGGCGGCGTGCACACGCCGCCATTCGGGGTGATGATAGCGGGCACCGGGCCTCCCCCCAGCCCGCGCCATCAACGCCCATGACTGCAACCGTTGCATCGATCCGCGAAGAAGTCGCCAGCGCCCTCACCCACGGTCTGGGCGCGGTCAGCGCACTGGCTGGCGGCGCCGTCCTCATCACCCTGGCCGCGATCTACGGCGATGGCTGGCAACTGGCCAGCGCCATCGTCTTTGGTGTGGCGCTATTGCTGCTTTACACCGCCTCCACCCTGTACCACGCCATCCAGCACCCGGTGGCCAAGGGCCGGCTGAAGATCTTCGACCACTGCGCGATCTACATCCTGATTGCCGGCACCTATACCCCATTCACCCTGATCGGCCTGCGCGGCCCCTGGGGCTGGGGCATGTTCATCGCGATCTGGGCATTGGCGCTGTTCGGCGTGGTGTTCAAGCTGTTCTACACCGGCCGTTTCAAGAAGCTCTCCACCGCGATCTATATCGCCATGGGCTGGCTGGTGATCGTGGCGATCAAGCCGATGTGGGCCTCGATTGATGGCTGGACGCTGGGCTGGCTGTTTGGTGGTGGCGTTTTCTACACGCTGGGCACCGTGTTCTATCACCGTGAACAACTGCCCTACTCGCATGCGATCTGGCACCTGTTCGTGATCGCCGGCAGCGTCTGTCACTTCGTCTCGGTGACCGCGCAGATCCTGTAGGCGCAGCATCACGCCCCAACACTCCGGCAACGCGCCCTGCACATCGCCTCAATGCGCGCTTCGCGTGATGTGAACACGGGCCACGCCACGATGGGGGCGTGAATACTTCCACGCCCCCGGCTACGCCAGCCATGTCGCGTTGGCGACTGCGGCGCCCTGGCAAACGCGGCCAGCACTGGCTGATTGCTGCTGTCGCGGTACTGATTGCGCTGATCGTGCTGATCGTTTTGTGGGATTGGAACTGGTTCAAGGCACCGTTGGAACGCGCGGTGCAGGCCCGCACCGGCCGCGCCCTCCATATAGGCAATCTCGATGTGGATCTTGGCCGCACCACCACCGTCCGCGCTGATGCCATCCGCTTCGCCAATGCCAGCTGGGCCACGCAACCGCAGATGGCCACCGCCGACCGCGTTGAATTGGATATCCGCATCTGGCCGTTGCTGCGCGGCAGCGTGCAGATTCCAGAGATCCGCCTGAGCCGCCCCGACGTGCTGCTGCAGACCGCAGCGCGCAAGGGCGATCCTGGCAACTGGAATTTCCTTGCCAGCGGTGGCGGCAACCCTCCGCAACTGCAACGCCTGCGCATCAGCGACGGTCGCCTGCAGTTCCTTGATGAGCTCGGCCGCACCCACATCGATCTGGACGTGCGCAGCGGCAACCCGAGGCAGGCCGATGCCGCACCGCCGCTGTTGATCCAGGGCAAGGGGCGATGGCGGGGCGCGGCGTTCACCCTGAAAGGCGGCACTGAATCGCCACTGGAACTGAGCAACAGCGAGCACCCCTTCCGCATCCACCTCGATGCCCGCGCCGGCCCTACCCACGCCATCGCCAGCGGCAGCTTGACCAATCCCTTCCAGTTCCAGGTGTTCGACCTGCAGTTCCAGCTCAGCGGCCAGGATCTGGAAGACCTGTACCCGCTCATCGGCATCGCTATTCCTTCTTCGCCGCCTTACCGCCTGGATGGGCAGCTCAAGCGCGATCACGAACGTTGGCGCTACGAGAAATTCAACGGCCGCGTCGGCGACAGCGACCTGGCCGGCGATGTCGAAATCGACGTCGCCGGCGAGCGTCCGCGGCTGACCGCCAACCTGCTGTCCAAACGCCTGGATTTCGATGACCTTGCCGGCTTCATCGGTGCACCGCCAAAGACCGGCGGCGAGGAATCGGCCAATGCCGAACAAAAAGCACAGGCCGCCCAGCTCGCCGCCAAGCCAACGGTATTGCCGGACAAGCCCTACAACCTGACCAAGCTGCGCGCGATGGATGCCGATGTGCGCTGGAAGGCGCAGCACATCAATGCCCCCACGCTACCCTTGGACGACATGGATGCGCACCTGCTGCTGGACAACGGCGTGCTGCGGCTGGAGCCGCTCAACTTCGGCGTCGCCGGTGGCGATATCCGCAGCACCATCCGCATGGATGCACGGCGCCCGCAGATCAGCACCACGCTCACTGCCAGCCTGCGCAGGATCCAGCTGGGCCAGCTTTTCCCCGATGCCAAACTGGCCGAGCAGGCATCGGGCGGCATCAGTGGCGACATCCGCCTCAGCGGCAATGGCAACTCCATCGCCGCGATGCTCGGCAGCAGCAACGGTGATGTAGCGCTGGGCATGGGCCGCGGCCATATCGGCAACCTGCTGATGGAACTGGCCGGGCTGGACGTAGCGGAATCGCTCAAGTTCCTGTTCACCGGCGACAAGCAGATTCCGCTGCGCTGCGCCTTCGGTGACTTCGGCGTGCGCAACGGCCGCATGCAGTCGCGTGCCCTGGCGTTCGACACCACCGACACCCTGGTCGTCGGCGAAGGCAGCATCAACCTCAAGCAGGAACAACTGGACCTGCTGCTGCGCCCGCGCCCCAAGGATGTCAGCATCCTCGCCCTGCGCTCGCCGCTGCGGATTGGCGGCAGCTTCAAGGACCCCTCATTCCGCCCCGACTTCAAGGCACTGGGACTGCGTGGCGCGATCGCCCTGACCCTGGCCAGCATCACCCCGCCCGCAGCGCTGCTGGCCACCATCGAAACCGGGCCGGGCAAGGATGCCGATTGTGGCGGGCGCTATGCCAGGTAGCGCCGAAGCACTCAGGTGCCGGTGATGTACTGCTGCAGCTGGCCCAGTTCACGGCGTTGCGCCTCGATCACCGACTTGACCAGGTCACCGATCGAGATCACGCCCACCACCTCATCACCGTCCACTACCGGCAGATGGCGGATGCGGCGGTTGGTGACCAGTTCCAGGCATTGCTCAACGGTCACCGTGGGGGCCACGGTGACTAGTTCGGCGGTCATGATTTCGCGTACCGGGGTGCTTGCCGAGGAGCGGTCCATCAGGACGATCTTGCGCGCGTAGTCACGCTCGGAAAGGATGCCCACCAGCCGGCGCCCCTCCATGACCAGCACCGCGCCGATGCCCTTCTCGGCCATCAGGCGGATTGCCTGTACCACCGCCACATCCGGCGGCACGGCGTGGATTTCAGGGGACTTGGCCCCAAGCAACTGTCGAACGGTCTGCATGGCGTTCTCCTGCGCTGGCGGATGGGGCAGATACTGCCACGTTCGCCGGCTGCCATGTATCCACCAGGTACAACGGCCGCTGTTTCGCCTCCATGTACAGGCGGCCCAGGTACTCGCCGATAAGGCCCAGCGCGATCAGCTGTACCCCGCCCAGGAACAGGATCGCGGCCATCATCGTTGGCCAACCGGCAACCCGGTCGCCATACAGCGCCGCCTTGCCGATCACCCAGGCAGCGAAGCCGAACGCCCCGGCCGCGGTGAACAGGCCCAGATAGGTAGCCACCCGCAACGGCGCGGTGGAGAAACTGGTTATTCCTTCCAGCGCGAAATTCCAGAGCTTCCAGAAGCCGAACTTGCTGCTGCCCGCCAAACGCGGCTCGCGCCGGTACGGCAGCGCGATGCGCTTGTAACCCACCCAACCGAACAGGCCTTTCATGAAGCGATGGCGTTCACGCAGCTGGCGCAGGCCGGCCAATGCCCGCGGCGAGAGCAGACGGAAATCGCCGGTATCGGCCGGAATCGGCGTTTTCGACAAGCGCCCCATCACCCGGTAAAAGACTGCTGCGGTGAACCGCTTCAGCCAGCCATCACCGCCGCGCTCCAGGCGCGTGCCATAGACATCGTCATAGCCCTGCTGCCACAACGCGACGAACTGCGGAATCAGCTCCGGCGGATCCTGCCCATCGGCATCCAGCAGGATCACCGCACCGTCGTCAATGAAGTCCAGGCCCGCCGTCAGCGCGATTTCCTTGCCGAAGTTGCGCGACAGCCGCAGCACCGAAACCCGCGGCTCCTGCGCTGCCAACAGCTGCATCACCGCCCAGGTCGCATCGGTACTGCCATCATCGACATAGAGAATGCGGCCGTCGACGCTGCCCACCAACGCCTGCAACTGCGCACACAAGCGCGGATGCAGCATTGGCAACACATCCTGCTCATTGAAGGCAGTAATCAGCAGGGTCAGGCGTTCAGGCTGGCTCATGCAACAAGTCTACCCAGAGCTGCGTATTCAATTGGCATCATCAACATAGTCTGCCCCACCCAGCTGGCGCGCCTGCCGCTGGATCCACGCCGCACGCCGCTGCACGTAGGGACCCGGCTTGGCTGCGTTGTAGCGCCGCGGCGATGGCAGCACCGCGGCCAAGCGGGCGCTTTCGGCAGGGCTCAGGCGTGCAGCATCCTTGCCCCAATAACTGCGCGATGCCGCCTGCACCCCATAGATGCCGTCACCGAACTCGGCGACATTGGCGTACATCTCGATGATCCGCTGCTTCGGCCATAGCGCCTCGATCAACACCGTGTACCAGACCTCCAGCCCCTTGCGCAGCCAACTGCGGCCCTGCCACAGGAACAGATTCTTGGCGGTCTGCTGGCTGATGGTGCTGGCGCCGCGCAGGCGCCCGCCGCGCTCGTTGTGCTGGCGAGCCTTCTCAATGGCCTGCAGATCGAAACCATTGTGCTCGGGGAAGCGCTGGTCCTCCGCCGCCACCAGCGATATCGGCACGCTGCGCGCCATATCCTCCAGATCACACCATTGATAATGCAGGCGGAACTTCCAATCGCCCTGCGCCACCGCTTCCACCTGGCGGAACAGCATCACCGTGGAAAATGGCGGGTCGACAAAGCGCAAGACCAGCACCTGCACCACGCTGAACACGGCAAATACCACCGGCGCCCACAACAAGCGCCGCAGCCAACGCCGCCGGCGCTTGCTCCCCGCCCCCTGCTCCACCTTGAGCTCGGCCTGCTCCGCCCCCATTGATATCCACCTTGCAAGACTCTTTGTCCGGCGCATTATCCGGCACCGGCCCCACCTCGCGTAGATGCAACCCCATGACCGACACCTCCGATCTGCTTGTCCGCTTCCTCCTGCCCGCCGCCGGCGTGCGCGGCGTCCATGTCCGGCTGGGCCAGGCCTGGCGCGACATCCTCTCGCACGGCGACTACCCGGCCACCGCCACGCGCCTGCTCGGCGAGGCCAGCGTGGCCTCGGCGCTGTTTACCGGCCATACCAAGGTCGACGGGCGGCTGTCCATTCAGCTTCGCAGCAGCAGCGCCCTGCGCGCACTGTTCAGTGAATGCACCTCGGCCGGCACCCTGCGCGGCATCGTCCAGCTGAACGACGGCGAAGACGCCCCGGCCACGCTGGGCGAGCTCGGCGATGACGCCCTGCTTGCCATCACCATTGAAAACCCCGGCCTGGACCCGCGCGAACCGCAGCGCTACCAGAGCCTGGTTGCGCTGACCGGCGACAGCCTGGACGACGCCTTCGAGGACTACTTCCGCCATTCCGAGCAGTTGCCGACCCGCCTGCTGCTGGCCAGCGATGGCGAGCACGCCGCCGGCCTGCTGCTGCAGAAACTGCCGGGCGACGAAGGCGATGAAGACGGCTGGATCCGCGCCGGCGCCCTGTTTGACACACTCGGCCGCGACGAACTGCTGGCCCTGCCCGGCGCCGAACTGCTGCACCGCCTGTTCCATGAGGAGAACCCGCAACTGGTCGGCGACAAGCCCCTGCGCTTCGGCTGCTCCTGCTCGCGCGAGCGGGTCAGCGCCATGCTGCAGTCGCTTGGCGAGGAAGAAGCCCGGGCCGCGGCCGAGCCCACCGGGCAGGTCGAGGTCCGCTGCGAGTTCTGCGGTCAGGAATATCACTTCCCATTAGCAGAATTCGGCGTATTGTTCAGTTCCACACCGGCCAACCAGCCCGCTCCCGAGCGGCTGCAATAACGGTCCAACGAGTTACGTTCTGGGGAGGGCGAAGACTTGTTAAGAAACCATAAACCGCATAGGATCGAGAACTCACGCGCCGGGAACTTCCTGGCGCCAACGGGGTCTCACTGAGTCCATGAACGCCTTATTGCGCCTACCGCTTGCCTTGATGATCGCCCTTGGGGTGGTTGCGGGCGCGCATGCGCAGAGCAAGCCGCGCGCCATGGACAGCACCGTGTTGCCGGTATGGAACCGCGGTAGCGGCAAGGTTGAAGCTCTGCTTTATCTGGAACCCACCGGCACCCAGAATGTGGGCGCGCGCTGGAATTTCGGCCAAAGCTCGCTGGACGCCGCTTTCGGTCTGTCCTCGGGTGACTCGCTTGGCCTGCTCTGCAACAGCAGCCGTGGCAGCAGCATTGGCGGCCTCGCCAGCCATTGCATGCTGGCCAGCCTGGGCGATGACGACGACAACAACGGTCGTCATATCTCGGCAACCACCGCCTTCAACCGCCCGGGTGGGCGCGTCGGGGTAAGCGCCGGTACCGGCCGCGACACGCTGCCTGCGTGGCTGTCCGGTGGCAACAAAAGCGGCGCGGCGCGGGTCGAGCAGAAT
Organism: Stenotrophomonas terrae; assembly: GCF_001431465.1. Lineage (GTDB taxonomy): Bacteria > Pseudomonadota > Gammaproteobacteria > Xanthomonadales > Xanthomonadaceae > Stenotrophomonas > Stenotrophomonas terrae. Next base: position 8,370 of record NZ_LDJJ01000049.1, on the reverse strand, counting down.
GACCTGACCGTATTCGGGCAGAAGAACATCGGCCGCGAAGGCTTCGTCTCCATTGGCGGCACCTACGCCAAGGCCCGGCTGGTTCCGCTGACCGACGCCGCTCCGGCCGTGGTCGATCAATGGGACAGCAAGAGCCTGACCGTGGGCGGCGGCTACGGCGCCTTCAGCGCCAATGTCATCGGCCGCGTTGTCGACGCCCCCGGGCAAAGTGGCAAGTGGGAAGGCCTGGGCCTGGGCATCACCTGGCGCACGCCATGGAGCGGCCAGCTCACGGTTGGCGCGGAAAACGTGATCACCCGCGGCAAAAACCCGTTCTCACCACGTAACGAAAGCAACGACGACGGCGCAATCCCGTACGTCCGTTACGAACAGGACCTGTAAACCTCCCTGCCCTGATCCACACAGCGCCCCGCCTGCCGGGGCGTTTTGCATTGCAGCATTTTCAGCACGCAAACCTCTGCCAGCGCAAGTCCGGAGCACACCCGCCTGCCCGCGGCAACTCCCGCCAAGCTGCCATTTCAGCGGCCTGCAGCGCCGTATCGGCTTTGCTGAATTGGAGCGAGTTCCACAACTTCATTAACCAATCTTTAATTTATTTGCAGTCGCAAGTACTATCGGTCCCAAGCCCATGGTTTTGGATCCGCTTTTCGGATCCACCAGCGGCCAACCCAGCTATACCAAGTCCACTTGGCAGAGAGAGAGAACCCAATGAAGTGCAAGACCACGAAACTGCGCGATGCAGTTATCATCGCGTTGGCTGCGAGTGCGATGCCGGCAGGCGCCGCTTTCGCCCAGGACAGCACGCAGACGCTGGACAAGATTGAAGTCACCGGTTCGCGCATCAAGCGCGCCGACGTGGAAACCTCGCAGCCGGTGTTCACCATGAGCCGCGAGCAGATCCAGGCCCAGGGCCAGACCTCGATCGGCGACATCATCCAGAACATCAGCACCAACGGCTCCAGCCTCAACAGCACCTACAACAACGGTGGCAACGGCGAAACCCGCGTCAACCTGCGCAACCTGGGTTCCAGCCGTACGCTGGTTCTGGTCAACGGCCGCCGCTGGGTCGGTGGTACCGGCCTGGGTGGTGCAGTCGATCTGAACACCATTCCGACCGCTGCAGTGGAGCGCATCGAAGTCCTGAAGGACGGCGCCTCGACCATCTACGGTTCGGACGCCATTGCCGGTGTGGTCAACATCATCCTGCGCCAGAACTTCGACGGCGCCGAAGCCAACGCTTACTACGGCCAGTACGACAAGGGCGACGGCGGCCGTGAATCGTATGACTTCACCATTGGCTCCAGCGGCGATCGCTGGCATGCCACCGTCGGTGTTGGCTACGTCAAGGAAGAGCCCGTGTGGGCAGGCGACCGCGCGATCTCGGCAGTACCGGCCTTCGGCTCATTGCCGAACACCGGCAACAGCAGCACCACCCCGGATGGCCGCTTCGGCTATTACGCCCAGACTGGCGTCAATGCCGACGGCTCACCGAAGTTTGAATCCACCCGTCCGGACGGCAGCGCAGGCTACTTCGTCACCGGTAATGGCGGCGCCGCATGGCGTCCGTACACCTCGGCCGACAGCTTCAACCACGCCCCGGGCAACCTGCTGGTCACCCCGCAGGAGCGCACCTCGCTGTTTGCCGATGCCGGCCTGTCGATCACCGACAACGTCCGTTTCAAGACCACCGTTACCTACAACGAGCGTAAGTCCGAGCAGATCCTGGCCGCAATGCCGATCGTGCTGGGTCGCGCCGCACCGGGTACCAACGGTGCCAACATCGTCATCAGCAAAGACAACATCTACAACGAAACCGGCCGCGACATCGACTACATCCAGTACCGCGCGACGGAGACCGGTGGTCGTATCTACAAGCAGAACGTGAAGACCTACGGGTTCAACGGCGCATTCGAAGGTGACTTCGAAGTCGGCACCCGCTTCTGGAACTGGGAAGCCGGTATGTTCTACGGCAAGAACGACCAGACCGACATCACCACGGGCTTCTTCAACATCTCCGCTCTGCGCAACGCGCTGGGCCCGTCGTTCATCGACACCGACGGCAGCGCACGCTGCGGTACCAGTGCCTCGCCGATCGACGGCTGCGTGCCGATGAACATGCTCAGCGGCGCCGGCTCGCTCACCCCGGACATGATCAAGTACGCAGGCTTCACCGCGCACGACGTCTACGGTTACGAGCAGAAGACCTATTACGCCAACATCGGCGGCGAACTGTTCGATCTGCCGGGTGGCGCACTTGCCTTCTCGGCCGGCGTCGAACGCCGTGACGAGTCGGGCTTCGATGATCCGGATGGCCTGATCAACTCCGGCGACACCACCGGCAACTCGCGTACCGCTACCGCTGGTGGTTACAAGCTCGATGAAGCCTACCTGGAACTGGCAATCCCGCTGCTGTCCGGCGTGACCGGCGCCCAGCTGCTCGACTTCAGCGTTGCGACCCGTATCTCCGACTACAGCAATTTCGGCGACACCCTCAACAGCAAGTTCGGCTTCCGCTGGAAGCCGATCAACGACCTGATGGTGCGCGGTAACTGGTCGCAGGGCTTCCGTGCTCCGTCGATCAGCGAGCTGTACTCCGGCGTCAGCGACACCTTCGAAGACGTCGCCGATCCGTGCGCCGGCGTTATCGGTGATGACCCGAATTCGCCTCCGGCCAGCTGCGCCGGCGTGCCTGCATATACGCAGTCCAACTCGCAGATCCGCACCACCGTTGGCGGCAACCCCGAGCTGGGGCCGGAAACCTCGGTCTCCAAGACGCTGGGCTTCGTATACAGCCCGAGCTTCGTGCAGGGCCTGGACATCGCACTCGACTGGTGGAACATCAAGATCGAAGACGCCATCTACGCCCAGACCGCCCAGCAGATGCTGGACGCCTGCTACTCGCAGGGCGTGAGCGATATCTGCAGCATGATCACCCGCGACACGACTGGCCAGATCTCCAACATGCTGGCCGTGCCGAACAACGTGGGCACCATGGAAGTGGAAGGCTGGGATTTCACCGTCGGCTACCGCCTGCCGGATACCCGTTTCGGCAGCTTCAACTTCGTCTGGGATAGCACCTACACCTCCAGCTACACCATCGAAGATCCGGTGACCGAAGGTTATAACCGCGTCGGCAACTACCTGGACCGTGACAATTACTGGCGTATCCGCTCCAACCTGCTGGTCGCTTGGCAGCTGGGTGACTTCGGCGCAACCGCTTCGGCCCGCTACTACTCCAGCCAGGTCGAAGACTGCGCAGGTGCAAACTACACCGGCGGCAACTTCGCCCGCCTGTGTTCGGATGCAGACCACATCGGCCGCGGTGGCGAAGCTGATCCGCAGCGTCACATTCCGAGCGTTACCTACACCGACCTGAGCGCTTATTGGAAGACCCCGTGGAACGGCCAGATCACCGTCGGCGTGAACAACGCCTTCGATCGTGACCCGCCGAAGTCCTACACCACGTTCGCCAACTCGTTCGACCCGCAGTACGAAATCCCGGGCCGCTTCTTCTACATGCGCTACAACCAGAAGTTCTGATCGTAGCCAGGTAGTTCCCGGAAACAGACCACGGCCCTTCGGGGCCGTGGTTTTTTGTTGGATGAAAAGCGCGCAAAAGAATAAGGCCACATCATTGTGGCCTTATTCTTTTGCGCAGCGATCAAGCGACTCAGCTGTTCGGAATCAAGGTCTCGATCACATGCTCGACATAGGCCTCGAAATCCTCGCGCGCCTGCTTGGGCTGCTGCAGTTGCAGCGACAGCTGCAGGAAGCCGACGTAGGCGGCATAGGCCAGACGCGCACGATGGCGTGCATCGGTGGAGCTGAGCCCGGCCTGGCGGAACGAGGCGATCAGGTATTCCATGCGCCGCTGCGAGACACGGTCGATCACCGGCCGCACCATCGGATTGTCCAGCGCCTTGAGCAACTCGCTGTAGATCACATGCGGGGTGACCTCATGGGCCACCAGCTGGAACAGCGCGCGCAGCCGCGTGCGCGGATCCGGCACCTCTTCCAGGCTGCCGAATACCTGCTGCTGCTCCACCACCTCCCAACGCTCCAAGGCCGCTTGCAGCAGCGCATCGCGTGAAGGGAAATGCCAATAGAAGCTGCCCTTGGTCACACCAAGACGGCGTGCCAGCGGCTCGACCGCGACCGCGCCAACGCCCTGCTCGGCGATCAAATCCAATGCTGCCTGCGCCCAGTCATCCGCGCTCAGACGGCTGTGCCGCGTACTGCGGGATTCAGTGCTGGAAACTGAAGAATCGTTCATGGGCAGATTTAACCATACGGCGGGGACTGGTTGCAGTATGTGGAGGACAAATGCACGGGCAAACTGGCAAATAATTGATCAGGCCGACCAGCACTACCTGCCCGTCGCGGCGTTTCCATACCCTTGGGTATTGACAGCCATTCAGACCATTCCATACCATCAGGTATGGTTACGCCACTATCCTTCTCCGCTATTACTGAAGAAATCCGCCTTGAAGGCGCGCATGGCGCGGGCCTTGGGGCATCCCGCAACCCCGGGAAACAGCCCGGCATCCTGTTCGCCCACGGCTTCGGCCAGACCCGCGGCGCCTGGACCACTACTGCCGAAGCGCTCAATGCGGCCGGCCATGCCACGCTCAGCTACGACGCACGCGGCCATGGCGATTCGGACTGGAACGCCAGCGACCTGCCCTATCACGGCGATCAATTCACCGATGACCTGATCGTGTTGGCCGGTGAATTGCCGCGCCCGCCGGTGCTGGTGGCCGCCTCGATGGGCGGCCTGTTCGGCCTGATGGCCGAAGCGCGCTGGCCGGGCCTGTTCTCGGCGATGGTGCTGGTCGACATCACCCCGCGCTGGGAAACCCGCGGCGTGGAGCGCATCCTTGCCTTCATGAGCGCGCACCCGGACGGTTTCGCCTCGCTGGAAGAAGCTGCAGACAGCATCGCCGTCTACATGCCGCACCGTCCGCGCAAAAGTGAAGATTCGTTGCGTGCCCTGCTGCGCCCCGGCAAGGACGGCCGCTGGAGCTGGCATTGGGATCCGCGCCTGGTCGACGAGCTGGCACGCGACAGCGAGCAGCACCAGGACGTGATCGCCGAGGCGGCGCGCAAGGTGCAATGCCCGCTGTTGCTGGTCAGTGGCGGCCGCAGTGATCTGGTCTCGCCGCAGACCGTTGAAGAATTCATGGCGCTGGTGCCGCACGCACAGCATGTCCATCTGCCCGACGCCACCCACATGGTGGCCGGCGATGACAACAATGCGTTTACCGCCGCCGTGTTGAACTATCTGGACGCCCTGCCTTCCGCAGCGTCCGCCCGAACCGAGCACGTTACCGGAGCACGTCCATGAGCATCGTCGTACCCTTCCTGGCCCTGCTGCTTGCAGGCGCCTTTGTTGCCTACCACCGCATGCGTCTGGTGGTGTGGACGCTGATCAGCGCGGTGGCCCTGGCCGTCTGCTGGTTTGCCGGCGTCAACCAGACAGCGATCATCGTCGCAGCCGCCATCATCGCTCTGATCAGCGTGCCGGTGCTGCTGCCGTTCCTGCGCAAGCCGCTGATCACCTCGCCATTCATGGGCGTGTTCCGCAAGGTGCTGCCGCCGCTGTCCAAGACCGAGCGCATTGCCCTGGAAACCGGCTCGGTCGGTTTTGAAGGCGAGCTGTTCACCGGCGACCCGGACTGGAACATCCTGCTCAACTACCCCAAGCCGCAGCTCACCGCCGAGGAACAGGCCTTCATGGAGGGCCCGGTGGAAGAACTGTGCAAGATGGTCAACGACTTCGAGATCACCCACGTCTACGCGGACCTGCCGCCGGAAATGTGGGAGTTCATCAAGAAGAACAAGTTCTTCGGCATGATCATCCCGAAGGAATACGGCGGCCTGGGTTTCAGCGCGCTGGCCCACCACAAGGTGATCCAGAAGCTGGCCTCGGTTTCCAGCGTGGTCAGTTCCACCGTCGGCGTGCCCAATTCGCTGGGCCCGGGTGAGCTGCTCAACCATTACGGCACGCAGGAACAGAAGGACTATTACCTGCCGCGTCTGGCCATCGGCCAGGAAGTGCCCTGCTTCGGTTTGACCGGTCCGTTTGCCGGCTCCGATGCGACCTCCATTCCCGACTTCGGCATCGTCTGCAAGGGCATGTGGAAGGGCGAGGAAGTGCTGGGCCTGAAGCTGACCTTCGACAAGCGTTACATCACCCTGGCCCCGGTCGCGACCCTGATCGGCATGGCCTTCCGCATGTACGACCCGGACGGCCTGCTCGGCGATACCAAGGACATCGGCATCACTCTGGCACTGCTGCCGCGTGACACCGATGGCGTGGAAATCGGCCGTCGCCACTTCCCGCTGAACTCCACCTTCCAGAACGGCCCGATCCGCGGCAAGGACGTGTTCATCCCGCTGAGCCAGCTGATCGGCGGCGCCGAGAAGCGTGGCCTGGGCTGGAACATGCTCAACGAGTGTCTGGCCGTTGGCCGTTCCATCACCCTGCCCTCCACCGCTTCGGGCGGTGCCAAGGCTGGCGCGGTGGTAACCGGTGCCTACGCACGCATCCGCAAGCAGTTCGGCCTGTCGGTCGGCCGCTTCGAAGGCGTGGAAGAAGCGCTGGCCCGCATCGGCGGCAAGGCTTACAAAATCAGCGCGCTGTCGCAGGCCACCGCGGCCGCGGTTGACCGTGGTGACGTGCCGTCGGTGCCGTCGGCGATTGCCAAATACCACTGCACCAACATGAGCCGCGAAGTCATTTCCGATGTGATGGACGTCATCGGCGGCAAGGGCATCATCCTGGGCCCGCGCAACTTCGCCGGCCGCAGCTGGCAGGCCGCGCCGATCGCCATCACGGTGGAAGGCGCCAACATCATGACCCGCTCGCTGCTGATCTTCGGCCAGGGCGCCATCCTCTGCCACCCGTGGGTGCTGAAGGAAATGAAGGCCGCGCAGGATGAAGACCGCAAGGCTGGCCTGCGCGAATTCGACCAGGCGCTGTTCGGCCATGTCCGCTTCGGCATTTCCAACGCCGTGCGTTCGCTGTGGTTCGGCCTGACCGGCGCGCGCTTCGGCGCTGCACCGGGTGACGCTTACACCCGCCGCTACTTCCGCAAGCTGGACCGTTACTCGGCCAACCTGGCGCTGATGGCCGACATCTCGATGATGACGCTGGGCGGCAAGCTCAAGTTCAAGGAATCGCTGTCCGGCCGCCTCGGTGATGTGCTCAGCCACATCTACATGACCAGCGCCATGCTCAAGCGCTACCACGACGAAGGCGCGCCGCAGGCCGACCAGCCGCTGCTGGCCTGGGCCTTCCACGACAGCGTGCACAAGATCGAAGAGTCGCTGTCGGCTGCACTGCGCAACTTCCCGATCCGTCCGATCGGCTGGCTGATGTGGGCGCTGATCTTCCCGTTCGGCCGTCGTGCCGAAGCACCGGGTGATCGCCTGAGCCGTCGCGTTGCCGCCACCTTGATGGCCCCGGGCGAAGCCCGTGACCGCCTGGCCCAGGGCGTGTTCCTCACCCCGTGCGAGAACAACCCGGGCGGCCGCATCAACAGCTACCTGTCCAAGGCAATCATGGCCGAGCCGGTGGAGCGCAAGTTCATCAAGGCGCTGAAGACCAAGGGCATCGAGGCGTTGACCTTCGCCAGCCAGCTGGACGAGGCCGTGGCCGAGGGCGTGATCACCCAGGACGAGCGCAAGCTGCTGGAAGAACTGCGCGAGCTGACCATGGACACGATCACCGTGGACGACTTCGAACCGCACGAACTGCGTTCGGCCGGCTACTACGACCTGCCGGGCAAGCAGCGCCCGCAGCCGCAGCAGGCCGCGTAAACCAAGCCACACGCAACACCGACGGCGGGCCTTGTGCCCGCCGTTTTTCTTTCAGGAATCCACACCATGACCGCTCCGCTGCTTTCGCTGTACCGCCGTTTCAGCCGCTGGCCCGCCGGCAACTGGTTGTTCTCGCGCGCGGTGTGCTTCAAGGCGCCCTACTTCGCCAGCATCTCGCCGCTGATCACCGTGCTGGAACCGGGCCGCTGCGAAGGCGTGATCCGCCAGCGCCGCCGCATCAGCAACCACATCGGCACCGTGCATGCGATTGCCATGTGCAATCTGGCCGAGCTGGTCGGCGGTGTCATGGTCGACGCCAGCCTGCCCGCCGACATGCGCTGGATCCCCAAGGGCATGGAAGTGAAGTACCAGGCCAAGGCGCTGGGTGTATTGACGGCAGTGGCCAGCCCGGAAATTCCCATCGTCAGTGCCGCCGCCGGCTACGACCTGCCGGTGTTGGTGCGGGTGACCGACAGCAAGGGCGTGGAAGTGTTCCAGGCCCGCATCGCGATGTGGGTATCGCCGAAAAAGGCCTGACCCTGTAGTGCC
>NZ_LDJJ01000048.1 GCF_001431465.1 Stenotrophomonas terrae | reverse complement strand
CCTGCGGCAAAGGGAGGGCTAAACGCTGCAGCAAAGCGCGCTACCTGTAGTGCCGAGCCATGCTCGGCAGAGGCTTTCCCGGTAGAGCCTCCGCCGAGCATGGCTCGGCACTACCAAAGGCCGCTGCACCAACGGCCCCGGGTGCGCTGCGCTTACCCGGGCTACGGTGTTGGCTACGGCACTGCCCGTGCGTGGGTGCGACAAAAAAAAACGGCGACACCAAAGTGCCGCCGCTTCTCACCAACCCAAACCAACAATCACAGAATATAGCGACTCAGGTCCGGGTCCTTCACCAGCTCACCCAAGTGCTTGTCCACATACGCCGGGTCGATCGCAATGCTGTCGCCATCGCGATCCGGTGCCTCGTAGCTCAGCGAATCCAGCAGGCGTTCCAGCACGGTGTGCAACCTACGCGCGCCGATGTTCTCCTGGCGCTCGTTGACCTGGAATGCAATCTCCGCCAAACGATCCACCGCCTCGGCGGTGAAGTTGACCTTGACGCCTTCGGTCGCCAACAAGGCTTCGTACTGCTTGGTCAGCGCCGCCTTCGGTTCGGTCAGGATGCGCACGAAATCATTCTTGCTCAGTGCACCCAACTCGACACGGATCGGGAAGCGACCCTGCAGTTCCGGAATCAGATCACTCGGCTTGGCCAGATGGAACGCACCGGAGGCGATAAACAGAATGTGATCGGTCTTCACCGTGCCGTACTTGGTGGACACGTTGGAACCTTCCACCAGCGGCAGCAGATCGCGCTGCACGCCTTCGCGCGACACATCGCCGCCGGAGGAACCGGCATCGCTGCGCTTGGCCACCTTGTCGATCTCATCGATGAACACAATGCCGTGCTGCTCGCAGGCTTCAATCGCGGCAGTGCGGATGTCGTCTTCGTTGACCAGCTTGCCGGCCTCTTCCTCGATCAGCAGCGGGCGTGCGGCCTTGATGCTCAGCGTGCGCTTGTTCGACTTGGCGCTGCCGAGGTTGGCGAACATCGACTTCAGCTGCTGGCCCATTTCCTCCATGCCCGGCGGGGTCATGATGTCCATGCTGACGTTGGCAGCAACGTCCAGCTCGATCTCGCGCTCGTCCAGCTCGCCGGCACGCAACATGCGGCGGAACTTGATACGGGTTTCGTTATCGGCAGCCGACGGTTCGTTACGTGCCGCTTCCGGGTCGAAACCAATACCAACGCTGCGACGCGGCAGCAAGGCATCAAGAATGCGGTCTTCGGCCTTTTCTTCGGCCTGCGTGCGCACGCGCACCTTGGCCTGCTCGCGGTACAGCTTGACCGCGGTATCGGCCAGGTCACGGATGATCTGTTCCACGTCCTTGCCGACATAACCGACCTCGGTGAAGCGCGTGGCCTCGACCTTGACGAAGGGTGCATTGGCCAGCGTTGCCAGGCGGCGCGCGATCTCCGTCTTGCCGACGCCGGTGGGGCCGATCATCAGGATGTTCTTGGGCATCACCTCGTTGCGCAGCTCGGTGGGCAGCTGCATGCGGCGCCAGCGGTTGCGCAGCGCGATGGCGACCGCGCGCTTGGCGTCGTGCTGGCCGACGATGTGGCGGTCCAGCTCCTGCACGATTTCGCGCGGGGTCATGGTGGCGGAAGAAACTTCGATCTTATGGTTCATGGGGTGCTCGCAGTTGATGGCCGAAGAGCTCAGAGCTCTTCCACCACTACGTTGGTGTTGGTGTAGATGCAGATGCCGCCGGCGATGTTGATCGCCTCGGTGGCGACACCGCGCGCATCCAGATCGGTGTGCTTGAGCAGGGCCCGCGCCGCGCTGAGCGCATAGGAGCCGCCAGAACCAATCGCGATGATGCCGTCTTCCGGCTCGATCACGTCGCCGGTGCCGCTGATGATCAGCGAGGTTTCCCGGTCGGCAACGGCCAGCAGCGCTTCGAGCTTGCCGTAGCGGCGATCGGTGCGCCAATCCTTGGCCAGCTCCACCGCCGCACGGGTCAGCTGGCCGTGCTTCTCGAGTTTGGCCTCGAACAGTTCGAACAGGGTGAAGGCATCGGCGGCGGCACCGGCAAAGCCCGCCAGCACCTGGCCATCACGGCCAAGCCGGCGCACCTTGCGCGCATTGCCCTTCATCACCGTGTGCCCCAGGGTGACCTGACCGTCGCCAGCAATCGCCACGTGTTCGCCGCGACGCACGCAGCAGATGGTGGTGGCATGAAAAACATTCGGGTTCTGACTGGGGTCCATACGGCCTCCGGAATACTGTTCACCGGTAATGGGGCCGGTGGGCGCCGCGATCAAGCCTCCCCCCCACCCCGCCAGCGACAGCCACCGTTCAGAAAAACCCGCCTGTAGTGCCGAGCCATGCTCGGCAACACCCCTGTCCCCGCCCCCGATTTGTGGGAGCGGCGTCAGCCGCGAAGCAAGAAATAGATCAGATTGCTCTAATGGCTATGGTCCCAGCGCTGCCGGCTTCGCGGCTGACGCCGCTCCCACAACCGAGGGCAGCTCAGGCCGACGCCCAACCACCCGCCGCTGTCGGATTGATCAAGGGCACCGTATCACCGGGGCTGGAGCGGGCAATCGTATCCATGCTCGCGGACAGCCAGTCGAAAAGTTCGCGGAAATTCGCTTCCTTCAACTTCAGTGGCGGGCGTACCGAGATCTGCCCCAGCGCTGCCATGTCCGCACCTTCCATGCCAACCGCGAAGAACTGGAAATCCTTGTCGGCCTCGCCCTGCCGCACAAGCTCGGCGGCATTGCGCCAGCTGTCGCTGGGTGCCCCGGCAGTGATCAGGAATACCCACGGACGGTAGTAAGCAAGCCCGTTGGCCTGGTAGTACTGCGTGCGCTGGCGGACCATCTCGACGCCCTGCTCGATGGCAGCGCCAATCGGCGTATCCGCCGAGCTGACCAGGAACGGCGGATAGAACCGGTCCGCCGATACGAACTCGGTGACCGTGCGCACCGGCCCGAAGCTGACAATGCCCACGTCAACACGCTGCGCGCTCTGCGCATTGGCGTACAGCGCCTGTTTGAAGTGCATCAAGCCCGCATTGAGCTGATCAATACGCTGCCCGCTCATCGCCGCCGATGTATCCAGCAACAGCAGACAGGCACAGCGGGTTTGCTGCGCTTCGTCCGAACCACCCACACCTTGTCCAACGCCATAGCTCATAGCGGAATCTCCTTATCCTTGGCGCCAGTCTATGCGCAAACACCGGTTTGGCCACAGCAGGCGTGCCGGCCCTCAGCGCTGCGGCTTGCTGGCCTGCCCCGGCCTGAGCGGATCCGGTTCGATCCCCCAGGCCAGATACCAATCTTCGCCCTGCGATTCGACTGGATGCTGGGTACGCCCGGAGCCGTTGCCGCAGGCCAAGGCATCGGTCCCGCAATATTTATCGCAGCCCCAGCAGATCCGCTCGGGGTGCTTTGGATTCAATGGAAATGGCTTCGCCATCACGGCAACCTCCTCGCCCGGGTTCCAACCATGCGCCACTGGCTGCCGCGCTGCCTTGACGGAAATCAACGCAGGGCAAGGCTGTGAAGCCAAACCCGTGGGCAATGGTTTGCCGGCTTGCGCTTTGCCACACAAGCAGCGGGGTCAGCCCGCCCATGGCCCGGTGGTGCTTCAGGCGCGGTCGGCACGGCAGGCATAGCAGCCATACCTAGCAAAATGCAGGTGCACGTAAGCCACACCCGCGTCATCAAACGCGTGCTGCAGCCAATCGGCGACATGCAAGCCGTCGCAGACCTCGGCTGAGATGATGCGATCCTCCCGGTCATAGGCACGCAGCGACATCAGCCGGCGCCGTACTTGTGCCGGCACCTCGTCTGTCGCTGGCGTCGCGCTGAGCACGCCGCGGCGGACAAAGATGGGGCCGCTGGCGCGATACGGTGAATCCGCTGGCTGATGTTGATACGACAGCAACAACAGTTCCTCGCCAACCTCGGCATCGGCCAGGCTCACCCGACACGGGAAGCCCGAGATTGCCGTCGCAATCACCCGCGTCATCTGCCGCGCAGCAAGCGCCGCATCGTCCAGTTGGAACAGCGCCTCGAATGAGGTGTGGCGAAGAGCGTGTAAAACGAAGGCGGCCATGCTGCGGTCCGTTGGATAGGGGCCTACAGCATCAACGCTGGCAGGCGCTCACGCTCGCCATGATCGGACGTTGCAGTTCTTCGACGCTGGGGGTGCCTGCTAGTGTTGGTAAAGCCGAGCGTTGCTGCGCTTGAGCACTATGGGAAGCCCCTTGCCGAGCATGGCTCGGCACTACGGAAGACACGCTGTCGCGTGTGCCTACAACAACTACGTTCACTGCTAACGCTTGGGCTCGCCGCCGCCGGCCGCAATCCAGGCATCCACGGCTTGCGTCACCACCGTCATCGGCATCGCGCCGTTGCCGAGGATCAGATCGTGGAAGGCACGTATGTCGAATTTGTCGCCCAGCGCCTTGCGGGCATGTTCGCGCAGCTCAAGCAAGCGCAGATGGCCCATTTTGTAGGACGACGCCTGGCCCGGTTGCACCAGGTAGCGGTTGATCTCCACACGCACATCGCCGGGATTCATGCCGGTGGTCTGCTGCATATAGGCCACCGCCTGCTCCGGCGTCCAACGCTTGCGATGCAGGCCGGTGTCCACCACCAATCGCACCGAGCGGAACATCTCCGCCTGCAGCCGGCCAAGATCACCGGCAGGGTCGTCCTTGTAGACACCGGCTTCAGCCATCAGCTGCTCCGCATACAGCGCCCAGCCTTCGCTGAAGGCACTGGGGTTGAGGCTGCGGCGCAGCATCGGCAGGTCGGTCAGGGTCTGGCCGATGGATATCTGGAAGTGATGGCCAGGTGCACCTTCGTGGTAGGTGAACGTGGGGATGCTCCAGCGCGTATTGGACTCGATATCACCCAGATTGACGAACAAGGTGCCGGGCCGTGAGCCATCAATCGCCGGTGGATAGTAATAACCGCCCGGCGAGGTCTTCTGCATGTGTTTGGGCACCGGTTCCACCGCCAGTTTCTGGGTTGGCACCCGCCCAAACCAGGTTGGCAGGATAGGCTCCAGATCCACGAGGCGCTGGCGGATATCGCCCAGCAACTGCTCACGGCCAGCATCACTGTCGGCGTAGCGATAGCGTGGATCTTCACGCAATTGCTGGATGCGCTCGGCGACACTGCCATCACGCAGGCCAAGTTCGATCAAGCGTGCATCCATCTGCTTGTCCAGCCGCGCCACTTCATCCAGGCCGATCTGGTGGATGGCATCGGCATCAAGATCAGTACTGGTATACCAGCGCAGCGCGGCGTCGTAATAGACCTTGCCCTGCGGCAACGCCCATACACCCTTGTTGCCTAGATGCCGCGCCTGCAGCGCCTGCACATCGGCAAGCAAACGCTGGTAACCGGGATTGACGGAACTCTGCACCGCAGCCGTTGCCTGTGCGATCAGTTGTTCACGGCGCGGCGCCGGCAGCGCAGACACTTTTTCCAGCTTGCGCCGCAGCGAGTTCACCCACAGGCTGTCCTTCGGCGCAGGCGTAAGCAGCGCGATGAACTGATCCGCGGCGCCCTGCAGCGCCACCTCCGGTGCCACCACACCCTGCCCGGCCTGCATATCGAGGTTGGCGCGGATCTGATCGAGCTTGTTGCCCATCGCCTGCAGCCGCGCGATGTAACTCAAGGCGCTGGCTTCATCGGTGACCACATGCTGGTTGTCCATGAACTGCGGCAGGATCACCGGCAGGCTGAACAACTGGTCCACCGCATAGGTGCTGCCGCCCATCGGCACCCACGCCGCGGCCCACGGCACCGCCATCAGATCGATCTGCGACTGGTAGAACCAGCGTGCCAATCCATCGCTCAAACGCTGCTGAGGATCCAGCGGTGCCCCGCTCCAGTGCTTGAGCGCGGCAAGGTTATCGGCCAAAAAGCGACGATTGACCTCACGCTGCTGTAGCGAGACATCGGTGAGCTGGCTGGACAAGCTATCCAGGCCATCACCGCTGAGGCCAAGCATGGTGCGCAGCTCGGGATCGGCATTGATGGCCACCACCGTCTGCGCATCAAGCAAGGCATTGAATGAGGGCTCAGCCGGCGTGCTGGCGTTGGGCGCCTGCGCATGGATGGCCGGTGCTATCGCCATCAGTACCGCGGCGAAGGCAGCGGAGCGCAGCACGGGCAAAACGGAGACGGGCTTGCGTGGCGGCACAGGGATACTCCGGATGCTTGCCGGGCTGGCCTTGCGCATATTACGCAAGCAGCGACGGGCTACAACGAAGTGGGTCACATCCCGGCCAGGCGAATGGTCGCAGGCACGTGCTGCGCGGGCCTGCGACGAGCGCAGGCGTCGCTACAACAAGGCGATCAAACCGGTCTCAAGCAGCCGCCTTGCGTGTAGCAAGCCAACCGATGGCGGAACCCACCAGCCCACCCCAGACGATGCCGAGCGCGAAGCCTTCCCCGGCAACATATGCAATTACCGCGCCGACGCCCCAGCCTGCCAGTGCAAACCATGCCACGCGACGCTTGCGAGCAAGATGCGCGGCTTCCTCTGCACGCCTGCGCTCACGCGCCTCCAGAACATCCAACCGCGGCGCGAGCAGGGCCTGGGCAATCGCGTCGGCCTGTTTACCACCCATCATCGTCAATCGCTTCCTTTACCGGGCGAAAACCCTTGTCACTGCGCTCGCACCAGTGCGAACCACCGATAGACCAGGTAGACAACCGCCGCTACTACCGGCAGCAAGCCGATCCACAAAGGCAGCTTCAGCACGAAGAACAATACCGCGAAACAAACAAACGCCAACATCGACAGCAGCAACGCCCAGACATCGAACAATGCGGTATCCGCCGCGTCCTTGCCCAAGGAGTTTGCAGGCCTGTTCCTGCCCGAGCGCTGCCTGCGCAGCACCCAGATATCAGTAACGAAATCCACAATTCCCTCAATCAACCCGCCGAGCAAGCCAGACATGGTGGAACCTTGGTAGCCAAGATGAATACGCGGATAGTCACAGCGGGCCGCCAGGCCGTCAAGCGCAACGGATGACCTTGGTCGATCTACCCTCCGATCGCCGGCCTCAGCCAGCACCCGGGCACGCCACTGCCCGAGTCACTCCCCGCCAGGCGAAGCTGGATTCAGCGCGGAGGCAGGCCGTTCTTCCATCGTCCTTACTGCGGACGCGGGTGCTCCAGCTCCTGGGCAAGCCCGATCAGGATTCCCTCGACGCCACGGATGTAGCAGAGCCGGTAGGTATCCTGGTACTTCACCACCTCATCAACCACCGTCGCGCCCAGTTTCTTGAGCCGTTCGAGAGTGTCTTCAAGGTCCACAACCGTGAACATGGCACGTAGATAGCCCAGGGAGTTGACCGGTGCAGTGCGGTGATCGGATGCAATGGCAGGGGCGTCGAAGCGTGAGAGCTCCAGCCGGCTGTGGCCATCGGGTGTGCGCATCATCGCAATCTCGACACGCTGATCACGCACGCCAGTGACACGGCCCGCCCACTCGCCTTCGATCGGCATCCGCCCTTCAAGGCTGAGGCCGAGCTCGCTGAAGAATTCAATGGCGGCATCCAGGTTCTCTACAACGATGCCGATGTTGTCCATGCGCTTGACCGTCATAAAGACTCCTCGGTGCCCGGCATCAGGCTTGAAAGCGGCTGCTCAGCCTCCGTTGATCCGAAGGGATGACAGCAGAGTGGCTGGAAAGCGGCCTAAAGATGGTTGACCCACTGCCGGACTATCGCTGTCAGCGCGCCGGCCTTCCTGTCCACATCACCCGAGCCGCTGAACAGTACTGATGCCCTACCCGGCCCTAGCCAAGTGAGCAACCCATCCGGGTCGACGATGGCATCGGCTGCAACCGTGCCCTTCGGTTTAGCGCCCAGGTGAAGAATCAGCTGCAAAGAGTCCTTGGCGCGCAGGTGCATGGTGGCAAAGTGCTCCGACGTGAGAAAACTCGGTGCATTCCACTTGATCTCCTCAGCGATCGCTGGGTCGATGGTGAGCAGGAGGTTCCTTAGCGACAGAATCTCGGCTTTGAGCGGATGATCCGAGGCTTCAATGAAGGCCTGCACCGTGGAGGCGGAGTTGCGGCTTTTGTTGGTCATGCGGCGGTCTTCCAAAACAGACAAGCGCTAGATCAAGCCGCGGCAACTGGCACAGGCGCGGCGGAATTACACAAGCCTACACCCTGGCTGCGCCCGATGCGGAACCGCATGTCTTTACGATGGAACCACTCCAACAGCTCAAACGACTCTCAATGCCTGTGTTTGGCCGCAAGAGGGCCATACGAGCTCCTTCTTTTCATGCCCCACTGCATTGCCTGGCCAGCTCAAGGGATGGCACACAACCGGCCACCGTAGAGCACCGGAACCGCCCGCCTCACGCACACCAATAATCGCCGCCCGCGCCTACTAGGCGGCTGATTGCCCGTCAAATCGAAGTGAGCAACTTGAAAGACCAGTACAGGCCAATCATCACTTGAACGATGAATGCGACAAACCGCAGGGTCACTGCCAGCGAAGAAGATGAGGCCAGATGGATCAGCGTCTGCACGAAACGCGCGACCACCAGAACATAGGCCAATGGATCGGTGACATGCTCGCGTCCGCTGACAACCGCAATGAGCAACAATCCGCCCAGAACCGGTATGTTCTCGATGCAGTTCGCGTGAGCACGCGCCAACCGTTGCATGAACGGAGAGAGATTCGCGTTGTCCGGCCTGAACTCATTTGCCAGAACAGTCTTTTGAAAGACAAGCTTTGATCGGATGACTTCCATGAGCGCCATAAGAACCAGCGCCCATGCGACAAACAAGGTAAGTGCAATCAGACTCGGCGAAGCCATTGCCATCACTCCGTGAAAGTAGGGACCCCTGCGAAAGTATCAGCCAAGCATCTGCGTGTTCGCTGAGCCCAGCACTGCATTCTTGCCGGTTGCCGACACATTCGTAAACCGCCCGCGCTCAACGCGAAACTGTGATTACTGAATCAGCATCAACGTCAAGCCAAACCAAACGAATAGAAGCATTCCAGGAATGCGTATTTGAATGCAGCCAGTGCGAGGCTGGAGGAGGCAGCTAGGTCCTCCTCCCCAATGGGCGCTACCGAAACTACCAGTAGCACTCAGCCGATCCGTGGAGCGGCTTGATCAGCGGCCCACAGCCAAAAGGTGCTACCCCAATCGCTGCCTACGATTTCAGGGAACACTTCTCCTTCCTTGAAGTAGCGACGCGCACCTTGTGCAGGGGTATACCACCAGCCGCTGGTTGGCACCGCCTTTCCAGCGGGCACCCGCTGCGGACGAAGATCAACACTCGATGTGCCTGCGTATGTGCCGTCTATCTCCTCAAACTCGCCTTCGATCATCTCTACGAAATACCATTCGCTTGGGCGGTCTTCAAAGCATTCCGAGGCTACGAATGAATTGGCGATGTGGGCTTTATCTGCGGTGATATATGACCAATCGTAGGGGGTCATCCCTCGATTTCTATCCAGTATTTCGTACAGCCCCGCACTGTCGCCCCAAAGGCCGGCCCTGCCAATGCGCTGAACAACGCTACGGCCGAATTCATTGAGGCTACTTGCTCCTATCAACTCGCCGCGGCCTCCCGTCCACGCAAACTGCAAAGCGCCATACGGACCTTCTTTCGGCACGTAGACGCCCGTACGCGGCGGAGGTTGATCCGAGAAAGCTACGATGTCTTTGCGTACCCGGAAGCGGGGAATTCTGTGAGCGTCAACAAGTCCTTCAGTCCAAACTATCCAAAACCAAAAATCATCCAGCCCGCCAAGCCGATCCGTAATCGAACTAATGAGCCCTGCGTAGCTGAAAACCGCGGCGGCCTCTTCCTTGAATGCACTCTCTTGATCTGGAGTCGCCCAGGTCATGTGATGGCCGTACTCCTCAAGCATGCGACCACACTGGTTCTCACCCGCAGTGCGGTACACCTCACTGGCCCTAAGTGCGATGGCCTCAACAACACCCTCCCGGAACTCGATCAATGCAGGAAACGCATGGGTCGAAAAGTGAGCGGCGGTGTCCAGTTGTTGCCAGTTCCCCACTGCCAACCCTAGCGAGTCGAAAGGTGTCCGCTCGTCCAGGAAACCGTTAGCCATGGCAATGAGCCTGTCGATTCGTCGCAGCAGCCCCTGCAGGTACTCATTTGAGGTGAAGTGATAAAGCAGGGTGGCTTGACGCTTGTGCCACGGATTGAGATCGCTATTGATTGACATGACCTATTGCTTTGTTATCTGACCGGGGATGTTCGGGAGCCCAAGCTTTACATTCACCAATTGGGACGAAAAATCTAATGTGCCCCAGCCAGTATCGTAAGGCCCGCTAATCCGAGGATTGTTCATGGCTTCACGAATGCTGATGTACTTCAGTTGATCACTGGCAGGAAGAGCTTTCCAAGCGGCGTAAGTCATCGTGCTACTTAGTGTCATCACGCCCGTTGTTTGGTTCACATCATAGAACCGCATGGTATCTGCATGCGTATTCAACGGCTTTCCACTAGCGCCAACAGGAAAACTCCCGTCGGCGCGATAAGGGATACTGGCATCGAACTTGACCTGCTCATATCCGCCTTCCAGAAAATGATCCGGAAGCGACCCGTTTTCTTTTATTTGCGCCGACGCCGGGCCTTTCCAGACCTTGAGTTTTTCACCTGCTTTTATTTCATAAACAACGAACTGACCATTTGGATTCCAATCGGGCCAAACCGCCAATTTCTTCCGCCAATCATTTCGCGGCGTAGCTGAACGCG
The DNA here is from genome assembly GCF_001431465.1 of Stenotrophomonas terrae. GTDB lineage: Bacteria > Pseudomonadota > Gammaproteobacteria > Xanthomonadales > Xanthomonadaceae > Stenotrophomonas > Stenotrophomonas terrae. The sequence goes on along the minus strand of NZ_LDJJ01000048.1, from coordinate 17,285 downwards.
CTATCGCTCGGAAGACATCTTCAGTCATCCAGTCAGATCCCGCCCCGGCATTGGATGGGGAGACTACACGATAGAGCTTAAGCGGCCCCTCCAGCACCACTGATTTCATCCCTCTTGCGAAGCTTTTTATCTGGGGATCTGAAAGAGCTGGATAACCGTCATTTGCAGCACTTTGAATGCTCTGCCTTACTTTGGCGGGCCTCAAAGGAATGTATTGGCTCGGCGTCCCTTTGTTGAGCCAAGCAGGCTGCGGATTCATACGCTGCATCAGCGTAACTGCATGGGCTTCCGGCAACGTCCCCGTAAAATGCACATTGCGCGCATCAAGGATGCCGCCGCGCTGCAGGATATCTTCAATTTCCAACCGTCGGATGATCGCTTCCATGATCTCGTGAACAGGACGCAACGCGGCGCCAATGTAGCTATTGACCTCTTCCCCTATCCGTCCAACCAGCTCCATCGTTGTCTTCGCACTGGCACCTATGAATGGAATATCCTCAACCTTCCCAAGCAGATTGCGCATCAACAAGATGCCGCGATCGAAGGCATTCAGCAGATTGGCCGAGGTCACAAGGTCGCGAACGACGCGCACCTGACGCGCCAACTCGTGAAACACACGATCCCAACGAAGATGTTTCCAGTACTGGGCAATTTCTCTTCTGCGCAACAGTGTAATAACCCAACTCATCGCCTCATCAACAGCACGGGTGACGTGATTCAGGCCAAATCGGCGTACAAACAAGAAGAATATTTTAAGCACACCCTTGACCAGCGAGCCCAACGTGGGAAACAAGCCGATCAAAGTAAGCACGAGTCCAACCCAAGCCCATGCGTTGCTTTTGTTTTCGTCGATCTGCTTACAGTTGGCGATTATGTCGCGCACATCGCAAACCTGATCGACACCTGGAATCATCGATACAACCGTATCAAACACGACTTGGCCGGTGCTACGCTGCTGATTGAAGTCGCCTTGCAGCGCCTCCCACAGCCAGACAAAGACGTTTTTTCCGCCGTCTACAACGTTGTTGTACTGCTCGGTAATGAATCCAAGCGCTTCGCGCAATTGCTGCACGCTAACCGGTGCAGCTTCATTGGGACGATCTTGCTGCGGATCACCCATGATCCGCTCCTTGCACGATGCTCCCGATCAACTCCAGCGCAGGCCACGCATCTTCTGCGCCAGACTCGCGAGGTTCGTAGACAATCTTCTCGACTTCCCTTGTAGGAACCGGCTCATGATGAGCTTGCCCCTCTGCGTTGAGCTTTCCCTTGATCACTGATCCACCCTTGAAGTGGATCTCATACGCAGTACCTTCCATGGCTTGCAGGGTCTCGGCATCCTGAAAATGAAGCGCGATCCATCGAGCAGCTCTAGCCGCGCCGTTTGGCAATGAAGGAATGAACGGCTCTGCGTTCTCCCCAACCATAAAGGGATGATCCCCAGCCCTGACCTTGAACTCCCCAGGGCAGCTGAAGGTGATATCGCCACCTTCCAAGGTGATGGCGCTGCTACCGGCCTGCAGTACCACCTTGCTCTGCGCGAGTACATCGATGCAGGCATCGGTCGCGGTGATGGTGAGTGCCTGCTCAGAGAGCACTTCCAGCTCACCGTTGTGCGCCTGCAGACTCGCCGGGCCATTGGCTGCGATCAACCGTACCGGTCCATATTGCGCGAACAATGAAACCTGCCCACCAGAGACGGTGGCGATGGTTTGACCGCTGTTGGCATGCAGATCTTGTTGTACCGTGACCTGCAGGTTCTGGCCGGCATATGCAATTGCGCTTGCCGGTGTGGTCCAGGCGATGTGGTTTGGTGCTTCTGCCAGCAACATTGGTTTGGCGAAGCGCTCAACCGGCTCATCGCCAGGCTTACGGCCGTCGCTGGGTTTGAACTGCGATTGGCCGCTGACCTCAGCTTCAAAGCGCCCCTCGGCGTGTGGATCCGCCAGCTCACGTAACAGGCCGGTGCTCTGCCATGCCGTTAGTCCCGGAACCTGTTGTTGCTGCAGGGTCTGCTGCATCTGCTCCAGGCCGCGTTCGGCGCCTTTGAGCTGGGCGACGACTTCAGCGTTATCCATTACCGTGGATGCGGCGCCTTGCTGGGTGCTGGCCGACAGCAGCAGGCCTCCGCCGGCATGCACATTGCCCCAGCCCTGTGTGGCCAGTTCAAAGCCTTCGCCACGCAGTGCGCCGCGTGCTTTGTCCTGGTGTTGGATCAGATAGCCCAGCTCCAAGCGACTGTCCGCCAATGAGCTGTGCAGGCGCGTGCGTAGCTGACCGGGCGTGTCATCCATCACCCATTGCTGGGTACCGCTGCCATCGTGCGCTTGCGTATGCAGGCCGCTGAGCACGCCGGGGTGCTGTGCCTGTGCATCGATGCCGCCGCCGAACGGCGGTGCGACTTCGCCGTTGTACAGCTGGCCGGTGATGCGCGGCTGGTCGATGTCGCCGTGCAGGAATTCCACCAGCACTTCGCTGCCGATGCGTGGCAGGAATGCGGTTCCCCAGTTGGGGCCGGCTACCCATTCCACAACCGGCACCCAGCTACCGCTAGTGTGATCGCCAGGCGCGTGCCCGGGCTGGCTGCTGCCGGTGTCGACGATTCCGCCTGGGTTGGGTGCCCTGCCGCGCTGCCAGTTGAACTGGATACGCACCTGATGTTCGCGATTGGGGCTGATTGTGGCATCGGCGACGCCCACTACCCGTGCGGTCTGCGGACCGTGCAGGCTGGGGCGATCCTGCGGCAACGCCCGCACTGGCACTGCGGCATCGGTGGCGAGGAACTGATTGCGGTAGCTACCGCGCTCCAATTCGCTATGCCCCAATAGCTCGGCGATTCCGCTGTCCAGATTGTTGACTGCGACGTGTTGCACCACCAGCACCTGGAATTGCTGCGCTTCGTACTGCGGGTGTTGGACAAGGCTGAAGCAGGCGCCCGCCGCCAGCCGACGCTCGCTGCCGCTACCGCTGTACAACAGCTGCGGCAGCCGCAAAGCATCCAGGCGCGCTTGTGCTTCGTTCTGCGCCCAGCTGGCATCGGCAAAACGCCCGGCACGCGGCTGCACATACACCTCAAGCGTGGGCAGCTCACCGGCTGCCGTACTTGTCTGTGCGGGAACTGCCCTGATCTGCTCGCCATGCCAACTGGCCACCGTGCTGCTGTTCGCGACCAACTGCTGGCGCTCACTGAACGCGGCGATGCCGTCACTGGCCTCAGTGGCCGCAATGCGATGGAAGCGCACCGCACCCATATCCGGAAGCTGCGCCTGTGGCCCAAACACCACCAAGGTGTGACTACCCTCGCCGTCCTGCGCCTGCTCGATACGCCAGGCCAAGCCAACCTCTGCCAGCAGGCGGGTAACGAACTCCCAGTCGGTCTCGCGGTATTGGGTAATGATGGGCCGCTGCGATAGCGCCGCTTCCGCGTCGAAGCGATAGGACGCCTGCGGGTAGTCGGCAAAGATCCGCTCGCAGACGCCGCGTACATCCATGTCCTGGAAGATCACGGCATTGCGGCGCAGGCGTAGCAACGCAGTCCACGGTTCAAGCACCAACTGGTATCGGGCCAAACCGCCATCGCTGCCCAACTGCGCCACTTCAGTGCATAGGCCGTGCCATTGTCGCAGCGCACCGCTTGCCGTCCGCAACTGCAGCGTCCGTGGCTGTTCCAGCCAAGGATCGATATCCAGGAAGGCATCGGTGGACAGGCAATCGATCTGCAGGCGGGACGCGCCGCAGATGCTTTCCTGCCCTTCAAAACGCTCCACCACCAGACCGTCATGCGGCCCCTGCAGCTGGATCAGGCGATTGTTGTGCGACAACGACGTCAATGAAGCGAGCAGTGCCGAGTGTCGGATATCCATATCGACAGACTCTTGATCAGGGCGAAATGCGCGCGATGCTTCCGGCTATCGCGAGCGCGGCCCGATTAGGCCATAGCACTGAACTGATTTGACGCTGCGCCGCTACTTTTGAGACGTTTCCCGTGAAATCTGTCAGAACTACTGTCGGCGACCTTCGCTATCAAACGGCAATGCTTCAGTGCGGATTGCTGTTTCTTCCAACTGATGCTTCTGCAGCTTCCTGATGAGCATGGCCCACTGCTCATCCGTGTATTGGCTTCAAACGGGAGGCGCATACAGACTGCCTGCATGTACAGTGGCTGCGCCGCCATAACTGCTCATCCACACAAGGGTCTCGACATGAAGTCACTTCTTTCCCTTCTGCTACTGGCATCAACTGCGCTCGCGAGCGGCATCGCCTTGGCCGACGACAAGACCGCCTGCACCTGGCCTCTCACGATGCCTGCGCCCAGCTTGCTGCTGGTAGGTGAAGTCCATGGCACCAACGAGGCACCAGCGCTGATTGGCGATCTGGCCTGCGCCAGCGCAAAGTCGGGCAATGCAGTGGTAGTGGCGCTGGAGGTTCCGATAGAGGAGCAGGCAAGGCTCGATCACTTCCTGACGAGCGATGGCGCCGACGCAGATCAGGCAGCCCTTCTGAGCGGCCGATTCTGGACACGCCAGCCCCAGGATGGACGATCCAGCGCAGCCATGCTGAAACTGCTGCACCGGCTACGAACACTTCATGCCGAAGGTGCAGGAATCAGCCTGCTGGCCGTCGACGATGGCATGGCAGGATCGAGGGACGCCGGCATGGCGATGCGCATCAGAGCAGCACACAACGGAGGCACCCCGGTGATCGCTTTGCTTGGGAACGTTCACGCCAGCCGCAAAAAGGGCCGCCAGGGAATGCCAGACTATGAACCGGCAGGATACTTGCTGTCTGATCGCAACCCACACAGCGTCTACGTACGTGGGCCTGCCGGTACAGCTTGGGTATGCGTGCCGGAGTGTGGCGTCACGCCGATCCCAAACAATCGTTTCGTGGGCGACAAGAAGGGCTACTTGCCTGCATATGAAGTGATGCCGGGCTATGACGGCCTGTATGGCGCATCGAGCACGACGGCATCACTTCCCGCCATCAACTGAGGGCTCCGTTTCGACTTGGTCACAACATCAAGCGGTCGCCCCGCGCGCAAAGCATCGGAACCAGCCTTCAATCAACCCGACTCTGACCCAGGCTCCAGTCCGCCCGCTGCCATCCAGCAGCGGGCAGTCCGGCTCAGCTGCAGCTACTCAACCACTCGCTTGCGCAGCGTTTTGTAGCACAGCACTCTCAACCTCCAAGCGCTGAATGATCGCAGCCACCACGCCACGGGTGGATTCCCAGTTCATGCCGGTGATCAGCCGGCCATCAACTTCCACATGCGGTGCGCCGCGCGCGCCATGGCTGAACTGGGCTTTGCTGCCGCGCAGGCGCTGTTCGATGGAGAACGGGTAGGTCTTGTAATAGGCCGCGCTCATGTCCTCGTAGGCATCGGGATAGCCGGTGACACGCCTGCCGCTGACCAGCGCGGAGCCGTCTGACAGGGTCAGGTTCACCAGTCCAGCGCTGCCGTGGCACACCGCCGAGACGATGCCGCCCCGTTGCTCGTAAATGCGCACCGCCAACCATTGCATGCCCGGGTGCTCGGCAACGCCGTACATCGCGGCACTGCCGCCGATGTACATCAGCGCGGAATAGTCGCTGGCCGTCACCTCGTCGGGCCGGCGCGTGTTGGCCAGCGCCCACATCAGGTCGGCGTCGAAGATGCCGGCTTTGTGCTCGGGGTTGCTGGTGTCGATATAGGCCAGCGGCACGGCCCCGCCTTCGGGGCTTACGAACTGCACGCCGTAGCCCGCCTCGCGGAAACCGGCATAGGCGCGCACCAGCTCCAGGAAACTGTTGCCGGCGCTCAGGCGGGTGCCGGGCATGATGTCCACGTTGGACACCGCCAGCACCACCTGGCGGCCATGGGCGGGCGCGGTTTCGCGGGTGGCGGTCTTGCTGATGATCAGCCAGCGTCCTTCCAGCTTCTTCAGCAGGAACAGATCGACAAAGCGCGCCTGATCCTTGCTGACCAGAATCTCCGCCTTGGCGGTGGCGATATTGCCTTCGACCTGGATACCGAGCAGGCGACCGATGCGGCCATTGAACAGCCCCGGCTCCTTGCCGAACCAGCTGGTGTATTCGGCGATGCCCACCTCGCGCATGCCGTCGGTGCCCTGGCTCAGGTATAGGCGCGCATCGGGATGGAAGGCGCGCCTGAGCCGATCGCGCTGGTTGTACGAACTGCCATGCAGATAGTCCTGGATGACCGCGGAGATCTCCCGCTCATCCGAAACCGGTTCGGCATGCGCCAGCCCGCCGAACAACAGCGCAAGGCTGACCACGGCGAACCATCTGACAAGACGCGCTGGCAGTGATATCGCGCCGGCAGCGGCCGGCTGGGAACGCGTTACTGACATGAAGAGACTCCGGAGGATAGGTGCCCCGAAGTCTGCAGAATCCCTTTACGAATCAATCTACTGAAGCGTGTTTACGGACTCACCAAACACGTTTCAGGAGCCCACCACCAAGCGCGACTGGGCCTGCCGCCACGCTGCGGGCGTTGTCCCTTCCACCTTCTTGAAGCTGCTGTAGAAGGTGGAGGTGGACAGGAAGCCGGACGCCTCCGCCACATCCTCCATCGATGCCGACGCCTGTGCGCGCAGCAACTGCTTGGCGGCCTCGATCCTGACCTGTGCCAGGTAGGGCTTGAAGGCGGTCTTGAGATTGTCGTTGAGCAGCTGCGACAAGCGTGCCGTGGGAATGTTGAGCCGCTTGGCCAGCTTGGCCAAGGTCAGGCCAGCGTCCTTGTACAGGCCCTCGTCGGCCATCAACGCGTGCAGGGCGCGCAGCGTCACCTCGGCATCGCTAGCCGCGATCTTACGGTCACGGTAAGGCTCGGCGACCGGAGCAGGTCTACGCCGGGCAAGCGCAACACTGATGCTCAGGTACAGCACCAGCGAGAACGACAGCGCACCGACGATGTACGACGTCAAGCCGGAGGTGGCATAGGCCAACCAGATCACCCCCACACCCACAATCACCGAGACCACATGGCTGCGGCTCAGCGCGCCGGGTGCCGTATCGGCGCGACCTCGTTTGCCGCCGCGCAGGAACAGCAGCGTTGCCACCAGCAGGCATGCCAACCAAATCACCTGGATGGACGCCCACACCGGCCCAGCCCACAGGCCGACGTTCTCCGTATAGGGCCAAGCGACACCAAAAGCAGTCGCCAGCACCAGCAGGCCCAAGGCGATAACCGCATCGTTCCGGGTCTGCCGGCCATCGGGATCAAGCCAGGCCCGCACGAAACCGATCAGGCAAACGCCAATGAAGAAGCAGGCGGTCAAACCAACCTGCAGAACCAGCTTGGAGATATCGGGCCAGAAGAAGACCAGCACGGACTTGCCAGTGCGCAGGCTCAGCATCAGCACCAAGGCCGCAAGCCAACGCTGGGCGGGCCTGACGGGCTTTCGGCATAGCAGGTAGACCGACAACGCCGCACCGTTGAAGACGCCCAAGCCAGCGAAGAAGAACAGCAGGTAGGAGGTCAGCATGGGTGCGTGGGTGCCCGGAGGGAAGCGAGTGGATAAGGGGGAATTCAGTGCATCGAATTATGTCCGCTTCAGGCTGTGGCGTCATGGGGGCTTGGCAGATGCTCGAGCCAGCGCGGAGATATTCAACATATGCAACGACCGTACCAGGGGAAAAACCCCTTCGCGCACCCTCGCCCGCCTATCTCCATGCCAAAACACCTAGGTTGGTTTAAGCTGAAGCTACTCGCAAAAAATCGATCTCCTACCTTCAACTCATCGCAGGAGCACCATGAAGTTTAATAGCGCCTCTCGACTACATACAATCATGACGAAATGGAAACCAATTAATGGGAATGTCCCAGCCATTCAAGCATGGAAAGCAGTGCTATCAGTTGAAGGAGAATCTGACAACCGAAATTGGATCCGCACATCAGAGCATCTACACCTGTTGATTGATGAACTCGATCTACTTCAAGACAAGCTTCATCTACTTGGCTTCTCCGCTCAAATATTCGAACCTCCACTAAAGAAGCTCGAGAACTCCCTATCCCCTCAACTTCTGACTAAGCAAAGTGCGAACATCAAGCAATATCTAACTGAGGATGTATATACCGGCCTAGCCTTTTGCAGCGAACTACTTCCTGTGGAGGAGGAGGGAATTCTGCAAGAGGATTTTGCCGATCTCGTTGGCTTGATCAATCAACTCGAACTCCTTCTCATTGACAACGCCTTTCCTGCCCCGCTTACTGCACTAATTCGCAGACATATACGCCTTGCCGAGCTCGCAATAGCCCAGTATCCGATTCGCGGCGCAGGCGCGCTCAAGGAGGCTGTCAAGTATGCAACAGGCGACATCTATTTCAGCGAATCCGATCTCACCGATATTTCCTTCGAGGGCGGCCAATCCTTGAAATCCTTGTGGCAGCGAATGAACAGTCTAGCGGACAAGGCAATCAAAGCTGACAATCTGTTCCAGATCGGCAGTCGCGCGACAAAACTGCTTGACGACTTGATAAACAGTTAAATCAACGCCCCGCTTTAAACAGCGGGCGCGCCCTAGAGTCCGAAGTTAATTGTTGCCGCTTTGACCATTAGTTGTTCTGCACAGGCAACTGAAGTCATTTCGCCCAGCACCTTTATAAATCGCTCCCCGCCGCGCTCCCTCCGCCGCGTTTCGATCTCTGCGATAACATGCAACCGTGTCGAAAACCTGTGCCTCTTAGATATACATCGTATAGACACAAACTGAAGCTCTCGATATCGGCACCACAGCCTTGGCTTCCAGACTGGATCAGCAACTGCTGTGTTGACCCATAAAGTTATCTAAGCTTGGAGGAATGATGATAGCGTCGCCTTCATAAATTCATATACCCACGCAGCAATCAACGACGCCGTTATACCAAGAACCAGCGCAGAGAGCACGGAAACAAATATAGAAAAAATAGTGTGCGCCCTCACGAAATCAATAATCCGGTCAGCTAGCGGCTTCTGCACTTTACGAATCTCTTTCTTTACACTTTCAATAAGCTCATTTGATACCTTGGCCTCCTTTAGCTGCGAGCAACACCGCTCACACACGCAAGGCCGATGAAGCGATGCCACAACATCCATCTTATTAGCATTCATATCGAACAAGCAGCCGCGCGTCTCATCATGCGCGTAGTTAGTGCTTTCAGACGCCACGGGAATCCTGCTCCCATAACGCCGAAATACAAGAACGGCTGCATAAAGCACCCTAAGTGAAAGATTCTTAAGAGGGAGCCGGTGATGACGAACGATATGATCCATTTCGTAGAACGTGAAAACAATCCGATTATCAGAGAGCCGGCGAAGATACCAATTGCACTCCAACTTCACCGTGACAAACATGACAAGGAAGTCGCACGTCGGATCGCGACGAACGGCATTTTCGAACTGAACATCGGAAAACTCCCAGTCATCCCCCGCCGCATCTTCGTTCAGCTGAAAACTCTCGATCACTGAACTTATCTCAAAGACATTGGAATTCCATGAAGCTAGCTCACGCGCATCGAAGTCCGGCGGCGGATGGCCGACAATCGCAAGCTGCACTTTACATTTTGACATCATTCCCCCTAGAAAATGGCGCCTACATTGAGTGCAGGCAGCGAAAAAAACATCATAAATAGATTACTTAGCATACCTACCTGCTCGGCAATCAAAGCTGGATCCGCAAGTACTCCCCGTTATCACGGATAATAGAAACCAGCTGTGCCTAGAGAACTTCAAGCGTTGAATTCGTTGTTATAGCCATCGCATGCAACCCGTGCCTATGAACCTCGGAGACTCCGTCCAGACACTCTGCATCATTCGCGACAGCTCTGAGGTGCAATTCGAACTCATGCTCTTCCAACATGAAACAACAATTTCTGTCGAGATCATCCACCGCTATCTCTCGAAAAAATAGAATGTGCAGCATAACAACTACCCTGAAAAAAAGTTTTATTAATACTCATAACTTCTAAACGGAGTTTGATACAACCTAGCTTCTAGCGTGGAGACACAAATTTCGGCGAACCATCACTACAGTCACCGGCGAATGGTCTAACATAATGATGAGCCAGCCGCCAGCATTGCCCCGCCAAACCGCTCCCTTACCGCCGCCCCTTTTTATCCAAGCGCTAGCTGTACACATTCCCCAGTTCACGCTGCATGGCACCAAGCTCCCCGCTCATACGCCTTTATTTTAGTAATGCGCAATCCAGCTAACAAGCCTGAGCAAAGCCGGCGCCAACTGACGTCCAGCAGACTACTCGTTCCCCATAGTTCCCCCGCTTAAATCTTCCGCTTCGCCCTAGGATGCGCAGCATCATAAACCTTGGCCAGGTGCTGGAAATCCAGATGCGTATAGATCTGGGTGGTTGCGATATCCGCATGCCCCAGCAGTTCCTGCACGCCGCGCAGGTCGCCTGAGGATTCCAGAATATGGCTGGCGAAACTGTGCCGCAGCATATGCGGGTGCACGTTCTTGAACAGCCCCTGGCGTTGCGCCAGTTGCTTGATGCGGATCTGCACGGCGCGTTGGCTGATGGGGCCGCCGCCGCGGCCCGGGAATACCGGCTTCTCGCTGGTACCGCCGCTTTCCTTGCGCCATTCCTGCAATGCATTCACTGCATGCGAGCCGACCGGCACGGTGCGTTCGCGGTTGCCTTTGCCGTGCACCAGCACGATGCCGCTGGCGGTATCGAGGTCGCGCCAGCGCATGGCGCAGAGTTCGCTCAGGCGCAGGCCTGAGGAATAGAACAGTTCCAGCAGGGCGCGGTCGCGCAAGCCTAGCGGTGCATCGGTGGGCAGTTCGACCAGCTGCACGGCTTCGTCGGCGTCCAGCACCTGTGGCAGTTTGCGCGGTGCCTTTGGCGCGCGCAGGCCGGCGGCGGGGCTGGTGTCGATGATGTTGTTCTTCAGCAGCCAGGCGTAGAAGCTGCGGCAGGCCGACAGGCGGCGTTGCAGGCTTTTGGCCGACAGGCCGCGGCGGTGCTCGCTAGCGATGAACTCGCGTAGCTGATCGCCTTGCAGCGCCTGCGGATCGGTGACTTCGTGCGCTTCGCACCATTGGCTGAGCGCGGCGAGGTCGCGCTGGTAGGCGTCCAGCGTGTGCGCCGACATGCGGCGCTCGACCTGCAGGTAGGACAGGAATGCCTGGACGGCACTCATCGCCGCGTCACTCCACTCAAGCGCTGTGGAAGCGCTGTAAACCCGTCACCAGCGATTCGCCCATCATGCGCAGGAACAGCGTGCCCATGCCGGGATAGAAACGGTTGGGATCGTAGCTGCCAACGGCAATCAGGCCGACGCCGGGCAGCGGCAGCAGTGCAGTGGACGAGACTTCGTTGACGCGCTCGCCGTACAGCACCACGTTCTTTTCCTGCTGCAGGCGGCCGCAGATGGGCTCGCCGTCCTGCAGGCAGTCGTGGAACGCGGCCAGCCGTTGGTCGTCCTTGGCGATGACCTGCAGCCACGGTGCTTCGGCAAGTTCCGGCACGTCGTCGAAGGAGACGATGCGCACCAGGTCGCCGGCGAAATCTTCTTCCAGCGAGGCTGCCATCGCACGCAGAGTGTCGGCGGCGCTGTTCTGGCGCATCAGCGCCAGGGTCAGCTGGTGGGTGCGCACGGCCAGGCGTTCGTTGATCTGCGCGTTGGCGCCGAGGTCGGCCAAGCGCCGCGACAGCTCGCGGTTCTTGTCGCGCAGCACTTCCAGCTGGTAGCTGGCGAGCGAGGCGGTGGGGCCGTCGTCGCGCGGCACCACCATGGTCAGGGCCAGATCGGGGAACTGCTTGAGGAAGCTCGGATGACGCCGCAGCCAGGCTGCAACTTCATGGGCACCGATTTTCTCGACTGTGTCGTTCATCCCATCCACTCTCCGTCGAATACGAATGCTGCCGGGCCGGACATCACGATCTCGGCATCCTCTGCCGGCCATTGGATACGCAGGTCGCCACCGGGCAACGAGATCAACGCGTCGCGCTGCAGGCGGCCGCGCTGCATCAGCACTACCGCCGCCGCGCAGGCACCGCTGCCGCAGGCCAGGGTTTCGCCAACGCCGCGCTCGTAAACGCGCAGGCGGGCGTGGCCGGCGTCCATCACCTGGGCGAAGCCGACATTCACCGATTCGGGGAACGAGGGGTTCTGCTGCAGCAAGGGCCCTACCCGCTCCACCGGTGCGGCGTCGACCGAGCCCACTTCCAGCACCGCGTGCGGGTTGCCCATCGACACGGCGCCGAAGCGTACGTTCTCGCCCTGCAGCGAGGTCATGTATTCCTCACGTGCGCGCGGGAAGCCGAGCAGCGGGATCTGTGCCGGCTCGAACTCGGGCTTGCCCATGGCAATGGCGTATTCGCCGTTGGCCAAGCGCTGCACGGCGTGGGTACGGGTGGGGCTGTCGATGATGAAGTCATCGCCCTGCACTGCGCCGTCGCGCACCAGCCAGGCGGCCACACAGCGCGCGCCGTTGCCGCATTGCTGCGAGGTGGAGCCGTCGGAATTCCATATGCGGTAGGAGGCCACGGCGCCTTCGCTGCGCGGCGGCTCGATGGTCAGGATCTGGTCGCAGCCGACGCCACGATGGCGGTCAGCCAGCAGTGCGGCCTGGGCCGCATCCGGGGGAGCGCTGCCATCACGCAGGTCCAACACCACGAAATCATTGCCGGCGCCATGCATCTTGCTGAACTGCAGGCGCCCTGTTGCCGACTTACTCATTGACGCCATCACCACCGGTTGCATCGTCCAGCGCCTCGTCTGCCTTCTTGTCGGCAGCCGGGTCAAGCTTGTCAGTGGCCGGATCGGCAGCGGGCTGCTCGGCCGGGGTGACTTCCTGTTCCTCGATCGGCACCGGCTTCTGCGGCATCACCAAGGGGCCCTTGTTGCCGCAGGCACTGAGGCCCAGCAGCAGGAAGGCCGCCGGGATGAGAATCAGGAAACGGGACGTCTTGTTCATGCCCCGGAGTATAGCCACTGGACCATGAAGTCCGAACCGCGGGCGTGCGCTGTTCAGCGTTCGCCCGGCGGCAGGGGCCGCAGCCACAGCCACAGGCAGACGCAGGCCATGATGCTGATCGAGGTCCATTTCACCCAGGCCAGCGGCACGCACCACAGGGTGATCAGGGCGCAGGCCAGCATGGTCAGGCTGGCCATCCACTTGCCCTTGCGGCTTACCGCGCCGTGCGCCTGCCAGTCACGGATGGCCGGGCCGAAGCGCGGGTGGTCCAGCAGCCAGCGGTGCAGCCGCTCGGAGCCATGCGAGGCCGCCCACGCCGAAATCAGCACGAATACGGTGGTAGGCAGGCCGGGCACGAAAATGCCGACGATGCCCACCCCCAGGCTCACATAGGCCAGCAGCCACCACGCCCAGCGCAGGCGCGGCGGGCGTGGTTGGCGCGGTGGCGGTGTATCAGGCATGCCCACAACCCTGCTGCATCAATCGGCCAGGCCCAGCTGCCACAACACGAAGGCGAAGGACTCGGCCTGTTCCTTGTAACGCTGGAAGCGGCCGGACTTGCCGCCGTGGCCGGCTTCCATATTGGTGCGGAACACGATGGGCGCGGTGCCGGTATTGACGTCACGCAGCTTGGCCACCCACTTGGCCGGCTCCCAGTACTGCACCTGCGAATCCCACAGGCCGGTGCCTACGAACAGCGACGGGTAAGCCTGGGCGGTGACGTTGTCGTACGGTGAGTACTTGAGCATGTATTCGTAGTACGGCTTCTGCTCCGGGTTGCCCCACTCGTCGTACTCATTGGTGGTCAGCGGGATGCTGGCATCGAGCATGGTGGTCACCACGTCGACGAACGGCACCTGCGCCACCATCACCCGGTAATCGCCCGGCGCCTGGTTGGCCACGGCGCCCATCAGCAGACCGCCAGCGCTGCCGCCCGAGGCCGCAACGCGGTCCTTGGCGGCGTAACCCTGCGCCACCAGCGCGCGGGTCACGTCGACGAAATCATTGAAGGTGTTCTGCTTGTGCAGCAGCTTGCCGTTGTCATACCAGCTGCGGCCCATCTCCTCGCCACCGCGGATATGCGCGATGGCGTAGACCACGCCGCGGTCCAGCAGGCTAACCACGCTCTGGTTGAAGCCCGGGTCCATCGACATGCCGTAGCTGCCGTAGGCGTACTGGTACAGGGCGGCGGTGCCGTCCTTCTTGAAGCCCTTCTTGTAGACCAGCGACACCGGAATGCGGGCGCCATCACGGGCGGTCACCCAGACGCGCTCGGTTTCATACTTGCTGGCGTCGTAGCCGATCACCGGCTGCTGCTTGAGCAGGCGGCGCTCGCCGGTTTTGACGTTGAGCTCGTAGGTGGTGGCCGGCGTGGTGAGCGAGGTGTAGCTGTAGCGCAGCCACTCGGTATCGGGCTCGGCGTTGATCGACAAGCCCATCGAGTAGGCCGGCTCATCGGCCTTGACGAACTCGCTGCGGCCATCGGCGAACAGCAGGCGCACGCGCTCCAGCGCTTCGGCGCGCTCGGCGATGGCGGTATAGCCGTCGAACAGCTCGAAGCCTTCAATCAGCACCTGCGGATCGTGCTTGACCCAGTCCGTCCACTGCTTGCGGCTGGTGGCGCCGTCCGGGGCGGTAACCAGCTTGAAGTTGGTGGCGCCATCGGCATTGGTGCGGATCACCCACTGGCCGTTGTAGTGGTCGGCGTCGTATTCCACATCGCGCTCGCGCTTTGCCAGCACGGTGAACTCACCCGGGTTGGCGGCCGAGGTGTAACGCAGCTCGGAGGACACAGTGCTGTCCACGCCGATGGTGATGAAGCGGTCGTCGCGGGTACGGCCGATGCCCATGTAGAAGCTGTCGTCCTTCTCCTCGTAGACCAGCACGTCGGCGCTGACCGGAGTGCCGAGCACGTGCTTCTTGACGCGCACGGTGAGCAGGGTTTCCGGGTCGTTCTCGACGTAGAACAGGGTGCGGTTGTCATCGGCCCAGACCACATTGGCCGACACGCCCTCGATCACGTCATCCAGCACCTTGCCGGTGCCCAGGTCCTTAAAGCGGATGGTGTACTGGCGACGGCCAACGGCGTCTTCGGCCCAGGCCAGCAGCTGGTTGTCGCGGCTGATGTCCATGTCGTCGATGCCGAAGTAGCCCTTGCCTTCGGCCAGCACGTTCAGATCCAGCAGCACTTCTTCCGGCGCCTGCATGTCGCCCTTGCGGCGGGCGTGAATGGGGTAATCCTTGCCGGTTTCGTAGCGGGTGTAATACCAGTAGCCGCGCTCACGGTACGGCACGCTGGCATCGTCCTGCTTGATGCGGCCGACGATCTCGGCGTAGAGCTTGTCCTGCAGCGGCTTCAGCGGCGCCATCAGGGCATCGGTGTAGGCGTTCTCGGCGTTGAGGTAGGCCAGCATCGCCGGCTCCTTGCGCTCGTCGTCGCGCAACCAGTAATAGTCGTCCTCGCGCTGTGCACCGAACGGTGCGGTCACCGTGTGCGGGCGCTTTTCAACATCCGGCGGGGTGGGCTGGGAAGCGGCGGCGGTATTGATCATCAGGCTTGCAACCAACAGGCAAAGAAAGGGTTTCATCAGGTTCGCTCCGGAACAGCGGTGGTGCATCCAGTGCAACAGCGCACAGTGTGCCACGCCCGGTGCTTGCGCCGTTGCCATCAACGCCGCCTATCATGCAGGCATGAACACGCCCCACGCCCCGCAAGCCCCCTATAGCCGCCGCAGTCAGGAGATCGCGCCCTTCCACGTCATGTCGCTGCTGGCCCGTGCCAACGCGCTGGAGCAGGCCGGCCACGACGTGATCCACCTGGAGATCGGCGAACCCGATTTCACCACCGCCGAGCCCATCATCCGTGCCGGCCAGGCTGCGCTGGCGGCCGGCCATACCCGCTATACCGCCGCACGCGGCCTGCCCGCCCTGCGCCAGGCCATCGCCGGTTTCTACGGCCAGCGCTACAACCTGGACATCGACCCGGAGCGCATTCTGGTAACCCCCGGCGGCTCGGGCGCCCTGCTGCTGGCCTCCAGCCTGCTGGTGGACCCGAACAAGCACTGGCTGCTGGCCGACCCCGGCTACCCCTGCAACCGGCATTTCCTGCGCTTGGTGGAAGGCGCGGCACAGTTGGTGCCGGTTGGGCCGGACAGTGGTTACCAGCTGACCCCGGAATCGATTGCCGCCAACTGGAATGCCGCCAGCGTCGGGGCCTTGGTGGCCTCGCCTGCCAACCCGACCGGCACCACCCTGGATGCTGGGCAGTTGACTGGCTTGTCAGCGGCGTTGAAGGAGCGTAGCGGGCACCTGGTGGTGGATGAGATCTACCACGGGCTGACCTATGGCTTCGATGCACCCAGCGTGCTGGAAGTGGATGACGAAGCCTTCGTGTTGAACAGCTTCTCCAAGTACTTCGGCATGACCGGCTGGCGCCTGGGCTGGCTGGTGGCGCCGCCGCGTGCGGTACCGGAGCTGGAGAAGCTGGCGCAGAACCTGTACATCAGCGCGCCGTCGATGGCACAGCATGCTGCGTTGGCGTGTTTCGAGCCGGAGACGATTGCGATCTTCGAGCAGCGCCGGGAGCAGTTCCGACAGCGCCGGGATTATCTGCTGCCGGCCTTGCGCGAGCTGGGCTTCCGCATTGATGTGGAGCCGCAGGGCGCGTTCTATCTGTACTGCGATGTGAGTGCCTTCACCGATGACGCGCAGGCGTTCTGTGCGCATTTTCTGGAGACCGAGCATGTGGCGTTTACGCCGGGCTTGGATTTTGGCAACTACCGCGCCAACCAGCATGTGCGGATTGCATATACGCAGGATGTTGGGCGTTTGCAGGAGGCGGTGAAGTGGATTGGGCGGGGGTTGGAGCGTTGGGGGCGTAGAGCTGAAAGCTAGAAGCTAGAAGCCAGGAGCTGGGAGCTAAAAAGCTAAAAGCACCCCTCCCCAGCCCTCCCCTTCGCCTGCGGCGAAAAGGAGGGAGCAGAAGCAACGCCTCAAGCAGCAAGGCAAGCTCGGCAATCGCCTTGCTTGTCGCCCCCTCCCTTTCGCCAAAGGCGAAGGGGAGGGTTGGGGAGGGGTGCTTTGGCTTTGGCTTTGGCTTTGGCTTTGGCTTTGGCTTTGGCTTTGGCTTTGGCTTTGGCTGTGGCTGTGGCTGTGGCTGTGGCTGTGGCTGTGGCTGTGGCTGTGGCTTTGGCTTTGGCTGTGGCTTTGGCTTTGGCTGTGGCTGTGGCCTTCGCTGTGGCTTCGGCTATTCCCTTCTCCCGCTTGCGGGGGAAGGTGCCCGGAGAGCGGATGGGGGGGAGGCTTTCGAGCTTCGGAAGCAATTGCCTCAGTTCACCCTCAGGACTTCGCCCTGCACTCACCCCAAC
>NZ_LDJJ01000047.1 GCF_001431465.1 Stenotrophomonas terrae | reverse complement strand
GGTATCTGCTTCGCGGCTGATGCCGCTCCTACAGTCTTGCGGACCATCAGGCTACCGGTAAGGCTTCTGCCGAGCATGGCTCGGCACTACAGGAGGCTTGGCGCTCGTTGGCGCAGGGGTCATTCGGTGAAATCCTGATGCCGATGATCGCGGCATCGCGGTTTGGCGCTGGGTTGTGGGAGCGGCATGAGCCGCGAAGCTGGCAATCCGTCAGTGGCCTGTATGACCGCGATCAGGAAATGTATCTGCTTCGCGGCTGAAGCCCCGCAGCCTTGCGGACCATCAGGCTATCGGTAAGGCCTCTGCCGAGCATGGCTCGGCACTACTGCTCGTTGGCGTAGGGGTCGGCAATGCCGAGGTCGGCCAGGATTTCGCGCTCGAGCTGCTCCATGGCTTCGGCCTCCTTGTCGTCCTCGTGGTCCCAGCCCAGCAGGTGCAGCACGCCGTGCACGGTGAGGTGGGCGTAGTGGGCGTTGAGCGCCTTGTCCTGTTCATCGGCCTCGCGGGCGACTACCGGGGCGCAGATCACCAGATCGCCCAGCAGCGGAAACTTCACGCCCTTTGGCAGGCCTTCGGGGATGTCGGCTGGAAAGCTGAGCACGTTGGTGGCGTAGTCCTTGCCGCGGTAATGACGGTTCAGGGACTGCCCTTCCTTGGCGTCGACCACGCGGATGGCCAGGTCGGCCTCGCGGATGCGGCCCTTGAGGGCGGCTGCCACCCAACGGCGGAAGCTCACCGCCGCCGGCAGGCCAGCGCGGGGCAGGGCGTAGCTGACGGCAACGTCGAGACGTACAGGACCCTTGGTCATTCGCTTGCTCCGGGTTTGACCTGCTGCAGATCGCGGCGGTCGTAGGCGCTGACGATGCGGGCTACCAGCGGGTGGCGCACCACATCGCGCGATTCGAAAAAGGTGAAGCTGACCCCGTCCACGCCGCGCAGTACTTCGATGGCGTCGCGCAGACCGGATTTGACGTGCTTGGGCAGGTCGGTCTGGGTCAGGTCGCCGGTGACCACGGCGGTGGAGCCGAAGCCCAACCGGGTCAGGAACATCTTCATCTGTTCGATGGTGGTGTTCTGGGCCTCGTCCAGGATCACGAAGGCGTCGTTGAGGGTGCGCCCGCGCATATATGCCAGCGGGGCGATCTCGATGACGTTCTTCTCCAGCAGCTTGGCCACCTTTTCCACGCCCAGCATCTCGTACAGGGCGTCGTACAACGGGCGCAGATAGGGGTCGACCTTCTGGGTCAGGTCGCCGGGCAGGAAGCCCAGCTTCTCGCCGGCTTCCACCGCCGGGCGCACCAGGATCAGCCGCTGCACGCGTGATTCATTCAGTGCATCCACCGCCATTGCCACTGCCAGGAAGGTCTTGCCGGTGCCGGCCGGGCCGATGCCGAAGCTGATGTCGTGAGTGGCGATCTGGTGCAGGTAGCTGGCCTGGTTGAGGCCGCGGCCGCGCACGGTGCCGCGCTTGACCTTGATCGCCACTTCCTGCGCTTCATAGGCCTGCTCGGTCACATGATCCACATTGGCGCGGTTCAAGCGCAGGTGGATCGCGTGGCTGTCGAAGACGGCTTCGCCCGCCTCCACATAGAGGGCCTTGAGCAGCTTTTCTGCTTCCAGTGCGGTTCTGCCGGGGCCGCTGACACGGAAGACATGGCCGCGGTTGGCAATCTCCACGCCCAGTTTGAGTTCCACCTGGCGCAGGTGCTCGTCGAACGGCCCGGACAGATTGGCCAGCCGCTCGTTGTCAGCCGGGTCGAGAGTGAAGTCGCGATGCGTGGTGGTGGTCATTTTCACTAACAGTTGCTGGCCGGCGAAGCCGTGCCCTGGACCGGAGAAGGTTACCCCCGTGGCCGGCGGACCACCAGCTTGGCGCGGCCGTCATGGTTCTCCACAGCCGATGTGGATGTGGCGTTGGCCAAGCTGTGGATATCCCTGTCCAGCCCTTGCGGCATAAGCCTCTTGGCGGGTTGGTTAAAAAACCGCCACATTTGACGGTTTGCGGGTAACGAGTTGTCCACAATTTGTGTGGATCGATCCGGGATGAACGTGTGGATAACCGCGTGCAGCCCAGTAACGGCGGGCTCTGGGTCGGTGTGGCGAATAAATGACCGCAGCCGCCGGGTAGCAGCAGCGCGAGCCGTAAGAGGCGAAGACGAGCAGCGAGGGCGTTCCCCTCTCTCCCACACGTCGGGGTGAGAGAGGCAGCTTGCGAGCCACGGGTTCGCTGTCCATCGAACGGCCTGGCGCCAGCGCAAGGGCCGGCGCGCGGGGCAGGGGGCGCTTCTGCTCTGGACCAATGAATCAAGCCCCAAGCCCTCGCAACCCACCTTCCACCAGAAGCGCAGCAGCAGCCGCCACCTCCAACTCAGTCCGGCGTAACTACCCGGCCGCGCAGCGAGTTGCTGAATGCCTCGGTGATCAGCACATCGACGAACTGGCCGATCAGGCGCGGGCTGGCGGCGAAGTTCACCGAGCGCATGTTCTCGGTCTTGCCGGTCAGCTCGTTCGGGTCCTTGCGCGAGGGGCCTTCGACCAGCACGCTCTGCACGCTGCCGACCATGGCCTTGGAGATGCCGGCGGCGTGCTCATTGATATGTGCCTGCAGCCGTGACAGGCGGGCGTGCTTGTCGGCCTCGCTGGTGGTGTCTTCCAGGTCGGCGGCGGGGGTGCCGGGGCGGCGCGAGTAGATGAAGGAGAAGCTCTGGTCGAAGCCCACGTCCTCAATCAGTTTCATGGTCTTGTCGAAGTCGACATCGGTCTCGCCGGGGAAGCCGACAATGAAGTCCGAACTGATCGAGATGTCCGGGCGCACCGCGCGCAGCTTGCGGATCTTGGACTTGAACTCCAGGGCGGTGTAGCCACGCTTCATCGCACTGAGTACGCGGTCGCTGCCGGCCTGTACTGGCAGATGCAGGTAGTTGGCCAGTTTCGGCACGTCGCGGTAGGCGTCCACCAGCGAATCGCTGAATTCCAGCGGGTGCGAGGTGGTGAAGCGGATACGGCCAATGCCGTCGATTTCGGCAAGGGTGCGGATCAGCAGGCCGAGATCGGCAATCTCACCGTCGCCATAGGGGCCGCGGTAGGCGTTGACGTTCTGGCCGAGCAGGTTGATCTCACGTACGCCCTGGGAAGCCAGTTGCGCGCATTCGACCAGCACGTCCTCGAACGGGCGGCTGACCTCGGTGCCGCGGGTATAGGGCACCACGCAGAACGAGCAGTACTTGGAGCAGCCTTCCATGATCGAGACGAAGGCCGACGGACCTTCGGCGCGCGGCTCGGGCATGCGGTCGAACTTCTCGATCTCCGGGAAGCTGATGTCCACCTGCGGCTTGTTCTGCTCGCGGCGCGCGCGGATCAGTTCCGGCAGGCGGTGCAGCGTCTGCGGGCCGAACACCAGGTCCACGTAGGGTGCGCGCTTGACGATGGCTTCGCCTTCCTGCGAGGCCACGCAGCCGCCGACGCCGATGATGACGTCGCGGCCATTGGCCTTGAGCGCCTTCCAGCGGCCGAGCTGGCTGAACACTTTCTCCTGCGCCTTCTCACGGATGGAGCAGGTGTTGACCAGCACCACATCGGCTTCTTCGGGGTTATCTGTCAGTTCCAGGCCTTCGGCGGCGGCAAGCACGTCGGCCATCTTGGTCGAGTCGTACTCGTTCATCTGGCAACCGTGGGTCTTGATATAGAGCTTACCGCGCGCGCCGCCGGCAACCGTCGGCTTGACGCCGGGCAGGGGAATCAATTCAGGAGTGGTCATTTCAGTAGTCACGGCAAAACCGGCCGTGATCGGCAAAGGGGCAGCTGGCGTCCCGGGCATGGCGCTTATTCCAGACGGGTGGGCGGGCACGCAGCCGCTGGGGCTGCATTCGTAGCTGGGTATTGTATCGGCCTGCTGGCCCCAGTACGAAGGCTGTTGCGTCAAATACTTGGCAAGCCCCGGCGAAGCTGGGAGACTCCCCGCCCATGAAGGGGATTTTGGGGATCACCGTCGCTCTTGCTGCTGCATTGGTCGCTTTGCCGGCCAGTGCCGGCACGCTGTACAAGTGTATTGGCAGCGACGGGGTGCCCAATTACGTCAGCAAACGCGTCAGTGGCGCCAGCTGCAGCGTGGTCAGCAACTACCGGCCCTCGCGTGAGGCGCCCCGGTATGTGCCGCCTGCGCCGGTGGCGGCCCCGGTGGTTGCCGCGCCGGTCGCAACGCCAGCAGCGTCGGCAGGACAGACCGGCGAAGCCGCCGCCAGTACCGCCGTGGCGGCGCGCAACGCGCCAACCGCGCTGCCATCCACGCCTGCACCGGTGCCCGCTCCGGCCGGGCGCGCACAGCGGGTGGTCAGTGGGCAGGTCTACTCCTATATGAAGGACGGGGTGCGCCACTACACCAGCAGCCGGCCGGCCCAGGTCGCCAATATCGGTGCGGTGCGGACCATCCAGTACAGCTATATCGAGCGCTGCTTCGCCTGCGGTGTGCAGTCGCGGGTCAACTTCGGTTCGGTGCGGCTCAACACTCAGGCCTATAGCACCGAGATTGCGGCGGCCGCACGCGAGTTCGGTGTCGAAGAGGCGGTGGTGCGGGCCATCATCCATGCCGAGTCGGCGTTCAATCCGACCGCGCTCAGCCGCGCCGGTGCCCAGGGTCTGATGCAGTTGATGCCGCCCACTGCGCGTCGCTTCGGGGTGTCCGATTCCTTCGATGCCAGCCAGAACATCCGCGGCGGCGTGCAATACCTGTCGTGGCTGCTGCGTCGCTTCAACGGCAACCTGACCCTTGCGGCCGCCGGCTACAACGCGGGCGAGGGCGCGGTGGACCGTCATGGCGGCGTGCCTCCTTACAAAGAGACCCAGTACTACGTGCAGCGCGTTGCGCAGTTGGCCGACCGCTACCGTGGCGAACTGGCCACGCGCCAATAAGGTCCACCTCCGTTTCTGTTGCAACAGGCCGTGACAAATTTCGCGGACTGGTGTTTGATCGCGTTGTATGAGCGTTAAGCGTTCCGCTACACTCCGGAACGATTCGATTCAGAGCGGAATGGCCCCCACCAGGCCGCTGGCAGCATCTCGCTACCTAATCAATATCGGAGTGCCGGATGGCAAACGATGGGGTAAATGATCCAGTCAACACCGGACGTCGGCGGTTTTTGACAGCGACCACCGCTGTGGTCGGGGCAGTTGGTGTTGGTTTCGCCGCAGTTCCTTTCATCAAGTCGTGGAATCCCAGCGCCCGTGCCAAATTGGCCGGTGCCCCGGTGACTGCCGATATCAGTGCCCTGCAGGAAGGCCAACGGCTGATCCTGGAGTGGCGCGGCCAGCCTATCTGGATCGTCAAACGGTCCAAGGCCATCCTGCAGGCCCTGCCTACCCTGGATGCGCGGCTCAAGGATCCGGAGTCCGGCAACAAGGACCAGCAGCCGGATTACGTGCTCAAGGGCAATCCCGAGTTCCGTTCGATCAAGCCTGACATCTCGGTGCTGGTTGGGCTCTGTACCCACCTGGGCTGTTCGCCGGAAATGGTTGCCGAAATCCGCCCCGAGCCCTATGACGCGCAGTGGAAGGGCGGCTATTTCTGCCCCTGCCACAAGTCGCGTTTCGACATGTCCGGGCGCGTGTTCCAGGATGTGCCGGCGCCGATCAATCTGCTGGTGCCACCGCACCACTATGTGGATGACAACACCCTTGTCATTGGCGTTGATCCGCAGGGGGCAGCCTGATCATGGCCGACAATATTCTTAGCCGCACCGTCAGCGGCGTGAGCAACTGGGTCAATGAGCGGGCGCCGGGCCTGGTGCCGGTGTACCGCAAGCATGTCAGCGAGTATTACGCGCCGAAGAATTTCAACTTCTGGTACTACTTCGGTTCGCTGGCGATGGTGATCCTGGTCAACCAGATCGTCACCGGCATCTTCCTGACGATGCACTTCAAGCCCAGCGCGGCCGAGGCGTTCGCCTCGGTTGAGTACATCATGCGCGACGTGGAGTGGGGCTGGCTGATCCGCTACATGCACAGCACCGGTGCCTCGCTGTTCTTCATCGTGGTCTACCTGCACATGTTCCGCGGGCTGATGTACGGCAGTTACAAGAAGCCGCGCGAGCTGGTGTGGATCCTCGGCATGCTGATCTACCTGGTGTTGATGGCGGAAGCCTTCATGGGCTATGTGTTGCCGTGGGGCCAGATGTCGTTCTGGGGCGCCAAGGTGATCATTTCGCTGTTCGGCGCCATTCCGGTGATCGGCAACGGTTTGACCGAATGGATCATGGGCGATTACCTGCCCGGCGATGCCACGCTCAACCGCTTCTTCGCGCTGCACGTGATTGCCATGCCGCTGGTGCTGCTGTTGCTGGTGGTGCTGCACCTGGGCGCGCTGCACGAAGTGGGCTCCAACAATCCGGACGGCGTGGAAATCAAGAAGGGGCCGAAGGGCAACCGCTGGTCGCCGACTGCGCCGACCGATGGCATCCCGTTCCACCCGTATTACACGGTCAAGGATCTGTTCGGGGTCTGTTTCCTGCTTACGTTGGCGGCTTTCATCATCTTCTTTGCGCCGGTATTTGGCGGCTTGTTCCTTGAACACGACAATTTCACCGAGGCCAATCGGTTGGTGACGCCTGAGCACATCAAGCCGGTCTGGTACTACACCCCGTATTACGCGATGTTGCGGGTCATCCCGAACAAGCTCGGTGGCGTGATGGTGATGTTCTCGGCCATCGCCATCCTGTTCCTGGTGCCATGGCTGGACAAGGCCAAGGTCAAGTCGGTCCGTTACCGCGGCCCGATCTCCAAGCTGATGCTCGGCATCCTGGTGGTGTGCTTCGTGTGGCTGGGCGTGATTGGTTCCGGTCCGGGCACGGCGATCTGGGAAACCTGGGTCGGTCGCGTGCTGACCTTCCTGTACTTCGCCTTCTTCATCACCATGCCGCTTTGGACGAAGATCGACAGCACCAAGCAGGTACCGGACCGGGTGACGACGCATGACTGACAAGTGGATTGTGCGGTTGGCGATGGCTGCCGCGATGCTGTTCTGTGTCCCGGCGTTTGCCTCCGGTGGCGGCAAGTTGATGCAGGCCGGCAATGACCTGGGCGACCGCGCTTCATTGCAGCGGGGCGCGCAGGCCTATATGAGCTACTGCTCGGGCTGTCACTCGCTCAAGTACCTGCGCTACTCGCGCATGGGCGAGGACCTGGGGCTCACCGAGCAGCAGGTGATGGACAACCTCAACTTCACCGGTGCCGCCTATGGCGAGCAGATCCAGGTGGCGATGCCGCACGATGAGGCCACCAAGTGGTTCGGCAAGATGCCGCCGGACCTGAGCCTGATCTCGCGGGTGCGTGGCAGCGACTGGGTCTACAGCTACCTCAAGTCGTTCTACGTGGATGAGTCGCGGCCGCTGGGCTGGAACAACAGCGTGTTCCCGAATGCGTCCATGCCCAACCCGCTGTGGGAGCTGCAGGGGATGCAGCACGCCATCCATGGCAAGCCCGAGCAGGAAGGGCTGGAGCCGCCGGTCGTCGGGCTCAAGCTGGCCCAGCCGGGCAAGGTCGATGCGCGCAGCTATGACCAGACTGTGCGTGACATCACCAATTTTCTGGAATACGCCGGCGAACCTGCTGCCCTGAAGCGGCAGAGCCTGGGGGTCTGGGTGGTGTTGTTCCTGGCCCTGCTGACCTTCCTGGCCTATCTGGTGAAGACCGAATACTGGAAAGACGTACATTGAGCCTGGTGTAAGCCTGGGATGTGCAAGGGGGGCCTTGGCAATTGTGCCCATGGCTTGGCACACTCGGGTAACCGTGGTCACCGTCGGCAATGGGCTGGCGGGGCCTTAAGGTTGGCGGAATCCGACCGATGGAGAGCCTTTGATGGCGGCGAGTGTGCGTATGCGTAATACCCTGACTTTGTTCTCTGCCAATGATGACGCCCTGTGTCATCGGGTGCGGTTGGTGCTGGCTGCCAAGGGCGTGACTTACGATCTGGTGCCGGTCGATGCGCAGAATCCACCGGAAGACCTGATCGACCTGAACCCGTACCACTCCGTGCCGACCCTGGTTGAGCGCGAACTGGTGCTGTACGCGGCGTCGGTGGTCAGCGAGTACCTGGACGAACGCTACCCGCACCCGCCGTTGATGCCGGTCGACCCGCTGTCACGGGCGCGGCTGCGCTTGGCGATGCTGCGTATCGAGCATGATTGGGTGCCGCAGGTGCAGGCTATTCAGATGGGTAACAAGACCCAGTCCGAGGCCGGCCGCAAGCGTTTGAAGGAGCTGGTGGCGCAGTCGGTGCCGCTGTTCAAGGCGTCGAAATTCTTCCTCAACCCGGAAATGAGCCTGGCCGATTGCGCGATGGCGCCGATCATCTGGCGCCTGGAGTCGTTGGGGGTTGCGCTGCCCAAGGACGGCAAGGCGATCGAGGACTACGGCAACCGTATTTTCCGCCACCCGGGTTTCATCCGCAGCCTGACCGATCAGGAAAAAAAGTTGCGTGATCTGCCCGGCTGAGCCGATGCTTGGCTGTATCTGAACTTATCGATCACCGCCGCTGGGCGGTGATCGCGCTTCAATGCCGCGTACACTTGTGACATGACTGAAGAAACTTTCCGGATGAGCAGCCACCGGCCGTATTTGCTACGGGCGTTGGTGGAGTGGATCAACGATAACGGCATGACGCCGCACGTAATGGTGGATGCCGGCGTGCCCGGTGTGCAGGTGCCGAGCAGTGCGGTCAAGGAAGATCGGGTCGTGCTCAATATTGCCGAGCGTGCCGTGGTTGGCCTGCATATCGACAATGACGCGGTGAGTTTTACTGCGCGTTTTTCCGGAACCAGTTTCCCGGTGTATGTGCCGATTTCCGCGGTGCTGGCGGTTTATGCGCGTGAGACCGGGCAGGGCATGGCGCTGCCCGACGATATCGCAGGTAACGACACCACACCGGATGACGACGATACGCCGCCCACCGATCCGCCCGAGCGGCCACAGCCCGCCGCCAAGCGCCCGTTCCTGCGGGTAGTCAAATAATTCCACCGCCGCCGCACAAGGCGGCGGTTTTGTTTGTGCCGGCTGCGCCAATTGCTTTTGTAGGAGCGGCGTCAGCCGCGAAGCTGATGATCCGCCTGATTGCATGCATTTGGCAGTTTCGAGGGTGCCGGCTTCGCGGTTGACGCCGCTCCTACAAGGCGGGTGCAGCCTTCAGATTTGCCGGTAAGGCCTCTGCTGAGCATGGCTCGGCACTACCGAAGCGGTCCGCACTGAGCGGTGGGCTGGCCTTGTGGGAGCGGCGTCAGCCGCGAAGCTGATAGACCGTTGGATTGCGGGATACCGGCGATCGGGTGATGCACCAGCTTCGCGGCTTATGCCGCTCCCACATGTTCTGGTGTATCGGTAAGGCCTTTGCCGAGCATGGCTCGGCACTACGGCTGGGTTTGCCGGTAAGGCTTTTGCCGAGCATGGCTCGGCACTACATGGCGGGCTTAGATGTCTTCGGCTTCTTCGGTGCTTTTGCGCAGGCGGCCGATCTGGGCGGCGGCGGGGCCGCTGAACGAGATCAGTTCGCGGCCGCGCAAGACCATGCGCCCGGTATGCCGGTCCAGGCCGTCGTAGGAATAGTCGAAACGAAAGCTGCGCTCGAAGCCCAGCCAGCCATTGGGCAGGCGGCACAGGCGCAGGCCGGTGCTGTGCACGCTCTGGTCCAGCCATTGCACATCAGCGGCGCGGCAGGCGTTGCGGCCCAGTTCGGTGGCGCGGTCGGCAGCGGCGCGGGAGCGGTCCCAGAACGCAAAACCAATCGCGCCGACAATCATCAGGATAAGAAGGGTAGGCATGCCCTCACTTTAGGCGATCCGCTCGCTCCTGCGCAGCCCCCGCATCCGTGCTGCGCGCCCGCGCTTCAGCCAACTTCAGTAGGTGACCGGAGTCGGAATGGGCTCATCCCGACGCGGCGGCAACGGCGCGATCGCGTTGAAGGCCGCTTAGGCGATCCGCTCGCCCCTTCGCAGCCCCCGCATCCGTGATGTGCGCCTGCGCGTCCGCCAACCTCAGTGGGTGACCGGAGTAGGAATGGGCTCGTCCGGAGGCGGCGGCAATGGTGCGGTGGAGTTGAAGGCCGGTGCCGGGTTGCTGGCGGTCAGCTTCAGCAGTGCCGCCCAGTCTTGTCTGTTGAGGTTGCACTCTTCTTCGTGGCCCGGGGAGCAGTTCTGCTCGATGAGGGAGGTGCTTGCCGACGCGGCATTGGCCTTGGGCAGCTCGATCAGGCCGGTGCGGTCGAGCATGAGCTTGCGCATCACCACCGAATTGGCAACGTTGCCGCCAATCAGATAGAGCGTACGGTCACCGCCCATATTGGCGCTGACCACGATCTCGCAATGCGATTTCCAGTTGCCGGTGCGGCCGCTGCCCAATGCCTGGATCAGCCCGCTGTAGTTCAATGTGCTGCTGCGGTCGCGCAGGAAGCACAGCATGTCGCCGGGGGCGGGCTTTTCGCTGCCCGGGTCGGTCAGGCGGTACGGCATGCCGTTGCTGCCGCCCTGGTAGGCGGCGCGGATGTAGTCGATATGGCGCGGCGAGCGCGTAAAGCCGGGCACGGCGGCGCGGGTCATCACCCAGGAGATGAAGGCGGCTGACCACGGGTTGTCGATCAGGAACGCGCGGCAGTCGCTGTCGGTGTAACGATTGCCGGCCGGTTGTGCGCAGCTGCTGGCACCGGCGATGGCGCCCATCGGGCCCAGCGTGGCGCTCTCGCGCCAGTAGCCGGCGACCCGCTGCCAGGCGATCAGGCCGTTGTCGGCCAGGTGCTCGTTCTCCGCTTCGGTGACGCCGAGGCTGGCAATGCGGCCATCACGGTCGATGAAGGGCCGGTACCACAGCCGGTGTTCGCCGCATGCGGCCGCGACAACGGCCTTCGCCACTTCGCTTACGCCGTACCTTGGTGGGATATCGCAGGCTTCCGCTGCCATCGCAGGCAGGGCGGGAAGCAACAAGGTCATGCCGCACAGCAGGTATCGGTAGGCCACAGCAGGCTCCGCGAAAGAGGTTGGGAAAGTGTCGCAGCCGGGCCTGCATGCGCGCCGTGAGTCAGCCCGGTGGCGGACCCAGCTTCAGCGACAGGTCGACGGCCTGCACGTGCTTGGTCAGCCCGCCGATGGAGATGCAGTCCACACCGTCTTCGGCAATGGCGCGCAGGCTGGTCAGGTCGACGCTGCCGGAGACCTCCAGCGGGATCCGCCCGGCGGTAATGCGCACGGCGTCGCGGCGCATGGCCGGGCTGAAGTCGTCGATCAGGATGCGCTCGCAGCCCGCGGCCAGGGCTTCCTGCAACTGCTGCAGGTCCTCCACCTCGACCACCAGTGGCAGCTTCGGTTGCTGCGCACGTGCGGCGTGCACGGCCGCGGTCAACGAGCCGGCGGCGCGGATGTGGTTTTCCTTCAGCATCACCGTGTCGAACAGGCCGATACGGTGGTTGTCGCCACCGCCGCAACGCACCGCGTACTTCTGCGCCAGGCGCAGGCCGGGCAGGGTTTTGCGGGTGTCCAGGATGCGCGCTTTGGTGCCAGCCACGGCCGCTACATGGCGCGCGGTGGTGGTAGCGGTGCCGGACAGGGTCTGTAGGAAGTTGAGCGAGGTGCGCTCAGCGCTGACCAGGCTGCGGCTGCGCCCCTGCAGGGTCGCCAGTACGGTGCCGGCGCTGACGTGATCACCTTCCAGCACCCGCCAGGCGATCTGCACCTGCGGGTCGAGCGCACGGTGTGTGGCGTCAAACCAGGGGCGGCCGGCGATCACCGCATCCTGCTTGCACAGCAGGTAAGCGATATCGGCGGAATCGGGCAACAGCGCGGCGGTGACATCGCCAGTGCCGATGTCTTCGGCCAGGGCACGGGCGACATCGGCCTCAATCTGTTCCTGCGGCGGGGCCAGGGGCGGGTGCGGCAGCATTATTTGGCCGGGAAGTCGGTGATCTGGGCGGTGGCGATGGCTTCATCGGCGAGCAGCACCGGAATGCCGTCATCGACGCGGAATACCTGCTTGCGGTCGCCGGTGATCAGCGCTTCGCGCAGCGGCTGGGCCTGGGCGCTGCCATCGGCGCGGGTGACGGTGCCGGCGCCAATGGCACGATTGAGGGCTTCCAGGCCGGCGCTTTCCAGCAGGAACAGCGGCTGGCGGGTGTCGGGGGAAACGAGCAGGTCGAGTAGTTTGCGATCCATCGGGTCGTGGTCTTGCGGGGAAGACGGCTAGAATACGTCTTTGCAGCAGGTGACGGCCAATGACCCCAAACCACCCCGCGCCGCTAGTCGGCATCGTGATGGGTTCCCGCTCAGACTGGGAAACCATGCAGCACGCCGCTCAAAAGCTTGACGCTTTGGGTGTTCCCTATGAAGTGAAGGTAGTGTCGGCGCACCGTACGCCCGATGTGCTGTTCAGCTATGCCGAACAGGCCGGCCCGCGTGGCCTGCGCGCCATCATTGGCGGCGCCGGTGGCGCGGCGCACCTGCCGGGCATGCTGGCAGCCAAGACGGCGGTGCCGGTGCTCGGCGTGCCGGTGCAGTCCAAGGCGCTCAACGGCATGGATTCGCTGCTGTCGATCGTGCAGATGCCGGCCGGGATTCCCGTGGCGACCTTTGCCATCGGCAATGCTGGTGCATCCAATGCCGCGCTGTTTGCCGCCGCCATGCTGGCTGCCGAGCAGCCGCAGATCGGTGCCGCGCTGGAGGCCTTCCGCGCCCGTCAGACCGAAGATGTGATGGCTGCGGACGATCCGCGCCAATGATCACGGTCGGCATTCTCGGTGGCGGGCAGTTGGCCCGGATGATGGTGCTGGCGGGGGCTCCGCTGGGCCTGCGCTTCGTGGTGTTCGATCCTGCCGCCGATGCGTGCGCAGGGCAGGTGGCACCGCTGCAGGTAGGCGGTTTCGACGATACCGAGGCCTTGGCCGCGTTTGCCGCCAAGGTCGATGTGGTCACCTTTGATTTCGAGAACGTGCCGGCGGCAAGCGCGCATTGGCTGGCCGAGCGCAAGCCGGTGTTTCCGAATCCGGCGGCCCTTGCGGTGGCGCAGGATCGCTTGAGCGAGAAAACCCTGTTCCAGGAATTGGGTATCGCCTTGCCGGCGTTTGCCGATATCCGTAGCCACGAAGAACTGGCGGCCAAGGTGGCCGAGTTCGGCATGCCCTGCATTCTCAAGACGCGGCGGCTGGGCTACGACGGCAAGGGCCAGTTCCGTATCCGTACCGATGCCGACATCGCGGCGGCATGGCAGGCGCTGGGTGCGCAGGTCGAGAAGACCGGGCTGATACTCGAAGGTTTCGTGGCGTTTGATCGGGAAGTCAGCGTGGTGGCCGTTCGTGGCCGCGATGGTGAGTTCCGTGCCTGGCCGCTGACCACCAACTGGCATGTGGACGGTGTGCTGTCCGCCAGCCTGGCACCGGCCGTGCTGTCGGCCGAGCAGCAGGCCACGGCCATTGCCTACGCGCAGCGGGTTGCCGAGCGTCTGGACTACGTTGGCGTGTTTGCGCTGGAGCTGTTTTGCCGTGGTGAGGCGCTGTTGGCCAACGAGATGGCGCCGCGCGTGCACAACTCGGGCCACTGGACCAGCGATGGTGCGGAAACCTCGCAGTTCGAAAACCATTTGCGTGCGGTGCTGGGCCTGCCCTTGGGCGATACCCGCGTGCTGGGCCATGCCTGCATGCTCAACTGGCTGGGTCAGATGCCCGACAGCAAGCCGGTGCTGGCCGAATCGGCCGGTCATTGGCATGACTACGGCAAACAGGCGCGCGACGGTCGCAAGGTGGGCCACGCCAATCTGCGTGATGACTCCGCACTCGCACTGGCGGCAGCATTGCAGCGCGTAGGCGAGGCTTTGGGGCGGCAGGCGCAGGTTGCGCCGGTAGTGGAGACGCTGCGCGGCAGCGTGACGCCAAACTAAGCATTGCCGGCGTATGGTTCTCCGGTCCCCACTGGAGAACCTGCCATGCTCGATTGGAATGATTATCGCCGTGAGTTGAAGGGCCGCATCGGCGAGCTCGGCAAGCTGTCGCCGGACACCCTCAAGGGCTACCTGACGCTCAGCGGCGCCGGTGCCCAGACCAATCATCTGGACGCAAAGACCCGCGAGCTGATCGCGCTGGCGGTGGCGGTGACCACGCGCTGCGATGGCTGCATCACCACCCACGTTGATGCGGCATTGAAGCAGGGCGCCAGCCGTGAGGAGATCGCCGAGGCGCTGGGCGTGGCGGTGGCACTCAATGCCGGTGCGGCGATGGTGTATTCGGCGCGGGTGCTGGATGCGGTAGCTGCGCACGATTGAGCGCGGCGTTAGTTCGCCTCACGTCGGTTCGAATATGCGTCAGGCCTTTGCTGGCACATATCGGCCATAGCGGCCAGCAAGCTCCCGGTCGCTTGATCCCGCTTGCGCGGATCAGGGTTCAATTGCGGGCCGCGGCGCGCACGATCCCTTCGCCGCAGGCCGGGGTTGCCGCGGGCCTGCTCAGCTCAGCTGTGACGCCACAAAATCCCAGTTCACCAGCTTCCAGAAGGCTTGCAGAAAGCGCGCGCGCTCATTCTGGTAGTCGCTGTAATAGGCGTGCTCCCAGACATCGCAGACCAGCAATGGGGTGCTGCTGCCGGTCAGTGGGGTGTTTGCATTGCGGGTGCTGACAATGGCCAGCTTGCCGTCCGGGTGCTGCACCAGCCAGGTCCAGCCCGAGCCGAATACCGCCAACGCGGCGCGGTTGAACTCCTCGCGCAGCTTCTGCACGTCGCCGAACTGGCCATTGATGTGCTCGGCCAGCAGGCCGTGCGGATCGCCGCCGGCGCGTGGATGCAGGCATTGCCAGAAGAAGTCGTGGTTCCAGGCCTGTGCGGCGGCCTGGAACAGGCTGCCCTGGCTGTTGCGGACGATTTCCTCCAGTGGCAGCGCATCCAGCTCGGTACCGGCGATGCGCGCATTGACCGTGTCCACGTAGCCGCGATGGTGCCTGCCGTGATGCAGGTCCAGGGTTTCGGCCGAGATGTGCGGCTGCAGGGCGGTGCGGGAGTAGGGTAGGTCAGGCAGTTGGAGGGGCATTGGAGATTCTTTTCGGGGCAGGGCGCCGGGAGTCGGCCGGCTCGGCTTACAATGGTCAACCACGGGAAAGTCTATCCGACCAGGACGGGCCGTTCTTTCGCAGTAGGGAGAATTCGAATGCCGGTGATGGAACAAATCCAGACCGAGGTGGAGCAACACCCCCTCGTCTTGTTCATGAAAGGTACGCCGCAATACCCGATGTGCGGCTTTTCCAGCCGCGCCGCGCAGGCGCTGTTGGCCGCCGGTGCGATCAATCTGCGCACCGTCAATCTGCTGGAGTTCCCGGAGGTGCGAGCCAACCTGCCGCGCTATTCGAACCTGGCCACCTTCCCGCAGTTTTTCATGCATGGCGAGCTGATTGGCGGCTGCGACATTCTTCTGGAGCTGCTGGAGTCCGGCGAGCTCAAGCGTATCGTTGCCGAGGCCGGGCAAGCGTGAGTGCCCAGCCTCGTGGGGGCGAGGGCGCCGATCTTGCCGGTCGGGTGATTCTGGTCGCAGGTGCCGCCGGCGGCCTGGGAGCTGCCGCGACCCGGGCGTGCGCGCAGGCCGGGGCCACTGTGGTGATGCTGGGGCGCAAGGTCGCCAAGCTCAATCGGGTCTATGACAGTGCTGCCCAGCTTGGTCCGGAGCCGCTGCTGTATCCGCTGGACCTGGAAGGGGCCAGCCCCGACGACTATGCGGCACTGGCTGAACGGCTGGAGTCCGAAGTCGGGCGCTTGGATGGCGTGCTGCATTGCGCAGCCGATTTCGCCGGTTTGACGCCGTTTGCGTCGGGCGACCCGGCAGCCTTTGCCCGCGCCATCCACGTCAACCTGACCGCCCGCGCCTGGCTTACCCAGGCCTGTTTGCCGCTGCTGCGCCAGCGTGAAGACGCGGCGGTGGTGTTTGCACTGGACGACGTCCAGCGGGTTGGCCAAGCCTATTGGGGTGGCTACGGCGTGGCCCAGTACGGATTGCGCGGGCTTATCGAGAGCCTGCATCACGAGCTGCGCAACGGGCCGGTACGGGTCTGCGGCCTGCAGCCGGGGCCGATGCGCACGGGCTTGCGGGCGCGGGCCTTCACCCATGAGGAAGATGCGGCGCCTGTGGATCCTGCCCAGTACGCCGACGCTGCCGTGCAGCTGCTCGCCGCCGATGGCCTGGCCTGGCGCGGGAAGGTGCGGGACCTGACCGGGTGACAATCCTTTCAGCGGCCCTGCTGCTGTTTCTGATCCTGGATCCGCTGGGCAATATCCCGGTGTTCCTGAGTCTGCTCAAGCCGTTGACGCCCAAGCGTCAGCGGGTGGTGCTGGTGCGCGAGCTGTTGATCGCGCTGGCGGTGTTGATGGCTTTCTTATGGGGCGGCAAGTACGCGCTGGAGCTGATGCATCTGCGCCAGGAGTCGGTGGCCATCGCCGGTGGCATCGTGCTGTTTTTGATCGGCATCCGCATGATTTTCCCGCGCCCCGAAGGCCTGATGGGGGCGGTGCCGGATGGCGAGCCCTTCATCGTGCCGATGGCGATACCGCTGGTGGCAGGCCCTTCGGGCATGGCGGCGGTGATGCTGATGGGCAGCAATGAGCCAGAGCGACTTGGCGATTGGAGCCTGGCCCTGCTGCTGGCCTGGGGCGGAACGGCGGCCATCCTGATGTCGGCAACCCTGCTTTACAAGCTGCTCGGGGCCCGCGCGCTGACCGCGCTGGAGCGCCTGATGGGCATGCTGCTGGTCGCAATCTCGGTGCAGATGCTGCTCGATGGATTGGCGACGTATCTGGCATCAATAAGGTAAGTGATTGATTGGCCGTAGGTGGTGCTGTCGCAGTGCAGCATCACTGTCTTATGGCAGTCATAAACAGTCATTACCGTGTTAACCTTATCTTAACCGTTGCGGCTGAAACCGCCTCGGAAGGGACCCCCAAGATTCAAGACGATCAGGCGCCCGGTTGACCCCGGGGCTGATGGATCGCGCTTTTTCTCAATCGCCAACTCGTTTCGAGGCTACCCATAATGAATCACCCGCGTATCAAGATGTCCAAGCTTGCACTTGGTCTTGTCGTCGCACTTGCGGCTGCTCCGGCTTTCGCACAAAGCACCTCTGCCGGCGTCGGCGGTCAGGTCATGAACAACGGCGGTCAGCCGGTTGTTGGTGCTGAAGTTACCATCACTCACGTTGAGTCGGGCACGGTCAGCCGTGCGACCACCGACGCGTCTGGTCGTTACAACGCCCGCGGTCTGCGCGTGGGTGGTCCGTACACCATCACCATCACCAAGTCTGGTGAAGGCACCAAGACCGAAGACGGTGTCTACCTGAACCTGAATCAGGTCAACACCGTTAATGCTGCGCTGGCTGGCGACCTCGCTGCCACCAACCTGGAAGCAGTGCAGGTCCTGGCAGTGGGTGGCGGTTCGGAAATCTTCAGCGCCAACAAGATGGGTACCGGCACCAACGTAACCCGCGAAACGCTGGAAGCGCTGCCTTCGGCCAACCGCAATATCCAGGACTACATCCGTCTGGATCCGCGCATTTCGCAGGTCAGCAAGGCTGATGGCGCGATTTCGGCCGGTGGTCAGAACACCCGTTTCAATGCCATCCGTATCGACGGTATCGGTGCTGGTGATCCGTTTGGCCTGGAATCGAACAACCTGCCGACCGAGCGTCAGCCGGTGTCGATGGACGCCATCCAGGAAATCAACATCGACCTGGCCAACTACGACACCACCATCTACGGCGGCACCGGTGCGGTGATCAACGCCGTGACCAAGTCGGGTACCAATGAGTTCCACGGTACCGTCTACGGTTCCTACCGCGACAAGGACATGGTCCGTACCCGTCTGGAAGGCGACAAGAACGACTTCAACGGTTTTGAGGACGAGAAGACCTATGGCATGACCTTTGGCGGCCCGATCGTCAAGGACAAGCTGTTCTTCTTCGCGAACTACGAAAAGTACGAGCGTTCGGCTCCGGGCGTTGCGTTGGGCGATGGCCCGTACGGCAAGGGCACCATCACCGACGGCGACATCAAGCAGGTTCAGGACTTCATGTCGGCCAAGGGCTATGACGTGGGTGGCCTGGCTGCTCCGGACAACAAGACCGAGATTGAAGAGTACGCAGTCAAGTTGGACTGGAACATCAACGAAAACCATCGTGCGGCTCTGCGCTACAACAAGATGGAGCAGAACGTGATGCGCTTCCCGGGCCTTGCCTCGGGTACCGTTTCGTTGAGCAACTACTGGTACGGCCAGCCCAAGACCTATGAAACCTGGATGGGCGAGTTGTTCTCCGATTGGAGCGAAAACTTCTCCACCGAGTTCAAGATCTCGCACAAGGACTACAGCGCCAATCGCGTTGCGATGGTCGACCTGCCATCGATCCGCATCAACGGCTTTGGCAATGGCAATGATGCGCTGCTGCTGGGTACCGAGCAGAACACGCACGTGAACCTGGTCGAAAGCAAGGAGCTGAGCGCGTTCGGTGCGGCTACCTGGTATGTGGGCGATCACACCGTCAAGTTCGGTTTCGACTATTCCGACAACGATCTGATGAACTTCTATGGCCGTAACCTCAACGGCGTATATGAGTTCAGCAATCTCGACTCGTTCCTCGCAGGCACCCCGACCCGTTACCAGCTCCGTGCCCCGCGTGAAGGTGGTAGCCGTAGCGACATCCCGGCTGCCTTCAACCTGAAGAACACCGGTCTGTTCGTGCAGGACACCTGGGCGATCAACTACAACCTGAGCCTGATGTTCGGCGTTCGTGTCGACCTGCCCGATTTCAGCGATCAGCGCCTGTACAACCCGCGTATCCAGGAGCTGTACGGATACAACAACACCCAGCTGGTGGATGACAAGCTGGTGCAGCCGCGCATCGGCTTCAACTACACCTTCGACAGCGACCGTCCCACGCAGCTGCGTGGTGGTATCGGCTTGTTTGGTGGTGCCGCACCGAACGTCTGGCTTGCTGGTGCCTATCAGAACACCGGTTTGAACTACGTTGAGTATGACCTGAAGGGCGGCGACGCTCCTGCATTCGATCCGACTGTTCCGCCGTCCACCGCTGGCCTGACCCCGGGCGCAGGGCGTGCGAACGTTGACGTCATCGCCCCGGGCACCAAGTTGCCGTCGGTGTGGAAGACCAACCTGGCTTTCGATCATGAGCTGCCGTGGTACGGCATCGTGGCATCGGCAGAGCTGCTGTATACCAAGGTCAACGACGCCCTGTACTTCGAGCGCCTGGACCTGATGGATCCGACCTACACGGGTACCATGGATAGCCGCGACAACTACTGGAACGCAGCTGGTCGCGATCCTAATAGTGCGGGCAAGTTTGGCATCGAGGTAGGCAAGTACAAGGGCCAGGATTGCGCCAAGGTCCTGACCCCGGCGCAGATTGCGGCGGGCATGTGTCCGGACGTCAAGGGCAATCGCCCGAGCGACATCGGTGACGTCATGTTGCTGCGCAATACCGACAAGGGCAGCAGCGTCCAGGCGACCTTTGCGCTGAGCAAGCCGATGAGCGAAGACTGGGGTTGGTCGCTGGGTTACACCTACACCAAGGCCAAGGAAGTCAGCTCGCTGACCAGCTCGCAGAACACCTCGAACTGGAACAACACGCTGATCTTCAACGCCAACGAGAACGTTGCCTATGATTCGCGTTATGCGATCAAGGACCGCGTGACCGGTACGTTGGAGTGGAAGCACGCGTTCTTCGGTGATTACTCCACCCGCGTGGGTCTGTTCTACGAAGGCCGTTCGGGTCGCCCGTTCAGCTACATCTTCTATAACGACGCCAACGGTGACGGCGCCAACACCAACGATCTGTTCTACGTGCCGTCCGGTTACGGTGACGTGCTGTGGACCGGTGGTGCGAAGATGGAGCAGGACTTCTTTGCCTGGTTGGACAAGAACCCGGATCTGGCCGGCTACAAGGGCCAGGTTGTACCGGCCAATTCGCATCGTGCAGGCTGGACCAACAGCTTCGACGTGCGCATCAGCCAGGAAATGCCGGGCTTCTTCAAGGGCCACAAGACTGAAATCGCGCTCGATGTCATGAACATCGGTAACCTGCTCAACAAGAAGTGGGGCCTGATTGATGACTACGGCTTCTACTCGACCCGTCGTATCGCCAACTACGCAGGCATCGATCCGGCTACCGGCAAGTACATCTACAACTTCACCGGTACCACCGACAATGCGTCGATCCAGGAAAACAACAACGACAAGGGCAACACCGCAGTGTCGCGCTGGTCGATGATGCTGAGCCTGAAGTACAAGTTCTGATCGTTTGATTGATCGGATGTAAACCGAAAACGGCCGGGGCAACCCGGCCGTTTTCTTTTTAATGGGGGGAGCGCTAAAGTCGATCGCCAAAGAGGAAGGAGCAGTTGTGGAAATGACCAAGAATGAAGGGGCAGCGAGGGCGCTGCCGGTGCAGGACGCACGTATTTATCCGCGCGGTGGACTGGATGTGTTGTCGCGGGCAGAAGTGGCGCGGTTGCGCGACGCTTCCGGCGGCGGTATGCACGAGCTGCTGCGCCGCTGTGCGTTGGCGGTGCTTACCAGTGGTAGCGCCTCGGATGACCCGCGCGCTGCGCGCGACCTGTATCCGGACTTCGATGTGCAGGTGACCCAGCAGGATCGTGGCGTCCGCATCGACTTGAGCAATGCGCCGGCAGCGGCGTTTGTCGATGGCGAGATCATCCGCGGTATCGCCGAGTTGCTGTTCTCGGTGGTGCGCGACCTGGCCTATATGGCCATCGAGCTGGGGCCGGAATACGCCTCCGATCTGGAGACCTCCGACGGCATCACCAATGCGGTGTTCGGTGTGCTGCGCAATGCGCGCATTCTGGCGCCCAGTGATCCGAACCTGGTGGTGTGCTGGGGCGGTCACTCGATCTCGCGTGACGAGTACCTGTACACCAAGCAGGTCGGCTACGAGCTGGGCCTGCGCAGCCTGGACATCTGCACCGGCTGCGGCCCGGGTGCGATGAAGGGCCCGATGAAGGGTGCCACCATTGCCCACGCCAAGCAGCGCAAGACCAATACCCGCTACATCGGCATCACCGAGCCGGGAATCATTGCCGCCGAGTCGCCGAACCCGATCGTCAACCACCTGGTGATCATGCCGGACATCGAGAAGCGCCTGGAGGCATTCGTCCGTCTTGGCCACGGCATCATCGTGTTCCCGGGTGGCGTCGGCACCGCCGAAGAGATCCTGTACCTGCTCGGCATCCTGCTGAGCGAGCAA
The DNA here is from genome assembly GCF_001431465.1 of Stenotrophomonas terrae. Classification (GTDB taxonomy): domain Bacteria; phylum Pseudomonadota; class Gammaproteobacteria; order Xanthomonadales; family Xanthomonadaceae; genus Stenotrophomonas; species Stenotrophomonas terrae. The sequence goes on along the minus strand of NZ_LDJJ01000047.1, from coordinate 40,867 downwards.
AACAAGGACCTGCCGTTCCCGCTGATTCTCAGCGGCCCGGCCATCGCCGCGCCGTACTTCCAGCAGATCGACCGCTTCATCCGTTTGACCCTGGGTGACAAGGCAGCGGAACGCTACGAAATCATCGTCGGCGACCCGGTCGCCGTGGCCCGCAAGATGTCGCAGGGCATCAAGCGGGTGCGTGAGTTCCGCCTGGCCCAGCGCGATTCGTTCTTCTACAACTGGCAGGTGGATATTCCGCTGGCCTACCAGCAGCCGTTCGTGCCCACGCACGAGGCGATGGCAGGCCTGGACCTGCACAAGGGTCGTCCTGCGCCGGACCTGGCCGCCGATCTGCGGCGGGCGTTCTCCGGCATCGTTGCCGGCAACGTCAAGGAAGAGAGCATGGCCCGGATCGAGGAATTCGGCCCGTTCAAGATCCATGGCGACAGCGAGATGATGCAGGCGCTGGACGAGCTGCTGCGCGCCTTCGTCGAGCAGCGCCGGATGAAGATCTCCGGTGAGTACCGGCCGTGCTATCAGGTGGTTGCCTGATCAGCGTCGAGGTAGCTTGACTGTTGTCAGATGAGTGTCGGAGGCAGTAGTGGTGTCCACTACTGCCTTGCCGCCGAAGTGTGCATCCAGGCGGCTTCGGGTTGACCTCAGGCCGAGTTGGTGTCCAGTGGTTGCTTCACGCGTACCGGCTTGGACCGGATTGCTGATTTGAATGGTCACCCAGTCGGGATCTACGTCCACGCTTACGGCCAGTGTTCCGCCATGCAGGCTGGGTTCGATGCCATGGCGGATCGCATTTTCAATCAGCGGCTGCAGCGACAGGCTGGGGATCAACAGGGTGGGCAGGCTGTCCGGAACCCGCCAATCAAGGGTTAGGCGTTCCCCAAAGCGGGTTGCCTCGATATCCAGATACTGGTGTGAAAGCTCCAGCTCCCGGGTCAGTGGCACCGTGCCGCTCCGTGCCAGTGCTGCCCGGAACAGGTCGGCCAGGTCGACCAGTAGTCGCTCGCTGGCGGATGGGTTCTGGCGAACCAGTGCCACGGCGGAATTGAGTGCGTTGAACAGGAAGTGGGGATCGACCCGCGCGCGCAGTGCGTCCAGCTCCGCCTGTTTGGCCTGCAGGGCGAGCAGGCGATTGCGCCAGTGGCTCTGGAAGGCGGCTACCCCGAGTAATCCGAATATCAGGCTAAGCGCCACCATGTGAAACAACAGCTGTCGCCAGCCTTCGTTGGGGGCGGGGACGGCGCCGTCCAACAACAGCCATAGCAGCAGGTAGGTGGTGCAGGTGCTTAGCAGCAGCGCGCCAAGGGCGGCAGTGGCGATAGTGGTGGGTCGGTGCTTCTGCAGTGGCTTCCGGAAAAGATAGAGCAGGCCCAGGCAGAGCAGGCTGGTCCACTGGATCGCCAGCGAGTTGAGCCCGAACAGGATCAAGCGGTCGCCACTTACCCCTGGCGACAAGCTCATGGCCATGGCCAGCGCTTCGCCAATCATGATGATCCAGACGAGCGTATAGGGCCGCCAGAGCACTTCAAGCGGCTCTGGTGCGTCCGCTGCGAGGTGGCTGGGGCTGGCAGCGTGGCCGTTCGTGGTGGTGGTAATACCGCTCATCCGGTTTGGGGTGACGCTCGCAATTGGACGCCGTTATCTTAACCATGGCCATTGCGCCGGGGGATGACGTAGATGCGTTTCGAAATACTAAAAGCGGGGTTGCGCTCAGCCGGGCGAGCCGAACGGGGCTTCACGCTGGTCGAACTGATGGTGACGGTGGTCGTGTTGGCGGTGCTTATCGCTATCGGCATGCCGGCCATGAACGGGTTGATCAACTCCAATCGCCTCACCACGCAGTCCAATGAGCTGGTTGGGGCGATTCAAATGGCGCGCAGCGAAGCGATCAAACGCAACGCCCCGGTGTCCATGTGCGGCTCGCTGGACGGCCTTACCTGCGCAGCTGCGGGTAACTGGACGCACTGGCTGGTGGTGCTGGATTCGGACGATTCGGTGCTACAAGCCGGGGAGATCCGGCCGCCAGCTGAGGTCAATTCTGCCACCCCGCGCATCACGTTCCATTCCGATGGTTTGGCGCGGACTGCTGCGGGGTTGTTGTTTGCAGGCGATGTGGCGGTTTGCCTGCCAGTGACCCGTCCAGAACAGAACCTGCGCCGCGTGGCGGTCGTATCGGGTTCCAGGACTTCCATTACGTCAGCGAACAATGGCGGGGAATGCCCATGAATACTTTCCGGACTTGCCGCCGCGAACCACTGCGTCGCCAGAAAATTGCCGGCGTCAGCCTGTTGGAAGTACTTATTTCAGTGCTGATCATGGGTATTGGCATGCTTGGTATTGCGGCCATGCAGGCGACTGCGTTGCGCAACAGCCAGAGTTCGGTTGAACGCAGTCAAGCGGTGATCCAGAGCTATACGATCATCGATGCGATGCGAGCCAACCGCGAATTGGCACTGGGTGGCAGCTACAACACGGGGGGCTGGATGTGCAGCGCCCCCACCGGCAGTTCGTTGAGTGCAACAGACAGCGCATCCTGGTTGGCCTCGCTGCGTGCAGCATTGGGCAGTGCAGTCGATGACGCCGCGGTCTGCGGTCAGGTGAGCTGCACCACGAGCACGGGGATCTGTGTGGTTGGCGTGCGCTGGGACGACAGTCGTGCCGGCGCCAGCAATGGGAGCCAGCAAGGCTCCGACCAGTATTCGGTTGAAACGAGGGTGCGGCTATGAATGGGGGCCGGCGTATGGGTTCGCGCCGCGGCATTATCGGTCTGAGTCTGATCGAGTTGATGATCGCGTTGCTGTTGGGCACATTGGTGATTGGTGCGGCGATTGGCATTTTTCTGGCCAATCGGCAGACCTACAGGACCACCGATAGCCTCGGGCGGATTCAGGAGAACGTGCGTACGGCTTTCGAGCTGATGGCCCGGGATATGCGCGAGGCTGCGGGTAATCCGTGCTCCAATTCGGTGCCCCTGGTGAACGTGGTCAACAGCGCCGGCACGCGTTGGTGGACTCGCCTGGATACCTGGGGCAATGCGGCGCGCGGCTACGGTGGTACCGAGGCGTTTGCTGATTCGGAATTTGGTTCGGGCCCGGCGGAGCGGATTTCCGGCACCGACGCCATCGAGCTGATTTCAACGGACAGCAATGTCTCGACGTTGGAGAGTCATGATCCGGCTGCAGCAACGATGTTGCTCAACAAGGCCAACCATGGGTTTGTTGCCGGCGATCTGGCCTTGGTGTGCAACCCCAGGCAGGCCAGTGTTTTCCAGGTAAGCAGTGTTGTCGGCAGCAGCATCGGTCACGGCACGGGGGGTAGTCCTGGCAACTGTACGGCGGCGCTCGGGATGCCGCTCAACTGTGGAGGCGGGGCGACGTTCAAGTACCCGCAGCCCAGCTCGGTGGTTGCGCGGCTCAGCGCCACGCGTTGGTTCATTGCCAACAACCCCAATGGCCGGCCGTCCTTGTATCAGACCCGTCTGACCAGTGCCGGGCCGGTCTCACAGGAGGTGGTTGAAGGTGTCAGCAGCATGACCTTCACCTATCTGCTGGATGGTGCCGGGTCCTACGTCGATGCGGCAGCCGTGGGCAGCAGCTGGCCTCAGCTCAAGGCTGTGCGTGTTTCCATGACCTTCATTGGAGAGCCGAATACGGGGGCGGGTGGTGTGCCTTTGACTCGTACCCTGACCCAGGTTGTCAGCATCCGGAATCGCAATCCATGAAGGCTTTCAGTCGAAACAACGCAATGAGGGCGCAGCAGCGGGGCATCTCCTTGCTGATTGTGCTGGTGCTGCTATTGATCATGACGTTGCTGGGTCTGGCGATCCTCCGCAATACCATGATGGAGGAGCGCATGACGGCCAATATGTACGAGCGCAGCCTTGCATTCCAGGCCGCCGAATCCGCGCTCCGTCAGGGGGAGCTGATTGCCGCAGGGACGCCAGCGGCACCGTCGTCGGGTTGCAACAACCTTGGCGTCTGCGCCAAGCCTGATCCAGCGGTTGCGGATCGCTGGGCGGATTCCAGCTTCACCGGCTGGGTGGAGGCCACCGCGATTCCGGATGCCAGTCCGGCGCCGCCGCCGTCAGCGTACTTCGTCGAGTACATGGGGGAGGCACCCAGTTGGCCGGGTTGCGACCGTCAGGTGCCGATGCCTACCCTGTGTATGGCTCCCAGTTTCCGGGTCACCGCGCGTAGTACGGACGATGCGCGGGCCACGGTGGTTGTCCAGTCCAATTTCCTGGTTCGTTGAGGATTGACATGAAAACTCATATTCAAACCAAGCGTAGCCAGTGCGCGGACGGGTTGTCCAAACTTGCTCCTGGAGCTCTGGCGTTTGCAGTGACACTGTTGGCGCTGCCGGCCAGTGCCGGAATCGTGCTGCCGAACGACCCGTTGACCACTGAAACGCGGGTCGCCCCCAATGTGCTGTTCATTCTCGACGATTCGGGCTCCATGGCATTTGATGCCATGCCGGCCAATTCAATCTCGGGCTTCGCCGGCCGCGCCTACACCATCAATACGGTTTACTACGATCCTTCCCGTACCTATCTGCCCTGGCAAAGTGCCGATGGTGGGTTGATGACGGGCGGCACCAGTTACAGCGCCGTCTATGCCGATTTTAATATCGTGGGTAATGCCACGATTGATCTGGCTGATACAGGCAGCTGCCGCAAGTACAACAAGAATGACGACGCCACCAGTGGCACAACCAATAGTGGCACCGAGGTGTGTGGTGGCACCCAGACCTTTTACGTGCCCAAGGATACGACGCAGACAGCGTCCACCTATCTGAATAATCAGGCGAATTACTACCGCTACCAGATTCACACCGATGGTCGGGTGGTGCGCAGCCAGTACGGCACCCGGGTGGTGGGTCAGGCCAATCGCGGCTGTGGTAACAAAAACAATGAATGGGGTTCTTGTGAGTACGTAACGCCCACCACTACCCGCAACGAGGCTGCTGAGAGAACCAACTACGCAACGTGGTTTTCCTATCATCGCACCCGCATGAAGGCAGCAAAGGCAGGTGCCGGTGTTGCGTTCAGTAAGTTGGGGCAGAACGTACGCGTTGGTTATCGGACGATCTGGGGTCGTAACGGCAGTACTACCACCACCAACTGGCCAACGCAGGCCAGTCCGATTCCGGTCAACTACAACAACGGAATTTTTTCGGATCCCAACGGTGTCACGGGTGACAACAACAACCGTAGTCGTTGGTATGCGCGTCTGTACGGCACCATTGGCTTCAATGGCACTCCCTTGCATGGCGCCTTGGACAATGCCGGACGTTATTTTTCCGACAATGCCAGTGGTGGCGCTTATGGGCCGGAAGCTGCAAGAGATCAGTATTCTTGCCGGCAGAATTTCACGATTCTGACGACTGATGGCTATTGGAATAATCTCAGTGGATTGCCAGGTGAACAGGATAATCAGGACGGCCTGAAAATTACCGGCCCGGGTGATCGGTCCTATCAATATTTGAAGGGCGCGCCGTATGCCAGTTCTGCGTCCGACACGCTGGCTGACGTGGCGATGCGCTATTGGAAGAATGATCTGCGTACCGACCTGACCAATGATGTGCCGACCAATGGTTCCGACCCGGGTTTCTGGCAGCATATGGTTACCTTCGGCATCGCGATCGGTCTTGCCGGTAACACCGGCTTCAAGAGCGTGGCTGAAGTTCCTGCCAATTTCAGTTCCTGGCCCAATCCGAACGACGATGAGGACGGGGATCGTATTGACGATCTTTTGCATGCCGCGGTCAATGGACGGGGGCAGTTTGTTTCTGCGGGCGACCCGGAGGCATTTGCACGCGGTCTCTCCAACGCCTTGGCTGCCATTACCGAGCGGATCGGCTCATTCTCGAATGTGAGCGCCAATTCGACCTCGCTGGATACCGGTGCAAAGGTGTTCCAGGCCAGTTATATCTCGGGTGTCTGGACGGGCCAGGTTGCCGCTTATGCAATAGCCAATCAGGTTGTTTCTTCAGATCCCACCTGGCGCGCTTCCGAGGGTGTTCCGACCACCAATCGCAAGGTATTCAGTAGTACTGGTACTGCAGGCACGGTGTTTCCTGCAGGAGCAACTGCCGATCAGTTGACAGCCTTGGCACGCACGGGTGTTAACGACTACCCGGTAACGGCGGCCGACAACGCGGCGTACATCGCTGGCGCCCGCAACCTCGAGCAGAGCCAGGGCGGCACCCTGCGCAACCGCAACTATCTGTTTGGCGACGTGGTGAATTCATCTCCGGCCTATGTAAAAGATACGGAGACGATTTATGTCGGTGCCAACGATGGCATGTTGCATGCGATCAATGCCGTCAATGGCAGCGAGCTGTTCACGTTCATTCCCAGTGGTATCAACTGGACAAACCTGGGGCAGATCAGCCGGCCGGACTACGCACATCGGTTCTTCGTCGATGGGCCGATGGTGGTCTCAACGCGTGCGCAGACACCTGACCAGAATGTGCTTGTCGGTGCGCTTGGCAAGGGTGGCAAAGGCTTGTTTGCGCTGGATGTGACTGATCCGGCGAACTTCGGTGCACGCAGCTACAAATGGGAAACCAGTGCGTCCAGTGCAAATATGGGTCTGGTGCAGTCGCGCCCCGTCATTGCCAAGCTCAATGATGGCTCAACGGCGGTCATCGTGGCCAATGGCATCAACAGCACGAATGGCCATGCGGTGCTGATGATGTATGACCTGCAAACGGGAGCCCTGATCAAGGAGATTGATACCGGGGTCGGCTCGGGGGTGGCTGGTGATGTCAACTCCAACGGCCTGTTTGCGCCCACTGGCTGGGACGCTGATGGCAATGGCACTGTTGATTATGTCTACGGCGGCGACATGCTGGGCAATGTCTGGAAATTCGACATCTCTGCTGCTGCCGCCTCGAGCTGGGTCGTGTCGGGCGGGGCGCCGTTGTTCCAGGCGGTTGATTCTTCGGGTACGGCTCAGCCGATCACCTCGGGTCTGAGTATCTCGATGCATCCGACCACCTATCAGACCTGGGTGATGTTCGGCACCGGTCGCCTGATGACGGTTGGTGATATGAGCAACAAGAGTGTGCAGACGCTGTACGGCATCATTGATGACGGTTCGGCCAAGGCGCGTCGCGGTGACAATGCCAACTTGACCGGGCGCAGCGTGGTTGTCGGTGGCAGTTATGGTGGCTATCCGGTGCGTTCGTTTGAGCCCAAGGCAGCATTGCCGATGGGCTCGAAGGGCTGGTTTGTGGATCTGCTTCAGCCGGGTACCAGTGGTTCCACCGCGCAGGGTGAGCGTGTAGTCAGTGATTCGCAGATGGTTGGAGACGTATTGATCGTTTCCAGCGTCATTCCGACTTCCGAAGCCTGCCAGCCAGACGGCAGGGGCTATCTGAATGCACTTGATGCTTACACCGGCACCAGCACCGGGCCTTCCCTGTTCGATCTCAACGGTGATGGCAGCTATACCGATGAAGTATTGACCAATGGCGATACCAAGCTGCCTATCGGCTCGGTCGATCTCGGCGTGGGTATGCCGACCCTGGCGGACGTGCTGCGTGGCATCGCGGTGCTGGGTGGCTCCAGTGGTGGTCGGGCCAAGGTCAATGTGCGTGAGACGCGTAATGTGGGTCGCGTGTCCTGGCGTGAAATCATTAATAACTGATGGGGGCGGGAATGAAGCAGTTGATGCATCGGCAGCGTGGCTTCACGCTCGTAGAAATCATGATCGTGGTGTTGATTATCGCGGTGTTGGCGGCGATCGCCTATCCGAGCTACCAGAACCACGTTGTCAAGACGCGGCGTGCGGCGGCTTCGGCGTGCCTGCTGGAGTCGGCGCAGATGGCCGAGCGCTATTTCACGACCAACCTGACCTATGTGGGGGCGGCAGTGAGTCAGTGTGGTAATGGTTTGGACAATTTCTACACCATCGGTTTTGACGGCGATCCTGCCGCACGTTCTTACACGCTGCAGGCTGTCCCCAAAGGCTTGCAGGAGACCAAGGATGTCAAGTGCGGGACGCTCAAGGTGACGTCGCAAGGCGTAAAGAGTGTTACTGGCTCGGATAGCGGTGCGCCGACCAAGTGTTTTTGATCGGCCGAAGGGGAGTTGCGCTGCAACTCCCCTTCGCTATGTTTCGCGCACAAAAAAACCTGCCGATGGCAGGTTTTTTTTTGGCGCCCGAAGTTGGACTCGAACCAACGACCCCCTGATTAACAGTCAAGTGCTCTAACCGGCTGAGCTATTCGGGCGGGGAGGCGCATTATAGGTAGATGAGCGAACGTGTGCAACACCCTTCGCTCGAGTGCGTTGTCAGTGGCAGCTTGTACCGACTGGGGTGGCTTCGCTGCGGACGCGGCCGCCGTTACTGACCACGATTTTGCTCGACATGGCGCCTGAGGTGCAGATGCGGAAGCTTGTGTTAGCGCCGGTGCTGCGCCCATCGGGAAGATAGCGCAAGCGCGTACGGCCTTTGTTGCTGTAAATGTGAACCCGGGTATTGGCGGGTAGTTGTGCTGTCATCAGGATCCGAGCTGAGCGTGCAGTGGCTGCAGGGTTTGGCGCTGAATCCATCACCAGCCAGCCAAGGCTCCAGTTGTTGTCCGCACGGCAGCTGGTGCCGTCCGAGGATGGGCAGAGTGTGGCGACGCGGCGCTGGGTCACGGCGTGATTGCGCGCGAGGGCGATATGGCTGACCAACAGGTTCGCGGAGCTGATGGCACGTTGTTTTTCCGTCAGTTTCAGCATGTGGGGTAGGGTGATAGCGCCGAGAATCAGGCCAATCGCCATGACCATGGTGGCCTCCAGCAGCGTAAGGCCGCGCATGGCATGAGGCGTGGCTGTGCTGGGTTGGTTCATGTTCGGCCTGTGGCTGCGCGGGTGCCGCGGGATGATCATCCTGTGGTAGGGCAGGCTTCGCCTTCGGCAACGGCTGCTCTGGAAGGTCAGGCTTGTGCGTGATCGGGGTGCAGGGATGGCGGGGCTATACTGGGCAGTCCGTATAGGCGCCATCGATATGTCAGACAGCTTCCAGCTCGTATCGCCGTATTCGCCCTCCGGCGACCAGCCGGCTGCCATCGAAAAGCTGGTGGCCAACTTTGAAGCGGGCATCGCCAAGCAGACCCTGCTGGGCGTTACCGGTTCCGGCAAGACCTACACCATCGCCAACGTGGTGCAACAGGTGCAGCGCCCGACTCTGGTGATGGCGCCGAACAAGACTCTGGCGGCGCAGCTTTACGGCGAATTCAAGGCGTTCTTTCCGCATAACGCGGTGGAGTACTTCGTCAGCTACTACGACTACTACCAGCCCGAAGCCTATGTGCCGTCCTCGGATACCTTCATCGAGAAGGACAGTTCGATCAACGAGCACATCGAGCAGATGCGGCTTGCGGCAACCAAGACGCTGTTGTCGCGTCCCGATGCCATCGTGGTGGCGACGGTGTCGGCGATCTATGGCCTGGGCGCGCCGGAAGACTACCTGTCGCTGCGCTTGATCCTGTCCAAGGGCGAGCGCATTGATCAGCGTGATCTGATCAAGCACCTGACCCAGCTGCAGTACACCCGCAACGAGTACGAGTTGCAGCGCGGTACCTTCCGCGTGCGTGGCGAAGTGATTGATGTGTTCCCGGCCGAGCTGGACAGCGAGGCGCTGCGTATCGAGCTGTTCGATGGCGATATCGAGCAGCTCAGCATGTTCGACCCGCTCACCGGTGAAAGCCTGCGCAAGATGCAGCGCTACACCATCTACCCCAAGACCCACTACGCCACCACGCGCGAGCGGGTGCTGGCGGCGGTGGAGACCATCAAGGTCGAGTTGAAGGAGCGGCTGGAGCAGCTGTACGCACAGAACAAGCTGGTCGAGGCGCAGCGGCTGGCCCAGCGCACCCAGTACGATCTGGAAATGATGGCCGAGGTTGGCTACTGCAACGGCATCGAAAACTATTCGCGGCATCTCACCGGCAAGGCGCCGGGCGAGCCGCCGCCGACCCTGTTCGACTACCTGCCGCCGGATGCACTGCTGGTCATCGATGAGTCGCACGTGACCATTCCGCAGATCGGCGCGATGTACAAGGGTGACCGTTCGCGCAAGGAAACCCTGGTCGAATTCGGCTTCCGACTGCCATCGGCGCTGGATAACCGCCCGCTGCGTTTCGAGGAGTGGGAGGCGCGCTCGCCGCGTGCCATCTACGTGTCGGCCACGCCTGGTCCCTACGAGCTGCGCGAGTCCGGCAACGACATCACCGAGCTGGTGGTGCGCCCGACTGGCTTGATCGATCCGGAGGTGGAGATCCGTCCGGTCGGCACCCAGGTGGACGACCTGATGTCGCAGGCCAATGAACGCATCAAGATGGGCGACCGCGTGCTGGTCACCACGTTGACCAAGCGCATGGCCGAGAACCTCACCGAATACCTCAGCGAACACGGCATCCGCGTGCGCTATCTGCACTCGGACGTGGATACGGTGGAGCGTGTGGAAATCATCCGTGACCTGCGCTTGGGCAAGTTTGATGTGCTGGTCGGCATCAACCTGCTGCGCGAAGGCTTGGATATGCCGGAGGTGTCGCTGGTGGCGATCCTGGATGCGGACAAGGAGGGCTTCCTGCGCTCCACCGGCTCGCTGATCCAGACCATCGGCCGCGCCGCGCGTAACGTGCGCGGCAAGGCCATCCTGTATGCCGACAAGATGACCCGTTCGATGCAGGCGGCCATTGACGAGACCGATCGGCGTCGGCAGAAGCAGGTCGAGTACAACCAGGAGCACGGCATCGTGCCGCAGTCGGTGGTGCGGCCCATCGTGGATATTCTGGAAGGTGCGCACGACGAAGGCTCACCCAAGTCCGGCGCCAAGGGCAAGGGTCGGCGCGTGGCCGAGCCCGAGAGCGATTACCTGCCGCTGGAGCCGGCCAAGCTGGCTGCACGCCTCAAGGAGTTGGAGCAGCAGATGTACCAGCACGCGCGCGACCTCGAGTTCGAGGACGCCGCGCGCGTTCGTGACCAGATCCATCGCCTGAAGGAGGCGAATCTGGGCTGAAATCCGCCGCTGTGAAGTTTTTCCAGAAAACGGTTGTTCTTCGTGAAGAGCAGGGTTAAGATACGCGCCCTCGCAGCGAAGAATTGTTGCTGAGAAGGGCGGTTAGCTCAGCGGTAGAGCACTACCTTGACATGGTAGGGGTCACAGGTTCGAACCCTGTACCGCCCACCACTTCCTCGGGAAGTGGCGACGAAAGCCCGGCGCAGGCCGGGCTTTGTGTTTCCGGATGATGTTACGCGTTGCGGTAGGGGTGGGTTTGGCCCTGGCAGCGTGGATAGGTTTCAAAGCGGGCGGTTAGCTCAGCGGTAGAGCACTACCTTGACATGGTAGGGGTCACAGGTTCGAACCCTGTACCGCCCACCACTTTCACTGGAAAGTGGCGATGAAAAACCCGGCCCAGGCCGGGTTTTTTGGTTTTCGGACGAAGCCGGGGCCTGCGGCGGAGGCGGTCTGTGCCGGATTGGTTTAATATCACTCCAGTAACCCCTTCGGCAGCCAAGGTGGCCCGCGCAAAGCGTCGGCCGAGCGTGTGACATGAGCACTACCATCGCCCATTGCTGATTTGCCGCCACCGCCCTGATGCCAGGCGCCGTCGTGGCGCTTTTTTATTGCTCCGATTCCCATGAACTCCCTTGAAGCTGCGCCTGTTGGCGTAGTTTCCAGCCCGCCCGGCGGGCCGTGACCTTTGGTGACCCCATGATCAACATCACTCTCCCAGACGGCAGCGTCCGTCAGTTCGAAAACCCGGTCAGCGTCATGGACGTTGCCCAGTCCATCGGTGCGGGTCTGGCCAAGGCCACCATTGCCGGTGCCGTGGATGGCGTGCTGGTTGATGCCAGCGACGTGATCGACCACGACGCCTCGCTGCGCATCATCACCGCCAAGGACGAGGAGGGCGTGGAAATCATCCGCCACTCCTGCGCTCACCTGGTAGGTCATGCGGTGAAGCAGTTGTACCCGGAGGCCAAGATGGTGATCGGCCCGGTCATCGCCGAAGGCTTCTACTACGACATCTACAACGAGCGCCCGTTCACGCCGGAAGACATGGCGGCGATCGAAAAGCGCATGGGCGAGCTGATCGCGCAGGACTATGACGTCGTCAAGAAGGTCACCCCGCGTGCGGAAGTGGTTGAGATCTTCAAGGCGCGTGGCGAGGACTACAAGCTGCGCCTGATCGAAGACATGTCCGACGACATCAGCGCGATGGGCATGTACTACCACCAGGAATACGTGGACATGTGCCGTGGCCCGCACGTGCCGAATACCCGTTTCCTGAAGTCTTTCAAGCTGACGCGCATCTCCGGTGCGTATTGGCGCGGCGATGCCAAGAACGAGCAGCTGCAGCGCATCTACGGCACCGCATGGGCCGACAAGAAGCAGCTTGAGGCTTACATCAAGCGCATCGAAGAAGCCGAAATGCGCGACCATCGCCGCATCGGCAAGCAGCAGGACCTGTTCCACCTGCAGGAAGAAGCGCCGGGCCTGGTGTTCTGGCATCCGAAGGGCTGGTCGATCTGGCAGGTCGTCGAGCAGTACATGCGCAACGTGTACCGTCAGAGCGGCTACGGCGAAGTGCGCTGCCCGCAGATCCTTGACGTGAGCCTGTGGAAGAAGTCCGGTCACTGGGACAACTACCAGGACAATATGTTCTTCACCGAATCGGAGAAGCGCACCTATGCGCTGAAGCCGATGAACTGCCCGGGTCACGTGCAGTTGTTCAACCAGGGCCTGCACAGCTACCGCGACCTGCCGATCCGTTACGGCGAGTTTGGTGCCTGCCATCGCAACGAGCCGTCGGGCGCGCTGCACGGCATCCTGCGCGTGCGCGGCTTCACCCAGGACGATGGCCACATCTTCTGCACCGAGAGCCAGGTCGAAGCCGAAGTGACGGCCTTCCACCAGCAGGCGCTGGCGGTGTACAAGGCGTTTGGCTTTGAAGAAATCCAGATCAAGATCGCGCTGCGTCCGGAGTCGCGTCTGGGCGACGACGAGACCTGGGACAAGGCCGAGGGCGCGCTGCGCACCGCGCTGTCCAGCTGCGGCGTGGAGTGGCAGGAGCTGCCGGGCGAGGGTGCGTTCTACGGCCCGAAGATCGAGTACCACCTGAAGGATGCCATCGGCCGTACCTGGCAGCTGGGCACCATGCAGGTCGACTTCATGATGCCGGGCCGTCTCGGTGCTGAATACGTGGACGAGAACAGCCAGAAGCGCCATCCGGTGATGCTGCACCGGGCGATTGTCGGCTCGATGGAGCGTTTCCTGGGCATTTTGATCGAACAGCATGCCGGCGCGTTCCCGACCTGGCTGGCGCCGGTGCAGGTGGTGGTGGCCAATATCACCGACGCCCAGGCCGATTACGTCGACGAAGTTCGCAAAAGCCTTGCAAATCAAGGCTTCCGGGTTGACGCCGATTTGCGCAACGAAAAGATCGGCTATAAGATTCGCGAGCATACGCTGCAGCGGGTGCCGTATCTGCTGGTCGTGGGTGACCGCGAGAAGGAGAACGGGGCCGTGGCGGTACGCACGCGGTCCGGTGAAGACCTTGGTTCGATGTCGGTTCAGGCCTTCGTCGAGCGGCTGCAGGCAGAATTGAAACATTGAAGTAAGTAGGGCCCCGGCCCCGGCGGACACTCCGCAGGGCCGGTACTAATCCACTTGGAGATTGCAATATCAGTATCCCTGACAACAAACAGAACCGTCGCAACCAGGAAATCCGCGTTCCGCGCGTGCGCGTGATCGGTAGTGATGGTGAAATGATTGGCGTGCTCACGCGCGACGAGGCGCTGTCGATGGCCGAAGACGAAGGTCTTGATCTGGTTGAGATCCAGCCGCAGGCCGATCCGCCGGTCTGCAAGATCATGGACTTCGGCAAGTTCAAGTTCGAAGCGCAGAAGAAGGCCAACGAGGCCAAGAAGAAGACCAAGCAGGTCGAGATCAAGGAAGTGAAGTTCCGTCCGGTAACGGACGAGGGCGACTACCAGATCAAGCTGCGCAAGATGCGCGGTTTCCTCGAAGAGGGCGACAAGATCAAGGTCAACATCCGCTTCCGTGGCCGCGAAATGAGCCATCAGGAACTGGGTCGCGAAATGGCCAACCGGATCGAGGCTGATCTGGGTGAGGACATCGTGATCGAGTCCCGTCCGCGCCTGGAAGGCCGGCAGATGGTCATGATGATTGCGCCGAAGAAGAAATAAGCCGTTGGCCTGCGGGCCGCTGCTTTGCTGAACGGGGAGGGGCCATGGCTACCTCCCTGTTGGCATGCCTGTTCAGCTGATTTGAGCGCCAGCCCACTTGCTGTTTGCAAGCGACTGACGCGCAAGGCATAATGGGCGGCCCGGTTCGCCGGGTTTGTTGTTTGCTTCATCGTTTTTCGCTTCACCCAGGACCTGCCTGCCTCCAGTGGGAGTGTGGGCTTTAAACAGACAAGGGCAGGGACGGAAAGTGTGGGTAAAACCACCGCCCAGTCAGTGAAAAGAGACCATCAAGGACATAGCAATGCCCAAGATCAAGACCAACCGGGCGGCGGCCAAGCGTTTCCGCAAGACCGCCTCCGGCAAGTACAAGTGCGGTCACGCCAATCGTAGCCACATCCTCACGAAGAAAGCGACCAAGCGGAAGCGTAACCTGCGTCAGACGAATCACGTCCGCGCAGAAGACGCAGGCCGTCTGGACCGTATGCTTCCCTACCTCTGAGGACTGAACCATGGCACGAGTAAAGCGTGGTGTGCAGGCGCGCCGCCGCCACAAGAAAGTATTGGATCTCGCCAAGGGCTATTACAACGCCCGTCGCAAGGTCTTCCGCGTTGCCAAGCAGGCAGTCATCAAGGCACAGCAGTACGCCTACATTGGCCGTAAGCAGAAGAAGCGCAATTTCCGTTCGCTGTGGATCACCCGCATCAATGCGGCTGCCCGCATCAACGGCCTGAGCTACAGCCGTTTCATGAACGGCCTGCTGAAGGCCGGTATCACCCTGGACCGTAAGGTTCTGGCTGATATCGCCGTGCACGACGCAGCCGGTTTTGCCGCTCTGGCAGAAAAGGCCAAGGGCGCACTGGCGGCATAAGTTCTTCCTGCAGCGGTTGTAGCGTTCACGCGCAACGGCTGTGGTGAGACAATGCATGGGGAAGGGCGCAAGTCCTTCCCCATTCTTTTTTGTGTTGGTTGCCGCTGCCGATGGTTGCGCGGCGATCAGGCACTGGTGGCGACGGGGGTCGGCCCGGCGCATACCGCGTAGGCATGCCGGCCAGAGGTTTCGTCGATCCCATGAGTGACATCCAATCCTTGACCGCGCAGGCGCTGGCCGATGTGGCCGCGGCGCAGAGCCCGGACGCACTGGAAAGCCTGCGTGTTTCCCTGTTGGGCAAGAGTGGCAGCATCACCGCCCAGCTCAAGCAGCTCGGTGGCTTGCCGGCCGATGAGCGCAAGGCAGCAGGCGAGGCGATCAATATCGCGCGCGACGCGGTGTCCTCGGCCCTGGGTGAGCGCAAGGCGCTGCTGGAAAGCGCTGCGCTGGACGCGCGTCTGGCCGCTGAAAACATCGATGTCACCCTGCCGGGCCGCCATGGCGAACGCGGTGGCCTGCACCCGGTCACGCGCACCCTGGAGCGCATCACCGAAATCTTCGGCCGCCTCGGTTACGAGCTGTCCGAAGGCCCGGAAATCGAAGACGACTGGCACAACTTCGAAGCGCTGAACTTCCCGCCGCATCACCCGGCGCGTGCCATGCACGACACCTTCTACTTCGGCGATGGCCGCCTGTTGCGCACGCATACCTCCGGTGTGCAGGTGCGCTACATGGGCGACCACAAGCCGCCGCTGCGCATGATCGCCGCCGGCAAGGTGTACCGCAGCGACAGCGACCAGACCCACTCGCCGATGTTCCATCAGGTCGAAGGCCTGCTGGTGGACGAGCACTCCAACTTCGCCGACCTCAAGGGCACCTTGTCCGAGTTCGTGCGTGCCTTCTTCGAGCGCGATTTTGAAATGCGTTTCCGCCCGAGCTACTTCCCGTTCGTGGAGCCGGGTGCGGAAGTGGACATCGCCTGGCAGCAGCCCGATGGCAGCACCCGCTGGCTGGAAGTGCTGGGCTGCGGCATGGTCCACCCGAACGTGCTGAAGTCGGTCGGCATCGACCCGGAGCGCTACACCGGCTTCGCCTTCGGCCTGGGCGTGGAACGTTTTGCGATGCTGCGCTACGGCGTCAACGACCTGCGCGCCTTCTTCGAAAACGACGTCCGCTTCCTCAAGCAGTTCGCCTAACCGCAGCTGTAGTGCCGAGCCATGCTCGGCAGCTTTTAAACGTTGACCAACCCCAGGCGCAAAGCGCCGGGTATCAACAAAAAACCGCAACGGGAGGCCCGCCTCCCATCAAGGTAAAGACATGAAATTCTCTGAAAGCTGGCTGCGCAGCCACGTACCGACCAGCGCATCGCGCGACGAACTCAGCGCTGTGCTGACCGCCATCGGCCTGGAAGTCGAAGAAGTCACCGCACTGGGCGCCGGCCTGGACAACGTGGTGGTTGCGCGCATCGTTGAAGCCACTCGCCATCCGGAGGCCGACCGCCTGCAGATCTGCAAGGTCGACGCAGGTCAGGCCGAGCTGCTGCAGATCGTCTGCGGCGCGCCGAACGCGCGTCCGGGCCTGGTTGCACCGCTGGCCATGGTCGGCGCGCAGATTGGCGAGCTGAAGATCAAGCCGGCCAAGCTGCGCGGCGTGGAATCCAACGGCATGCTGTGCTCGGCCAAGGAACTTGGCCTGGACAACGACGCCTCCGGCCTGCTGGAACTGCCCGATGACGCGCCGGTTGGCACCGCGCTGGTGGACTATCTCGGCCTGCCGGATTCCAGCATCGAGATCAAACTGACCCCGAACCGTGCCGACTGCTTCAGCGTGCGTGGCATCGCCTTCGACGTGGCAGCTGCCACCCGCAGCGAAGTGAAGCCGTTCGCCGCCGACGCCGTGCCGGCACAGGCGACGCGCGAGCTCGCCATCCAGCTTGATGCCGGTGCAGAAGCGCCGCGTTACCTGGGCCGTGTGATCGAAGGCGTCAACGCCGCCGCCAACACCCCGCTGTGGATGGCCGAGCGCCTGCGCCGCAGTGGTGTACGTCCGGTGTCGCTGCTGGTCGACATCACCCAGTACGTGATGCTGGAACTTGGCCAGCCGATGCACGCCTACGATCTGGACACCCTGAAGGGCCAGATTGCCGTGCGCCGCTCGCGCGCCGGTGAAACCCTCAAGCTGCTTGACGGCCGCGATGCCGCGCTGGACGACAGCTTCCTGGTGGTGACCGACGCCGACCGTCCGGTGGGCCTGGCCGGCCTGATGGGCGGCTTCGATACCCGCGTCACCGATGCCACCAGCAAGGTGTTCCTGGAGGCAGCGCACTTCGCTCCGGCCGCGATCATGGGCCGTGGCCGCAAGCTCGGCCTGCATACCGATGCCGGCCACCGCTTCGAGCGCGGTGTTGACCCGCAGCTGCCGCGCATCGCCATCGAATACGCCACCCGGCTGGTGCTGGACCTGGCCGGCGGGACGCCCTCGCCGGTCACCGAGGCCGTGCGTGAAGCCGATTTGCCGGTTGCTGCCAGCATCCACCTGCGCCGCGCCCGCATCCAGCGCGTGCTCGGCATCCAGATCGAAGACGGCGAAGTCGAGCGCATCCTGCGCGCCCTCGGCATGCAGGTTGAGGCCGCCGCCGATGGCTGGAACGTGACCGGCCCGAGCCGTCGCTTCGATATCGCCATCGAAGAAGACCTGATCGAAGAACTGGCCCGTATCCACGGCTACGAGTCCATCCCGACCACCTTGCCGGGCGGCGCTGCGCGCATCGCCATGCCCAGCGAAACCCGTCTGGATGACCTCAGCGTGCGCCGCCAACTGGTGGCCCGCGAAATGCTGGAAACCATCAACTTCGCCTTCGTCGATGCCGAACTGCTGACGCAGTGGCAGCAGAATGAAGGCCTGGTCGCGCTGGCCAACCCGCTTTCGGCCGAGCTGGCGGTAATGCGCCCGCTGCTGCTGCCGGGGCTGGTCGCCACGCTGGGCCGCAATGTGGCCCGCCAGGCCGGCCGCGTGCGCCTGTTCGAGATCGGCCGCGTGTTCGAAGCGCAGACCGGCGAGGGCAAGCCCGCGCCCAAGGAAACCGTGCGTATCGCCGCGGCTGTGTGCGGTGATGCCGCCGCCCTGCAGTGGGGCGAGAAGGCGCGCAAGGTCGACTTCCATGACCTGAAGGGCGACCTGGAGTCATTGGCCGCTGCCTCCGGCGCCGTGCTGGAATTCCGCGCCTCGCAGCGCCCGTATGCGCACCCGGCACGTTCGGCTGATATCTGGCGCGACGGCCAGTGCATCGGCTGGATCGGCCAGTTGCATCCGCGCCTGGCCAAGGCCATGGAAGTGGACGTGGAGGTCTACGGCTTCGAGCTGGACCTGGCACCGCTGGCCGCGCGCGCACTGCCGCGTTCCAGCGAACTGTCACGTTTCCCGGCGGTGCGCCGTGATCTGGCGGTGGTCGTAGCTGAATCGGTCAGCTGGGCCGAACTGTCGGCCACCATCCGTGGTGCAGCTGGCGAGCTGCTGCGCGATGTCGCACTGTTCGACCGTTATATCGGCCAGGGTGTCGAGCCAGGCTTCAAGAGTTTGGCTATGGGCTTGATTTTGCAGGACAAGTCGCGCACATTGATGGACCGTGACGTGGAAGCCGTAGTCACCGATGTGGTGGCGGCGATTGATCACGGGCACGGCGCAAAGATCCGTGGCTGAGGCGGGATACAGGGAGCAGGCATGGCATTGACCAAGGCGGAGATGGCAGATCGTTTGTTCGACGAAGTTGGTCTGAACAAGCGCGAGGCCAAGGAGTTTGTCGACGCGTTTTTCGATGTGTTGCGCGATGCATTGGAGCAGGGACGTCAAGTGAAGCTGTCGGGCTTCGGCAATTTCGATCTGCGGCGCAAGAACCAGCGCCCCGGTCGCAACCCCAAGACCGGCGAGGAAATTCCGATTTCCGCCCGTACGGTAGTCACCTTCCGTCCGGGCCAAAAGCTCAAGGAGCGGGTGGAGGCATATGCTGGATCCGGGCAGTAACCGCGAACTTCCGCCGATTCCGGCCAAGCGCTACTTCACCATTGGTGAAGTCAGCGAGCTGTGCGATGTAAAGCCGCACGTGCTGCGCTACTGGGAAACCGAGTTCCCCAGCCTTGAGCCGGCCAAGCGCCGTGGCAACCGCCGCTACTATCAGCGCCACGATGTGCTGATGGTCCGGCAGATCCGCGGTCTGCTGTACGAACAGGGCTACACCATTGGTGGCGCCCGCCTGCGACTGGAAGGCGAGGGCGCCCGCGAAGAGTCGGCGCTGAGCAACCAGATCATCAAGCAGGTGCGCATGGAGCTGGAAGAAGTACTGCAACTGCTCCGACGCTGAGTTTTTTTGTGTGAAAGCCGGTATAATCACCGGCTCGCCGCAAGGCGAAAGCAGTAACGATCGGGGCGTAGCGCAGCCTGGTAGCGCATCTGCCTGGGGGGCAGAGGGTCGTCGGTTCAAATCCGGCCGTCCCGACCAACTACTGCAAAACGAACAAGGGCTTGCGCTTTATTGCGCAGGCCCTTTTTCGTTGTGCTGCCTTTTTGCTCTGTCTCGGCAGAGTGATGCCGATGCTTGATGGCACTGCCAAAGTGCCTCACGGTCACCGAGATGGTGCATGGTGATTGCCACGTTTCTTTGGCGCTTGAGCGCCTGAATCCGCGCGTTCGTCCAGGCGGCGCTCCGTCTAGCCGTTACTCCGCCAGGATGGTGCTGATGAGCTGCTTGTTGCGCTTGAACTCCTTCACTGCGGCGCGCATGGCGGCTTCCAGCGTGAGAACGCTTACCAGCTCACCCTCGATGTCGATTTCTTCGATATCCGCGTCGGACTCGGCCCGCTGCAGGTTGATCCGGATTTCCCGCGCGCGCTTGCTGATCAGCAGCGCTCGAATGTCTTCCAGCAGTTGATTGTCCATATTGCCCTCCATGCGGGCTGTTTGTTCGGAAGCAACAGCCTACCGCAGGGAGGTCGGCCCTTGTCGGGCTTGCATGGAATGCGTCCGCGCTCGATAGGCTCATCCCACCGAACGGCCTTCCCCCAAGTGGGTGAAGAACAAGGCTTTTGTAGGAGCGGCGTAAGCAGCGAAGCTCGTAGTCGGCCAGATTGCGGGGATGACCGACGTTTCATTGCTGCCAGCTTCGCGGCTTACGCCGCTCCCACAATGCTAGGAGCGAGAGCAATCGTAGTGCCGAGCCACATGCTCGGCAGAGGCCTTCCCGATAATCCATCAGATTTTGTAGGAGCGGCGTCAGCCGCGAAGCTCGTAGTCGGCCAGATTGCGGGGATGACCGATGCTTCATTGCTGCCAGCTTCGCGGCTTACGCCGCTCCCACAATGCTAGGAGCGAGAACAATCGTAGTGCCGAGCCATGCTCGGCAGAGGCCTTCCCGATAATCCATCAGATTTTGTAGGAGCGGCGTCAGCCGCGAAGCTCGTAGTCGGCCAAATTGTGAGGATGACCGATGCTTCATTGCTGCCAGCTTCGCGGCTTACGCCGCTCCCACAATGCTAGGGGCGAGAGCAATCGTAGTGCCGAGCCATGTTCGGCAGAGGCCTTCCCGAGAGTCCATCAGGTTTTGTAGGAGCGGCGTCAGCCGCGAAGCTCGTAGTGGGCCAGATTGCGGGGATGACCGACCTTTCATTACTACCAGCTTCGCGGCTTACGCCGCTCCTACAGGCGGGTGTTGGGCTGGTGCATTCTCAGCATCACTGATACGAAAAAAGTCACAGCCCATCCCTGTCCTCAACGCTTGCCCAGGTAACCTTCCAGGACTTGCCTGGCGAGCGTCAGGTTGGTGGCGATGCTGGGGCCGAGCAGCGCTCGCGTGGCTGGGCCGTTGGTGAGGCTCAAGCCGCGAATGTCGAGTGACTGCCTAATGCGCTTACCGACGAATCTTTCCAATACCGCAGATGCGGGCAAGGATGCGCGGATAGCGCGCATCTCGGTGATCGCGTCTCGCCAGGATTTCTCGTCCGGAGTGGCGGAAGCGAAGACGGCGATGAGCCTATCCAGGGTGGTCAACATGTCGTGAAGCAGCTCGTCTTGTGGCATATCTCTCTCCTGATTCGAAGCGCGAACCTTGCTGGCTGGCAGATCGGCGTTCAAGTCCAGTGATGTTGTTGTGGTGGAGCGGCCGCTGGCTGTGTTGCTGCCGCATGCAGGCTGTTGGTGGGGTGGCAATTTGGGAGTGAAACACCCATGGCCGCCTCCCGGTGAGTGAGGCTTGGGTGTGCAACAGTTCCGCACACTGCTGCGAATGCACTCGATCTGATGCCTTGGTCCGTGTGCCACGAGGGCACTACAATCTTTGGCTAGTCTGCGCCTGAAAACAGTGACGGGCCATGGCCTTGGAGTGCACCCATGAAATTCCTTGTTCATTGTATTGCGGTCCTGCCCTTGGTGGGTACGTTGGCAGCCTGTGCCCCGAAGAATGACGCCAAGACTGAGGTCGTTCCATCACGCGTTGGCATTGCCAATCCCGCCTCCGAGTACTGCGTGAAGAAAGGCGGCAAGCTGGAGATCAGGAAGAACAGCGAGGGCGGCGAATACGGCATCTGCCATCTTGCTGATGGCACCCAGATCGAAGAGTGGGAGCTGTTCCGGCGCGATAATGCGGCCGGCACCAACTAGGACCTGATGGGTCGCCTGGGCTGGATGAACCAGCCGGCGTCCGTACCTATCGTCTTCCAGTGTAGATGGACCACGACCAATCCAGGCGCGTGGTTCACTGCGCAGCCGAAAATGACTTCGGCGGCCCGATTCAGTTGACCGTCGATATCGAGAACCAACTTCGGGTACGTCGTCAGCTAGCTGCCGCAGCTGATGATCAAAACAGGGAAGGGCGCTAGCCCTGCTCGGTCACGCGCAGCTTCGACACATCAAAACCCTGCAGCGCTGCTTTCTCGCTGAGTTCTTTCAGCTGGCTCTCGGGAATCTTCTTGTCACGGCTCAAAATCCACAGGTATTCCCTGTTGGGCGTGCCCACAACCGCCCATCGGTAGTCCGGATCAAGTGCAATGACCCAATAGTCGGCCCATACGAATGGCAGGAACGACAGGAAGGCGGGTGCAAAGCGAACCTTCAGTTCGGCTGGGCCATTGCCTGAAGGCTTGGCGATGCCTTCCGCCTGGATCGTATCGCCGTCGGTTTTCTCGCAGCGGTTGATGACCTCGATCTGGCCCTCGGCAAGCAGGCGGTAGTTGGCTGTTGTATTGCGCGCGCAGTTACGCTGGAAGTACATCGGGAAGTTCGCCTGCTCATACCAGGTACCGGCATAGCGTTGCAGGTCGATGTTGTCGACGGACTTCACTTCGGCGCCGTGGGCGATCAGTGGGGTCATCAGCAATAGTGCGAGTGGCAAGGCTTTTTTCAGCATTTCAGTTGTCTGGTCGAGGATGCGGGAACAGGATGCGCCTTTTGTTGGTGGGTGCATGTGACGATAGCCTGATTGTGGGTAGCGGTGTCTTCATGAGCGAAGCCCGGCATCGCGATTGCTTGCGGGCGGCGTTCACTTGCGTGATCCGGCATGAGCGCGTTGTAGTGCCGAGCCATGCTCGGCAAGAATTGCCAGGGGAATGCCCCTGCCGAGCATGGCTCGGCACTACATTGGATTGGCTGTTCGCGCTGGTGGTGGTCTGGCGGACCTTTTCTGACAGAACGATGTTCTAACGCATCGAAGCAGGGAAATGGCTAATGTCGCCAGCCAGGTCGCCTCAAGGAAGACTTCATGTCGGTCGTGCACAGCTTGCGTGGTTGGTGTCTGTTGGCAGCTTTCTTTGTTGGAAACGCATCCGCGCAGGCCCTGGTTGAAGCTGTTGCTGATGTGGAGGCAGCGCCAATCCGCGATCTTGAGGCTGTTGTCGTCCACGGCGCGCAGCCCGGCCCGGGTTTGTGGCGGGTGAGCAAGGACGGGCATGTGCTTTGGATTCTGGGCACGGTGTCGCCCTTGCCCAATCAGATCGAGTGGCGGGCCGATGAGGTTCGGGCGGTGATTGCGCGCTCGGGGCAGGTATTGCTGCCACCGGGTGTGGCATTCGATGCGGATGTTGGTTTCTTCGGCAAGGTGGCGTTGCTGCCAACGATTTGGAAAGGCATGCGCAACGAGGACGGTGCAGAGTTGAACGATGTGCTTGCACCTGCAATCTATGCGCGCTGGGCTGCGGTCAAACAACGCTATCTACCGCGTGACGGTGGTATTGAACGCAAGCGTCCTATGTTCGCCGCTGTTGAGTTGCAGTCGGCGGCCATGAAGTCGATAGGCCTGGGCCGGCGGAAGATTGTCTGGCCGGTGGTGGATGCGGCGGCAAAGGCGGCGGGCATCACCCCGACGCCGACGACGTGGAAAATAATGATTGACGATCCGAAGGCTGCTGTTCGCGAATTCCGTGAAGGCGGCATCGACGATGCGGCGTGTCTTGAGCGGACCGTGGCCTTGATCGAGCACGATCTGCCAACCCTGGTGGAGCGGGCAAATGCCTGGGCGGTTGGCGATATCGAGGCATTGCGCCGCTCGCCTTATGAGGATGCGGGCAGTGCCTGTATGCAGGCGGTGACCGAATCGGGCTTTGTGCGCAACCGTGGCTACGGTGATCTGAGGGCGCGCGTGCGGCAGCATTGGCTGTCGATTGCGGAGGCTGCGTTGCAGCGCAATGAAGAAACATTTGCGATGTTGCCGGTGGACCGGCTGCTGGAAACCGATGGTTATCTGGCGCAGTTGCAGGCGCGTGGTTACGAAGTTGAGTTGCCGTAGACGACAGGGCCTGGGCCGTTGTGGGAGTTGTGGGAGCGGCGTAAGCCGCGAAGCTGAGGCGGGTTGAGTCCCTGGTCTCCATGTTGTCGGAGAGGGTGTTTGCTTCGCGGCTTACGCCGCTCCCACAAAAAAACCGATGCCTGCAATCTGGCATCGGTTTCTGGGTGACTCGGTCAAGCGCATTGCGCCGCTATCGCTTGCTCAAGTCAGCTGGCTGCGCTCAATGGCGCGGCACTGTCCTGCAGCTTCGGCCAGCGCTCGAGGATGGCGGCGCGGATGCCGGCTGCATCAATCCCGGCCTCGGCCAGCAGGTCTTCGCGGCTGGCGTGATGCTGGTAGCTGTCCGGCAGGCCCAGGTGCAGCATTGGCATCACCACCGCTTCGGCATTGAGCAGTTCGGACACGCCCGAACCGGCGCCACCGGCAACCACGTTGTCTTCAACGGTAATGAAACCGTCGTGCGTGCGTGCCAGTTCCAACAGCATCGCCTTGTCCAGCGGCTTGATGAAACGCATGTTGACCACGCTCAGGCCCAGCTCGCGGCCTACCTGCTCGGCCGCAGGTACCGCGGCGCCGAAGGCGAGGATGGCCAGGCGGCTGCCTTGCACGCGCAGTTGCGCCTTGCCGATCTCCAGCGTGGACAGATCTTTGCCGACGGCAGCGCCGGGGCCAGTGCCGCGCGGGTAGCGGACCGCAGCCGGGCCCTTGTACTGCAGGCCGGTGCTGAGCATCTGCCGGCATTCGGCTTCATCGCCCGGGGCCATGACCACCATGTTCGGCACGCAGCGCAGGTAGCTCAGGTCGAGATTGCCGGCGTGAGTAGCGCCGTCCGGGCCGACCACGCCAGCGCGGTCGATGGCGAACAGCACGTCCAGATCCTGGGTGGCAACGTCATGCACCAGCTGGTCGTAGGCGCGCTGCAGGAAGGTGGAATAGATCGCGACCACGGGCTTGGCGCCCTGCGTGGCCATGCCGGCAGCCAGCGTTACCGCATGCTGCTCGGCGATGGCGACGTCGAAGTAACGCTCGGGGTATTCCTTGCTGAAACGCACCAGGCCCGAGCCTTCGCGCATGGCCGGCGTGATCGCCAGCAGCTGCGGATCGGCCGCGGCGGCATCGCATAGCCAGTCGCCGAAGATGTCGGTATAGGTCGGCTTCTTCGGTGCGCCCTTCTCGGGCAGGCCCTTGCTGGGGTCGAATGGACCGACGGCGTGGTAGCCGATCTGGTCGTCCTCGGCCGGCTCGTAGCCTTTGCCCTTGGTGGTCATGATGTGCAGCAGGTGCGGGCCCTTGGCATCCTTCAGGTGCTTGAGGGTGGAAACCAGTAAGGGCAGATCA
Source organism: Stenotrophomonas terrae (assembly GCF_001431465.1). Classification (GTDB taxonomy): domain Bacteria; phylum Pseudomonadota; class Gammaproteobacteria; order Xanthomonadales; family Xanthomonadaceae; genus Stenotrophomonas; species Stenotrophomonas terrae. Next base: position 15,684 of record NZ_LDJJ01000047.1, on the reverse strand, counting down.
TGGCCGTCGATCGGGCCGGTGTAATGGAAGCCCATCTGCTCGAAGGCGGTGGACGGCACGAACATGCCCTTCCACTGTTCTTCCCAGCGCTTCACGAAGCGGGCAGGGGGGCTGTGACGCTTGTCGCCGAGGATCTTCTTGCCGCTCTCGCGCAGGGCGTTGAGGGTGCGGCTGGCGGTCGCCCGACCCAGCATCTTGGTCAGTCCGCCGACGGCCTCGGAGATGGACATGTTGTTGTCGTTGAGGATGACCAGCACGTTCGGCTCGTCGTCCATGCCGCCGGCGTGGGCCAGCGCTTCAAAGGCCATGCCGGCGGTCATCGCACCATCGCCGATCACCGCGATCACCTTGCGGTCATCGCCCTGGTTCTGGCGCGCGATGGCCATGCCCAGCGCGGCGGAGATCGAGGTCGAGGAGTGGCCGACGCCAAACGTATCGAACTGGCTTTCCTCGCGCTTCGGGAACGGTGCCACGCCGTCCTTCTGCTTGACGGTGTGGATGCTGTCGCGGCGGCCGGTGAGGATCTTGTGCGGGTAGGTCTGGTGGCCCACGTCCCACACCAGCTGATCGACCGGCGTGTCATACAGATAGTGCAACGCGACCGTAAGCTCGATCACGCCCAGACCGGCAGCGAAGTGACCGCCGCTCTTGCCCACTGATTCGATCAGGTAGGCACGCAACTCGCCGGCGATGGCCCCCAGTTCGCTCTCGTCGAACATACGCAGGTCATCGGGGGTCTTGATGCGCGACAGGCGCGGGTAGCTGGCAGAGTCGATCATGGTCTTCGCGTTTCACTCGAAACGGTATTTTCCCCGTCCGGAGAGGGTGGGGCAAGCAGAGCACACCCTCGATGAGTGCCGGATGAGGTGGTTTGGCGCCAAGCTGAAGGCCCTGTTCAGTCTGGATGGCATCTGCGCGTGAATACGCAGCTGTTGTGAGCTTGGCTCAGAGCCCGCGCTGCAAGGCTTTGCGCGGCAGCTGCGACTTCAGGAAGGCCATCTGGTCGGCAAGGATGTTGCGGTTGGACAGGATCAGGTGCTCGATCCAGCTGGGCCGATACGGCACTGCCAGCAGCGGCATGTTGGCCTGCGCCGGGGTGCGGTTGCTCTTGCGCGAGTTGCAGTGGAAGCAGGCGCTGACCACGTTCTCCCAGGTGTCCTTGCCGCCCTTGGAAACCGGCAGAACGTGATCGCGGGTCAGCTGCGGGCGGCTGAAGTGCTGGCCGCAGTACAGGCACAACTGTGCGTCGCGGGCGAACAGCGCGGTGTTGGTCAGGTTGGGCGTGGGGTCGATAGCGCGCGAGCGGGCGTGGCCGCGTGAGGCGATGATCGGGTGCAGGTCCATGCCGCTGCGCAGGCCGGTCAGCCGCGAGATTGCGCCGTGTACGTGCAGGCAGGGGTCACCCATGGTCCAGGCGACGGCATCGCGTGCGTACAGGCAGGCAGCGTCCCGCCAGTTGATCCAGTCCAGCACGCGCCCATGCGCATCCAGCGACAGCAGTCGCACGGAGCCAAGGCGGTGCAGGGAGGGCGGAAGTGAAAACCCGTCTGTCGGAGCGGTATTCCCGGCTCCGGTATCGATCAGACTACGCGGTGTAGTGTCTGTCTCCATCGGGTTAACAGCTTATACACGATGCGTGACAGTTTGTGTAAAGGCGAGCAGGGCTCGGCTTTTGTAGGAGCGGCGTCAGCCGCGAAGCTGGGGGTGTTTCAGCCGCCTAAAAGCTTACCCCTCCCCAACCCTCCCCTCCGCCTTCGGCGCAAGGGAGGGGGCGAAGCAGAAGCTGCCCTCACCCCAACCCCTCTCCCGCAGGCGGGAGAGGGGCTTCAAGGTCGCAGGCTTGCTTGATCTCTTTCCTTCGCCTGCAGGCGGAAGAAGGGCCTTCAGGTCGCAGGTTTGCCTGATTGCTCCTTCTCCCGCATGCGGGACTGCAGCCCCCTTCTTGGGGGAAGGTGCCCAACGGGCGGATGAGGGGGCTTTGATCTGCGTCGGCAGTTGAATCAATCGCCGAAGCGGACCGAATCCATGTCCATCAGCGAGTCGGCACCGGCGGCGATGCCGGCGGCGTGGCTCAGGGTGCGCGGCAGGATGCGGGCGTAGTAGAAACGCGCGGTCTCCAGCTTGGCCTGCTTGAACGCTTCCGGGTGGCTGGATGCCTGTGCGGCAACCACCGAACGTGCCCACCAGTAGGCGACGGCAACATAGCCGCTGTAGAACAGGTAGTCCCAGCTGGCTGCGCCCAGTTCTTCCGGGTTGGCGGCAGCGCGCTGCAGCACGTCGATGGTCAGCTTGCCCCATTCCTTGGCCTTGCCGCCCAGCGCTGGCAGGAATTCGGCCACGGCCGGGTTGTTGGCGTTGGCGGCGATGAACTGCTCGATCTCGGCCAGGAACAGTTTCAAGCCGGCGCCCTGAGAGGCCGCGGTCTTGCGGCCGATCAGGTCCAGCGCCTGGATGCCGGTGGTGCCTTCATACAGCGTGGTGATGCGCGCGTCGCGGGCGTACTGCTCCATGCCGTGCTCGGCGATGTAGCCGTGGCCGCCGAATACCTGCTGGCCGTTGTAGGTGGCTTCAATGCTCCACTCGGTCAGGCAGGCCTTGACGATCGGGGTAAGGAAGCTGACCAGGGTATCGGCGTCGGCGCGTGCCTGTGCATCGGCACTGCGGTTGGCCGCATCCAGCTGCGTGTAGGCGTGCGCTGCGAGCAGGCGGCCACCTTCGGTCAAGGCCTTGGTGGTGAGCAGCATGCGGCGCACGTCGGGCTGGGCGATGATGGGGTCGGCCGGCTTGTCCGGCTGCACGGCGCCCTTGGGCGCGCGCGACTGCAGGCGCTCACGGGCATATGCCAGCGCGCCCTGGTAGGCACGCTCGGACTGGGCCAGGCCCTGCACGCCAACGCCGAGGCGGGCGGAGTTCATCATCACGAACATCGCCTGCAGGCCCTTGTGCGGCTGGCCGACGAGGTAGCCCTGGGCACCGTCGAAGTTCATCACGCAGGTGGACGAACCGTGGATGCCCATCTTGTGCTCCAGCGCGCCGCAATGCAGTTCGTTGCGTTCGCCCTGCTTGCCGTCGCGGTCGACCTTGTACTTGGGGGTGACGAACAGCGAGATGCCCTTCGGGCCGGCCGGTGCGTCCGGCAGCTTGGCCAGCACCAGGTGCACGATGTTGTCGGCCAGGTCGTGCTCGCCGGCGGTGATGAAGATCTTGGTGCCAGTGATCGAATAGCTGCCGTCGGCATGGGGCTCGGCGCGGGTCTTGAGCAGGCCCAGATCGGTGCCGGCATGCGGCTCGGTCAGGCACATGGTGCCGGTCCAGTTGCCGGCCACCAGCGGCTTGAGGAAGGCTTCCTTCTGCCAGTCCTCACCGTAATGCTTGAGCGCTTCAACCGCGCCGTGCGACAGCATCGGGAACAGGCTCCAGGCCAGGTTGGCCGAGGACACCATTTCACTCAAGGCCATGCCCATGGTTTCCGGCATGCCCTGGCCGCCGAAATCCGGTGATGCGGTCAGGCCGGTCCAGCCGCCTTCCACGAACTGCGCATAGGCTTCCTTGAAACCCGGCGCGGTGGTCACTTCATTGGTGGCCTTGTCCAGCTTGCAGCCGGTCTGGTCGCCCACCGCGTTGAGCGGGGCCAGCACGCTGCCGCTGAAACGGCCGGCTTCTTCCAGTACGGCGTCGATCAGATCGGCGCTGGCTTCTTCAAAGCCCATGGCGGCAAACAGGGACTCGGCCTTGAGTACATCGTGCAGGGCGAAGCGGAGATCGGTAACGGGGGCTTTGTAGTTGCTCATCAGACGGTTCTCGAACGATGCGGAAACGGGTGGGGGATCAGCGCAGCACGCCGGGCAGGCCGGGGGCCTGGTTGAGGCTGTTGCGCGATTTGATGTCGAAACTGCGTTGCTTCTTTTCTTCAGGGGTGGCGCTGACGCTGCCTTCCAGCTCGTAGAACAGCGAGCGGCCACCTGCCAGTGCATCGGCTACGACGATGCGGGCCGAGGAGGACGGCTGCAGGCGCACCTTGATGACGTCGGCCGATTCCGGGCCGATCGACAGCGCCGGGCTGGCACTGAGCGTGCCCGCGGCTTCGTCGCCAACCTTCACCGCCAGCGACACGCTGTCAAAGCGCATCGGCATGGAGCTGTAGTTGCGCAGGCGCAGTTCCACCTCCCAGTTGCCGTCATTGCCAACGCTCAACTGCTGGATGCTGGCGGCCGGTTCGGAAACGCGCTTGACCGGGCCATTGCCGCAGGCCGTGAGTACAAGGGCTAGCACGGCCATCAAGGCGTACTGGGGGCGAAAACGCATGGGGTCTGGTCCTCGGTTCCTGAGCTTATCCACGGAGAATACTACGGCGTATGGCCGCTTGCTCGGTACAGGTATGCCAGATCGGCGGCCATGGCCATGGGATGGCGGAACCGGCGCGCAGATACGTCGATCCAGGCAGGGGCAGGGAGGGCCGTCATACATGCCACTTTGGGGATTTATCCATGCGTTCATTCACCTGGTTGCCGCTTGCAGGCGCCATCCGCGGCGGTCTGGCAGCTGTGGCGCTGTGCGCAGGGGTTCTGGCACTGGCCGCAGCTCAATCTTCAAACTGGCAGCATCTGCGGAGCAATCGCGCGGGTCTACTGCTGACGACGCAGTCGTCGGTGGGAGAGCATCGGCGCTGTGCCCAGGCCAGGATAGCGCGGGTGCCGACGGCCTTTGTCGCCAGCTACCGCAGCCGAACGCGATGTCGCAGCACTATCGCCGCAAGCCGAAGGACTGAGACGCACTGTCGCGTGATTGCAATCTCGGTTCGACGCCGGCTTCACCGCATTACGGGCAATGTAGTTGCGGAGCGATGTTGCTGGGTAGCCCATCGTTTCAGGGGCGGCGGCCCGATCCCCTCCATCGGGTCGCCGCTCGATTACTGCGATGCACGCAGTGCAGCACCTCGCGAGCCGTGGCGTCGTCAGCGTTAACTGGGCATCATGCCGAGCTACTCCTTGCGGACGCGCCGGCACCATGAGATTGCCCTTCAAGCTTCACGCCCTGATCGTTTGTCTTGTAGCCGCCGCGGCAAGCGGTTGCACGCAGCGCACTGCCGTTACCGAGCTCGCACCACCATTGACGTCGATTGTGCCGATTCCTCAGTCGATGCAGCCGGCAGCGGGTGAGCTGCGCTTTTCTTCAGTCAAGGTCGAAGCAGCGGCAGGCACTCCCCATGCCACGCAGGCGCTGACGGAGCTGCTGGCGAGACTTGGCCTGAACGGATCAGGCGCAACATCGGTAACCCTTCACCTGGAGCTGGTCGATGCGCCGGAGTTGGGCGAGGAGGGGTATCGGCTGGTGATCGACGATGCCATCCGGCTCAGTGCGCGGACCGATGCAGGGCTGCTGCATGGTGTACAGAGCCTGCGCCAGTTGCTGCCGGCACAAAAGCAGGCCGAGCACCGGCTGGCGCAGCTGGCCATCCGTGATGCGCCTGCCTACCGTTGGCGCGGCATATCGCTGGATGTGGCGCGCAGCTTCTTGCCGGTTGAATATCTGGAAAAGCATATCGACCGCATGGCGGTGTTCAAGTTGAACCGCCTGCACCTTCACCTGACCGACGACCAGGGTTGGCGCATCGAGATCAAGCGCTACCCGAAGCTGGTGGAAATCGGTGGCCGCAGCGCGGTGGAAGGCGGACGTGCCGGCTACTACACGCAGGAACAACTCAAGCATCTGGTGGCCTATGCGCAGGCGCGCGGCGTCACCATCGTGCCGGAGATCGATATGCCGGGGCATGTGCAGGCCGCATTGGCTTCGTATAACGAGCTGGCCTGTGCTGATGTAAAGAACCTGTCCCCATACTCCGGTGTGGAGGTCGGCTTCAGTGTGTTCTGCCTGGAGAAGCCCGAGGTTGTTTATCCCTTCGTCCGCAATGTATTGGAAGAAGTGGTGGCGATTTTCCCGTCCCAGGAAATCCATATCGGCGGCGATGAGATCAAGGATCCGCTGTACGCCGATTTTGTCGCGCGCACTGCAGCGATGATGGATGAGATGGGGCGTACTCCCATCGTATGGGAAGAGGGCTCCGTGGCTGACATGAAGCCCAGCGCGATACTGCAGCTGTGGAATGACGGCTATGCCATCGATGCTGCGGTCGCCAAGGGGCATCCACTGATTCTGTCGCCTTGCTCCTATCTGTACATCGACCATGGCAACTACGCCGGCCAGCCGGGTGCTGATTGGTGCCGCGCGGAAGGCGTGCCGCTGAAGCGTCTTTACAGCTTCGACCCGGCGCCATTCAAGACGGCGGTTGGTATCGAGGCGGCGCTATGGACCGAATTCGTGCATGCCGATGCGTCGGCGGATGAGCATCTGTGGCCGCGCCTGGCTGCCGTAGCGGAGCTTGGCTGGAACCCGGCAGGGCAGCGCAGCTATGCCGGCTTCGTGCAACGCATGGGGGCCTTGCGTCCGCAGTTGGATGCGCTGGGTGTGCAGTACCACCCCGAGCCGGATCTGGGATGGGCGAAGCCCGAGTAAGGCGGTCGAGTTGCGGTTCTAGGATCGGGCTTCGGTGCTTCTCCGCTTGAAGCCCCTCTCCCTTTACGGGAGAGGGGTTGGGGAGAGGTGCGCTTGTAAGGCCTCTGCCGAGCATGGCTCGGCACTACGGGTTGAGCCGAGGGCCACGTAGCCCGGGTAAGCGAAGCGCACCCGGGGTTTTTCGCGAACAGCTCCCGGGTGCGCTTCGCTTACCCGGGCTACGTGGACTACGGTGACGTTTGTTGCCCCGTTTTGAATCGCGCACATGGCAAAACCACCCTTGCGGGTGGTTTGCGGGATCGAACCGGTGCGCGTGCGAATTGCGACTTCTGCGCGCCGCTGTGTTCGCAACCCTCTCCATCTGCGGAGAGGGTTGCTTCAACACCAGATGCAGACCTCAGTAATCGAAGCGCACGCGCAGGCCTACGGTGCGCGGGTCGTTCCAATAGGCGCGGATGAAGCCGCCGGCGTCGTCGGCCCAGTTCTTGGTCATCTTGTCGGTGGCGTTGAGCACGTACAGCTCGGCGCGCCAGAACGAGGGTGACTGCAGGCTGAGGCTGGCATCAACGGTGGCATAGGCCTTCTGGCCATCGGAGATGTGCGGGTTGTCGATGTTGCGCAGGGTGAAGTACATCTTGTCCTGCCACTTCACGTTGAACCACGGCACCAGCTCGTAACCATTGCCGAACTTGAACGTGTGGGAGACGTTGACGCCGGCGGTGAACTTGGGCGTCATCGGCAGGTGGTTGCCGGTGATGTCGTAGATCTGGCGGCCGGCCAGGGTGGGGTCCGGACCGGTATACGGATCGGGGCAGGGCACGGCGCCGAATTCTTCGCGCACGCCGCAGTTCCACTCATCGCTGAAGGTCGGGTAGTCCTTGATCTTGCTGTTGATGTACGAGAAGAAGCCGCCGATACGCGTGTTGGGGGTGGGCAGGTAGTCCACTTCCACTTCCAGGCCGGGGATGTTCACCGTGCCGACGTTCACCGTCTGCCACTTCTTGATCACATCGCAGGTCGGGTCCCAATCCGGGCAGGGTTCGTTGACGTGCACCTTGGCCGCATAGAAATCGCCGGTGACCTGCATGTCCTTGTAGCGGCTGTAGAACGCGGTGACCGCCAGGCTCAGGCGCTTGTCCAGCAGCAGTCCCTTGTAGCCGATCTCCAGGTTGGTGATGGTTTCCGGCTTGTAGGGGAAGAAGGAATACTGCGGGCCTGCCGGGCCATCCAGGCAGTCCTTGCCGCCGCAGATATCGTCCTTGTCGCCGAAGCCGCCGGCCTTGTAGCCGGTGGACAAGGAGGTGAACAGAATTTCGTCCTCGGACAGGTCCTTGGTCAGGCCCAGACGCCAGGTGACCTTGCTCCATGATTCGGAGTGGGCGTTTTCCGCCGGCGGGCCCCACAGCTTGTAGGCATCGATGCCACCGAACGGGCCCATCTGCTCGGTCAGGTCGCGGCCATTGTGCGGGCGGAAGCCAGGCTCGCCCGGCGTACCCGGGTTGTACAAGTCGTTGTAATAGGCCGCCGAGGTGGCATCCCAGCCGCCATACACCTGGCCGCCGCGATCGGTCTTGGAGTCACGGCTGTAGCGTGCGCCCAGCGTGGCGGTCCAGGTTGGTGCGAAGTGCCAATCGGCCTGCGAGAAGATCGCCTTGGCGTCGATCTGGCGATCAGGCTGGTGATAAAACTGGCTGATTGGAAACCCGTAGGGTGCGTTGACCAGCATTTCCTGCGCGTAGTTGATCGCGTTCTTCTCGCGCATCCAGAACAAACCGGAGACCAGGTTCAAACGCTCGCCCTGATGCTTGAACTGCAGCTCGTGGACGAATGATTTGTATTGCGAGTCCAGAGTTATCGAGGTGTTGTCGCGCACCGGCCAGACCCCCCAGTCGCCCTCTGCAGGCACCGGCAGGGTGGCGGTTACCTGCGAGGGGATCTCGTGGTAGCCGCCATCATCGTCGGACATCTGGAAGCGCTTCTGGTTGGCGAAGGCCACGCTGTACTCGATGCTGTTGCTGTCGCTGAGGAACCAGTTGAGGTTGGAGCGCACGGTGTCGATCGACATGTCGGTGCGGCCGGGCACGTTGATCTTCACGTCCCACTTGCCGCCTTCGCAGGCGAAGCGGGTGCCGGCAGCCTGGTCGCAGTCCTTCACCCCAACCTGGCCGGCACCGGAGTTCTGGAACTTCTCGTAGGACAGCAGCCACTCGACATCGTCGGTAATGGCGAAGCGTGCGGCGATGCGCGCTGCCCACTCATCGCGGTTGTAGTAGTAGTCCTTGCGCGAGACCTTGCGGTTGCGGCGCTGGTCCACGTCGGGGATGCCATCGGCGATGAAACCGCGCTCGGGGATGTTCACATCGGTGAAATCCTGCTGCTGGTCGATCCAGCCATCACGCTCGACCTTGGTTGCCGCCACGCGCAGCGCGAAGCGCTCGCTGACCGCGAAGTTCTGGATCAGATTGAGCTGGCGCAGGTTGTAGCTGCCGAGCTCAAGCTCGGTGCTGCCGAAGGTGGAATCGAAGCGCGGCTTGGCCGGAATGATGTTGATGCTGCCGCCGGTGGAGTTGCGCCCGAACAAGGTGCCCTGTGGACCGCGCAGTACTTCCACCTGGTCCACGTCGAACATAAGCGCCAGCGCGCCCTGCGGCCGCGGCGAGTACAGGCCGGCCACATGCAGGCCAACGGCAGGGTCGCCGATCTCGGTGAAGTTGTTGGCGCCGATGCCGCGGATGCTGACCTGCACGCCGGAATCCGGGCCGTTGGCAATCTGCAGGTTGGGCATGCTGCCAGACAGGCCGCGCACGTCGCGGATGCCTTCGCGGGTCAGTGCTTCCTGGGTGACGGCGGTAACGGTGACCGGCGTTTTCAGCAGGTCGGATTCAACGCGGGTGGCGGACACACGCACCGTTTCCAGCGTGGTTTGGGCGTTGCCGGTGCTGGGCTTCTGCTCCTCGTCTGTGCCGGTGGACTGCGCCAGCGCCGGCGCGGCCGCACAGCTGATCAATACCGCTGCCACCGCGGCGGCGATGCCGGTCGGTCGAACAGCGCTGGGATGCTTTCTCATTGTTGGCTCCTGGTTGTGCGGCGACTTGGGCCGGCAGGCCCGCGCGGTGGTTGCAGCGGTTGCCCGATCAGGGCGAGGCGGGGGTGTTCTTCCCGGAATAAACAGTCTGGTTGCGCACCAGCGGCCTGGCCCAGGCGCTGACGCTGAGGATGTAGAGCAAGGGAATGAAGATCAGCGACATGCCTGCGCGCAGGCCAAGGTGGTCACCGACCACGCCGATCAATAGCGGCACGATGGCGCCACCGAGGATGCCGCTGCACAGGATTCCCGAGAACGCCCCGTGGTGTTGGGTGACCGAGTTCAGGCCCAGCGAAAAGATCACCGAGAACATCACCGACAAGAAAAAGCCCGCAGCAGGAAAGGCCAACAGAGAGATGGCTGCCGGGCCGAAAAGGGCGAGTGCAAGGCAGGCAATGGCCAGCGTTGAGAAAATTGCCAATACCAGTTTGGAATCCAGCAGTTTCAGCAGCCCCAACCCGGCCAGGCAGCCCAGCGACATCAGGCCCCAGAAGCGGCTGACGGCGATGGCGCCCTGTTCGGTGGCCGACAGGCCGTGATAGCTGTGCAGGAACTGCGACATCCAGTTGGCGATGGATTGCTCGGTGCCGACATAGGCGACGATGGCCAGGAAAAACAGGCGCACATCGCGGCGCCGCAGCAGGCTGCCGTATACCGCGCGGCTGCCGGCGCGTTCATCGTCTTTCAGCTGCACGGTTGGCAAGGGCAGTTTGTAGTTGAGCAGGGCCAGCAGCACGAAGGCCGCAGCGAAATACCAATAGAAAGCCAGCCAGGCCAATGGCTGCCCCTGTACGTCCGGGCGCTGCATGTACAGCCGGAATGCCAGAGGGCTGAGGAAGGAGGCCAGGCCGAACACCAGCTGCGCCATCACCGAATAGAACGCGAAATGCTGTTCGCCGGCAGCGGTGCGCATCAAGGGATTGATCACCACCTGCAGCAGTGCCATGCCCAGGCCGATGACGAACAGGCCGGCGACGACCGAGACGTAGCCGGGCATCACCGCGATGGCCATGGCACCGATGAAATTCAGTGCGAAGGCGGTAAAGAGAGTGAAGCGGGTGCCGCGGACCTCGATCAGCATGCCGCCGGGTATCGAGATCAAACCGTAGGCGAGGAAGAACGAGAACGGCATGAAGCCGGCCATGGTCAGGCTCAGCTTGAAATCCTGGATGGCGATCGGCATCAGCGGCCCGATCAGATTGGTGATGAAGGAGATGGCGAACCAGATCAGGAGGATGTAGCTGATGATCAACGGCCGGTGCGTCATGGTCGTGGCTCCGGGGTCAGGGATACGACTGCAGGCAATGGGAGAGCTCGCCCGCCGCGATGCTCTTGCGGGGGAAGCGCGGCAGGATTGCTGCAGCGGTGCGGCAACCCGCAGCCAGTGCATCGTGCAGGTTGGCGTGGTTCAAGGATGCCGCCAGGTAGCCGGTGTTGAAGCTGTCGCCGGCGCCGACGGTGTCGAAGATGTCGGCGGCCGCTATGCCGGTGTAGCGGGTGCTGTGGCCGTTGACCTGGCCCAGTGCGCCGGCAGCACCCAGCTTGACGATCAGGTGGGCGCCGGGCTTGAGCAGGCGGGCCACCTGTTGCACGGCCGGCTGCAGTTGCTGGTTGCCGGCGATGCTCATTGTTTCAAGTTCGTTGAGCAGCAGATGGTCGCAATGCGCCAGCCAGCCTTCGACTTCCTCAAGTACCTGCGAGGTCCAGCCCTCGGGCGGCCAGCCGGTATCCAGCGCAACCTGATAGCCGCGGGCCGAGGCCTCGACCAGCAGTTCGCAGAACTGCGCGCGCAGGTTGGGCAGCAGGAAGGGCGCGGTGAACAGGGCGATGCTGCCAGCCGCTGCCTGCGGCAGGTGTGCCAGCACAAAGGCCGGGGTCAGGTGCTGCAGATGCCCGCAACTGGTGAAAAAGGTGCGCTCGCCATCGGCGTGCAACAGCCCCACCGACATGGTGGTGTCGCTGGCGCAGCGCTGCAGTTCGACATCGATGCCGGCCAGTTGCAGCAGCAGCCACTGGGCGAGGTCGTCGTCGCCGATTGCACCAATCAGGCGTGGGCTCAGCCCGAGATGGCGGGCGGCCAGTGCCGAGTTTGCCGCTGAACCGCCGGCGCGCAGCTCACTGCGGGGCAGCAGCTGCTCGGTACCGATCTCGGGCCAACGGCTCAGCGTACCCAGAACCAGGTCCACGCTGACGTCGCCAATAATGCTGAACTGGGGCTGATCGTTGCTCATGGGGCGACTATAGTCACCCCAATTTGAGCCTGTCAATAAAAATATCCAGTGGAAGTTTAATTAAATCCGGCGCCCGCCTGCCGCCGCGCGGTGGCCGAGCAGCTCGGCGGCCTGGGCCTCGCCCTGATCGTCGCGCTGGACCCCTTCCAGCCGCGGTGACAGCAATTCGTGGATGGGCAGGACTGCCGCGCCCAACAGCGAGCAATCTTCTTCGCGCAGCGAGATCTTGATGCGCGGCAGTTCGGGCTGCGGACGGCCACGGACCGAGCGATGCAGGGGCTGGGCAAGTTCGACCAGGCGCTGCACCAGCTTCTGCGGGGCCGAGCCGCCGATGACGATGGTCTGTGGATCGAGCAGGTTCTCGATCATGCAGATGGCGTCGCGCAGGCGTTGGGCTGCCTGCTGGCACCATTGCTGCAGTGCGTGGTCGTTGGGGTCGTCCAGGCGGCTGAGCAGGTCTGAGGTGCGTATCTGCCCGTCATCCAGGCCCAGCGCCTCGGCCAGCGAGTGCAGCGAGAGGTAACGTTCCAGGCAGCCCTGGTTGCCGCAGTAGCAGGGCGTGCCGCCGGGGACGACCGGCACATGGCCGATCTCGGTGGCGTTGCCGTCGGCGCCGCGGTAGGTGTTGCGGCCGACAATCAGCGAGCCGCCCAGACCCATGCTCAGGTGCAGATAGAAGAAGTTGTCCAGGTGCCGGGCCACCCCGTACAGGGTTTCACCGAGCGCGCCGGCGACGCTGTCCACGCTATGGAACAGCGGCAGGCCGGTGGCTTCCTGCAGTTGGTCGAGGATGGACAAATCCTTCCAGCCTTCCAGTGCGGTAGGGCCTACAAAGCTCAGCTCGGTATCGCCGAGCGGGCCGGGCAGGGCCACGCCTATGCCCCAGAGCCGGGCGCTGGCCTGGCGGCGCAGGCTGGCGACCAGCTCCAGCAGGCCGGCCAGCAACTGCGCGCGATCGCAGCCCTGCAGGCGCACTTCGCAACGGGCATCGATCTGCCCCACCAGGTTGACCAGCGCGCCGGAGGCGCGGCCAGGCTCCAGGCTGATGCCGATGGATTGACCGGCGTCCGGGTTGATCTCGAAAGCGATGGGCGGCTGGCCGCGGGTTTTCAGGTCCTTCTGCCTGCGCGAGACGATCAGGCCGATGGACTCCAGCTCATTGGTGATGTTGGCCACCGTCTGCGGGCTGAGCGAGACCTTTTCCTGGATGTCCTTGCGTGACGCTGCGCCGTGCTGGCGGATGAAATCCAGGACAAGGCGACGGTTATAGGGGGCGCTGGACTGCTGGGTGGCGCCACGGCCGATATTCATAGGCATTGAAACCGAGTGAACGTGGGGGTAGGGGAGGTGGAACAGGTGTCCGTATTATTCATACATCCACGTGAAGTATTTATTGACGCGGGATGACCGGATGGCTAAGTTTCGTTTCCTAGTCTATCCGGAACCGTGCAGATGCCTCCTTTGTCGCATTCCCGCAAGACCAGCGTCCAGCTCTACGCCGCACTGGCCCTGGCCCTGTCCAGTTTGCTGCCGGTGGCAGCCGCCGCCCCGGCCGAGGAGCCGGCCAAGACCACCGTATCGGTGAGCCTGCCTACCGAGCCCTTGCTGGTGCAGATCAACCAGGTGGCATTGGAGCGGCGCGGGCCCAAGCTGGCGGTGGTTGAGTCTGTGGGTGCGGCAAGCGCGGGCACCTATACGGTGCTGCGCGATGGCCAGCCGCTGCGTAGCGGTGATCTGCAGCCGCTGCCGGGTTTCTCCGAATGGGGCGCTGGCAAGCAGTACTTCCGCATCGATTTCACCGATGCAGAGCAGGCCGGCCAGTACCAGCTGGACGTGCAGGTGGGGCAGCAGCACGTGCGCTCGGCGCCGATGACGGTCGCTGACAACGCGGTGTTTGCTACCACGGGCGCACAGCTGCTGGGCTACTTCCAGCGCAGCCGCCATACCGATGCCGCCGACCGCGACCTGCGCGTCTTCCAGACCTCGCGCAAGGTGGATGTCTGGGGTGGCTGGCAGGACGCCGGTGGCGACAAGGGCAAATACCTGTCCCATCTGGGTTACGCCAATTACTTCAATCCGCAGCAGGCATCGATGGCGGCATGGGTGCTGGCCTACGGGGCACATGCACGAGCGGGCCTGTTTGCCGCAAACGGGCTGCAGAAGCAGGTGCAGGACGAGGCGTTCTGGGGCGCGGATTACCTGCACCGCATCCTCGATGCGGACGGTTATTTCTATACGACGGTGTTCGACCAGTGGGGCACGCCAGGTGTCGAACGCATGGTGACCGGCTATGAAGGTGCGGCCGGAACCTACACCACGCTCTATCGCTCCGCATTCCGCGCCGGCGGCGGCATGGCCATCGCCGCCTTGGCGCGGGCATCGATGCTGGCCAAGGCATCCGGGCGGCAGGGGGAGTTCAGTGGCGCGCAATATCTGGCCGATGCCGAGCGCGCCTATGCACACCTGCAGCAGTTCAATCCGCAGTACTGCGCCGACGGCAAGGAGAACATCATCGATGACTACACCGCGTTGATGGCGCTGGTGGAACTGCACAATGCCACGGGCCATTCGCGCTACCTGCAGGATGCGCGCAAACGCGCCGCCAGCTTGATGGCGCGCCAGCAAGCCGATGGTGGCTTCATCAGTGATGGTGGCAGCCGGCCCTACTACCATGCAGCGGAAGCCGGCCTGCCGGTGATCAGCCTGTCCGCCTATGTGGATATCGAAACCCAGTCGGCGGATCGCGAGCGGGCGCTGGCGGCAATCGGTTCGGCACTTGCGCACGAACTGGCGATCACCGGTTCGGTAGCCAATCCGTATGGCTACGCCCGGCAGCGCTTCCAGTTGGCCCAGGATGGCAAGGCCGCAGGCGAGGTGCTGGAAGGCTTCTTCATACCGCACCGCAATGAAACCGGCTATTGGTGGCAGGGTGAGAGCGCCCGCCTGGCATCGCTGGGCGCGGCGATGGTGATAGGTGGCCGCAAGCTGGCGGCTGAAGGCAAGGCGGGCTACGGCCTGTCAGCGGCGCGTGCAGGCTATGCACAGGACCAGATCGACTGGACGCTGGGGCGCAACCCCTACGGTATCTCCATGCTGTACGGTTTTGGCCAGAAGAATCCGCCGACCGTGTTGGAGAGCGCGGGCGAAATGTTCGTCGGTGGTATTTCCAACGGCATCACCGGCGCACCGGGTAGCGACATAGGCGCTGGCATCAGCTTCGCCCCCGGACCCGACTCGGAGCAGTGGCGTTGGGTGGAGCAG
The DNA here is from genome assembly GCF_001431465.1 of Stenotrophomonas terrae. Lineage (GTDB taxonomy): Bacteria > Pseudomonadota > Gammaproteobacteria > Xanthomonadales > Xanthomonadaceae > Stenotrophomonas > Stenotrophomonas terrae. Next base: position 594 of record NZ_LDJJ01000047.1, on the reverse strand, counting down.
TGGATTCCGCACACCACCTGGATGTTGTTTGCCGCTATGGCGATGAGTGAGGGTTGAGGGTGTTGCTGCAGGTGTTTGGATATCTCTAAAAGGACGCGCCGCGTTTGGTGAGACGACGCAGCTCATGCACGGCCGCGCAGATGGAAGTGCCGCGGATGTGAGTGCGGGTCAGGTCAGGTGGGGACCGTGTCGTTGTTCAAGGTGCTGGCTTGCGCGCGTTGGTCAACGAAGGGTGCGGAGATGTCGTGTGGACAGGGTAGGGTTCACACGTTTCTGAGTGGCATTGTTTGCCTGTTGGCAGGCCGCTCTTCTGGGGTGGCTTGCCAGGCTCTCGCCGGTGTAGCTGGCAGCAGGGGTTTTGTGTACGGAGTAGCGCTATGCTCGGTTCACCACGTAGGGCGGTAGCTCAGGCGGGATAGCGGTGTATTCGCAAGCTGGCCGGTAAGCACCGGAATCGCCTCATCGATCAAGACGTAAACAAACGCCCGCTCATCCGCGGGCGTCTTGCGTAAGATGGTTGGGTAGGGCAACCGAGCGGCCGGCCGGCACTTGCGGTGGCTTCTACAATGAGGAGTCAATGCGCCTGAGGAAGGG
>NZ_LDJJ01000046.1 GCF_001431465.1 Stenotrophomonas terrae | reverse complement strand
GCCGACACACGATCACAGTCGAGGACATGGCCGGGGTGTAGCGCACGGCATTGGTCAGCAGGTTGGAGAAGGCGCTGTGCAGTTCCTTGTTGGAGCCGGCCAGGTCCACCCCGGCCATGTCCTCGACTGTGATCGTGTGTCGGCCCTGGCTGTGCGCTTCGGCTTCGCGCCGCAGCGAGGCCAGCATCGAGGTCATGTTCACTGTTTCCAGTTCGGCATGTTGCTGCGATTCCAGCCGCGACAGGGTCAGCAGGTCTTCGACCAGCTGTGCCATGCGCTGCGATTGCTTGCGCATCTCCGACAGCATCGGCCCGGTATCGGGGAAGTCTTCCGGGTCCATCATGTCCAGGTAGCCGTGCACCACGGTCAGCGGTGTACGCAGCTCATGCGAGACATTGGCGACGAAATCACGGCGCACCTGTTCCAGGTGCAGCAGCTTGGTCACGTCGCGTGCGACCAGCAACCAGTGATGGTCCGAATAGGGGATCAGCCGCATGTGCAGGCGGATTGCCGGATCCACCGGTGAGTTGGCATCCAGGATGGGCTCGGCATTGCGGCCACCGGCCAGCCAATGGGCCAGCGGCAGCGGCTGCAGGCGCGGCACCAGTGCAGCTTCCATGTCGGCCGGGTGCTGCAGGCCGAGCAGGGTGGTGGCCGCTTCGTTGAACCACTGCACGCGCTGGGTGTTGCGGTCCACCACCACCACTGCATCGGGCAGCGCGGCGGCGGCGGCGCGGTAGCTGCGCAGCATTTCCACCAGGCGGCGCTTGCGCGCGCGCATTTCCTGCTGGTTGCGGGCCAGCAACCGATCCAGCTCGTTCCACACGCCCACACCTGTCGGTGAATCCCAGCGCTGCCGCGCGGTCAGCCGCAACAGCAGCTGGCGCAGCCGCCAGTAGTGCCAGGTCAATATCGCCAAGGCGGTGATCGCCACGGTCAGCGCGGGGTGGCCCAGCAACGCACCCAGCCCCCATGCCAGCAACAGCAGCGCGGCCACGGTGGCCAGCGTCTTCAACCAGGCAGATCGGAATTGGCGGGGCATTGCACTCTCGGTGGTACTGGGTGGATCCGTCGGTGTTACCGGGTTATAGCATCGCTTGCGGCCGGCTGGCTGCAACGGCTCAGGTGGCGGCGGAAAAGCGGTAGCCGGCGCCGCGCACGGTCTGCACCATGTTCTCGGCGCCGAACGGTTCCAGCGTCTTGCGCAGGCGGCGGATGTGCACGTCGATGGTGCGCTCCTCCACATACACGCTGCCGCCCCAGACATGGTCCAGCAGCTGCGAACGGGTATAGACGCGCTCGGGGTGGGTCATGAAGAAATGCAGCAGGCGGTATTCGGTGGGACCAATCGGCACCGGGGTATCGTCGGCAAAGACGCGGTGGGCGGCGCCGTCGATACGGATGTTGCCAACGCTGACGCTGCCGTCTTCGTCATCATCGCGGGTGCGGCGCATCACCGCACGGATGCGCGCCAGCAGTTCGCGTGCCGAGAACGGCTTGACCACGTAGTCGTCGACGCCGGCTTCCAGGCCGCCGACGCGGTCATTCTCTTCGCCGCGTGCGGTGAGCATGATGATCGGCACATCGCGGGTGAGTACTTCCTTGCGCCAGCGCCGGGCCAGTTCCAGGCCGCTGGTGCCGGGCAGCATCCAGTCCAGCAGGATCATGTCCGGCACGCGGTCGGCAATGGCGGTCTGCGCTTCGAGGGCGTCGCCGGCATGTACCGGGTCGTACTCGCCCTTGCGCAGGGCAAAAGCGACCATGTCACGGATCGCGGGTTCGTCATCGACAATCAGGATGCGTTTCTGCACGTGGCGCCTACCGGAATGCCCGTCAAGAGGGGGTGTGCCCAGTAGACTACGGTTTGATGACGGGTTTGTGACATCCGCGCCGGGGCAAACCGGTGATTGCTGTTCCGCAGGTTCAGTTCCGTGACATTTCCGGGTCATGCACGCCGAGCCGGCGCATTTCCAGCACGGTCGGCATGATCGATTCGATGCGTGCATCAACCCGAGCGCGGCTCACGTAATCCAGCCCGGGTTGCTTGAGCAGGGCCTGGAATTGGATGAGCGCCTGTTCCGGCCGACCATTCAGATAGGCCGCCTCGGCATAGGCCTCGCTGGCACGGCTGCTGTCGCCGGCCAGTTCGCAGGCGCGGGCAAAGGTTGCCTGGAATACCGGGTCGTCACTGGAGCGGGCCAGCAGTGGCCGCAGCATGGCCTGCGCGCGCTGGCCGGCGGCCACGCCGCCCTGTTCATTGAGGATGCGCGCATAGGTGAGGGCCACCGGCCGGCTCTGCGGCAGGCGCTTGAGCAGGGCGTCGAAGCGCTTGTTGGCGTCTTCGTGGCGACCGCTGCGCGATTCGGCCTCGCCGACGGCCAGGTTCACCCACAGGTTGTCCGGGTACTGCTGCAGCAGCTGCTGCAGCTCGGGCAGGGCCTGGGCAACGCCGCCGGCGCCGCCGTCGCGCAGGCGGGCGATGGCCACGCCATAGCGCTGCGGGTCGGTCAGGCCGTTTTTCTGGCTGCGCTTGAGGCCTTCGTATTCGCGCACCAGCTCCGATGGGGTAGGGGCGCTGAGCACGCGCAGGCGTTCGCGGGCCCAGTCGAACTGGCCGGTGGGGCCGCGCGGCAGGCTGGTGCCGGGCAGCGACAGCTGCAGGCCGGCCGGCAGCAGCGGGTTGCCGCCGCTGAGCGGATCACGGCTGGTGTCGGGGGTGGACGGATCGACCCGCTCCTGCAGCACCCCGGTCGGGGTCTGCGTGGTCAGCAGTACGGTGTCCTTCTTCATCTGCTCGGCGCGGGCCTTGGCCTCGCTGATGCGGGTGATGTTGACCGGGTGGGTGCGCAGGAAATCCGGCGTCGAATAGCCGCCTTCGTTGCCGCGCATCGCCGCCGACATGCGCTCGAAGAACCCGGCCATCGCATCCACGTCATAGCCGCTGCGGGCCAGGGTGCGGATGCCGAGGCGGTCGGCTTCGGATTCGTTGGAGCGGGTGAAGTTGATCTGGCGCTGCTGCATCAGCCCCATGCCGGAGGTGATCGCGGCCATGGTCGCATCGCCGGACGAGTTGCCGCCGGCCTGCTGGGCGGCGATCACCGCCGCCAGCATGCCCAGCAGGATCGGGATCTGGTCGCGCTGCGCACGTTCCACCCCGCGCAGCACATGCTGCTGGGTGACGTGCGAGATTTCATGCGACAGCACCGCCGCCACCTCGTCCTCGCGCTCGGCGGTCAGCACCAGGCCGGCGTTCATGCCGATATAGCCGCCCAGCGTCGCAAATGCGTTGATCTGGCGGTCCTTCATCATGAAGAAGGTGTACTTCTGCTGCGGTTGGGCACTGTTGGAGCCCAGCCGGGTACCCATGGTGCTGAGCCAGTCATTCACCAGCGGGTCGTCCAGCAGATAGCCGTAGTTGCGCAGCTCGCGCAGCATCATGCCGCCATACTCCGCCTGCCGCGCCGGGGTCAGCAGCTCGCCCGCCGAGGAACCGATATCGGGCAGCTTGCTGTCGTCGGCACGGGACAGCGGGGTGGCCAGGGCCAGGGTAATGGCGGTGGCAAGCAGCAGGTTGCGCAAGCGGTGACTCCGGGTAGTGGCAGGGCGGAGGATGACGGGGAAGTGCGGCGGCGGTGTGAAGCGCAGGTTAACCCGCTGTGTTCTGCCGGTGGCGTCGAAAATCCGCGCGGCCGGTACCATATATAGACAAAGTTTCCACTCAGGAGTTTCGTTGTGACTACTTCCTCCAGCGCCGGTGTACCGGAGATCACCATCTACTCCACCGCCGTCTGCCCGTATTGCGTAGCGGCCAAGAATTTCCTGAAGAGCAAGAACCAGTCGTGGACCGAGGTCCGGATCGACCTGGATCCGGTCGAGCGCGAAAAGATGATGGCGCTGACCAAGCGCACCAGCGTGCCGCAGATCTTCGTCGGCGACGTCCATGTGGGCGGCTACGACGACATGATGGCGCTGCACCGCGCCGGCAAGCTGGAGCCGCTGCTGGCCGGGCAGGGCGCATGAGCGCCGACAGCGAAAAGGACCGCCTGGCCGAATTCACCGAATTCCGCCAGCGCATGAACCAGCGCATCCTGGCCGAGCCCAACCAGGTGGTGCGGCGCTTCTTCGCGCTCGACACCCAGACCTACCAGGCCGGCGCGCTGGATGTGAAGACCAAGGAGCTGCTGGGCCTGGTGGCCTCGATGGTGCTGCGCTGCGATGACTGCATCAGCTACCACGTGGCCCAGTGCAAGGACGCCGGGGTTAGCCGTGAAGAGTTCTTCGAGACCTTCTCGGTCGGCCTGGTGGTGGGCGGCTCCATCGTCATCCCGCACCTGCGGCGGGCGGTGGATTTCCTCGACCAGCTGGAGAACGGGGCGGCCACCGCGCCGGCCGGGCACGAGCACAGCTGAACCCCAGACCATGGTCCAGTTGGGGCTGGCGCGGCTGATCAGGCATAATTGACAGTTGAAACCTTTTCAATCGCGCCGGGTTCCGGGCAGCCGGATGGCGCATTCCTCCTCCCTGTTCGGAATACCTAGAAATGACGCAGACAATCACCGTCATCCGCGGCGATGGCATCGGCCCGGAAATCATGGACGCCACCCTGTTCGTACTGGACAAGCTGGGTGCTGGCCTGACCTATGAGTTCGCCGACGCTGGCCTGGCCGCGCTGGAAAAGCACGGTGAGCTGATCCCGGCTTCCACCCTGGAATCGATCAAGAAGAACAAGGTCGCCCTGAAGAGCCCGCTGACCACTCCGGTTGGTGGCGGTTTCAGCTCGATCAACGTCGCCCTGCGTCGCCAGTTCGACCTGTACGCCAACGTGCGTCCGGCCATCTCGTTCCCGAACACCAAGTCGCGCTACGAGAACATCAACATGATCACGGTGCGTGAGAACACCGAAGGCGCCTACCTGGCCGAAGGCCAGGAAGTGTCGGCCGACGGCGAGACCGCGTTCTCCGGCACCCGCATCACCCGCAAGGGCTCCGAGCGCATCGTGCGTTACGCCTTCGAGCTGGCCAAGAGCACCGGCCGCAAGAAGGTCACCGCCGTGCACAAGGCCAACATCATCAAGTCGACCTCGGGCCTGTTCCTGGACGTGGCGCGCGAAGTCGCCGCCAAGTACCCGGAAATCGAGTTCCAGGAAATGATCGTGGACAACGCCTGCATGCAGCTGGTGATGCGTCCGGAGCAGTTCGACATCATCGTCACCACCAACCTGTTCGGCGACATCATCTCCGACCTGTGTGCGGGTCTGGTCGGCGGCCTGGGCCTGGCCCCGGGCGCCAACATCGGCGCTGACGCGGCCATCTTCGAAGCCGTGCACGGCACCGCACCGGACATCGCCGGTCAGGGCAAGGCCAACCCGGTCGCGCTGCTGCTGGGCGCCGCGCAGATGCTGGATCACGTCGGCCAGCCGGAAAATGCCGAGCGCCTGCGCAAGGCCATCGTTGCCACGATGGAAGCCAAGGATTCGCTGACCGGCGACCTGGGCGGCAACGGCACCACCATGGGCTTCGCCCAGGCCATCGCCAGCCGCATCTGATTGCAGCCGCGGTAGTTGCTGAAAAAAAACGGAGCGCGAAAGCGCTCCGTTTTGGTTTGTGTAGTGCCGAGCCATGCTCGGCAGGAGCCTTATCGGTAAAGCCACAGCCGAGCATGGCTCGGCATTACAAAACAAAGGGCGCCCAAAGGCGCCCTTCGCAAACAAGCTGCAGCAATCTCAGTTGCGCGACTGCAGCTTCGACAGCAGGCGCAGGAACTCGATGTACAGCCACACCAGGGTGACCATCAGCCCGAACGCGCCGTACCACTCCATGTACTTCGGTGCGCCGGCTTCCACGCCGCTTTCGATGAAGTCGAAATCCAGCACCAGGTTCAGTGCGGCGATCACCACCACGAACAGGCTGAAGCCGATGCCGATCAGGCCCGAGCCGTGGATGTAGGGGATCTGGATGTTGAACAGGCCCAGCACGATGGTCGCCAGGTACACCAGGGCGATGCCGCCGGTGGCTGCGACCACGCCCAGCTTGAAGTTCTCGGTAGCCTTGATCAGGCCGCTGCGGTAGGCAAACAGCAGTGCGAACAGCGTGCCGAAGGTCAGCAGTACCGCCTGGAACACGATGCCGTTGAAGCGTGCTTCATAGATCGCCGAGATCGAGCCCAGGAACAGGCCCTCAGCCAGTGCATACAGCGGCGCGCTGACCGGTGCCCAGGTCTTCTTGAAGATGGTCACCAGCGACAGGATGAAGCCGACGATCATGCCGCCCCACAGGTAGAACTTGGCTGCCGGCAGCAGCTCGCCGCTGTCGCTGAGCGTGCCGTTCCATGCAAACGCCGCGGTCAATACCGCCAGTAACAACAGGAAACCGGTCTTGTTGACGGTGCCGTTGATGGTCATGACATCGGCGCCGCGTGAGACCACGCCGCCGGTGCCAAGGTCAAGGAAGGTGGATTCGGAAAGGGCAGGGTTGCCGCTGCGCATGCAAAGCTCCGTTGCTGTGAAGTGGGCCGAAAGTGCTCACAGCATACCCGTATCAAATAAAGTGAAATTTACCGTTGACAGATACCGCGTAAATTCCCACAATAGCCGACCTTTCCGGGGCATTGGAAGGATTCACCGCCGGGGTATAGCGCAGTCTGGTAGCGCGCCTGCTTTGGGAGCAGGATGTCGGGGGTTCGAATCCCTCTACCCCGACCATCCGACGCACCAAGCGCGTGTTGGAGTGCGACAATCCGGTCAGAGCGCCCGTAGCTCAACTGGATAGAGCACCGGCCTTCTAAGCCGGCGGTTACAGGTTCGATTCCTGTCGGGCGCACCATCAGGTGCAAGCGGTAGGTTAAGTAAGGTTTCAGTGGTGGCTGTAGCTCAGTTGGTTAGAGTACCGGATTGTGATTCCGGTGGTCGGGGGTTCGAATCCCCTCAGCCACCCCACTGTTTCAAGGCTTCGGAGTAAAATCCGGGCTTGCAAAAAAGGTCAGGTTGCAGCACTATATGCCTCCTGATTTTCAGGGCTGTTAGCTCAGTTGGTAGAGCAGTTGACTCTTAATCAATAGGTCCAAGGTTCGAATCCTTGACAGCCCACCAAATCAAGAAAGCCGTTGGAGCAATCCAGCGGTTTTCTCTTTTTATGTAAGCCCGGTGTTTTGGGCGGGTGCGGAAGACACTACTTTTAGTGTAAGATTCACCTCGAAGTTTCAGGGCTGTTAGCTCAGTTGGTAGAGCAGTTGACTCTTAATCAATAGGTCCAAGGTTCGAATCCTTGACAGCCCACCAAATCAAGAAGCCGCTGGAGAAATCTGGCGGCTTTTTTCTTAGCCGAAGCGGCATGTCCGCCCGGCCATTGTTGAAGATGCGCGCAGGCGGGGGCTGGCTTCCGCTTTGCTGGCGCTCCTGCAACAATGGCGCGCTGAGTCAGTATTGCGAAAGTGGCGGAATTGGTAGACGCCCTGGATTTAGGTTCCAGTGCCGCAAGGCGTGGGGGTTCGAGTCCCCCCTTTCGCACCAGTCGGCGGTGTTTTTTGCCCGCGGCGGCGCATTTCAAGCAACCTGTATGGGTCCGCCCGCTGGCGGCCACGGGCGATATCGGCCAAACTAAAGGGCTGCGGTGCATAACCGCGCCCTACAACCGTTTCATCCATCACATCGAACCGGGGCGTTGCCGCCGGTGGCAGGAGTCAACATGCAAGCTTCGATCGAATCCACCGGCAATCTGGAACGCCGCCTGAGCTTCTCGCTGCCGGAAGAACGCCTGCAGGGGCATATCAGCGGCCGTCTGGGCGAAATCGCACGCACCGCGCGCATCAAGGGTTTCCGCCCGGGCAAGGTGCCGGCAAAGGTGATCGAGCAGCGTTTTGGCCCGCAGGTGCGCGCCGAGGCGCTGGACGGCCTGCTGCGTGAGACCTTCGACGCCGCCCTGCGCCAGCACGAGCTGCGCATTGCTGGCAACCCGCGCATCGACAAGGCCGGCGAAGGCGAGTTCGACTTCGTTGCCACCGTTGAGCTGATCCCGGACTTCGGCGACGTCGATGTCACCAAGCTGACCGTCGTGCGCCACACCGCCGAGATCAGCGATGCCGACATCGACCAGATGATCGAGAACCTGCGCGCCCAGCGCCGTACCTGGAAGCCGGTTGCACGCGGCGCCCAGGAAGGCGACCTGGTCGGCCTGGAAACCTGGTCGCAGGCTGGCGACGAGCGTCTGCCGGCTGAAGGTGTCGAGAAGGGCACCATCATCATCGGCCAGGGCATGATGTTCGAGCAGATCGAAAAGGGTCTGGTCGGCCTGGCCAAGGGCGAAGAAAAGACCCTGGACGTCGAGTTCCCGGCTGACTGGCGCGTGCCGGCGCTGGCCGGCAAGACCGTGCAGGTCACCGTCAAGGTCACCGAAGTGTCCGAGCAGGACATGCCGGAAGTGGATACCGCCTTCATCAAGAGCTTCGGCGTGAAGAACGGCGACGTGGAACAGTTCCGCGCCGACATCCGTTCCAACCTGGAGCGCGAGCTCAAGGGCGCGCTGATGAACCGCCTGCGCCGCGAAGTGGGTGAGCAGCTGATTGCCGCCTATTCCTCGGTCGAGCTGCCGCCGCGTCTGGTCGAGGGCGAAGCCCGCTCGATGCTGGCCCAGCAGATCGACGCCATCCGTCGCCAGGGCGGCAACCCGGGCGATGTGCCGGCCGATGCCCATGAAGGCTTCAAGGACGCCGCTGCCAAGCGCGTGCTGGTCGGCCTGCTGGTCGGCGAAGTGGCCCGCAAGAACGAGCTGCGCCTGGACCCCAAGCGCCTGAACGAAACCATGCGCCTGATCGCTTCGACCTACGAAGAGCCGGAGCAGGTCATTGAGATGTACCGCAATGATCCCCAGCTTATGGCTGGCCTGCAGAACCGTGTGATGGAAGAGCAGGTCATCGACTGGATCGCCGAGCGTGCCCAGCACACCGAGCAGGCCTTGACGTTCCAGGAAGCCATCCGCCAGTAATCTGGTGGTGTTCCATCCCCGCGCCGTGGCGCGGGGAGTTCCCTCCCAAAATAGGTGCCTCACGTAATGGACAACCGAACCAAAGCTCTGAACATGGTTCCGATGGTGGTCGAACAGACCAGCCGCGGCGAGCGCGCCTACGATATCTATTCGCGCCTGCTCAAAGAGCGCCTGATTTTCCTGGTCGGTCCGATCGACGACCATATGGCGAACGTTGTGGTGGCGCAGCTGCTGTTCCTTGAATCGGAGAACCCGGAGAAGGAAATCAGCATCTACATCAACTCGCCAGGCGGCGTGGTCACGGCTGGCATGGCGATCTACGACACCATGCAGTACATCAAGCCGGACGTGAGCACCACCTGCATCGGCCAGGCCGCCTCGATGGGCGCCCTGCTGCTGGCTGCTGGTGCACCGGGCAAGCGTTTCGCGCTGCCGAATTCGCGCGTGATGATCCACCAGCCGCTCGGCGGCTACCAGGGTCAGGCCACGGATATCGACATCCACGCCCGTGAAATCCTCACTCTGCGTTCGCGCCTGAACGAGGTGCTGGCCAAGCACACCGGCCAGGACCTGGAGACCATCGCGCGCGATACCGAGCGTGACAACTTCAAGAGCGCGGCCGAGGCTGCGGCCTATGGCCTGGTGGATCAGGTGCTGGAGCGCCGTCCGGAAGAGAGCATTCAGGCTTCCTGAGGCGTTGAACGGCCAGTAAAAGCGGCCTATTTTGCAGGGTCGGAACCGGACTGATGTCCCTCCGGCCCTGTGCTATTCTCGAATTTGAACCCCCTGTTCAGAGGGGGACGCAACTGGGTAAGCGAAGCATGAGCGAAGACCGGCAAGGTCGTACCGGGGACAGCAGTGGCAAGATTCTGTACTGCTCGTTCTGCGGCAAGAGTCAGCACGAAGTTCGTAAGCTGATCGCGGGCCCGAGCGTGTTCATCTGTGATGAATGCGTGGAGCTGTGCAACGACATCATCCGTGAGGAACTTGAGGAAAAGGCGCAGTCGGCGCGCAGTTCGCTGCCCAAGCCGCGCGAGATCCTCGAGGTGCTCGACCAGTACGTGATTGGCCAGAACCGCGCCAAGCGCACGTTGGCGGTGGCGGTGTACAACCACTACAAGCGTATCGAGAGCCGTCAGAAGAGCGACGACGTCGAGCTGTCCAAATCCAACATCCTGCTGGTCGGCCCGACCGGTTCGGGCAAGACGCTGCTGGCCGAAACGCTGGCGCGCCTGCTCAATGTGCCGTTCACCATGGCCGATGCGACCACCCTGACCGAAGCCGGTTATGTGGGCGAGGATGTGGAAAACATCATCCAGAAGCTGCTGCAGAAGTGCGACTACGACGTCGAGAAGGCACAGCAGGGCATCGTCTATATCGATGAAATCGACAAGATCTCGCGCAAGAGCGAGAACCCGTCGATTACCCGTGACGTGTCCGGCGAAGGCGTGCAGCAGGCACTGTTGAAGCTGATCGAAGGCACGGTTGCCAGCGTTCCGCCGCAGGGTGGCCGCAAGCACCCGCAGCAGGAATTTTTGCAGGTCGACACCAAGAACATCCTGTTCATCTGCGGCGGCGCGTTTGCCGGCCTGGACAAGGTGATCCAGCAGCGTTCTTCCGATACCAGCAGCATTGGTTTTGGCGCCAAGGTGAAGAGTGCCGAGCGCAAGCAGGAAATTGGCAAGGTGCTGGCTGAAGTGGAGCCGGAAGACCTGATCAAGTTCGGCCTGATCCCGGAATTCGTTGGCCGCCTGCCGGTGGTCGCGACCCTGGAAGAGCTGGACGAGCCGGCCCTGATCCAGATCCTGACCGAGCCCAAGAACGCCATCACCAAGCAGTTCAAGAAGCTGTTCGAGATGGAGGGTGTGGAGCTGGAGTTCCGCCCCGACGCGTTGTCGGCCATCGCCAAGAAGGCGCTCAAGCGCAAGACCGGCGCCCGTGGCCTGCGCACCATCGTCGAGTCGGTGCTGCTGGACACCATGTACGAACTTCCCTCGCAGGAAAACGTCAGCAAGGTGGTGGTGGACGAGTCGGTCATCGAGAACAAGTCCGAGCCGTATATCGTCTACCAGGCCCCGCCGGAACCGGCCAAGGCCGCCTCCGGCGACTGAACCGGGGCGAGGCGATGTGAATAGGCACTTTTCCATTCACGTTCAGCTTTCAGAAGCTCTTGCAACACCTCGCCGATGGCCCCATAACGGGGCCATCGGCTTTTTTATTTAGCCTCCACCGAATCTCGGAGCCCCCATGGCCCAGTCCCAACTCGAAGTTCTCGACCTGCCGGTCCTGCCGCTGCGCGACGTGGTGGTGTTCCCGCACATGGTCATCCCCCTGTTCGTGGGCCGCGACAAGTCCATGCAGGCGCTGGAGCGCGCGATGGAGGCCGACAAGCGCATCCTGCTGCTGGCCCAGAAGTCCGCTGAAACCGACGACCCGGCGGCGGCTGACCTGTACACGGTCGGCACCCTGGCGCAGGTGCTGCAGCTGCTGAAACTGCCCGATGGCACCATCAAGGTGCTGGTCGAAGGCCTGTCGCGCGTTGCCGTGGACAAGGTCTATGAGCAGGACGGCTCGCTGCAGGGCCACGGCATTGAAATCGAATCGGACGAATCGCGCGAGCCGCGTGAGATCGAGGCGATCGCCCGTTCGCTGATGTCCCTGTTCGAGCAGTACGTAAAGACCAACCGCAAGCTGCCGCCGGAGCTGTTGCAGACCCTGGCTGGCATCGAGGAACCCACGCGCCTGGCCGATACCATCGCCGCGCACATCGGCGTGCGCCTGGCCGACAAGCAGAAGCTGCTGGAAACGCTGCAGGTCGGTGACCGGCTGGAAATGCTGGTCGGCCTGGTCGATGGCGAAATCGACGTGCAGCAGCTGGAAAAGCGCATCCGCGGCCGGGTCAAGTCGCAGATGGAAAAGAGCCAGCGCGAGTACTACCTCAACGAGCAGATGAAGGCCATCCAGAAAGAACTGGGTGACCTGGATGAAGCGCCCGGTGAGATGGAAGAACTGGCGCGCAAGATCGCCGAGGCCGGCATGCCCAAGCCGGTTGAAACCAAGGCCAAGAACGAGCTCAACAAGCTCAAGCAGATGTCGCCGATGTCGGCTGAAGCCGCGGTGGTGCGCAACTACCTGGAATGGCTGCTGGGCGTGCCGTGGAAGAAGCGCACCAAGGTCCGCAAGGACCTGAAGGTCGCCCAGGACACGCTGGACGCCGACCATTACGGCCTGGACAAGGTCAAGGACCGCATCCTTGAATACCTTGCGGTGCAGTCGCGGGTGAAGCAGATGAAGGGCCCGATCCTGTGCCTGGTCGGCCCGCCGGGTGTGGGCAAGACCTCCCTGGGTCAGTCCATCGCCAAGGCCACCAACCGCAAGTTCGTGCGCATGTCGCTGGGCGGCGTGCGGGACGAGGCCGAGATCCGTGGCCATCGCCGTACCTATGTCGGCTCCATGCCGGGCCGCATCGTGCAGAACCTCAACAAGGTCGGCAGCAAGAACCCGCTGTTCGTGCTGGATGAAATCGACAAGATGTCGATGGATTTCCGTGGCGACCCGTCCTCGGCGCTGCTTGAGGTGCTGGACCCGGAGCAGAACAACGCCTTCAACGATCACTACCTCGAGGTCGACCTGGACCTGAGCGAAGTGATGTTCGTGGCCACCTCCAATTCGCTGAACATCCCGGGCCCGTTGCTGGACCGTATGGAAGTGATCCGCATCCCGGGTTACACCGAGGATGAGAAGCTCAACATCGCCATGCGCTATCTGTTGAGCAAGCAGCTCAAGGCCAATGGCTTGAAGGTTGAGGAGCTGGCCATCGAGGAAGACGCCATCCGCGACATCGTGCGTTATTACACGCGCGAATCCGGTGTGCGTAACCTCGAACGCGAAATCGCCAAGATCTGCCGCAAGGTGGTCAAGGAAATCGCCCTGGCCGGCCCGCAGCCGGTGAAGAAGGCTGCCAAGAAATCTGCCAAGAAGTCGAAGGCCTTGGTGGTGGTGGACTCGAAGAACCTGGACAAGTACCTGGGTGTACGTCGCTTCGACTTCGGCCGTGCCGAGGAAGAAAACGAGATCGGCCTGGTCACTGGCCTGGCCTGGACCGAAGTCGGCGGTGAACTGCTGCAGGTCGAATCGACGCTGATTCCGGGCAAGGGTGCCGTCACCCTGACCGGCCAGCTTGGCAACGTAATGAAGGAGTCGGCCACGGCTGCCCTGTCGGTGGTGCGTGCGCGTGCCGAAACACTCGGCATCGACGTCGACTTCCTGCAGAAGCACGACGTGCATCTGCACGTGCCTGATGGCGCCACTCCGAAGGACGGCCCCAGCGCCGGCATCGCGATGGTGACGTCGTTGGTGTCGACCCTGACCAAGGTGCCGGTGAAGGCCGAAGTGGCGATGACCGGCGAAATCACCCTGCGTGGTCGCGTCACCGCCATCGGCGGCCTGAAGGAGAAGCTGCTGGCAGCGCTGCGTGGCGGCATCCGCACCGTGATCATCCCCGAAGAGAACCGCAAGGATCTGGTGGATATCCCGGCCAACGTCACCCGCGACCTGACCATCGTGCCGGTGAAGTGGATCGACGAAGTGCTGGACATCGCCCTGGCGACACCGCTGGCACCGAAGAAAGCAGGTAAAAGTGCGCAGCGTGTCGCAGTTCGCGGCAAGGCGAAGGCAGCTCCCACGGCCCGCGTCAAGCACTGAAGTGTGAACGTAAAACCCCCTGAAACCCGCGTCATTAAAGGCTTTTCAGCTTGCGCGGGTAGGGGGGCGCTGGTATAAAAGTGCGACTCACGCAGCAGCAGGTATTCGCTGGCGTGTTTGCAGGTTCTTCGGCAGTCGTGCGTCTTGGGGACGTACGGGTGCCACTCAATAATTCCGCGGATTACCGCAAAGGGAGTTTTACAGAATGAACAAGACCGAATTGATTGATGGCGTTGCCGGTGCTGCTGACCTGTCCAAGGCTGAAGCTGGCCGTGCGGTTGATGCCGTCATCGCCGAGATCACCAAGGCCCTGAAGAAGGGTGAGGCCGTGACTCTGGTGGGCTTCGGTACGTTCCAGGTTCGCGAGCGCGCTGCACGCACCGGCCGCAACCCGAAGACCGGCGAAGAGATCAAAATCGCTGCTGCAAAAAATCCTGCCTTCAAGGCTGGTAAAGCTCTGAAAGACGCTGTAAACTAAGCGGCTCAGCTGGGGTGCTTAGCTCAGCGGTAGAGCGTCTCCCTTACACGGAGAGGGTCGGGGGTTCGAAACCCTCAGCACCCACCAAGTTAAGCATCGCGGTAACAGTTTGAAAGTGTGGAGCGGTAGTTCAGTTGGTTAGAATGCTGGCCTGTCACGCCGGAGGTCGCGGGTTCGAGTCCCGTCCGCTCCGCCAGTTTCAAATTGGCCCCTGAGCAATCGGGGGCCTTGTTTTCTCAAACTCCTCAAGAGGGAGAGGAAACTAAAAAATTAAATGTGGAGCGGTAGTTCAGTTGGTTAGAATGCTGGCCTGTCACGCCGGAGGTCGCGGGTTCGAGTCCCGTCCGCTCCGCCATTTAATCAAGTCGCTTTTCGGAGCGCGCGCCCCGGGTAACCGGTGGTGGTCGAGTCAAATGTGGAGCGGTAGTTCAGTTGGTTAGAATGCTGGCCTGTCACGCCGGAGGTCGCGGGTTCGAGTCCCGTCCGCTCCGCCAGTTGTCTCAAAGCCCTCGGCGCAAGCCGGGGGCTTTTTTTTGGTTCGTTGTTGGCAGCGGCTGAGTTGGGCGCGGGGCAGGAAGCGGGTTAAACTGCCGGGCTCGCCACTCAGGCCTCGATTTTCCCATGCTGCAGAAACTTCGCGACAAGACCTCAGGCTGGATCGTTACGGTGATCATGGGCCTGTTGATGATCCCGTTCCTGTTTGTGATCGACAACAGCTACCTCGGTGGCGTCGGCGCACAGAACGTTGCCAAGGTGTCGGCACCGCCGTCCTGGTGGAGCTCGGCTCCGTCGTGGTGGCCGATGTCCTTCCTGTGGAAGCACCACGAAGTCAGCGTCGAGGACTTCCGGGCCCGCTTCGAGCAGGCACGCATGCAGGCGCGTGAGCAGCAGGGCGACAACTTCGACCCGCGCGAGTTTGAAACCACCGAGAACAAGCGCGCCGTGCTCGATCAGCTGATCGACGAGCAGGTCGTGCGCCTGGCCGCCGAAGACGCGCATATCGTCATTGGTGACAAGGCCGTGCGCGATTACATCGCCGCGATCCCGGCATTCCAGAAGGACGGCAAGTTCGATCCGGACCAGTACCGTCTGGCGCTGGCGCAGAGCATGCCGCCGCGTACGCCGGCCATGTTCGAGCAGCTGGTACGCAGCAGCCTGCAGCAGTCGATCATTCCTTCCGCACTGGCCGAGTCGGGCTTCGTGACCAAGGGTGAGAGCGAGCGTCTATTGAAGCTGTTGGGCGAAACCCGCGATGTGGAGTTCGCACTGTTGCCGGAAGTTGCCGCCGATACCGCAGCGGTCAGCGATGCCGAGATCGACCAGTGGTACAAGGCGCACCCGAAGGATTTCCGCCAGCCGGAAAGCGCCACCATTGAATACGTCGAGATCAATGCGGCCAACATGCCGGCAGTGGCTGCCGCCGATGAGGCCACCCTGCGCCAGCGCTATGAAGACGAGAAGATGCGCTTTGTCAGCGCCGATCAGCGTCTGGCTTCGCACATCCTGATTCCCACTGGCAGTGACGAAAAAGCCGCTGAGGCCAAGGCCAACAAGCTGGCCGCCGAAGCCAAGCAGCCGGGCGCCGACTTTGCCGCATTGGCCAAGGCCAACTCGGAAGATCCCGGTTCCAAGGACGCCGGTGGCGACCTGGGCTGGGTTGAGCGTGGCGTGATGGTCAAGCCGTTCGAAGACGCGCTGTTCGCGATGAAGGCCGGTGAGGTGGTTGGCCCGGTCAAGACCGAGTTCGGCTACCACGTACTGAAGCTGCGCGAGATCAAGGGTGGCGAAGGCCGTCCGTTCGAGGAAGTGCGTGACCAGCTGGCCGCCGAGCAGCTGCAGGCCGACAGCGAGAAGGCGTTCAACGAGCTGAGCGGTCGTCTGGTTGACCTGGTCTACAAGAATCCGACGGAGCTGGGTTCGGCCGCCAAGGAAGTGGGCCTGCCGGTGCAGACCCTGGGTCCGTTCAACCGTGGCACTGCCAGCGGCATCGCGGCCAATCCGGCGGTGCTGAAGGCTGTGTTCTCCGACGCGTTGAAGGAAGACGGCACGGTCAGCGACCCGATCGAGCTGGGCACCAACCACAACGTAATGATCCGCGTTACCGAGCACACCCCGGAGCAGGCGATCCCGCTGGCGCAGGCGCGTGAGCAGGTGATTGCAGCGGTGCGTGCGCACCGTTCCGAAGAGGCCTCGAAGAAGGCCGCTGACGCGCTGCTGGCAAAGTTGAGCGCTGGCCAGACGTTGCAGGCGCTGGCCGCTTCCGAGCAGCTGCAGTTGCTGCCGATGCCGGGCCTGCCGCGCAACGCACCGATGCCGACCGCTGAAGCCAACCGTGCGGTATTCACCGCGGCCGCACCGGCGGGCGACAAGCCCAGCTATGGCAAGGTCGAGATGGAGCCGGGCCGTTATGCGGTGTTCGCGGTCACCAAGGTGACCCCGGGCAACCTGGCCGAAGTGCCGGAGCAGCAGCAGACCATGCTGAAGCAGCAGCTGAGCCAGATTGACGGTGCAGCGGCGGCCAAGGCCTACGTCGATGGCATGCGCAAGCGCTACAAGGTGCAGGTCGAAGAATCGCAGCTCTGATCAACGAGCAGCAGTAAACACAAAAAGCCCGGCACACGCCGGGCTTTTTGCGTTTGTAGTGCCGAGCCATGCTCGGCAGGGGCATTACCGGCGCGCCAGCCGATAGCTGTAGGAGCGGCGTGAGCCGCGAAACTAACGATCCATCCGATGCGGGCATGCCGGCAATTTATTTGCCCCATGCTTCGCGGCTGACACCGCTCCCACAAGCGCGGCCTTTGTAGTGCCGAGCCATGCTCGGCAGGAGCATTCCCAGCGTGCCAGCCGATAGCTGTGGGAGCGGCGTGAGCCGCGAAGCTGACGATCCATCCGATTGGAGGCATTCCGGCAATTTCATTACCCCCAGCTTCGCGGCTTACGCCGCTCCTACAACGGGGTTATCGGTAATGCTTCTGCCGAGCATGGCTCGGCACTACATGAAACGCAGAAGCCCGGCCATTGGCCGGGCTTCTGGTTTGCTTGCGGTAGCGGCATCAGCTGCGAACCCGTTCATCCATCTGGTCGCGCAGATTGCGGCAATTCGGTTGCCTCCAGCTTCGCGGCTTACGCCGCTCCTACAACCGTCGCAGGCTTAGCGCACTTCCTCGTAACGCAACACCATGCCGGGCTTCAGCACGGCGCTGGCATCGAGGTTGTTGGATGACAGCAGGGTCTTGACCGAAATGCCGTAGCGACGGGCGATGGTCCAGGCCGATTCACCGCTGCGCACGGTATGGCGGCGGCCATTGCTGCTGGCCGATGCCACGCTGCGCGCAGCCACTGCCGGGCGACTGTTGGCCTTGGCAACTGTGGCTGCCGGAGCAGCTGCAGGTTCCGCGTCGCGGGTGGCCACCAGCACGCTGTCGCGGTTGTCGCTCTCGACGCCGCCAATGGCGGCGGCTGGCGCCAGCACTCGAGTGCCGGAGCGCGAACTGGTCAGGGCCGGATTGAGCCGGGCGATGCGGGCCGGGTCCAGTGCGTTCTGCGCCGACCAGGCGGCCAACGTGGTGTTGGCGGGCAGGGTGTGGCCCTTCAGGATCGGCACCTGCCGGTCCAGCGAGGCCATCAGGTCCGGCTCGTGTTCGGCCTGCTCCAGCACGCAGGCCAGCGCGTGCAGCTTCTCGACATAGGCATAGGTGATCGGCGACAGGCCCGGCAGCTCGGAGGCAGTGGCGTTCTGGGCATTCATGCCGCCACGCCGCAGTGACTGCAGGATGCGGTACTCACCGGCGTTGTAGGCCATCACCGCCAACTGCCAGTCGCCAGCGAACATGCCGTGCAGGGTTTTCAGGTAGCGCACCGCCGCGCGGGTGGAATCCACTGCCGATAGACGACCGTCATAGCCCTTTTCCATCGGCACGCGGTGGTTGCGTGCGGTCGTGGCGATGAACTGCCACAGCCCGGCCGGGCCGCTGGCGTTGCGTGCGCCCGGGCGGTAGCCGCTTTCGACGAACGGGATCAGCGCGAACTCGGTCGGCAGGTTGGCCGCGCGCAGTTCATCGACGACATAGCCAAACAGCGGCAGCGCGTCGTCCTCGACATTGCCCAGCCGCGACGGGGCGTGCGAGAACTGCTTGCGCCAGCGTGCGCTGGTGGCTTCGGCGTCGCATTGCGGTGCGGCCAGGCCTTCACGGAAGTTGGCGAAGATCTCGCGGCCGTTGCGGGTGGTGGCTGGCGGCAGCGAGGCCGGGTCCAGCGGCAGCGCGGTCAGCGCAGCGACGTTCTGGGTCATGCCGGCGCTGATCGGAAGGCCCTGGGCGGCCAGCGTGCCGCTGCCCGTGCCCAACAACATTCCCAGCGCCAACGGCAGACAGAGCCGCCTCATGCGGTAAAACCGTCTTTCCACCGCCGCAATTCGGCGAAGACTTCCACTTCATCAGTGGGTGCGCGACCAAGCCGCGCCGCGATCGCTGCGACGATGGCGGTATCGGTGGTACGCAGATATGGATTGCATTGGAGTTCACCGGCCAATACGGCGGGAACGGTAGGACGAGAACTGCTGCGCATGTCCGAGGCTTCCTGTTGGCGGCGTTGCAATGCCGCGTTGGTGGGGTCGACATGCCGCGCAAACACGGCATTGGCCAGCGTGTATTCGTGCCCGCAGCAGACCAGTGTCTGTGGGGGCAGGGCGGCCATTCGCCGTAGCGAGGCCAACATCTGGGCCGGCGTACCTTCAAACATGCGTCCACAGCCCAAGCTGAACAACATGTCGCCACAGAACAAATGGTCGTGGCCGTAGTAGGCAATATGGCTCCGGGTGTGACCGGGGACTTCCATCACGGTGAAGCCGAAGCCAGACAATTCTACCTTGTCGCCCTCGCTGACTCGTTCACAATCCAAAGCGATGCGTTCATCGTGCGGCGCCATCACCCGCAGCCGCGGCCAGCGCTGGCGCAGCTCCGCCACCCCGCCGATATGGTCGTCGTGGTGATGGGTGAGCAGGACGCCAGCAGGCTGCATGCCTTGCGCGGCGGCTTCCAATACCGGCCCGGCCTGGCCTGGGTCGACGAAAATCGTGCGCTCATCGGGTGTTTGCAACGCCCAGATGTAGTTGTCCTGGAATGCGGGCAGGGCGATCAGTCGCATAGAATTGGAAAATGCCTGCCGCCCCGTCCCCCCGTCAAGCTGCAGTCTCGCCCTGGTTTGAGAAAGCCGGGGCGCAGGCGATGCGGGAGTGGGAGCAGCGGCTGCTGTCTGAACAGATGCGCGGATTTCCCTCGCCGTCGTGGCTGTGGCTGGCCCCCAGCGCCGCCTGGCTGCCGGAGCTGGTGCCACAGGGGCGTGGACTGCGCCTGCACCGCAACCCGCTGGCGCCCGGTTGGGCAGGGGACATGCGCTGTGCCTTGCCGCTGCCGCTGCCCAGCGAATCGGTCAAGGCCATCGTCATCGAACACCCGGCGGCCGAAGAGCTGGAGCCGCTGTTGTCCGAATGCGCGCGGGTGTTGATGCCGGGTGGGCGGATCTGGATGACCGTACTCAACCGCTGCAGCCCGTACCGCGCGCACTGGCAATGGCAGGGTGCACGGCCACCATCGGTGACCGGTTGCAGGACACTATTGCAGCGACAAGGCATACGATGTCGCTCCTTGCGGCACTATGGCCCGCTGTGGACGCAGACGGGTACTACCCCGGGCACGGCTCTGCCGGCCCTGCGCGCGTTGTGCGTGCTGGAAGCTGAAAAACGCACCGAGGCTTTCATCGGCCCGATCAAGGCCAGTCGCGTCAGTTGGCGCGGCCCGGTGGCGACCTGAATTCAACGGAACACTATGAAGTCAATTGAAGTACATACCGATGGCGCCTGCCTCGGCAATCCCGGGCCTGGCGGCTGGGGCGCCTTGTTGCGCTACAAGGGCCATGAGCGCGAACTGTCCGGTGGCGAAGGCCATACCACCAACAACCGGATGGAGTTGATGGCTGCGATCATGGGCCTGGAAACGCTCAGCGAGCCCTGCAACATCATTCTGTTCACTGATTCGCAGTACGTGCGCCAGGGCATCACCGAGTGGATGCCGAGTTGGGTGCGGCGCAACTGGAAGACTGCGGGCGGTGACCAGGTCAAGAACCGCGACCTGTGGGAGCGCCTGCACGAGGCCACCCAGCGGCATCAGATCGACTGGCGCTGGGTCAAGGGCCACTCCGGTGACCCGGACAACGAACGCGTGGACCAGCTGGCCCGCGATGCTGCAATCCGCGTGCGCGCTGGCGCCGCGAGCAACTGAGGTAAGCGATGCGCCAGATTGTCCTTGATACCGAAACCACCGGCCTGGAATGGAAGAAGGGTAACCGTGTGGTCGAAATCGGCTGCGTGGAGCTGCTTGAGCGGCGCCCCAGCGGCAACAATTTCCACCGTTACCTGAAGCCGGATTGCGACTTTGAATCCGGCGCGGCGGAAGTCACCGGCCTGTCGCTGGATTTCCTTGCCGACAAGCCGCGCTTCGAGGAAGTGGTGGATGAGTTCCTGGCCTACGTGGATGGTGCCGAGCTGATCATCCACAACGCCTCGTTCGATATGGGCTTCCTTGAGAACGAGATGAGCCTGGCCGGCAAGGGCCGCCTGGCCAGCCGGGTGACGGTGACCGATACCCTGGCCATGGCGCGCGAGCGCTTCCCGGGCCAGCGCAATTCGCTGGATGCGCTGTGCCGGCGCCTGGGCGTGGACAACGCCCACCGCACCCTGCATGGCGGCCTGCTCGATGCGCAGATCCTGGCTGATGTCTATATCGCGCTGACGTCGGGCCAGGAAGAGATCGGCTTTGGTCAGCCGGAAGCAGAGTCAGGCAATGCCGGCGGCGTCGCCCAGGCATTTGATGCCTCGGTGCTGCTGCCACGGCCGCGCGTGCTGGTTACCGCATCCGAACAGGAAGCGCACGAAGCGCGCCTGGCCCGGTTGCGCAAGAAGGCCGGTCACGCCTGGTGGGATGGTGAGCCGGTACCGGCCGCGAGCGAGCCGGCCTGAGTCGCGCCGGCCCGGTTTGGGCTGGCGGAGTAGAGCCGCTGGTCCGTCGCCTTAGTGGCAGCGGACCAGGATGGCGGTGATGTTGTCCGAGCCGCCGCCATCCAACGCGGCGGCAACCAGTGCATCCACGCATTCCTGCGCGCTGCAGTCGCCGTGCGCCAGCGCCTGGCTGAGGCCGGCATCGTCCACTTCCTCGGTGAGGCCGTCACTGCAGATCAGCAGCTGCATGCCCGGGCGCAGTTCGCCGGTCATGGTGGCGACATTGAGGTGGGCCGGATCGGTCACCCCCAGCGCCTGGGTTACCACGTTGCGGTGCGGATGGGCGCGGGCCTGCTCGGCGGTGAGCGTGCCCTGTGCGATCAGTTCCTGCACATAGCTGTGGTCCTGGCTGAGCTGGGCCAGCTTGCCGTCGCGCCACAGATAGGCACGGCTGTCGCCTACCCAGGCCACTTCAAAACGATTGCCCTGCACGCGCGCGGCCACCACGGTGGTACCCATCGGCAGGCTGTCGTTGCGTCGGCGCGAGGTGCGGATGATTTCTTCGTCGGCAGTGCGGATGGCCTGCACCAACGCAGCACCGCTGCGGACTTCGCGGACGATGGTTTCGCGCGCCAGCGCGCTGGCAACCTCGCCGCAGGCGTGGCCGCCCATGCCATCGGCTATCAGCCACAGCCCCAGCTCGCCGTCACCGTAGTAGGTGTCTTCATTGAGCTGGCGGCGCAGGCCGACATGGCTGAGGTGTCCAAATTCGATCATGAGTGCCCGAGCGGGCTATGTTTCAACGGTGAAGGTCGCTGCATCATCGCGTTCATGGAGGTGTACGGCAAGCGCTCGCGGACACCGATTTGCGACGCCGGATGCAGCAGCTGAATCGTCGATGGTGCCTTTTTGTTAAAAAGCGCTTGTCGGCGCGGCCGATGCCCTTTATTATTCGCAGCCCGGTTCGCCGGGGACCATCTGGAGAGGTGGCAGAGCGGTTGAATGTACCTGACTCGAAATCAGGCAGGCGTTAATAGCGCCTCGGGGGTTCGAATCCCCCCCTCTCCGCCAGATACTGGAAAAAGCCACCTTCGGGTGGCTTTTTTCTTTGCGGCAATCGGTGCTGTAGGGCCGAGTGGTTGCAGCGGCTACACTGAGCGCCTGATCCAATCGGTAAGCCCCATGTCAGAAATTCTCGTCCCCGTGTCCTTCGGTGAGTTGCTGGACAAGATCTCCATCCTGCAGATCAAATCCGAGCGCATGAGCGATGCAGCAAAGCTGCTCAACGTGCGCAACGAGCTGAGCGCGCTCGACAGCACCTGGGCGGCGCATCCAGCCGCAGCGCAGGACATCAGCGCCCTGCGCACGGAGCTGAAGGCGGTCAACGAGCGCCTGTGGGACATCGAGGACGACATCCGCCTGAAGGAAAAGGCCCAGGCCTTCGACGATGCCTTCGTGCAGCTGGCGCGCAGCGTCTACATCCAGAACGATGAGCGCGCGCGCATCAAGAAGGCCATCAACCTGGCGCTGGGTTCCAGCTACGTGGAAGAAAAGTCGTACCAGGACTACCGCGCCGGCTGAAAGGCGCGAAATAGGGCTGGGGCGGCATGTAGGAGCGGCGTAAGCCGCGAAGCCCATAGATCACCAGATTGCGGAAATGACTGGTGTGTCAGCGAGGCCAGCTTCGCCGCTGACTCAGCTCCCACAACCAAGCACCAAGCGCCAAGCCTGCCTTGTGGGAGCGGCATAAGCCGCGAAGCTCGTAAGCCATCAGATGGCAGGTATTGCCAGCGCTGCAGCTATGTCAGCTTCGCAGCTCACGCAGCTCCCACAACCAGCACCAAGCGCCAAGCCTGCCTTGTGGGAGCGGCATAAGCCGCGAAGCTCGTAAATCAACAGATGGCAGAAATGCCCTGTGCTGCAGCAATGCCAGCTTCGCAGCTGACGCCGCTCCTGCACCGCCGGCTCTCAGCCCGGATGATCGGCGCGATAGCGCTCGAACGCGGCAATCGCATCATCGACGGTGATCAGTGACATCACCTCGTCGAACTCGATCTTGGTGCCCCATTTCAGCGCGCTGGCCGGCTTGTGCAGATAGCGGCGGGCCGCGTCGTCATAGCGGTCCACGCAATAGCGGCGGTCGGAATAGGGGCCGCTGCGCGCCGGGTTGCTGGCTGCATGCAGGCCCAGCACCTTGGTGCCCACCGCGTTGGCGATATGCATCGGCCCCGAATCCGGGGTCACCAGCAAGGAGGCGCGGGCCAGCAGGGCGGGCAACTGCTTGAGCGTGTCCTTGCCCACCAGGTCCAGTGCCGGGTGCTTCATCGCGGCGAGGATGGCATCGCTGGTGCTGCGCTCCAGCTCGCTGCGGCCGCCGCACAACACCACCCGCCAACCCTGGCTTGCCGCATGGTCGGCCAGCGCGGCGTGGCGCTCGGCATACCAGTTGCGGCGCTGGTGGCTGGAGCAGGGCGAGATCATCAGCACCGGGCGGCCGTCCTCGTCCCACTGTGCGCGTGCCCACTCGTGCGCTTCCGGCGGCGTTGCCAGGTCCCAGCTGACCTCTGTCTGCTTCAGTCCCAGCGGCTCGCAGAAGCTGCCAATGGCGTCGAGCACGTGGATGCCCGGGCGGTCGGGGATGCGCTCATTGATGAACAAACCATGCAGGTCCTTTGAGCGCGACTTGTCATAGCCGATGCGGCGCTTGGCCGGAATGAAGGCTGACAGCAGGTTGGCACGCGCGGCCACCTGCATCTGCAGCAATGCGTCGAAGCGGCCTGGCGGAAATTCGCGACGCAGCGCACGCATTCCCGCCAAACCGCTGTTCTTGTCGTAGATATGGAAGCTGACCCCGGGCAGGCCATCGAGCAGTTTGTGGCCGGCCTTGTCGATCACCCAATGCAGCGGCGTGCCTGGAAAACCGTGCTGCAGCGTGCGCACCAGCGGAACCACATGGGTCACATCGCCCAATGCCGAGAGGCGTAAGAGACACAGTGGGGAGGACGATGCAGGCATGTGTTGTTAGACTCGCTGATGATGGTCGCATTTGACGCCACTGAAGCGCTGACGCCCTGCCGCGATGGTCGTGGCTATGGCGCCATTCTGTTCGACCGCGAACGCCTGCGGCAAGCCGATCCCGGCTTGTTCGCGCCTGCGCAGTGGGGCAGCAAGGCGCATCAGGTCGGCGATGGTGGCCGTGGCGGGGCCTGGTTCATCGACGCACCGTTCGGCCGCAGCGTGCTGCGCCAGTACCTGCGCGGTGGCGTCGCGGCCAAATTCAGCCGTAGCAGCTACCTGTGGCGCGGTGCCAACCGCACGCGCAGTTTTGCCGAATTCCGGCTGATGCGGGAGTTGATCGCGCAGAAGCTGCCGGTGCCGCGCCCGTATGCGGCGTTCTACATGCGGCAGGGCCTGCGCTATGAGGCGGCGATCCTGATGGAGCGGCTGGAAGATGTGCGCTCGCTGGCCGATCACGCGCAGGTCACCGGCCGTGCCGCGCCCTGGGAAGAAGCCGGGCGGATGATCGCCCGTTTCCACCGGGCCGGCCTGGACCATGCCGATCTGAACGCCCACAACATTCTGTTTGACGATGCCGGCCGTGGCTGGCTGATTGATTTCGACCGCGGCGTGTTGCGCATTCCGGCCACCCGCTGGCGCGAGCGCAACCTCAAGCGCCTGCTGCGTTCGTTGCTGAAGCTGCGCGGTGCGCGCAGCCGCGAGGACGTTGAGCAGGACTATGCGCGGCTGCGCCGCGCCTATGATCTGGCCTGGAACCGGGGCGTGTGAGATGAGTTGGGCGTTGCGTTTTCTGGGTGTCGGCAATGCGTCGGCGGTGGAGCTGGGTTCGCCGATGTCGGTGATCGAGCATGGCGGCCTACCGTGGCTGACCATCGATTGCGGCGGCGAAGGCCTGACCGCCTATCGCAGCCATTACGGCGCCATGCCCGGTGCCTTGTTCGTCACCCATATCCATCTGGACCACGTGGCCGGCTTCGAGCGCCTGTTCGTGGATGCCTTCTTCAACCCGCAGCGACGCGGCAAGGTGCGGCTGTACGTGCCGGCACCGCTGGTCCCGCTGCTGCACAAGCGGGTAGGGGACTACCCGAACGTGCTGGCCGAAGGCGGTGCCAACTTCTGGGATGCCTTCCAGCTGATCGTGGTGGGCGATGCGTTCTGGCATGAAGGCGTGCGCCTGGAGGTATTCCCGGTACGCCACCATTGGCCGGAGACCGCCTACGGCCTGCGCCTGCAGGGCGCGCTGGTATGGAGCGGCGACACCCGCCCGATTCCGGAGATGCTGGCGCGCTTTGCCGGCGACAACGAACTGATCGCCCACGACTGCGGCCTGCACGGCAACCCATCGCACACCGGCGTGGATGACCTGGAGCGCGAATACGACACCGCCACGCAGGCGCGGATGATGCTCTACCACTACGCCAGCAGCGCCGACGGCGCAGCACTGCGCGCCCGCGGCCACCGCGTGGCCATGCCGGGCGAGTGCGTAGTACTGGCTGAGCCAACGGCGCCGCGTGCGGAGCTGTTTGAGGGGTGAGGCCCAGGTTGCAGCTGTCGCGGCTGTAGAAGCAGCGCAATTTCACGGCGCGTCAGTCGCTCAATAGAAACGATATCCGAGCCCCTCTCCCGCCTGCGGGAGAGGGGCTGGGGTGAGGGCAAACCGGAGCCGAGTTGGATAACTCCGCTGGCATCACCACGAAGCCAACGTAGCCCGGGTAAGCGCAGCGCACCCGGGACGCATGCCGGGTAGCTCGCAATCAATAAAAAGCTAATTCGTAGTCGGCGATCAATCGATTGCCCAGCAGAAGTCCTGGCCGGCCCAAAGCCCCGGGTGCGCTGCGCTTACCCGGGCTACAAGGCCACAACGCGTACAGGCAGCATCACCGCTTCATCAGCGGCGGAACTTTCAAGGGCCCAAAAAGGTGGCGACCCCGCCGGCTTACCTCGGCGCCCGCGTCGATCGATACCGTTGCTGCCTTCCGGCCCTGGCGGGATTTTCGACCTAGCGTCGCGAGGGGCCGACGGGGCCACCATAGAGACGGTTAGGCCGCGCGATGCGCGGCCATTCACGATACGAGAGGCCGGGGCGATGGGATCATCAGCCGCCGATGCTTCATGGACCGGACACAAACTGGAGCAGGTCCTGATCGTGTGCGGCGATTGTAACGTATGCATGCACCAGCCGACCAGACTTCCGGCTTGAACCCCGTGTAACCCGCTGCCGCCGTTTGGCGGCCCACAAGGTCCGGCTTGGATAGAATGCCCGCCCAACGGAGGACGACCTCCGCCCATCACGGGACTTCATCCAGGACGGCCTGGCTTCTCTAGGAGGCTGTATGGCTTGGATCTATCTCGTGATCGCCGGTGTGCTGGAAATCGTCTGGGCGCTGGCAATGAAGCAATCCCACGGTTTTACCAAGCTGGTTCCCAGCATCGTCACCCTGGTGGGCATGATCGCCAGCTTCTGGTTGCTGGCCCTGGCCATGCGTACCTTGCCGTTGGGTACCGCCTATACGATCTGGACCGGTATTGGCGCGGTCGGCGCGTTCATCATCGGCATCATCTTCCTGGGCGAACAGATCAGCGCGATGCGTATTGGCGCAGCCGTGCTGATCGTCAGCGGCCTGGTGCTGATGAAGCTTTCCAGCAGCTGATAGCGGCTTCAGTCGTTGCGCAGCACCAACACCATCTCGACGGCATCCAGCCCCGGGCCGTGGCCATCTGCCACGACCCGGGTCACGCTGAAACCGAGCCGCGCGTAAAAGTCCTGTGTGTGTTGGCTGGTACTGAGCTCGATGCGCTTCACGTTCGGGTTCTGCCTGGCCTGCTGTAAGCGCGCAAGGCTCAATTGCCTGCCCAAACCCCGCCGCTGCAGGCTGCGCTCGACCATGCCCCAGCAAAAAACGGCGACGCCATCGGCCCGGATCGCCAAGCCGCCGCAGGCGACAACACTATCGTCGTGCTCGATCAGCTGATAGTCGCAACCCTGCGCATCGCGCCGTAGAAACTGCTCGAAGTCAGCGCGTTCGGCTAGCGTGAAGTACTCGGGCACATTGCTTTCGAACAGCGACAAGCAGGCGTCGGCATCAGCGAGTTGGTAGGGGCGGATCGGCATACGCGGCAATCTAGCAGCATCTGCCTTTTCTCTTTGTGGAAGGGGGCAGGCAGGGGCATCCCGTTTTGGTTTTGGTTTTGGCTGTGGCTGTGGCTGTGGCTGTGGCTGTGGCTGTGGCTGTGATTTTGGCTGTGGCTGTGGTTTTAGCCCCTCTCCCCTTGCGGGAGAGGGGTTGGGGAGAGGGGAGCGCGAAGCGTGCTTTCTGCCGCCGAACAACGCACCCCAACAGCACAAATATCAATCACCGCGACATCGAATAAGGCAACGTCGCCGCATCAGCAGCCCAAGACTTGTTCGGCTCAGCCTGCATCACAAACCGCAGCTCCCCACCAGCAACAATCTCCTGGTGCGTCACATAAGCCCGATCCAACGGCCTGCCATTGAGGCTCACCGAACCAACATACGTATGCGCAGCATCCAACCCGTCAGCCACGATCCTGAAGCGCTTGCCATCAGGCAGATTCAAGGTCGCCTGCGGCAGGAACGGCCGGCCAATGATGTATTGGTTGCTACCTGGCGTAACCGGATAGAAACCCAGCGCGGTAAACACATACCAGGCCGACATCTGCCCAAGATCATCGTTGCCCGCCAAACCATCCGGGCGCGCGGCGTACTGCGTATCCATGATCTGCTTCAGCCGCGCCTGCGTACGCCACGGCTGCCCGGCATGTGCATACAGATAGGCAACGTGATGGCTGGGTTCGTTGCCATGCGCATACCAGCCAATCAGGCCGGTGATGTCTTCCATGTGCGCGAAGATGGACGGGTCAACCTTGGCTTCAAACACATCGTCCAGGCGTTGCAGCAGCTTGTCGCTGCCGCCATGTGCCGCCGCCAGACCGGCCACATCCTGTGGCACATACCAGGAGTACTGCCAGGCATTGCCCTCGGTGAAGTCGGTGCCATAACCGCTGGCACTGGGATCAAACGGCTCGCGGAAACTGCCATCGCGCTTGCGCGCACGCATGAAGCCGGTGCCCGGGTCGAAGGCATGCTTCCAGTTGGCCGCACGCTTGTCGAACTCGCTCGCCACTTCGGTCTTGCCCATGTCCTTGGCCACCTGCGCGATGGTCCAGTCGTCATAGGCATATTCCAGGGTTTTGCTGGCCGCTTCGCCTTCCTCATCGATAGGCACATAGCCGAGCTCGCGGTACTGCGCGATGCCGTCATACGGGCCGTAGTTGGCGCTGGCGACCATCGCCTGCAAGGCCTCTTCGGTGTCGTAGCCGCGGATGCCCTTCATATAGGCATCGGCGATCACCGGCACCGCGTGGTAGCCGATCATGCACCAGGTCTCCAGACCGTGGAACGACCACACCGGCAGCACCCCGTAAGGGCTTTCGCGGCGTGAGGCCAACAGCGAATTGACGAAGTCATTGGTGCGCTGTGGCGGCTGCACGAGTGTGGCTAACGGGTGCAGGGCGCGGTAGGTGTCCCACAGCGAGAAGGTTGAATAATTGGTCCAGCCCTTGGCTTGGTGCACAGCGTTGTCCGGCCCGCGATAACGGCCATCGCTGTCCATGAACAAGGTCGGCCCGAGCAGCGTGTGATACAGCGCGGTGTAGAAGCGCGTGCGTTCGTCCGCGCTGCCTTGCGCCTCAACCGCGCCCAGCGCTTCGCTCCACTGCTGTTTCGCCGCCGCGCGCATGCCGTCGAAATCCCAACCCGACGCTTCCGCATCCAGGTTGGCAATCGCGCCTTCCTCGCTGACCGGCGAGATCGCCACCTTCACCAGCAAAGGCTTGCCAGCCTCCGGCGCGACATCAAAGGCTGCAACCAACTGCCGGCCCTCGATCTGCGCGCGCTGCGTCGGGTCCTTCTCGCCCGGCGGCGGGAAACCCTTGTAGACGACATCCTGTTCGGTGTCGTGCAGTTGATGGCCGCTGAGCGGCTGCGAAAAGCGCATGGCGAAATACAGCTGCCGGCCCGGCGCCCAGCCACGCGTCTCGCGGAAGCCGGTAATCGTGCCATCGGCCCGCACCCGCAAGCGCGACCACAGGATCTTGCCCGGGTAGTCGTACATGCTGGTACGCAGGTCCAGCACGACATGCGCTGGCTTGCCGGCCGGGAAGCTGTAGCGGTGCATGCCCACACGCGCGCTGGCAGTGAGCTCGGCGCGCACCTTGTAGTCGTCCAAGGTCACCGCGTAGTAACCCGGCTGCGCGGTCTCGCTGGCATGGCTGAAACGCGAGGTATAGCCGCTCAGGGGCTGATCGGGATTGCCGCGCTCCAGCTTCAGCTCGCCGGTAGTCGGCATCAGCAGCAGATCACCCAGATCCGAGTGGCCGGTGCCGGAGAAGTGCGTATGCGAGAAGCCGACGATGGTGCTGTCGTCATAGCGATAGCCCGCAGCCCAGCCGTACCCATCTTTACGCGACTGGATGCGGGTATCGGGCGAGAGCTGGACCATGCCGTACGGAACGGTCGCACCCGGATAGGTGTGTCCTTCGCCGCCAGTGCCGATGAAGGGGTTCACGGCGGAGTAGGCGGCCTCGTTGGCGGCGGGTGAGGCCGCCATTGCCGAAGACGGCGCCAGGGAAGAGGTTGCTACGGTTGCTGCAAGTACCAACAGGGTCGCGCCAAGCTGCTTCATCCCGCACCTTTTGGATCGGTCTAATATGGCAAAACTAGCATGCCGATGAGGGCGCTGGCATGTGCTCGTCCCGCCAGTCAGTGGCAGACCTTTGCAACTGCAACTGCAACTGCAACTGTGGCTGGATGTTCCTTGGTGCTGGCCCTGACGGTGGCCGTCGCGGTTGGGCGTGCGAGGGGATTTGTGACGTCGACATCGAATGTTTCGCTACAGCTCTCCTTCTGCCGGCGTTTCTTCAATCAACATCAACCATCGCAAGCAACCCTCTTCGTGGGGAGCTGTATACAAACTCCAAATAGGGGGAGCCATTGCAATGATAGGTATCAGAGAGTCCCGGCCTGAAGACGGTGGGCGTGTCGTTGAGATATGGCGGAATGCAGTTGACGCCACGCATGATTTTCTATTGTCGGAAGACCGTCTTGCCATCGACGAGATGGTGTGCGGTTTTCTTCCTCAAGCGGCGCTCCTGCTTGCGGTGGATGCAAGCGACTACCCGCTCGCCTTCATGCTCATTGATAACGGACATATGCAGGCGCTGTTCGTGGACCCGGCCTGCCGGGGCACTGGAATTGGTGCCGCTCTGGTGCGCCACGGTCTTGGCCTTCATCCCCGGATGACTACCGACGTCAATGAGCAGAATGCTCAAGCGATTGGTTTCTACGAAAAACTGGGATTCACGCGCACGGGCCGTTCGCCATTTGATGACCAGGGCAGGCCCTATCCGCTGATTCATCTTGAGTATCAAGCTGGTTTGTCTGCGCCTGCTGCCAAGGCATAGTTTCCATCCAGACGCAGGCAGGGGCATTGGCGAATTGCCGCTACTTGAGTGCTGAAGGGGCGCGGATGTTTCGCATCCTGGCAAACCACGGTCAGAGTTGGCGTTCGCCCTGGGTTGGCGATATGGAGCAGCTCTTTGGTGCTTCGCACCTTCACCCTTCGGGCGGCTGCGCCGTCCCACAGGCTACGCCGGCGGTCGAACCCATTGGGGTTCTCATCGCCCATGCTTTCCGTCCAATAACTGAAAAAGCCGCCCACAAGGGACGGCTTTTTCAGTTATCTGGCGGAGAGAGGGGGATTGATTCGGTGCTTCGCATCTCACCCTTCGGGCGGCTGCGCCGTCCCACCGGCTAAGCCGGCGATCGAACCCAGTGGGGCTCTCATCACCCATACTTTCCTCCAAGTAAAAAAGCAAAGGCCACCCAACGGGTGGCCTTTGCTTTTTTATCTGGCGGAGAGACGGGAGGGCTATTCCCACCTCAATCCGTTGATTTTTCGAGAGGAACAACCTGATGAGAGTTTGTACCTTCGGACGTACCAACGTCAGCGCACATGCCGGCAGTCGTGGCGTTCGGCGCGGTAGTCATTGAAAAGCAAGAGAAGACATACAGCGCCAGCAAACGCTGGCCCCCTCTTTTCTTTGCGTCAGGCTTGAATGCCTTTTCATTCAATGATTTATGCGCCAGGCATAAAATAAAAACGTCCCTGGTGAGAATTCTGTTGACAGAATAATCATCCAGGGACATTATTCCTGTGCGCCAGGGGCAACTGACCTGAGAAATCGAAGCCTTTACAGCGCAGCAGCAGCAATCAAATCAACTACTTAACAGGAAGCCTATATGTACCCGAAAATTGGTGAAATGCCTAGCCCTATCGTCGGTACCGGGGTGCCGCAGGGGCTCGACTCCCTCGACAGCCTGGCTGACGCGGGAGATGTGAACGAAACCCCGTTCAATGTCTTCATTGGTCATAACCTTGGTCATCGCGTTTTCACGATGTCCGTACCTTTCCGCAAGTTTGCCGACATTTCTGATGTGGCAAATGACCGCGAAGCTGGCCCGGTTGCCCAGCGCCAACTCGATGAGGGCCATGCGAAGAAGTTGGCCATCTACATGGTCAAGGGCCTCATCTCCGCTGCGAAAATGCGGCGTATAGCAGCGGGCAAGCCCGTGCCGGATACGTTCGACGCACTCATTCGTATCCTCGGTGAGCAGCCCTACTTCTCCTTGCAACCGCTCGTTTGCAACATCCGCAACGTTCCCCCGGGTGGCAACGGTGCGGGAGGTATCCGCGGTCTTCGCCTGGAAACGCCGAGCGGTGAAACGGCGGCGTTTAAGGTGTTCCTGTCCGAGCGGCATACCCTCTGGGTCGTGGATGGGCAGCACCGCCGCCACGCAGCGGATATGGCGATGACCTTCTTGGAGCAGGTTCGTCAGTTGGGCAAGTATCCGGGCAAGGGGGCGGTTCTGTTCACGGAGAAAGGCAAACCTGTTTCCGAGGCAGAAATGCTTGTCTGGAATGAGGCTTATGAGGCAGCGAGGCATTTCGCCACGCTGACGGTTGAAGTCCATCTCGGGCTTGACATTGAGCAAGAGCGGCAGCTCTTCCATGACCTCAACCGCCTCGGCAAGAAGGTGGACGCCTCGCTTGCTTTTCAGTTTGATGGATCTAACCCCATCACGCTGTTTATCAAGCACAAGCTGTCCGGCGAATTGGGTGTTGCGCTCACTGACAATGAGCCCAAAGACTGGTCCCAGGACTCCGGCGCTATCCTGCTGAAAGACTCCGTTGCCATCAACGCCATCGCATTCTTGAACAAGGGCAACGTCAGTGGTGCCACTCCGGCAGTCATTGAACCCCGTGAGCAGGCGGTGCTTGACCTGTGGAGCAGGATCATCGAGATCCCGGCTTTCGGAAGCCACCAGGCGAAGGAAAAGACCGTCGCAGCACAGCCAGTCGTCTTGAAGGCAATGGCGAAAATCGCTTACGACTTGAACTTCAGCAACCGCAAGCCCGCAGACGCTGAAGAGCAGTTTCAGCAGTTCTTGGAGCGTCTTCCGTCTGTGGACTTTTCCCATGACAACCCGATGTGGAACTTCTACGGATTGAGTCCCGGTGAGCGCCTGGACAAGGGATTGGCTGGCTTGGCCGACTACCTCCCCGAAGAGGTTCCCGGAGTGAATCGGGATATCGGTTCCAAGCAGGGTGATTTCATGCGTTTCGGCGCCAAGCACAACGACATTTTTCCGATCCTTGGTGACATGCTGCGCTGGGCGACGGGTTTGCCGAGCCGTAGGGCGAATGCTGATTGAACTGCCGCAGCACGATGTTGAGAGTGTTCTAGTCCACCATTGACGCAACTAGTATGAAACGGCGGGGGCGGATTTTCGCCCCTGTCGCGTTATTGGAGCCGAGGTCCTGCCAGGAGGCCCGCGCCCTCGACGAGCAGCTCGTCAGGCATTCCAGCCGTGATCAAGA
Source organism: Stenotrophomonas terrae (assembly GCF_001431465.1). Lineage (GTDB taxonomy): Bacteria > Pseudomonadota > Gammaproteobacteria > Xanthomonadales > Xanthomonadaceae > Stenotrophomonas > Stenotrophomonas terrae. The sequence continues at coordinate 4,403 of NZ_LDJJ01000046.1, read as the reverse complement.
CCAGCGTGCCGTATTGGCCCAGGCAGAAGGCCGAGGCGTCGGAGTAATGGAGTTGATAGGCCTGCGTTCGTCATCGTCCTTTTCCCGCCACTCCCTACTGGTCTTCTCCATGCGAGCAATGGCCGCACGGTAGGTGAGCAACAACGCACCTGACCACGCATGCGCCAGGCGTGGATCATGTGTGTGAAGGTTGCGCCTGATCTCCCCGTGTCCGTCGAAGTTGCGGCGCAGTTGATTCGGTGCTTCGCACCTTCCCCCTTTGGGCGGCTGCGCCGTCCCACCGGCTGCGCCGGCGGTCGAACCCATTGGGGCTCTCATCGCCCATGCTTTCTGTCCAATAAATGAAAAAGCCGCCCACAAGGGACGGCTTTTTCATTTATCTGGCGGAGAGAGGGGGATTGATTCGGTGCTGCGCACCTTCACCCTTCGGGCGGCTGCGCCGTCCCACCGGCTACGCCGGCGGTCGAACCCATTGGGGCTCTCATCGCCCATGCTTTTCGTCCAATAACTGAAAAAGCCGCCCACAAGGGACGGCTTTTTCAGTTATCTGGCGGAGAGAGGGGGATTCGAACCCCCGAAGCGCGGTTTAGACGCTTACACACTTTCCAGGCGTGCTCCTTCAACCACTCGGACACCTCTCCGGATCCTGCCGCGCTAATGCCTCGGCAGGGGCGTGGATTCTATAGGGACTGGCGGCCGTTCACAAGCACCCCCTGAGCGGGTGCTGGCGGATGGGCCGGCCATGGCACAATGGGGCTTCAGATGAAGACGGTTGCCTGATGTCCTATCTCGTCCTTGCCCGCAAGTGGCGTCCGAAGCGTTTTGCCGAGTTGGTGGGCCAGGAACACGTGGTTCGCGCGCTCAGCAATGCGCTCGACAGTGGCCGCGTCCACCACGCCTTTTTGTTTACCGGCACCCGGGGTGTCGGCAAGACCACCATTGCCCGCATCTTCGCCAAATCGCTGAACTGCGAGAACGGCACCAGCGCCGACCCCTGCGGTCAGTGCCGGGCCTGCCTGGATATCGACGCCGGCCGCTACATCGACCTGCTGGAAATCGATGCCGCGTCCAATACCGGCGTGGATGACGTGCGCGAGGTGATCGAGAACGCCCAGTACATGCCCTCGCGCGGGCAGTACAAGGTCTACCTGATCGACGAAGTGCACATGCTCTCCAAGGCAGCGTTCAATGCGCTGCTGAAGACGCTGGAAGAGCCGCCGGAACACGTGAAGTTCCTGCTGGCCACTACCGACCCGCAGAAGCTGCCGGTCACCGTGCTCAGCCGCTGCCTGCAGTTCAACCTGAAGCGGCTGGACGAGGAGCAGATCCGTGGGCAGATGACCCGGATCATGACCGCCGAGCAGATTGAATTCGACGACAGCGCCATCGTGCAGCTGGCGCGTGCGGCCGATGGCTCGCTGCGCGACGGCTTGTCGCTGCTGGACCAGTCCATTGCCTATGCCGGCGGCGCGCTGCGCGACGACGTGGTGCGCACCATGCTGGGTACGGTGGACCGCACCCAGGTTGCGGCCATGCTTGATGCCCTGGCCGATGGCGAAGGCGCGCGTCTGCTGCAGGTGGTTGCCGGGCTGGCAGAGTTCTCGCCGGACTGGAGTGGTGTGCTGGATGCGCTGGCCGAAGGCCTGCATCGCATCCAGGTGCAGCAGCTGGTGCCGGGCGCGTCGGTGCCGGGCGAAGGCATCGATGCCGTGGCCTTTGCACAACGCCTGCGCCCGGAAGTGGTGCAGCTCTGGTATCAGATGGCCCTGGGTGGCCGTCGCGACCTGCATCTGGCGCCCAGTCCGCGTGCGGGCTTTGAAATGGCCGTACTGCGCATGCTGGCCTTCCGCCCGGCGGGCGCGGTACCGGCAATGCCGGAAGGTGGCGCACCGGGTGCTGGCGCAGGTATGGGCAGCAGCCAGGCCACGCCGGCCGCTGCGGGTTCACAAGCGCAGGCAGCCAAGCCAGTCGAAGCGCAGGCCGTACCGGCTGTAGCAGCGCCTGTGCAGCCAGCCCCCGAATCCAAACCCGAACCGATGCCCGCAGCGGCACCAGTCGCGCCGCCGCAAGCCGCGCCTGAACCAGTGCTGGAAGTCGCCACGGTCACGCCCGAGCCTGTGCAGGCGCCGGTAGCCGCACCGGTCCCGGCGCAAGCCGCCAAGCCCGCAGCCGCCGACGAAGATCTGCCGCCGTGGGCGGTCGAGGCTGCGGAAACGAATGCACGTGACGAGGCGATGGCCGCTGAAATGGCGATGCCGGAGCCGTCGTCGCCAGCGCCGGAAATGCCCAAGCCCGCGCCGGTAGTCGCAGCGCGGCCGGTTCAGCCGGCCGCGCCGGCACGTCCCAGCGGTATCGCCATCGAACCGGCGGTACCGGCATCGGTTGGCCGCGCCTTGAACGATGCCGAGCAGTGGTTGGATCTGGTTGCCGATAGCAGCCTGACCGGGCCTTCGCGTGAGTTGGCGGCCAATGCAGCCTTTGTCAGCTTCCAGCACGGTGTGCTGCGGTTGGCCTTGTTGCCGGGCTTTGAGTACCTGCAGTCTGAGCGCGCCTTGAATGCCTTGGCGCAGGCACTCTCGCAGGCCTTGGGCAGCACGCCTAAGATCCTCATTGAAACCGGCAACGTCCAGGCCGAGACCTTGCACGAACGCGCTGATCGCCAGCGCGGTGAACAGCAAACAGCGGCCGAAGCCGTGTTCATGGCCGACCCCCAGGTGCAACAGCTGTTACAGCAGGGTGCACGGGTCGTGGCCGATTCCATCCGTCCCTTCAAAGAGTAAACAGCATGCGCGGCAATATCGCCCAAATGATGCAGCAGGCCCAGAAAATGCAGGAAAACCTGCAGAAGGCCCAGGAAGAAATCGCCAAGTTGGAAGTCACCGGCAGCGCCGGCGGCGGCATGGTCAGCGTGACCCTGAGCGGCACCAAGGAGTGCCGCAAGGTGCGTATCGATCCGTCGGTGCTGAGCGATCCGGAAATGGCCGAAGACCTGATCGCAGCCGCGTTCAACGATGCCGCCAACAAGATCGACGCCGAATCGCAGAGCCGCATGGGCTCGGCCACGGCCGGCATGAAGCTGCCGCCGGGCATGAAGCTGCCGTTCTGATGTGGCCGGCGCCGGCTCGCCCGGCGCATGCACGTCCCCGCGCCGCGAAGCCTCCGGGCTTCGCGCGTTTGTTTTAGCGATACGCCTGCTGTGATGAGACCGTTGCGATGAGCCTGCCGCTGCTGGAACAACTGATCGAAGCCTTCCGGGTGTTGCCCGGTGTTGGCCAGAAGACGGCCCAGCGCATGGCCTACCACGTGCTTGAGCGCGCCCGCGATGGGGGCCAGCGTCTGTCGGACGTGCTGGCCGAGGCCATCGAGAAGATCGGCCATTGCAAGCAATGCCGCGATTTCAGCGAAACCGAGCTGTGCCCGGTCTGCGCCAGCAGCAGCCGCGAGCGGCAGATGCTGTGTGTGATCGAATCACCGGCCGATCGTTTGGCGATTGAACATGCCACCAGCTATCGCGGTGTGTACTACGTGCTGCAGGGGCGCTTGTCGCCGCTGGATGGCATCGGCCCGCGCGAACTGGGCCTGGATCAGCTTGAAGCGCGCTTGGCGCAGGGCGAAGTCACTGAGCTGATCATCGCCACCAACTCCACCGTCGAAGGTGAGGCCACCGCGCATTACCTGGCGCAGCTGGCACGCCGCAACAAGGTGCGCCCCAGCCGTCTGGCGCAGGGCCTGCCGCTGGGCGGCGAGCTGGAATACGTGGACCGCGGCACCTTGTCGCATGCCTTCGGCAGCCGCAGCGAAGTCGGCGAATAAGCCGCGCCGGGGTTGTAAGCTGTAGGCCGTTTACTGCAGCGAGCCTTTCCATGAGCGACACCATTTTCGGCAAGATCATCCGCCGCGAAATTCCCGCCGCCATCGTTTACGAAGACGAGGACGTGCTGGGCTTCAAGGACATCGCCCCGCAGGCGCCGGTGCATGTGCTTTTCATCCCGAAGAACGAGGTCATCCCGACCCTGGATGATCTGCAGCCGACGCAGGCGCACCTGATCGGCAAGCTGGCCTTGGCGGCCGCCGCCTATGCGCGCCAGGAAGGGTTTGCCGAGAACGGCTACCGCATCGTCATGAACTGCCGCGAAGATGCCGGCCAGACCGTATTCCACATCCATCTGCATCTGCTGGCCGGCGCGCCGCTGGGGCATTTCGGCGCGTGATTTGATGCTGTTGTGTTGATTGTGGGAGCGGCGTAAGCCGCGAAGCTGACAACAACAAAACAACGGCCGATCCCTTTGGCTCAGCCAAACAGCTGTTGGTTGCGGGATGTAGTTCGTGGCGGAAGGATCTTTATCTTCGCGGCTTACGCCGTTCCCACAAAAAAAGGGAGCATGGCGGGCTGCGCTCCCTCC
>NZ_LDJJ01000045.1 GCF_001431465.1 Stenotrophomonas terrae | reverse complement strand
CGCCCGGGTCGGCAAGCTGCCACCAACCAACGGCATGTGCGGCACCGCCCCGCTCCGCCTATGCTCGTCGATTCCCTCAGTAACAGGATCACCGATGCGCAAGCACCTGCTCGCCGCCGCCCTGCTCGCCAGCCTCGCCGGCTGCCAGAGCGGCGAGGCCCCGACCGCTCCGTCCACTTCCGCCGAGCAGGCTGGCCAAGGCCAGGCCGACGCCCAGTTCGCCGAGCTGTCGAAGAAGGCACTGGACACCTGGATGCAGCTGTCCCCGGTCAGCGCCACCCAGATCGGCGACCACCGCTACGACAGCCAGCTCGATGACCTCAGCGCCGCCGGCCAGCAGAAGAGCCTGGAGGCCAGCAAGGCCCTGCTCGCCGAACTGGACAAGCTCGACGTCAGCAAGCTCGGCCGCGAGAACCAGGTGGACGCCGCCATCCTGCGCAACCAGCTGCAGTCGGACATCTGGTCCAACGAAACCATGCAGTCGTGGAAGTGGGACCCGCAGGTCTACAACGGCCTGGCCGGCAGTGCCATCTACGGCCTGATGGCGCGCGAGTTCGCACCGCTGCCCGAGCGCCTGAAGTCGGCCACCGCACGCATCGAGCAGATCCCGCAGATCTTCGCCGCGGCCCGCGCCAACCTCGACCCGGCACGCGTGCCGAAGATCCATGCCGAGACCGTGGCCAAGCAGAACCGCGGCATCCTCAGCCTGGTTGAAACCTTCATCGTGCCCAACATCGGCCAACTGGAAGCCGCTGACCAGGAACGCCTGAAGACCGCCATCGCCAACCTCACCAAGGCAGTGGAAGAACAGCAGACCTGGCTGGACAAGACCCTGGTACCCAACGCCAAGGGCGAGTTCCGCATTGGCGCCGAAAAGTACGACCAGAAGCTCAAGTTCTCGCTCAACTCCTCGCTGTCGCGTGCCGAGATTGGCGAGCGCGCCCGCGCCGAACTGAGCCGCGTGCGCAAGGACATGTACGGCATCGCCCAGGTGGTGTTGAAGGACAAGCCGGGCGCGCCGGAAATGCCGGCCAACCCGACCGATGACCAACAGCAGAAGGCCATCGAAGCCGCGCTGGAACTGGCCTATGCCGACAAGCCGGCCCGCGACAAGGTGGTTGACGACGCCAAGGCGGCGCTGGACCAGTCCACCGAGTTCGTGCGCAAGCACGACCTGATGACCCTGCCCGATGCGCCGGTCGACATCATCCTGATGCCGGAATTCCAGCGTGGCGTGGCTGTGGCCTATTGCGACTCGCCGGGCCCGTTGGACAAGAACCTGAAGACCTTCTACGCGGTCTCGCCGATTCCGGACGACTGGAACGACAAGCAGGTGGATTCCTTCCTGCGCGAATACAACAGCCGCATGATCCACCTGCTGTCCATCCACGAGGGCACCCCGGGCCACTACCTGGAAGGCTGGCACTCGGGCAAGTTCCCGTCCACGCTGCGCGCCGTATTGCGCTCTGGTCTGTTTGCCGAAGGCTGGGCGGTCTACACCGAGCGCATGATGCAGGAACAGGGCTACCTGGATAACGACCCGCTGTTCCACCTGGTGCAGCTGAAGTTCTACCTGCGCACCATTGCCAATGCCATCCTCGACCAGGGTGTGCACGTGGACAACTGGAGCCGCGAGCAGGCCATGCAGCTGATGACCCACGATGCCTTCCAGCAGGAAAGCGAAGCCTCGGGCAAGTGGGTGCGCGCGCAGCTCACCTCGGCCCAGCTGCCGACCTACTTCGTCGGTGCGCAGGAACACTTCGACACCCGCAAGGCGGTGCAGGACAAGCAGGGTGCCAACTTCAACCTGAAGGCCTACCACGACCAGATCCTGTCCTACGGCGCGCCGCCGGTACGCTTCGCCCGCCAGCTGATGCTGGAACAGCCGATCGAGTAAGCAACGGCGATTGTTTGAACGAAGAGCCCGGGAATATCCCGGGCTTTTCGTTACAAATATTCTTGACCGCGCATGCGCTCCCGCATAAATCCATGCGGCGCGACATTGCCAACAACACTGTTTGCACCACAAGATGGCCCCGGTGTTCAGCTGTGTTCAAGCGTGCCCGCGCATGAGCGTCGGTGATCGATGCTTTCGGGCATGATCGAACAAGCCTGTTCCGTGCCGCGCACGATGTTCCGATTGCTGTGCTGCACCCCAATTTGTACAAATTGAACAACCCGGTGCAACCATGACTATCGACTACGCCATCCTCCATGCAACTCCCACGGTCCAGGTCTACCGCAACCTGCGGCAAGCGGCCGGACTGAGCCCGAAGACATTGGAGGCCGCCAGCCGCGGACTGCCCAATACGCTCTTCGCCGTGCAGATCATCCATGACAGTGAAGTCGTGGCAATGGGCCGGGTGATTGGCGATGGCGGCACGTTCTATCAGGTGGTGGACATTGCCGTCACGCCAGCACATCAGGGGCGGGGACTAGGCAAGAAGATCATGCGCGAAATCCAGGCCTATCTGCAGCTTGCGGTTCCGCCGTCGGGCTACGTCAGCCTGTTGGCCGACGGTGAGGCCTATCGCCTGTACCAGCAATTCGGTTTCGCGCTGACTGCGCCGGCCACCGTTGGCATGGCGTTGAAGAATACGGAAGGTCCACACCACCTTCCCGGCAAGCTGCCGCAGGACCTACGGCAATGACCGTGCAACCCACAGGCCGTGCCGACTGGCAGCCCGCCAGCGTAAAGCGCCCGGAGCCCCGCATCAGCTGTGTACTTGTCTCAACTCCGGATTATCCATGGCATGAACAGCACACGTGAACGCAACCTCGAACGCGGCCACGCCGTGCTCGATTGGAACCGCAGGCACCTCAACTCCACATCGGTACTGGACGAGGCGCTTGTTGGGGAGTGCTTTGCCGAACATTTCGTGGTCGAGCCCAATGGCCGGCACTATGAAGCGACCCGCAGCACCTATCTGGAATTTCTCAATGGAATGAAGAAAGACATGCACGGCATCGACTACGAGGTCATCCATGCACTGGCCGACGAAGACAGTGTGGTCTTCGCGATGCTGGCCCACATCAGCCGCGGCAATGGGAAACACGAGACATTCCAGGCCATGCTGCTGATGCGTTTCGACAATGACGGCAAGGTCTGCCTCTGGCACGAGGTCTACGTCGCCCGGCCCATGCAGTGATCAGAGCACACCGATGTGCGCACTTCCGGCACACATCATGCGCAGCGCCCTGATGCCAACGACGCTTGCACTGAAGGCACCCGGTACCGCTTCATCTTGCGGCCAACGATTGCCCGGCGATGCGTCGGCGGCTCCACTGCAATCCAGACCGCACATGCCCGCGCTCAGCAGATAAATTCATATGCCCGTTCGTGCCTGCGAACAGAGGCGAACGTTATTGTCGAAGCCTTCGACCCTCATGCTGTCGCAAGCCCGATGAAGATCCCCGGCAAGATGCAGTTGATACAGCTGTCGGCAACAGGCGATGCCGACAATCTAAGGATTGCAAGCGGGCCAACGCCCAGACCGCGCAGTGGCGAAGTACTGATCCGCGTCGCTGCCGCAGGCATCAACCGCCCTGACCTGCTGCAACGGCGCGGTCTGTATCCACAACCACCGGGCGCGTCGGAAACGCTGGGACTGGAAATAGCCGGCACCGTGGTCAAGGCTGCGGCCGGCGTGCAGTCGCCGCGCGTGGGCGAGCAGGTCTGCGCCTTGTTGGCCGGCGGCGGCTATGCGGAATATGCGACCGCGCCTGCGACTCAATGCCTGCCCATTCCTGCCCGGCTGTCGATGCTGGAAGCCAGTGCCTTGCCGGAGGCTTTCTTCACCGTCTGGTCGAACCTGTTCATGCCCGGCAACCTGGGCGCGGATGAAAGCATCCTCATCCATGGCGGTAGCAGCGGCATCGGCACCACCGCCATCGCCATTGCCCATGCATTCGGCGCGCGCGTCATCGTCACCGCCGGCAGCGACGAAAAATGCCAGGCCTGCCTGCGCCTGGGTGCAAACCATGCCATCAACTACCGCACCCAGGATTTCGTCCAGCAGGTGCGCAGCCTGCAGGATGGCAAGGGAGTGGATGTAGTGCTGGACATCATTGGCGGGTCGTACTTCGCCAGGAATCTCGAGCTGCTGAACATGCGCGGGCGCATCATCCAGATCGGTCTGCAGCAGGGCTCGGAAGTCATGCTTCCCTTGCTTACACTGATGCAGAAGCGCGCCTCGGTGACCGGCTCAACCTTGCGCCCGCGCAGCATCGGCGAGAAAGCCGTCATCGCCCAACAACTGCGCCAGCAGGTATGGCCGCTGATCGAGTCGGGCAAGATCCGCCCGCCGCTGATTGACAAGGTATTCCCGCTTGCCGAAGCCGCACAGGCACATGCGTGGATGGAACGCGGCGCGCATATCGGCAAGATCGTCCTGCAGGTGGCGCACTGAAAGCCGGAGCGGCGGCGGTACCGCACCGCACCGCCCCTGCCCTGCCCTGCCCGCAGCACAAACACATCGTCAGCACAGTACGGCGTGCTAGGTTTCGCCGCAGACAACGGCGGCAAGCCGCCAGGAGCGGACGATGGGCAAGGGGCGGCTTGAGGCATTCAGTGACGGTGTACTGGCCATCATCATCACCATCATGGTGCTGGAGATGCGCCCGCCGGAGGGCGCTTCGTTCGACGCGTTGCGGCCGCTGCTGACTACCCTGCTCAGCTATATCCTGAGCTTCGTCTACGTCGGCATCTATTGGAACAACCACCACCACCTGCTGCAGGTCTGCCAGAAGGTCACCGGCAGCGTATTGTGGGCCAACCTGCACCTGCTGTTCTGGTTGTCGCTGCTGCCCTTCGCCACGCACTGGATGGACGACTACAACACCCAGCCGCTGCCCACTGCCTTGTACGGCTGCATCCTGCTGGGGGCGGCGATTGCCTACTGGATCCTGCAGCGGCGCATTGTCGCCGCCGATGGCGAGAACTCCCGCCTGCAACATGCGCTGGGCGGCGACTGGAAGGGCAAGTTGTCGCCCCTGCTGTATATCAGCGGCATCGCGCTGAGCTTTGTCGAGGTGCATCTGGGGCAGGCGCTGTATGCCATCACCGCCTTGCTGTGGCTGATTCCGGACCGGCGCATCGAACGCGAACTCGGCCGGGGTGACTGATCGGCAACGGTCTGCATTTCACACACATCCGCTCACTGCACGGTATAAAGCGACCTTCGCCCGCCCGAGCCCCTGCCATGCCCGAATCCAAGTCCAAGGCCAAATCCAGTGGCTTCACCGCCGCAGAACAGGCGGCGATGAAAGAGCGTGCGCGCGAGCTCAAGGCCGAGGCCAAGACCGGCAAGCTGAAGGCCGATGGCGAGGCCGAGCTGTTGGCCAAGATTGCCGAAATGCCGGCCGCCGAGCAGCAGATGGCGCGGCGCCTGCACTCCATCGTGACCGCCACCGCACCATCGCTGCTGCCCAAGACCTGGTACGGCATGCCCGCCTATGCGCGTGACGGCAAGGTGCTGGTGTTCTTCCAGGGGGCAAGCAAATTCGGCTCGCGCTATTCCACCCTCGGTTTCAACGACACCGCGATGCTTGATGACGGCCCGATGTGGGCCACGGCTTACGCACTGGCCGAACTCACGCCCGAGGTCGAGAAGAAGATCACTGCGCTGGTGAAGAAGGCGATGCGGGCACGCGGAAGCAGCCTGCAATAGGCAGGGGAAGCTTCAACCGCTATCGTTGGCTGCCCGATGCCAATCATGCATATGCGCTTCTGGAACTGGCTCTTCCCCCGCACGCCCCTGCAACTCTCCAGCCCGTTGCCGCCCGATCAGGCGGCGCAAGCCTTGCGCGCGGCCACTGCACGCGGCAATTTGACCGCCAACGGCACCGTGGTTGGCAGCGTGCGCGCAGGCCGCGTGCACCTGTACCACCGCAGCTTCCTGCGCAACTCCTTCAAGCCGCATTTTCGCGGCCAGCTGCAGGGTAGCGCGCAGGGTAGCGCGCAGGGTAGCGCGCAGGGCAGCGTGCTGCGCGGGCGTTTCGCTCCGCCCGTCCTGGTCGTGCTCTTCATGGCGTTCTGGATAGGTTTCTGCCTGCTGTGGAGCGTGGTGACGGCCCTGCAGCTTGGCGCGATCAGCCTGATGCACATACCCGCACTGCTGCCGGGCCTGGTGATGATGGGCTTCGGCATCGGCCTGGTGCGGCTGGGCCAGCACCTGGCCGCCGACGACCCGCGCATCCTTTCGCGGGTGATGCAGCAGGCGCTACAGTCCCCCACAGATTGAACCCGCACCCAAGGAAGCCGGCGTGTCCACCTCTCCCGACCCCACACTGGACCTGCAGAAGCTGCAGTTCGAAGTGATGCAGCAACTGGAAGTCATCGCCGACGACATCAAGGCTGGTCGGCTGGGCGCCGACGAAGGCTCGGCCAAAGCCAAAGCCATCATCGCGGCCAGCGAACAACAGCGTGTAGCAATGTTCAACGCCGCACTCAGTGTGACCCAACGCCAGCGCAGGCGTGGCTGGCTGCTAGCGCTGGCGGCCGTCGCCGCCATCGCAGTGGTGCTGGCCGGCCTCCTGCTGGCACGCATTGGCACAGTGTAAAGCGTAGTGCCGAGCCATGCTCGGCAGAGGCCTTCCCGATAACGCTTCAACACAGCGCCTTTACAACACCGCCCGCACGCCCAGATTGATCAGCATGCCGCCACCCAACAGCCAGGCGAACAACAGCAGGGCCAGCAGCATCGGCTTGGCACCGGCCTGACGCAGGGCGGAAGCGTGGGTGGTCAGGCCCAGCGCCGCCATCGCCATCGCCAGCAGCACGGTATCCAGGTCCACCAGCACCTTGACC
>NZ_LDJJ01000044.1 GCF_001431465.1 Stenotrophomonas terrae | reverse complement strand
GTGCATGTGGGTGCTGACCTATCCTCGAGTCGCCCTGCGACACCCAGTCTGATGGTGCCCGGGGTAGCCCCCTGGCGAGCAGCGCTGGACGCTGCCAACGACCCCGCGGAACGTGACTGCTTTTGTGGGAGCGGTGTGCGCCGGTAAGCTTGCGATAAGTCAGCTGAGCATTGATCGCGCAGATCACCCCTCCCCAACCCTCCCCTTGGCTACGCCAAAGGGAGGGGGCGAAAGCTACAGCGGGTACCACGCCAGTGCGGCGCGGAAATCTTCCGTCGCCTGCCACTCATATAGATGCCAGCGCGACGCGTCGCCCAGGCCCGGATCGCACCACACCAGCTGCAACGCGCCTTCTGCATCGGGCGCAAAGCGCAGCTTCTCCAGCCCGAACGAAATGCCATGCCCGTGCGCCTTGAGCAGCGCCTCCTTGGCGCACCACACGCGGAAAAACCAGTGCTCACAGCCGGCATCATCCAGGCCATCCAGCCAGGCGATCTCCTCAGGGTGGAAAAAGCGCCGGATCACCTCGCGCATCTGCCGGCGCGGGCGCTGCCGCTCCAGATCCACGCCCAGCCGCGCGCCCTCGCCCAGCGCCACCAGCAGATGGCCGCCGCTATGGCTCCAGCCGGTGCCGTAATGCGCCAGCTCGCCGATCAACCAGGGGCGGCTGCGCTCATCGCGGGTCAGTGGCAAGGCCTCCGGCGTGGTCTCGAAAACACCGGCCAGCAGCTCCCGCGCCTGTGGCTCGCCGCGGGCGCCGGCGGTATGCGGCAACAGCCAGACCGTCACCGGACCAAACTGCCAGGAACGCTCCGCCTGGCTCATGCTTCACACGCTTTGGCACAGACAAACACGTTCTTAACGCCCCTGCGCGTTGACTGTCGCCACCGCACCTTACGGGGTGCTTCTTGGCAGGGAGGTTCGCGCATGGGCATCATCATCTGGTTGATTATTGGTGGCGTCGTGGGTTGGCTGGCCAGCATCATCATGCGCCGCGATGCGCAGCAGGGCATCATCCTGAACATCGTGGTGGGCATCATCGGGGCCATGATCGCCGGCTTTTTCTTCAGCGGCGGCAGCATCAATGGCGCGATCACGCTGCGCTCCTTCCTGTTGTCACTGGTCGGCGCGGTGGTACTGCTGGCCATCGTCAATCTGTTCACACGCAAAAGCGTGCGTTAGACGTTCTGGCGCCGATTCGACCAAGGCCCGACTGGCGACAGCCGGGCCTTGTTGTTTCAGGCCTGCGCCAATTGCACCCAGGCCGGGGCGTGATCGCTGGGGCGTTCCCAGGTGCGCGGCTCACGGTCGATGCCGGAGGCGACAGCGCGCGGCTTGAGCGCATCGGAAACCAGGGTCAGGTCGATGCGCAGGCCCAGATTGCGGCGGAAACCGGCAGCCCGGTAATCCCACCAGCTGAAGATGCCGGCTTCGTCGTTGTGCAGGCGGAAGGCATCGTGCAGGCCCAGGTCCAGCAGCTTCTGCAGGCCAGCGCGCTCGGCGGTGGAAGTGAGGATGTGGTTCTCGTTCCAGACGCTGGTATCGGGCACATCGCGGTCATCCGGGGCGATGTTGAAATCACCCATCACCACCAGCTGCGGATGCTTCTGCAGTTCGTCCGCCACCCAGGCGTGCACTGCTTCCAGCCAGCGCAGCTTGTAGGCGTACTTGTCGGTGCCCACGTCCTGGCCGTTGACCACATACAGATTGATGATGCGCACACCATTGACGGTGCCGGCGATCACCCGCTTCTGCTCGTCCTCGAAACCGGGGATGCCGATCTGCACGTCTTCGATCGGATGGCGCGACAGCAGCGCGACGCCGTTATAGGTCTTCTGCCCGGCGAACACGTTGCGGTAGCCCAGCTCCAGCAGGCGCGTGTCGGGGAACTTGTGGTCCTCCAACTTGGTTTCCTGGATGCCGACCACGTCGGGGGCAAAGTCGGCCAGCCACTGTTCCAGATGCGGCAGGCGAACGTTGAGCGAATTGACGTTCCACGAAGCGATTTTCATGAGGGGATTCTAGCCGGGGCTGGCGACAAAGGCCCCTCCCAAGCTGAAGACCACAGCAATCAGCCCCCTCCCTTGCGCCGAAGGCGCAGGGGAGGGTTGGGGAGGGGTGCTTTGGCTTTGGGCCTGGCTGTGGCGGTGGCTTTGGCCCTTCCCGCTGCCTCGGCTTGCCGGCAACAGCTCAAGCAACGTCAAAAGCGCCCCCTTCCGCCCTTCGGGCACCTTCCCCCGCTGGCGGGGGAAGGGACGGCGCGCGCTTGGACGGCTGGTGGCGTGCTTTGGCTCACTCGCCAAACCCCGCAAACCACAACAAAACCTATCGGGTGAATGTCGGGGAATACACTTTTTCAGCCTTCCGATTCGCGCAGACTGCCTCTCAAAGTGAGGGGAAGCCATGCGTAGCAAGCTGTTTGTGCCCGGCGCACGTCCGGAACTGTTCGACAAGGCCTTGGCCAGTGCGGCCGATGCCCTGTCCTTCGATCTGGAGGATTCCGTACCCGAGGCCGGCAAACAGGCGGCGCGCGAAAACCTCACCAGCTTCCTCAGCCGCGCCGAGGTAAAGGCCTGCAGCAAGCTGCTGATCGTCCGCACCAATGCCACTGACAGCCCACACTTCGCCGCCGATCTGGCCGCGATGGCGCTGCCCGGGGTTTGGCTGCTGAACATCCCCAAGGTGGAATCGGCCGCGCAGGTGCGGCAGGTGGTCGTTGCACTGGAACGCGCCGAAGCCGCCAATGGCGTCAGCCGCCCGATCGGCCTGCTGCTGAACATCGAAACCCCGCGCGGCCTGCGCCTGGCCGCCGAACTGGCCGCGGCGCATCCGCGTGTGGCTGGCCTGCAGCTGGGGTTGGGCGATCTGTTCGCCCCCAATGGCATCGCCCGCACCCCGGCCAATGTGCATGCGGTGCTGTTCGCGGTGAAAATGGCGGCCACCGAGGCCGGCGTGTTCGCCTGTGACGGTGCCTGGCCGGATGTGGCCGATGCCGAGGGCTTCCGCACCGAAGCGGTGCTGTCACAGCAGCTCGGCTTCATCGGCAAAAGCTGCATCCACCCGCGCCAGATCGGCCAGGCCAACGTGATCTTCAGCGTGGCCGAGGCCGAACTGGACGAGGCAAGGCGTATCGTTGCCGCCGCACGTGATGCCAGCGACCAGGGCCGCGGTGCGTTCCTGTTCGAGGGACGCATGATCGATGTGCCCTACCTGCGCCGGGCCGAAGCCCTGCTCGCCGGCGCCCTGGGCGCCTGATCTTTCCACCTGGCGGTTCGCCGCCACGCCGTTCATTACCGGGGTTCCATCCATGCCCACGCCCATGGCCACTGCGCTCGCCGCGCTGTCGCATCGCTTCTCGCTCGGCTTGCGCCTGCTTGTCGTCACTACCTTGTTGGCACTGAGCGGCGCGGCCTTCGCCGATGACGCCCTGACCGCAGTGAAAACCGGCACCCTGCCGGCGCTGCCAGATGCCAAGCCGGTACAGCAGCTGCTGGATATCGACGGCCGCTTGCTGGCCCGCTCCACCGACAGCGCCTGGCTGCTGGGCAAGAATGGCAAGGCCTGGGCTCCGGTCACCGGCATCAGCGATGACGTCGTGCAGGGCATCGTGCACAACGGCGCCAGCAGCTGGCTGCTGACCGGCGCGGATGCCGGCCACAGCGATCGCCTGCAGCAGGTCACGCTCAAGGGCGAGACCCTGGGCAAGGGGGCGTCTCTGCCTCTGCCCACAGCGCTGGCCAACGCCCAGGCCGGTGCACTGGATGGCGCGCTGTTCGTGGCCGGTGTGGACGACAGTGGCGTGACCCAGCTGTACCGCAAGCCGGCCGATGCCGCGCAGTGGCAGCCGCAGCCGGTATGGCCGGGCGCTGCAGCAGCGGTTGCGATGCAGGCACAGAAAGGCGCGCTGTATGTGGTGGTCGGCAACAACGGCGCCCAGCAATTGCTGCGCTGGAACCTGGAAAAGGGCTGGCAGACCGTGTCGGCCGTCGGTGGCGACGTGGTGCCCGGTTCGCTGCGCGCACTCGGCCAGGCCCACTTGTTGATGCAGGTAAGCGACGCAGCCGGCAACAGCCATGCACGTACGTTCCATACCATCACCAGCGCCTGGGCCGATCTGGCCGATACCGATGCCAGCGCGCCGCTGGCCAGTACCAGCTGGGGCAATGGACTGGTCTGGGCCAATGCCGATGGCAGCCTGCACACGTTTGAAATGCAGAGCGGCAAGCACCTGCTGGGCTGGCTGGACTGGGCGGTGATCATCATCTACCTCGGCGCCATGCTGGGCATGGGCGCCTACTTCTACTTCCGCGAAAAGCGCGCCAGCACCGCCGATTTCTTCGTCGGTGGCCGCAGCATTCCGTTCTGGGCGGCTGGCGTGAGTCTTTATGCCACCAACACCAGTTCGATCAGCTTCATCGCCATTCCGGCCAAGGCCTTCGAGACCAACTGGCAGTACCTGACCAACAACCTGATCGCGGTGGTCGGGCTGATGTTCGTCGCGGTGTGGATCGTGCCGCTGCTGCGCCGGCTGGACCTGATGAGCGTGTTCTCCTATCTGGAAACCCGCTTCCACCCGGCCATCCGCATGCTCGCCAGCGCGCTGTGCATCGTCATGCAGATCGGCGCGCGCATGAGCGTGGTGCTGTTCCTGCCGGCGCTTGCCATCGCCACCATCACCGGCATCAGCGTGGTGTGGAGCATCATGATGATGGGCGTGTTCACCATCCTCTATACCGCGATGGGCGGCATGAAGGCGGTGATCTGGACCGACTTCGTGCAGGTGATCGTGAAGATGGGTGGTGCCATCTTCGCCATCCTGTTCATCGTGTGGACGCTGAAGGGCGGCTTTGGCGAATTTGTCGCCACCGCCGCGATGGAAGACAAGACCAAGCTGTTTGATTTCAGCTTCGACCTGACCAAGGCCACGGTGTGGGGCTTCATCTTCCTGGTCGTGTTCGACGTGGTGCTCACCTTCCCCAAGGACCAGGTGCTGATGCAGCGCACCCTGGCCACCAAGTCGGACAAGGAAGCCGGCCGCTCGATCTGGGCGTTCGCCGCGATCATGATCCCGGGTGGCTTCATCTTCTACGGCATCGGCACCGCCTTGTGGGTGTTCTACAAGAACAACCCGCAGCGCCTTGACCCGCTGCTGCCGATCGATGCGACCTTCCCGCTGTTCATCGCCGCCGAACTGCCGCCGGGTGTCACCGGCCTGATCATCGCCGGTGTGTTTGCCGCGGCGATGGCGACGCTGTCGAGCATCATGAACAGCGTGGCGACGCTGATTTCGGTCGACTTCTACGAGCGCCTGGCCAAGAACCCGACCCCGCGCAAGAGCGTGCTGTTCGCTGAAATCTCCACGGTGCTGGTCGGCTTCACCGCCATTGGCCTGGCGCTGATCATGACCCGCTACGACATCCACTCGTTGTTCGACGTGTCGATCGAACTGGCCGGCCTGCTCGGTGGCGGCTTTGCCGGTGCCTATACGCTCGGCATGTTCACCCGCCGCGCCAACTCGGCCGGTGTGGCGATCGGCGTTGCCTCCAGCATCGTGCTGACCTTCGTGGCGTGGTGGTTCAGCCTGGTCCATCCGTACTTCTACCTGGCCATCTCGATCTTCCTGTGCATCGTGATCGGCTATGTGGCCAGCCTGTTCTTCCCGGCGCCGAACCGCTCGCTGAAGGGGCTGACGATCTACAAGCAGGACGCAGTGTGAAAACCTGCCGGCATGCCGCTGCGGACCTGAACCGCAGCGGCGTGAAGACAGATTCGGCAAAGCCGAGGACCTTGGTCGCATCGCGCCGGCGCGCCCGCTGGTGTAGTTTGGCGCGCAGCTGAGAGGTCTAATCGCGTGGAAACCCAGTTTCTCAATACCTTTGTCACCGTGGTCGACCGTGGCTCCATGGCCGCGGCCGCCCGCCTGCTGCACATCACCCCGGCCGCCGTCGCCCAGCAGATCCGCACGCTGGAACGCGAGCTGGGCGCACCGCTGATCGCCCGCGCCGGGCGCACCGTCAGCGTCACCGAGGAAGGTGCGCGCATCCTGCAGCGCGCGCGCGATCTGCTGCGTGGCGTGGCGGATCTGCGCAGCGTCGCCAATGAAAGCGGCATGGCTGGCGAGCTGCGGCTGGGCGCCTGCCCCACCGCGCTGGGCGGACTGGTGCCGGACATCCTGGCGCGGATGGTGGCCAAGTTCCCCGAGATCAACGTCTTCATCAAACCCGGTTATTCGGCCGACCTGTACGGCGCGGTGGAATCGGGCGACCTGGACGCTGCAATGGTGCTGCAGGCGCCGTTCTCGCTGCCCAAGACCTGCGATTGGCAGCTGCTGCGGGAAGAGCCGCTGGTGGTACTGGCGCCGGCACGCATGGCCGGTGCCGACCCGCACCAGCTGCTGCGCGAGGAACCACTGATCCGCTACGACCGCCACGAATGGGGCGGCCGCCAAGCCGATGAATACCTGCGCAAGGCCGGCATCGTGCCGCGCGAACGCTTCGAACTGAACGCGCTGAACGCGATTGCGGTGATGGTGGACCACGGCCTGGGCGTGTCGCTGGTGCCGGACTGGGCCAAACCCTGGCCGGAAGGTATCTCGGTGGTGCGTATTCCCCTGCCCGAGCCCAGTGAGCCACGCCGTATCGGCATGGTCTGGTCACGCGCCTCGGTGCGCCTGCGCCAGGTCAATGTGCTGCTGGACGAAGCGCGCACGGCGCTGTTGCAGCCAACGGATTGAGCGCAATGCCGATGATCGGCAGGGGCGATCTCCCTGATGTGCCGAGCCATGCTCGGCTGGGGCATTACCGGTAAGGCCTCTTGCCGAGCATGGCTCGGCACTACAGGCGGGCTTTGCCGGTAAGGCCTCTGCCGAGCATGGCTCGGCACTACCGCTCCCTCCCTTTTGCGTCGCAAAGGGGAGGGTTGGGGAGGGGTTGGCCCTTTCGTTCCTGATTTTGCGGTGGCTTCGCGGCTTACGCCGCTCCTACATGGGACGCGGTCTGCCCGACACATCCCCGCAAGGCTTCTGCCGAGCATGGCTCGGCACGACCGGTTCAAACGCCAATCGCAACAAACCCTAGGCTTTGAACATACACAGGTGCGCTTCTATCGCGCCGGGGCGCCGCCTAGGCTTCGCCCAACGTCGGAGCTGCGCCCGGCGCCCGCTTGCGCGGGTGCTGACGCCGGTAAACGACAGGATCAAAGGGGCGCTAGTCCCCACCGTTTTCTGGCGTTGTCGGCTCCCAGTCCGGTTGCGTCACACATTCAAACCTGGGGGAGAGAACAACATGATCAAGCCACTTACGGCCGCTATCGGCGCCGCGCTGCTCGCCAGCGCGATGAGCCCGGCCTTTGCACAGGACGCCGCCACCACGCTGGACCAGGTGATCGTCACCGGTACCCGCACCCCGGTTGCCATCGACAAGGTGCCCGGTGCGGTCACCCTGATCAGCCCGGAACAGGTGCAGCGCACGCTGAACCTGACCGAAGACGCCACCGCCGTGCTCGCACGCATGGTGCCGGGCTATTCCGAATCCTCGCAGGCGATGAGCAACTCCGGTGAGACCCTGCGTGGTCGCGTCGCGCTGCGCCTGTTCGACGGCGTGCCGCAGGGTTCGCCGCTTCGCGAAGGCAGCCGCAACGGCACCTTCACCGACATGGGCGTGATCGGCCGCATCGAAGTCATCAACGGCCCGTCCGCCGCTGAAGGCATCGGCGGCGCCGGTGGCGTGATCAACTACCTGTCCAAGAACCCGGACGTGGCTGGCCACGAAACCACCGTCACCACCCGTTACAGCAGCCAGTTCAAGGACGACAGCGCGCAGTCCAAGATCGGTGTCACCCACGCCTTCAAGGGCGATGCGGTCGACTACCTGATCAGCGGCGCCTACATCGACCGTGGCATCTCCTACGACGGCGACGGCCGCCGCGTTGGCCTGAACACCTCCGGTTCGCTGTCCGATTCGTACAGCAAGAACCTGTTCATGAAGGGTGGCTACAACTTCGGCGAAGGCCAGATGCAGCGCATCCAGGCCAGCTACAGCAACTTCCACATCGGCGGCAAGCACAACTACATTCCGGTGGAAGGCTGCCGTGCCGGTGATGATGGCTGCACCAAGCCGACCACGAATACTGCTGAAAAGGGCTCCATCGCCGGTGCACTGGCCGAGTTCAACGATTTCGAACAGTTCGCGGTGAAGTACACCAATGCCGATTTCTTCGGCGGCGACCTCAGCGTTGACGCGTACTGGGCCGAGCAGGCCATGCGCTACGTGCCGGAGAACGGCGACGACCGCCAGCTGACCAAGCCGGCCCCGACCGATGACGCCCTGCGCATCTGGGACCAGTCGGAAATCAACAGCGAGAAGAAGGGTCTGCGCTTCGGCTATGCCTACGGCGAGCTGTTCAAGGTTGAAGGCCTGCGCCTGCGTGCCGGCCTGGACCTGGTGGAAGACACCGCCGAGCAGCGCCTGGCGCTGACCAACCGCCTGTGGGTGCCGCCGATGAAGTACACCAGCATCGCGCCGTATGCGCAGCTGAGCTGGGACATCGGCCCGGTGACCCTGGACGCAGGCATCCGCCGCGAAGACGGCCAGCTGGAAATCGACAGCTACACCACCGTTGCCTTCCGCGACCACACCCCGGTGCAGGGCGGCAAGATGGACTACAAGGCCAACATGCCCAACTTCGGTGCGATCTGGCGCATCACCGACCAGTGGTCGGTGTTCGCTTCGTACTCCGAAGGCTTCGGTATCGCCAACGTCGGCATTCCGCTGCGCAACATCCAGGCCAGCAGCCCGTGCAAGGCGGTGTCCTGCATCGCCGATCTGCAGCCGCTGATCACCGAGAACAAGGAAATCGGCTTCAACTGGCGTGGCGCGCAGGGCCAGATCGGTGCCTCCGTGTACCGCTCGACCTCGGACTTCGGCTCCACCCTGACCATCGACAAGGCCACCGACGACTTCATCCTGACCCGTGCACCGGTCGAGATCGAAGGCTTCGAGTTGAACAGCGCCTGGACCTTCAACGAGCAGTGGAAGGCCAGCTTCCTGTACTCGCGCATCCGCGGCCAGACCCAGTACTACCCGGGCTCGGGCCTGAAGAAGGAAATGGGCATCCTGGACATCTCGCCGGACAAGGTGAATGCCTCGGTGACCTGGACCCCGACCGACAACCTCAACGCAACGCTGGGTGTGAGCAAGACCTTCAGCCGCGACCTGCGTGAGACCTTCGTTGATCCGGCTACCAATGCCGTCTACAAGAACGAAGAAAACACCTATGGCTATGCGCTGTGGGACCTGAGCGTGAACTACGACATCGGCCGTTATGGCCAGCTGGCACTGGGCGTTGAGAACCTGTTCGACAAGCAGTACGTGTTGACCTGGTCGCAGCTGCCGGGCTGGCAGAACTACTTCTCCGGCCGCGGCCGGATGGTGTCGCTGACCCACACCTTCAAGTTCTGATCCATGTGTGACAAACGGCGCCACAGGCAACTGTGGCGCCGTTTGGTTTGAGGACTGGCCTTGGGAAATTCCAGCTGCAAAGGAATTGACCGGAGCCAGGTTCCATCCCTTCTCCCCTTGCGGGAGAAGGTGCCCCGAAGGGGCGGAAGAGGGGAGCGTGCGCAGCACGCACACAGCCCCCTCTCCCCAACCCCTCTCCCGCAAGGGGAGAGGGGCTAATGCTGCACCTTGCATGCAGGCGTATTTCTGCAATCGGAGGCTTGCCATGTTTCGCAGATCAACCCACACAACCAGCGCTGCACATCGCACCACGAGTTCCCGCTTCACGCGCCGTCTGCTGCTCGCCGCCTGTGCCTGCGTGGTTGGCATCAGCAGCGCCCACGCCACCAGCAATGAGCGCTGGCAACGCCTGGACAATTTCCTCGCCCAGTCCACCAGCAACAACGGCTATCCCGGTGCAGTCGCGCTGGTCGAAGTAAACGGCCGCACCCAATTCCACGGCCAGTGGGGCCATGCCGACATCGCCCGCAGCCGGCCGATGCGCGAAGACAGCATCTTCCGCATCTACTCGATGACCAAGCCTGTCACCTCGACCGCGATCCTGATGCTGCTGGAACAGGGCAAGCTGTCGCTGGATGACCCGCTGTCCCGCTTCATTCCCGCCTTCGCCGACCGCCAGATAGTGACCGGTGGCGATGCCGCATATCCGCTGCTGGCGCCTGCGCCGCGCGCGATCACCCTGCGCCACCTGCTCACCCATACCAGCGGTTTTGCTGCGGATTCGGACGGGCATGCCGTCGCCACCGCATTGCTGAACCGCGCCGACGTCGACAGCGCCACCTCGCTGGAAGATGTCGCCGCACGTCTGGCGACCCTGCCGCTGGCCGATGCGCCCGGCACCCACTTCCACTACGAAGGCAGCAACACCGAGCTGCTGGCGCGCGTGGTGGAAATCGTCAGTGGGCAACCGTTCGCACAGTTCCTGGCGCAGCACATCTTCCAGCCGCTGGGCATGAGCGAGACCGGCTTTGAAGTGGCTGTGGGCCAGCGCGCACGCGTGGTCGATCTGCCAACCAGTGCCGCCGATGGCACACTGCACATCGCCGACACACTGAGCGCGCGCAGCCCCGGTGTGCGCCTGAAAGGCTATGACAGCGGCGCCGGCGGCCTGTATTCGACCGCCGCCGATTACCTGAAGTTCGCCCGCATGCTGCTGGGCAACGGTGAAAGCAATGGCGCGCGCCTGCTCTCGCGCAAGACCGTGGAGCTGATGATGAGCGACCAGCTCGGTGGCTTCACGCCCGCCATCAAGGGCTTCAGCGACGGCGAAGGCTTCGGCCTGGGCGGCTATGTGGTCACCGATCCGGCACTGCGCGGCCGCCTGGGCAGCGTGGGCCAGTTCGGCTGGTCCGGTGCGGCGTCCACCTATTTCACCGTGGATCGCAGCGAGCAGTTGATCGCCATCGTGCTGCTGCAATACCTGCCCGAAGGCGACAAACGCCTGCCGTCGCTGGCCACCCCGTTCTACAACCTCGTTTACCAGGCCATTCCATGACCTCCACCGTTCTTGTCGCCGGCTCGGCAAACCTTGATTTCGTGGTGCGTGCGGCGCATGTGCCGGCGCCGGGCGAAACCGTGCTCGGCCGCGAATTCCGCACTTTCCCCGGCGGCAAGGGCGCCAACCAGGCCGTAGCCTGCGCGCGCGCCGGCGGCGCTGCCACGCAGATGCTGCTGGCCTTGGGTGCTGATGATTTCGCCAAGCCGATCGAGGCCTCGTTGAACGATGCCGGGGTGACGCTGCACACCGTGCGCGATGCACTGCTGCCTACCGGCACCGCCTTCATCTGCCTGTCCGACGATGCCGAGAACGCGATCACCGTGGCGCCGGGTGCCAACATGGCCTTGCAGCCCACGCACCTGCCACCGCTCGACGGCGTGCAGTGGCTGCTGCTGCAGCTGGAGTCGCCACTGGCCACCGTGCAGGCCTACGCCGCCTCCGCACGTGCGGCCGGGGTAAAGGTCGCCTTGAATGCCGCACCGGCGCAGGTGTTGCCGGCCGAGCTGCTGGCGCTGCTGGACATGCTGATCGTCAACGAAGGCGAGCTGGCCGTGGTGGCCGGCAATCCGCCCGATCTGGCCAGCGGCCTGGCCCGGCTGGATGTGCCCTGCGTGATCGTCACCCTCGGTGCGCGTGGCTGCCTGGCCCGCATCGATGGCCAGATCCTGCTGCAACCGGCGTTCTCGATTTCGCCGCTGGATACCACCGCCGCCGGCGACACCTTCTGCGGCACGCTGATCGCGCGCATGGCGCAGCACACGCCGCTGCAGCAGGCGCTGCTTGCCGCCAGCGCCGCTTCGGCACTGGCCTGCACGCGATTGGGGGCACAATCCAGTATCCCCGACCACGCCGAGGTGGAAGCGCTGCTGGCCGATGCCAGCCGCCTGCCCGGCACCGACGCCCATGCCGCGCTTGCGGCATGGTGCGCGCTGTAACTGTTACGCCCTCCCCGTTTTTGTTGGATGACTGCCATGACTTCGCCCTACCCCGCACCCGATTACGACAACGATTCCCCCGATCACGGGCGTGAGGCGATCCATACCGAGTACAAGTTCTCGCACGTCACCACCGGCCGCTACCTGCCCACCCCGGGCAAGGCACCGGCGTGGCCGTTCGCCGATATCGGCAGCTGGATGATCGATGCCAATGCCAGCGCCGCCGATTGGCTGACCGAGCTGAAGGACTGGCGCCAGGAACACCTGGTGCGCATCGGCTATACCGATGTGAACTACCGCCGCCCGGAACTGCAGTGGGCGCAGCGCAACTTCGTGCACGCGCAGATGATGGTCGAGGACCGTTATTTCTTCGACGTGGAGACCGCGCAGTACACCGTCGACAAGTACCTGGACGATCTGATCGAACGCTTCGGTGGACTGGATTCGGTCCTGATCTGGTACATCTACCCGAACATCGGCATCGACGACCGCAACCAGTTCGACCTGGCGCATACGTTGCCGGGCGGCCTCGAAGGTCTGACCGCTGCGGTAAAGGCATTCCAGAAGCGCGGCGTGCGCGTGTTCCTGCCGGCCAAGCCCTGGGATCACGGCACCCGCGATCCGGGCGTGACGCATTGGGATGGCCTGGCTGAAATCATCAAGGCCACCGGCGCCGACGGCATCAACGGTGACACCTTCAACGGCGTGCCGCGCGCGTTCTTCGACGCCTGCGACGCCAATGGCAACCCGGTGGTGGTACAGCCCGAATCCACCATCAGCTCCGAAGAGCAGCTGATCTGGAACGTGCAGAGCTGGGGCAAGAAGGCACCCGATGGCCCGGTGCCGCCGGTGTCCAAGTGGAAGTGGCTGGAGCCGCGCCACATGGTCAATTACGAGAACCGCTGGGGGCGAAACCGCAACCACGATCTGCAGTACTGCTTCTTCAACGGCATCGGTTACAACGCCTGGGAGAACATCTGGGGCATCTGGAACCAGTTCACCGCGCGCGATGGCGAAACCCTGCGCCGCATCGCCGCGATCTATCGCCAGTTCCCGGCACTGATTGTCGCGATGGACTGGGAGCCGTACCAGGTCTGCTACCAGGGCGGCATCTTCGCCAGCAAGTTCCCGGTCGAAGGCCTGAGCCTGCACACCTTGATCAACCGCAACGAATACGCGGTCAACGGCGAGCAGATCGGTCTGCCGCATGTGGACGGCACCCGTTACTACGATGTCTGGCACGGTGTGGAGCTGTCGCCGGCGCTGCGTGATGGCCTGGCCATCATCGAGCTGCCGATGGAAGCGCGCGGCTTTGGCGCGGTGCTGAGCGTGCAGCCGGGCGCTGCTGTCGAGGGTCTGGATGCCTTCCTGATTGAGGCCGCCAAGCGCGCCGAACAGCCACTCAATAGTTTCTCCGGTGCATGGAGGGCGATCCCGCAGCAACTGCGCGAGATCCCCGCCACCACCGCACAGGCCACTGCACCAACCGGCATGGTCACCATACCGGCCGGCGAATTCGTGTTTGCCGTTGGCGGCATCGAGATCGAGGGCTTCAACTGGGCCGGCCAGGACGTGCAGTTCCCATGGGAAGACTGCCCGCGTCGCCATCACCGCAAGCTGATGCAGATGGAGGCGTTCCATATCGATCGCCACCCGGTCACCAACGCGCAGTTCAAGGCCTTCATCGACGCCACCAGCTACCACCCGGCCGATGACATCAACTTCCTCGCCCATTGGGTGGATGGCGCACCGCGTACCGGCTGGGACAACAAGCCGGTGATCTGGGTGTCGCTGGAAGACGCGCGCGCCTACGCCGCGTGGGCCGACAAGCGCCTGCCTCACGAATGGGAATGGCAGTACGCCGCCCAGGGCAACGATGGCCGAACCTATCCGTGGGGCAACGACTGGGATGCCGCCCGTGTGCCGCAGGTCAACCGTGGCCGCCGCGTGCTGGCGCCGGCCGATGTCGACGCGCACCCGCAGGGCGCCAGCCCGTTCGGTGTCGAGGATCTGGTCGGCAATGTGTGGCAGTGGACCGACGAATTCAGCGACGAGCACACCCGTGCGGCGATCCTGCGTGGCGGCTCCAGCTACCAGCCGCAGACCTCGCACTGGTATTTCCCGCAGGCCTATCGCCTGGACCAGCACGGCAAATACCTGCTGATGGCACCGGCCAAGGACCGCAGCGGCATGCTTGGCTTCCGCTGCGTGGTGGACGCGGCATGAGTGCGGCCATCAGCAGCGGCCAGCAGTTGATCGCACCGGCGGCGGTAAAGCTCGACGGCATGTTCGGGCAGATGCTGGCGGCCAACCGCAGCGGCCGCCTGAGCCATTTCATCGTCGATGAGCACAGCCCGTCGATCAGCATCTTCGGCCAGGCCCACAAGCAGCAGAACCAGGAAGGCGACTGGTACGGCGAACACGCCGGCAAATGGCTGTCGGCCACTGCGCGTGCAGTGGCGCAAGGTGGCCAGCCCGAGCTGGAAGCCAACCTGCGCCGCGTCGCCGATTGGCTGATCAGCCAGCAGGACGACGATGGCTATCTCGGCAACTACGCCGCCGACCGCCGCTTCACCGTGCCGCAGCCGCCAAAGCCCGAGAGCTGGAACGGCGAACCGGCGCTGCGCACCTGGGACATCTGGACCCACAGCTACCTGATCCTCGGCTTCCTCGAAACCTGGCGTGCGCTGGGCGACGACAGCTACCTGCAGGCCGCCCGGCGCATCGCCGACCTGTGCTGGCAGGCGCTGGAGTCGGGCATCGACATCACCACGCTGGGCAACCACCACGGCATGTCGGCCACGGTGCTGCTGGACCCGGCCGCCGACCTGTACCTGGTCACCGGCGAGCCGCGTTATCTGGCGCTGGCCGAAAAGATCCTGCAGCAGGCCAACGCCAACCCGCGCCTTGCTCTGCTCGACAAGGGCATCGCCAACGAAGACGCGGCCTTCATCGCCACCGGCAAGGCTTACCAGCTGTCGTGGAACCTGGTTGGCCTGGCCAAGCTGTACAAGGCCACCGGCAAGGCCGACTACAAGCTGGCCATCGACAATCTGTGGAACAACATCCGCGAGCAGCACCTGACCCTGGGTGGCGGCCCATGGGGCGGCGTTGCACATCGCTCGCGCGAAGTGTTCAACGCACCGCGCACCTTCTTCCCGCAGGCCTATGTGGAAACCTGCTCGGTACTGGCGTGGATGCAGCTCAACCGCGAGCTGCTGGCCATCAGTGGCCACGCACGTTATGCCGACGAGCTGGAACGCACCGCCTACAACGACCTGCTGGCAGCGATGGCGCCGAACGGCGAGGACTGGTGTTACTACACCTTCCCCAACGGCAAGCGCGTGCACACCACCTATTGGCGCTGCTGCAAATCCTCCGGCGCGATGGCGGTGGAAGAGCTGCCGCAGATCGCCTATGGCATCGCCGCCGATGGTGGCCTGCGGGTGAACCTGTACGGCCCCGGCGAAGCGACACTCAACCATACCGATGCGGGCGCGGTGGTACTGCAGCAGCAGACCCGCTATCCGTTCAATGGCGAGATCAGCCTGCGCGTCAGCCCCGAGCACAGCGCCAGCTTCGGCATTGGCCTGCGTATCCCGGCCTGGGCCGAAGATGCACGCATCCAGGTCAATGGCGTCACCGTGCCGGTACAGGTGGGCGCCGATGGCTACGTGCAGCTGCAACGGCAATGGCAGGCCGGCGACCTGGTCAGCCTGCAGCTGCCGATGCAGCCGCAGCTGCACCGTGCGGCCAACATCAACGTGCAGGAATCGCGCGCACCGGATGGTTCGCCGGTGGCGCAGGAAGTGCTGCGTTGGGAATACGTCGGCCTGAGCTACGGCCCGCTGGTCTATGCAACCGGCCTGATCGACGGCTTCAAGACCGATGAAACGGTGAAGCTGCCTGCAGGTGATCCAGCGCGTTGGCTGCAGGTGGGCGAAGACGCCGGTGAAGGTGCGACGGTGACAATGCAGCTGGAATGCCGCGCGCCGCTGGTGTTCGAGCCGTATTACCGCTGTGGTGGCCGCGAGCATGACGTGTGGCGCCTGAGCTGGCTGTCACTGGCGCCGCAGTAAACCTGTCGCCGCTGTCTGGCACCCTGCACGGTGCGGACAGCGGCAACGATGAAGGCGATGACAAGGCGATACCTGTTTTTTGTCCTCGCTGAAAATACCCGCACGATATGTTTCTTCCCAGCCACCGGGAGGAAACTGCAATCAAGGATTCGAGTGCAGCCCATGTCAGCAAGTCACAACCCATCACCGTTCGATATCGCCCAGCGCGAAGGCGCCCGCGGCCCGCTCAGCGGCGTGCGCGTGCTCGACCTGAGCGCCTATATCGCCGGCCCCTACGGCTGCACCCTGCTGGCCGACCAGGGCGCCGAAGTGATCAAGGTGGAGCCGCCGGTTGGTGACAACCTGCGCAAATACCCGTCCACGCTGGAAGCGGAAAGCCGCGCCTTCCTCGGCGTGAACCGCTCCAAGCGTGGCGTGGTGCTGGATCTGAAGGAAACCGACCAACGCGCGGTGCTGATGCGCCTGGTGCGTGAGGCCGACGTACTGGTGCACAACTTCCGCCCCAGCGTTCCAGCCCGGCTTGGCATCGACTTCGAAAGCCTGAACAAGATCAACCCGCGCCTGGTGTACTGCGCGGTCACCGGTTATGGCGAGGGCGGTCCACTCAAGGACAAGGCCGGCTACGACCAGGTGCTGCAGACCATGACCGGCATGTGCGCGATGCAGGGCAAGCCCGGCGGCGCGCCGGAGATACTGTACGGCTCGGTGGTGGACTACTACGCCGCCGCGCTGGTGGCCGCCGGTGTGTCCTCGGCATTGTTTGAACGCGAACGCAGTGGCGAAGGCCAGTATGTGGGCGTGTCGCTGCTGCGCAGCGCCTTGACCATGCAGTCGGCGCGGATGATCTGGGCCGAAGGCGAGCCGGAAGGCGTGGGCCGCGACATGCGCTCGGGCGGTGTCACCGGCATCCACCCGACCGCACGTGGCCACCTGTATATCTCGGCCAATACGCCGCGCTTCTGGCAGGCGCTGTGCGACAAGATCGGCCTGCCGGAAATGGGTAGCGATCCGCGTTACGACACCGTGCGCAAGCGCGCCGAACATTCCGACGAACTGCTGGCCAAGTTGCACGCCGCGCTGGCCGCACGCAGCGCGCTGGAGTGGGAAACCCTGTTTGCCGAAGAAGTACCCTGCGCGGCCGCGCGCAAGGTCGAAGACATGTTCGACCACCCACAGGTGCTGGCCGAGGAGATGATCACCACGCTGCCGCACCCGTTGCTGGGCAGCTACCGCGGCATCACCCGTCCCATCGTGTTTGGTCGCACCCCCGGCCCGCAGCCTTTCGCTGCGCCGACCTTCGACCAGGACACCGCCGTTGTCATCGCCGCCGTCGATGATGGCGATACCCCCGCCTGATCCGGAGCCGATCATGAGCAATGCATCCAAGCTCGCGCAGCTGCGTGAACTGTCCGTCGTCGTCGCCGATACCGGCGATTACGACGCCATCAAGCGCCTGCGCCCGGTCGACTGCACCACCAACCCGACCCTGGTGAAGAAAGCCCTCGACCTGCCGGTCTATGCCGGCCTGATCGAGCGCGAGCTGCAGTGGGGCCGGGCCCAGTCCGGTGAAAAGCAGGCTGTTGCCAACGCCGTGGTTGACCGCCTGACCGTTGGCGTCGGCACGATGCTGGCCGAGCTGGTGCCGGGCCGTGTTTCCACCGAAGTGGATGCCGACCAGGCCCACAACACCGAGGCGACGATTGCCAAGGCGCGCGAGTTCATCGCCATGTACGAAGCGGCCGGCGTGCCGCGCGACAAGGTGCTGATCAAGATCGCCGCCACCTGGGCCGGCGTGGAAGCCGCCCGCGTGCTGCAGGCCGAGGGCATCGACTGCAACCTGACCCTGATCTTCAACCCGACCCAGGCCCTGGCCTGCTCGGAAGCCGGTGCTTTCCTGATTTCGCCGTTCGTCGGCCGCATCCTGGACTGGTACGTGGCCAACGGCCAGACCCCGGCAAGCATCGACGAAGACCCGGGCGTGCAGTTCGTGCGCGGCGTGTTTGCCGAGTTCAAGCGTCGCGGCTCCAGCACGGTGGTGATGGGCGCCTCGTTCCGTTCGACCGCGCAGATTGAAGCGCTGGCCGGTTGTGACCGTCTGACGATTTCGCCGGACCTGCTGGAGAAGTTGGACGCCGATTTCGGCGAACTGCCGCGGAAGCTGGTAGCCGGTGCCGCCGAAGCGGTGAACGTGGCTGCGATTGATGAAGCGAAGTTTGATGCGGATATGGCGGTTGATCCGATGGCCACGGAAAAGCTGGCTACCGGTATCGAAGCGTTTGCCAAGGATCTGCAGACCTTGCGTCAGCGGATTGCGAATGAGCTGGGCGGCTGAGCGAAGCCGGCCGATCAACGTAGTGCTTGATTCCTCCCTTCCCCCGCGCGCGGGAGAAGGTGGCCGAAGGCCGGATGAGGGGGAGCTTTAAAAGCTTCTAAAGCTTTTGCTCCACGTGCTTTAAGAGCGCCCTCACCCCAAACCCCCGCTCCGCGCCCCGGCGCTGGCGCAGGGGCGCTCGAGTGAGCGCAAACCAATGGTTCGCAAGCGCTCCCTCTCCCCCCGCATGCGGGAGAGGGGCTCTCAGATCGCATGCTTCTTGCGAGCTTCACGCTTCACAAGGCTTTTAGACACCCGGCTCCCTCTCCCTCGTGCCGGTGTCACCGCAGCCGGCCCTACGGGGCCCGGTTGCGGCTTTTTAATCAAAAGGCGGGTACCGGATACAAACCAATTCATTTTTCACTGACGGCCTGAAGCTCTTTAGCGGACTCGCGCTGGGTAACCCCAAAAAAGTTACCTGAATTCAAATAGGTGACATTAACGACGACCCCATCCTTCACCTCGAAGGTGTATTCGATAATTCCACTATTTGACCTAGTTGCTATGTTGTAAGTAATAAAATCGGAACCACCCAACGAGAACGTTTTATCAGGTGTCCCCACATATTGAATGACTTCTCCGCCACCAACCTTGGCCAAAGGAAACTCTCGCAAGTAGCTCTTAGGGTTGGTTGATAACGTCGGTCTAAAAACGCCATTCTCACTTTTATCTTTCGCCTGCACCCAGCCCGATGTAAGCATCAGCAATGCAAGAAGCAGTAATGCCAAGGCATTTTTCATAATCATTCCTCCTCTGCAATTGACCGGAATACAACTGCAACATCCGAATACAGACTTCAGCGCGAAATCATCTCGATGAAGCGCGCAACCTTGGAATACGGCGGACGCAGCAGGTCGCTACCCGCGCGCCGCGTCTGCCATAGCACCGGCAAACGCTTGCTCATCGCATCAAACCCGGCCTTGCCGTGATACGCGCCCATGCCGCTGGCACCAATGCCACCAAACGGCAGGCCGTTGATCGCAAAGTGCAGCAAGGTGTCATTGACGGTGACGCCACCGGCAAGCGTCTGCCCGACGATCTTCTCCACCGTCGCCTTGTCATGGCTGAAGGGATACAAGGCCAGCGGGCGGTCACGGCCATTGATGGTGGCGATGGCCTCATCCAGCGAGCGATAGCTGCGGATCGGCAGGATCGGCCCGAAGATCTCGTCCTGCATCACCGTGGCGTCATCACCCGGCTGCAGGATCAAGGTCGGCGGGAACAGGCGCTCGCGCCGCGAGCGCTCCACATCGATGTCGGCCAAGGGCAGCACCTGCAGGCCACGCGCGCGCGCATCGTCCACATAGCCCTGCAGGCGCTGGTATTGGCCCTCGTTGATGATGCGGCTGTAATCGCCCGCATCGCTGAAGTCGCCATAACGCTGCTGCACCTGTGTACGCAGCGCGGCAACCAGCGCATCTATCCGGCCCTCGTCGATCAGCACATAGTCCGGCGCGATGCAGGTCTGCCCGGCGTTGAACCATTTGCCGGTGGCCAGCCGCGCCGCAGCGCCCTCCAGCGGATAGTCGGCGGCAATCAAGGCCGGCGACTTGCCGCCCAGTTCCAGCGTCAACGGAGTCAGGTGCTGTGCGGCAGCGGCCATCACCTTGCGACCGATCGCGGTGGAACCGGTAAACACCAGATGGTCGAACGGCAAGCCCGAGAACACGGAGGCCACGCCGGCGTCACCCTGCACCACCGCCACGCGATCAGCGGGAAACACCTCCGCCAACAGCGATTGCAGGAAGGCCGAACTGTTCGGCGTATGTTCCGAAGGCTTGAGCATCACATGGTTGCCGGCGGCAATCGCGGTGGCCAGCGGCACCAGGGCCAGATTGACCGGGTAGTTCCAGGGTGAAATCACCCCGACCACACCCACCGGCAGCGGCCGCACCTGCGCCCGTGCCGGCCAGAAGCGCCAGCCCACGCCAATCCGCTCCGGCCGCATCCAGCCACGCAGATGCGAGAGCAGATGGTCGATCTCACCGGTGACGGTCATGCCATCGGCGATCACCGATTCGTGTTTGGAACGGTGCCCGAAGTCTGCAGCGATGGCCTCGGTCATCGCCGGGATGCGCGCCTTGAACGCCGCACGCAGGCGACGCAGGTCATCGCGGCGCTGCGTGTAGTCCGGTTTGTGTTGCTGCCAGGCGTCACGCAGTTGCGTCAGGCGCTGCTGCAGCGCGTTTGAACCATCGGTCTGTGGATCCATGGTGCCTCCCCAAGATCAGCGGCCACTGTAAACCTGTGTGTGTTGATGAGTGAAGGATTGTTTGCGAGGCGGGCGTGATGTGCTGCGCAAAGTCGGGAGCAAAGACGGCGGAGCTACCCCTCCCCAACCCTCGCCTGCGCGTTGCGCAAGGGAGGGAGCGAAGCGCGTGACCTGTCAGCCCCCCGTGCGCGCCGCTTTTGCCCCCTCCCTTTGCCGCAGGCAAGGGGGTGAAGAAGGCCTGCTTGCGCGCCACTGGCGCGCGGCCTGATGAACGACCGAAAGCTGTGCCTTCGGGCCGGGAGGGTTGGGGGACGGGTGCTCTTCGCAGGCAACTGATCCGTCGAGCAATGCCAATCCCAGCGTCAAGCGCGCAGAAGCCGCGACTCGGCTTGCCGCCCGCGCACGATGAGTGCTAGAAGAGTTCGTGCAGCTTCTGCCGTCATGACGCGGCAGATCTGCATCGCGACCGCAGCAGACAGGGGCGCTGCGATCCATTTCGAGGGCATGCCGCACCATGGTGGGACGTGAACATGACATCGCAGTGAACCCCGATGCCTGCCCCGTGCAGGCCAAGCGGGACCTGCTGCGGGCGCTGGACCTGCATGCGCTGTGGCGGGCCTGCGTGGACCTGCTCAACCAGTACCTGCCCTGTCACTCCTGCACCCTGATGTACGACATCACCGGCGCCTATCAACCACAGCGCAGCCTGCACTACCTCGGCAGCAGCGCCGCCAGTGGCGCGCGGCCACTGCGCAGTCTCGACGTTGCCGCCCCGTATCTGCAGCGCAATCCACGCATCGACTGGTACACGCTGTCGCAGGTGGCCTCGGACGATGCGCAGGCGCGGCAACGGCTGCGTGCACAGAATCCGGCACCGGGCTGGAACGAGTTCATCCACATGGCGTTCTGGCGCGATGAAGGCCTGGAAGCGGTGCTGAGCATCCGCATGCACGCGGGACAGGAACAGATCACCGGCGCACACCAGCAATTCCTCGACGAACTGCACCCGCTGATGGCTGCAGGCCTGCAACGGGTGCGCTCGCTGCAGCACGAACGACGCACCATCTACCAGGCCCTGCTTGATCGCCAAAGCCAGGCCGACATCATCCTCGACCATGAGTTGCATCTGATCAGCCTGTCACCCGCGGCGCAGCGGCTGTGTGCCGACTGGCTGGGTGGTGGCAGCAGGCCTGTTGGCTTTCCCGATACGGTGGTCGCAGCCCTGCGCGCCTGGTTGCCTCAAGCCAGCCAGCCTGTCGATGGCGATGTGTTGATGGACGAGCTGCAACTGCCCGGCACACAACTGCAGATCAGCCTGCAGGGCCGGCTGCAGGCTGATGGCTTATACCCGATGTTCCTGCTGCGCTTGATGCCGATCCCGCCACCCATCGCTGCCGTTCCGGTATTGCCGCGGCCGATGTGGTGCAAGCTCTCGCCTACCGAAACCCGCGTAGCCGAGCTGGTGCTGGACGGCATGCGCAATGACGAAATTGCCAACCACCTGCGGCGTTCGCGCAAGACCATCGAAAGCCAGATCAGCACCATCTACCGCAAGCTCGACGTCGGCCATCGCGCGCAGCTGGTGCGCCTGCTCAGCACCAGCGGCTGAGCAGACGCCTACCCCAGCGCGATCAGGGCACGAACAGAAAATAGTCGTGCGCGGCGCGGGCCAGCTGTGCGATCGCCGCATCACGTTCCTCGTTGCTGGCACGTGACTGCACGAACACGCTGACGATGGCATGGCCATGCCCGCCCGGCAGGGTGATCACACCCACGTCGTTGATTACATCACCCACCGTGCCTGTCTTGTGCGCGACCGGCGTTTCCTTCGGCAGCATGCCGCGCAGGCGTGCAGTGCCGGTGCGGGTGTCGAGCATGATGTCCTGCAGCAACCTGGTCGAAGCCGGCTGCAGCACTTCGCCACGCCATACCTTCTGCAACAGGGTGGTCATCGCAAGCGCACTGCTGGTGTCACGCGGATCTTCGTTCCAGGCATTGGTGTGACCACGCCGCAGTTCTTCACTGCGCTCGCTGCGCGACAGCTCGGCATAGGCGGCCGGTCCCAGCGGGTTCGCCTGTGAGCCGCTGTTGCCACGGTAATTGGCCAATAGTTCCCAGATGTAGCGGTCCACGCGCATGCCCGTGATACCCAAGGCCTGCATGCGCGCGTTCACCGCAGTGGTGCCGCCGCCAAGACGGATCAGGATATCGGTGGCGTTGTTGTCGCTGACGGTGATCATCATGTGCAGCAGATCGCGCACGGTGATGGCCGAACCCGCACTCAGGTGCAGGTCCATCGGCCCGCCCATTTCCGGGTAGACATCATCGGCGTCGAGCGTGACCTGCTGCTGCAGGCTGAGCTTGCCCTCGTCCACCAGTTTGAGGATATGCACGGCCACCGGCACCTTCATCGTGCTGGCCATCGGGAACGGCCGGTCCGCATCGAGATAGACGCTGCGGCCACTTTCCAGATGCACGATGGCTGCGCCCAGCTGGCCGGGTAGCAGCGCCGCCAGCCGTTGCGCCTCGGTCTGCAGGCCTTGGCTCGATGCAGGCTTGCTGGCAGCCATCGCCGGCAGCAGCATGCAGGCCAGCAACGGCGCGGCAAACAGCGCGCGCAGGCGCGGACGCGATGGGGAACGATGACGGTGTTGCTGGTACATGTTGGAATCCTCTGCAAGCGAAACGCCACCGTCCACATCGGGCCGGCAGCTACTATTCCTACTGATCTGCATGATGCTTCATCCAGAAATTCGGGCCCTTGGCGCAATGCCCGTTCTGCCCGTAGCCCGGGTAAGCGCAGCGCACCCGGGGCTGTTGGCGGACGGCCTGAAAGACCAATAGATCCCTCATCCCGGGTGCGCTGCACTTACCCGGGCTACGGTTATGCCGAACCTTCCTGCCAATCGGTTCATCCCTAGAAGCGCATCCGCGCGCCCAGCGTGAAGTAGCGGCCAACCACATCGTAATAAGGCGAGCCCACCGCACCCAGCGGTGACTTCTTGTCGAACAGGTTGCTGATGTCGGCGTAGATCTCCACCTCGTTGTCACCCGACAACCCGAAGCGCGCCTTGCCACCCACATCCCAGTACACATAGGACGGGATGTTGCCGTTGGTCAGAACCAGCTGGTTGTTGTAGACGCCAGGCGAGATGTAGCGCGCCCGCGCCTGTGCAGCATAGCGGTCACCGCGCCAGCCGAAGGTGGCGTTCGCCCGCCAGCGTGGTACACCGGAGCCGCCGGTCAGGCCCTGCGAGGTCACGTATTCGAAAGTGTTCTTGCCATCGTAGGTGCTGAGGCTGTCGGTCCAGGTGGCCAGCACCCGGGTATGGAAATTGCCCGACATGGCCGGGAACAATTTGGCCGCCGGCAGGTTGTAGAGCAGGTCCAGGTCAACGCCGTTGGTGCGGTATTCGGCCAGGTTGACGTAGTTGGAATTGATCCGCTCGATCTCGCCATTGCCATCACGCTGGATGCGCCCGCACATGGCCTGGTTGCCGGCAATGCAGCGCAGCACGGTTTCCTGCGCCGACACCTGGGTGATCACATCCTTGATCTCGATATCGAAGTAATCCACCGACATGATCAGGCCCGGCACACTGGCAGGCGCCCAGGTGAAGCCGGCGGTGAGCGTGTCGGCCTTTTCCGGATCCAGCAGCGGGTTGCCGCCGCCGATCACCAACGCGCTGATCGAGGTGCCGGTCAACGGATCGCTGATGGTCGACCAGCCGGTGGTGCTGGTGGTGTACATCTCCGACAGGTTGGCCGAGCGGATATCACGCGAGCGGGTGAAGCGGCCACGGAAGCCATCGAAGAACTCATTGGTCATGCCGTACTTCCAAGACCAGATCGCGCCGGAGCTGTTGTAGTCGCTGAAGCGTGCGGCCGCGTTGACCTGCAGGTCGCGCAGTACCGGCAGGTCACGCAGCAGCGGCGCGGCGACTTCGGCGAAGGCTTCGCGGACCTGGAAGCTGCCGGCCATCGGCGAGGAGCTCCAGGTGCTGAAGGACTTGCTCAGATCCTGCGCGCCCACCTTCTGCTCGATCTGCTCCTTGCGCGCCTCCAGGCCCACGGCCACCGAGACTTCGCCGGCCGGCAGCGAGAACGGCTCGCCGCGCAGGTCCAGCCCGGCCGCGTCGAGCTTGGTATTGGTCATGCGTTTGGGCGTGCCGGTGACATAGGCCGCCGCCTCGGCGGAAGGCGCGCCATGGCCGATCAGGTTGATCGGCACGCAGCCGGAGTTGGGATTGGTCAACGTTACCCGGCAGACCGCCTTGCCGGTGGCCGGATCGATCACCGCATCCACCGCGTCGCGGTAGTTGCTGGTCAGCAGGAAGCCCGGCGCTGCCAGATCGGACTGGTTGTCGCCGTGGCTGTAATAGCCACTCCAGCGCCAGTTGTCGCCAACCACACCATCCAGCGCCACGGTGAACTGGGTGGTGCGGCGGTCGTAATCAATATCGGGAAAGGCGAAGTCGCTGTTGAAGCGGCCAAGCCCAAAGCTGGTCTCACCGGCAGCCACCAACGCATCGCGTACGGCAGTCGGCAGGAAGGCATTGTCCACGCCGATCTTCAGGCCGGTGCCACGGTTGTGGTCGCCGAACCACGGGAATCGGTTCCAACTACGCGAGTGGCGCACATCCATGGTCAGGCTGGTGTTGTCGGTGAGGTTCCACGACAGCCGACCCAGTAGGTTGTAACGGCGCTGCGGCGTCATCAGTGAGCTGATGTCGTCATTGCTGGGGCTTTCGCCGCCCTGGATCAGCGACGCGCCGGTATAGCCCGGAAACGCACGCAAGCTGCCATCGGGATTGAAAGCCTGCCCGGCCAACACGCCGGTGGTGATCAAACCACCGATGGCGGCATTGCCGTAGCCCACGTCACCTTTCATCGTATAGGTGCCGTCGCCGTTGGACAGCTGCGCGGTGCGGCCCAGCCAGGGGCGCGACGTCTTGGGCAGAATGCCGTCGTTGTTCAGCGCCTCGCCACCGATCACCACATGGCCACGGCCCTGCGCGATCTCGAAGCCGGTGGCGGCCGAGATGTATTGCTTCTGGTTGTCCGAGCGCGAGGACACGCCACCCTGCACATCGATCTTGGTGCCCACCAGCTGGCTGTCCAACTGCACGTTGACCACACCGGCGACCGCGCCCGAGCCCCAGGCCGCCGATGCGCCGCCGGTAACCACATCCACGCCGCTGATCAGGATGGAGGGAATGCTGGCCAGGTCGTTGTCACTGGAAAAACGTCGGCCATCCAGCAGCACCAGGGTGCGGCTGGTGCCCAGCCCGCGCAGGTCGACCGGCGCACGCGCCGCGTCCACGCCGGTGGTGTGTGTCTGCGGCGACACCGTGCCACGGAACTGCGGCAGGTCGTTGAGCGCGGCGGCGATATTGGTATGGGTGGAAAGCTGCAGATCCTCCGGGGTGACCTTCACCGTCGGTGTCGGCGCGTTGAAGCCGGGCCGATCGATGCGTGAGCCGGATGCGGTGACATTGACGCTGCCGATATCCACCACCTTGTCGGTGGCTTCATCCGCCTTGGCCGTGGCCGATTGGGCGAAGGCGCTGGGCAGGCTGCCGGCGATGATCAGGGCGATGCCCGTGGACAAGGTGGTTCTGGCGATGCGGCACGGCATACGGTTCCTCGCTGAAAGCTGGAAGTGGAACTGCTGACCTGACAATGCGGTACTCCCCTCTCCCGCATCTTAGGAAGCAGCCTTCCCGCCCCGCATCAGGGAAAACCCCCATACCAGCCGCGCAAACGACAACGGCCGGCGCAAGGCCGGCCGTTGTTTCAAACGTTACCAATGCTTAGTGCGATGAAGCCTTGCTCGCACCAATTCCGGTCTCGGCACGCACTTCCTGTGCCGGGTAGGCCGCACGCTCGGCCTGCGCGTTCTTGCTCTTGTCGGTGATCGAGAAGAACCAGATGCTGACGAAGGCAATCGTCATCGAGAACAGCGCCGGGCTGGTGTACGGGAACGGTGCACTGCCGGCCGCATTGCCCAGCGTGTCCACCCATACCGACGGCGACAGCAGGGTCAGGATCAGCGACGAGGCCAGACCCAGCGAGCCACCAATCACCGCACCACGGGTGGTGCAGTCCTTCCACAGCAGCGACAGGATCAGTACCGGGAAGTTGGCCGATGCGGCGATGGCGAAGGCCAGCGACACCATGAAGGCCACGTTCTGCTTCTCGAACACGATGCCAAGCAGCACCGCGATCACGCCCAGCGCCAAGGTGGTGATGCGCGATACACGCAGCTCTGAGCCCGGCTCCGGGTTGCCCTTCTTGAACACCGTGGCATACAGGTCATGCGACACCGCCGATGCACCGGACAGCGTCAGGCCTGCGACCACGGCCAGGATGGTGGCGAAGGCCACGGCCGAGATGAAGCCCATGAACAGGTTGCCGCCGACGGCCTTGCCGACCAGCACCGCTGCCATGTTCGGGCCGCCCTGGATGGTGCCGGTGACCGGGTCCGCATACTCCGGGTTGGTCAGCACCAGTGCGATCGCACCGAAGCCGATGATGAAGATCAGGATGTAGAAGTAGCCGATCCAGGTGGTTGCCCACAGCACCGACTTGCGCGCCTGCTTGGCATCGGGAACGGTGAAGAAGCGCATCAGGATGTGCGGCAGGCCGGCGGTACCAAACATCAGCGCCATGCCGAACGAGATTGCCGAAATCGGATCCTTGACGAAGCCACCGGGCCCCATTATCGCCAACCCGGTACTGGCCGCTTCCTCCGCATTCTTGCCGCCGTTGGCCGCGATCTGGGTCTTGACCCGCACCGCCTCGGTGAACAGCGCCTCGAAACTGAAGTTGAAGTGCCACATCACCATCACGGCCATGAAGGTCACGCCGGACAGCAACAGGCAGGCCTTGATGATCTGCACCCAGGTGGTTGCGGTCATGCCGCCGAACAGCACGTAGACCATCATCAACACGCCGACCAGCGCCACTGCGATCCAGTAGTCCAGGCCGAACAGCAGCTTGATCAAGGCACCGGCACCAACCATCTGTGCGATCAGGTAGAACAGCACCACCACCAGCGTACCGGAGGCGGCAAACATGCGGATTGGCTTGGCCTGGAAGCGGTAGCCGGCAACGTCGGCAAAGGTGAAGCGGCCAAGGTTGCGCAGCCGCTCCGCCATCAGGAAGGTCAGGATCGGCCAACCCACCAGGAAGCCCAGCGCATAGATCAGGCCGTCGTAACCATTGGTCATCACCGCAGCGGTGATGCCCAGGAACGAAGCCGCCGACATGTAGTCACCGGCGATGGCCAAACCATTCTGGAAACCGGTGATGCCGCCACCGGCAGTGTAGAAATCGGACGCGGATTTGGTGCGGCCAGCGGCCCACTTGGTGATGCCAAGGGTGAACAGCACGAAGGTCGCGAACATGATGATCGCGGTCCAGTTGGTAGGCTGGCGCACGGTCTGGCCGATGTCGCCACCGGCGGCCATGGCCGCACCGCTGGCGATCAGCAGACCGAGCAAGGCGCCGGTTCGCAGGAGGGAGTGGTTCATTGTGCTTCCTCCACGATCTCTTCGGTCAACTTGTCGAATTCCCTATTGGCACGGCGCACGTAGAAGCCGGTGATCAGGATGGTGAACACCATCAAGCCCAACGCGATCGGGATGCCGACGGTGGTGATCTTGCCGGCACCGATCGGGGTGGCCAGGAAGGCCTTGTCGAAGGCGATCAGGCCGATATAGCCGTAGTACCCCAGCAGCATCAGGATGGTCAGGAACCAACCCAGCTTGTTGCGCGTGCTGCGCAACCGTTGGTACTTCGGGTTGGAGGCGATCCGCTCTACACGGGGATCGACGGAAGCATTCATCGGAATTCTCCAGGCGTTGGGAATACGAACGCCACGGCATGCGGAGATGCCTTGACGGTCACATGAGTGCTCCCCGTGGGGGTAGGGAGATGGGGCTTGCTGCGTTTTCAGATGCGTTGCCGGCGGCACTGTACCGCCGGCAACGGATGGCTCAGAAGCTGTACTTGGTGGTGAACTGCACGCGGCTGATATCGCCCTTCTTGCCGTTCTCGATCTCACGTACGCCGTACATCAGCTCGGCACCGACATCGACCTTGGGCATCGGCGTGTAGAAGATGTTGCCGCGGATCGACTGCACGCTCTTGGTCACCAGGTCGCCGGTGATCGAGGCATCGTTGTCGTAGTCGCTGCGTGCGTAGATCAGGTTGGTGCGCAGCTTCGGGGTGAAGGCATGGCGCCAACCCACGTAGCCGGCAATCACGCCGGTCGGGTCGATCTCGTCGCGCAGGGCGTCATAGCCGCCGTCGGCGGTGATGCCCAGGCCGATGTAGCGGGAAATACCTTCGCCGCCGGTCAGCTGGTAATGCAGGGTATCGGCATCGCCCATCAGCCACTTGCCGCCGACGGTGACACCACCGCCCACCTTGCTGGCATCGGCGCCAGTCGCCTGGTTGTCGAGCTTGAGCTGGCGGACGAGGCCGGCCACGCCGAAGGTGCCCCAGTCACCCTTCCAGCCGTAACGCACGGTCAGGTCGGGCACCGAGCCACGATCGGAGTTGGCCACGGCCGGTACATTCCACTTGCCGGTCACCGGGTTGTAGGCGCCGGTGAGCGTGGTGGTTTCCGGGTTTTCCAGGGCTACGCTGAGGCCGCCATTGGTGTAACGGATCTGCGCCTGGCGCACGAACACCACGCCATCGGTGGGGCCGACAAAGTCAGCGGCTTCCGGAATGGAGGCCGCATCCATGAAGTTGGACCAGGTCTGGCCGGCCAGCCACTTGTTCCAGTACATGTAGGCGTGGCGCAGGGTGACGCCATAGGTATTGGTGGCAGTCTGGTTGCCCAGCGAGTTGCCAAAGAAATCCATCTCCACGAACGCACCGGCCTTGTCGCCGTTTTCAGCTACGTTGTCCACGCCCAGGTTGAAGCGCGAGAACTTGGCGTGCGCGTTGTAATCCACGTCCGACGCCTTGCCCGAACCACCGGCACCGTGCACCGGGGTTTGCCCCGGCAGGTACAGGGAACGGCCGGTGGCATCGTCGGCCAGCTGGCCGTCACCGGTACGGGTGGCCAGGAAATCAGCCTTGATGAAGCCGCCCACCTTGAAGGTGGTGCCCGGCGCTGCGCCCGGGGTGATGGTGGTGATCTGGATCGGCTGCTTGCCGGCCGGCACCGCCGGCGCCGCGACGCGCTCGGCCTGGGCGCTGCGCACCTGCACCACTTCACTCTGGGTCTGGGCAATGGCGCCCTGCTGTTGCTGCTGGGTGGACAGCAACAGCTGCACCTGCCGCTCAAGATCGGCTACACGCGCTTCCAGTGCCTTTTCCTTGGTGGTTTCAGCAAACGCCATGCCTGGCGCAACCAGCGCGACAAACAGCGCAGCGGCGAGCGGCCGGCGGGCCGTTTTCAAGATGTTTCGATTCATTGGGACTGCCTCTCTCCAGGCTGGCGAACGGGCCGCACCGGTTGCACGGTCGCAGCCAGCGTGCGCGGCGATGGCAGCGGGCGGCTATTCGCCATTAGTCGTAAGCGGGCGTCTGTTCGACCATCGTCTAACAGAAGATGCAGCGCGAGGTGGGGTGGATGCGGCACACTTGGGGTGTCCCGGCCCTGTCCCACGACAGGGCTCATTCATTGGTTACAAGTGCAAAGGTGAGGGTTGCCATGACTGATGTATATCCCGTTGATTCCGCGTTCGCCGAGAAGGCACGGATCGACAAGAACACGTACCAGCAGCTGTACCGCGAATCGGTCGAAAACCCGGATGTGTTCTGGGCCAAGGCGGCCGAGCGGCTGGACTGGTTCAAGAAGCCGACCAGGATCAAGAACGTCAGCTACAAGCTCGACGATTTCCGCATCAAGTGGTTCGAAGACGGCGAGCTCAATGTCAGCATCAACTGCCTGGACCGGCAGCTGGCCACGCGCGGTGACAAGACCGCCATCCTGTTCGAGCCCGATGGCCCGGACAGCCCGGCGCAGAAAGTCAGCTACCGCGAGCTGTACGAGCGCGTCTGCCGGCTGGGCAATGCCCTGCGCAATCTTGGCATCAAGAAGGGCGACCGCGTCACCATCTACCTGCCGATGATCGTCGATGCGGCGGTGGCGATGCTGGCCTGTGCCCGCGTCGGCGCCATCCATTCGGTGGTGTTTGGTGGCTTTGCCGCCAACTCCATCGCCGACCGCGTCGGTGACTGCGCCAGCAAGCTGATCATCACCGCCGACGAAGGCCTGCGCGGCGGCAAGAAAGTGCCGCTGAAAGCCAATGTCGATGCCGCACTCAAGCTGCCCGGCACCAACACCGTTGAAACCGTGCTGGTGGTGCGCCACACCGGCGGCGCGGTGGACATGCAGGCACCGCGTGACCGCTGGTTCCACGATGTGGTGGACACCCAGCCGACCGAGTGCGAACCGGAGCGCATGAACGCCGAGGATCCGCTGTTCATCCTCTACACCTCCGGCTCCACCGGCAAGCCCAAGGGCGTGCTGCATACCAGCGGTGGTTACCTGCTGTATGCGGCCTACACCCATGAAGCGGTGTTCGACCTGCGCGAGGACGACATCTACTGGTGCACCGCCGACGTCGGCTGGGTCACCGGCCACAGCTACATCGTCTATGGGCCGCTGGCCAACGGCGCCACCTCGGTGATGTTCGAAGGCGTGCCCAACTACCCGAACACTTCGCGTTTCTGGGAAGTGATCGACAAGCACCAGGTCACCATCTTCTACACCGCGCCCACCGCCATCCGTGCGCTGATGCGCGATGGCGAGGAGCCGGTGAAGCGCACTTCGCGCAAGAGCCTGCGCCTGCTCGGCAGCGTCGGTGAGCCGATCAATCCGGAAGCCTGGCGCTGGTATTACGACGTGGTCGGCGATGCCCGCTGCCCGATCGTCGACACCTGGTGGCAGACCGAAACCGGCGGCATCCTGATTTCGCCGCTACCGGGTGCAACCGACCTGAAGCCGGGCTCGGCAACCCTGCCCTTCTTCGGCGTGCAGCCGGCGCTGGTCAGCGCCGATGGCGAGCCGCTGGAAGGCGCCACCGAGGGCAACCTGATCATCCGCGATTCGTGGCCGGGCCAGATGCGCACCGTCTACGGTGACCACCAGCGTTTCATCGACACCTATTTCCGCACCTACCCAGGCAGCTACTTCACCGGCGACGGTTGCCGTCGCGATGAAGACGGCTATTACTGGATCACCGGCCGCGTCGATGACGTGATGAACGTCTCCGGTCACCGCATCGGCACGGCCGAAGTGGAAAGCGCGCTGGTGTCGCACCCGAAGGTGGCCGAAGCGGCTGTGGTCGGCTTCCCGCACGAGATCAAGGGCCAGGGCATCTATGCCTATGTCACCCTGATTGCCGGCGAAGCGCAGACCGATGAGCTGCTCAAGGAACTGGTGGCATGGGTGCGCAAGGAAATCGGCCCGATCGCCGCGCCTGATCACCTGCAGTGGGCGCCGGGCCTGCCCAAGACCCGCTCGGGCAAGATCATGCGCCGCATCCTGCGCAAGATCGCCGAGAACGCACCCGACCAGCTCGGCGATACCTCCACGCTGGCCGA
Source organism: Stenotrophomonas terrae (assembly GCF_001431465.1). Taxonomy (GTDB): domain Bacteria; phylum Pseudomonadota; class Gammaproteobacteria; order Xanthomonadales; family Xanthomonadaceae; genus Stenotrophomonas; species Stenotrophomonas terrae. Next base: position 35,958 of record NZ_LDJJ01000044.1, on the reverse strand, counting down.
TCCGTCGGTGGTCGCCTCGCTGGTGGAAGAGCGCAAGGTCAGATAAGGCCAGCAACCAGTGAACAGAAACCAGGAACGAGTGCGGGCCGGAACACAGCCCCGCTCGCTCCTGGTTCCGCTGGGGAGTAGGCTCTCGGCTCTGACTGTTTGCAGCGCCACCGCTTCATCTGGTTCCAACTTTCCTACCCACTAGTTCCTGCACCTATGCCGACCCTGCTCATTGCCGATGACCACCCGCTGTTCCGCGAAGCCCTGAAGGGCGCGGTGCAACGCGTCATACCGGGCGTGCAGCTGATGGAGGCCGACAGTGTCGAAGCGCTGTACGCACTGGCCGAGCAGCACCCCGATGCCGACCTGGTATTGATGGACCTGAACATGCCGGGCGCGCAAGGCTTCAACGCCTTGGTGCACCTGCGTTCGCTGCATCCGCAATTGCCGATCGTGGTGGTGTCCGCACGCGAGGAAGCCACGGTTATGCGGCGCGCACTGGACCATGGCGCTTTTGGTTTCATTCCCAAGTCCGCCGATTCGGACACCATCGGCCATGCGCTGGGCACCATCCTCGATGGCGAGCGCTGGGCGCCGGCCGAGGCGCACAACGTGCCGCCCACGCCGAATGAAGAACGTGAAGTCGGCCAACGCCTGCGCGAGTTGACCCCGCAGCAGTTCCGCGTGCTGCAGATGCTGGGCGTGGGCCGCCTGAACAAGCAGATCGCCTATGACCTGGGCGTCTCCGAGGCCACCATCAAGGCCCACGTCACCGCCATCCTGCGCAAGCTCGGCGTCACCAACCGCACCCAGGCGGTGCTGATGGCCGGCAAGCTGGCCATCGACGACGATGCCATCGTGCTGCCGCCGGAAGAAGACTGAGCGGTCACGCAGGTAATCAGCCTTTGTGGGAGCGGCGTAAGCCGCGAAGCCACTGAACCTGCAGCTAGCGGGCGGGCGGCCTCTCCAGGCAATCATCAAACAGCCAGATTCACGAATGGCGCTGTGTCCGGCAACCAGAATCCATCAGCTTCGCGGCTTACACCGCTCCCACAAACAGCCAGACAGCGCTGCATGAAACACGGGCCTTTGTAGGAGCGGCGTAAGCCGCGAAGCAAATGATCCTTCAGATAGCGTGCTTGAGGCCTCTCCACGCAATCCTCAAACAGTCAGATTTCTGAATGGCGTTGTGCCCGGCAGCCAGAATCCAACGGTTTCGCGGTTTACGCCGCTCCTACAACCCGGGCGGTCTGCCACCGCCGCAGCTTGCTGCTACAATCCGCGCTCCCTTGGGGAGTAGCCTGCTTCCAGCAATGGAAGCGCCCACATCAACATACTCGGCCAGTGCGCCGTGGTGTGGGCAGCCAGACCCGGTTGGCGAGACCAGCGGCATGCGTGCGCAACTACGGTTGGGCGCGGCGTGTGCCGTTTGTGTCCGCCCGACCCGGTAATCCTGATGTCACCACTCTCCATTGTTCTGATCGGCTTCGCCATGTCCACCGACGCCTTCGCGGCGGCAGTCGGCAAGGGCGCAGCCATGCGCAAACCACGCCTGCTCGATGCGCTGCGCGCGGGTTTGATCTTCGGCGTCATCGAGGCCATCACCCCCATCATCGGCTGGCTGCTGGGCCGCGCCGCGTCGCAGTACGTGCAGGCATTCGATCATTGGATCGCCTTCGGCCTGCTGGGTGTACTCGGCGCGCACATGATCATTGCCGGCCTGAAACCCGACGACGAGACCGAGGCTGACAGCGCCACCGACGAAGCCGGCGAGCAGCACAAGAGTTTCTGGACGTTGGCCGCCACCGGCTTTGCCACCAGCATCGATGCGATGGCCATCGGCGTGGGCCTGGCTTTCCTGGATGTGCATATCGGCGTGGTCGCCCTGGTGATCGGCCTGTGCACGATGACCATGGTGACCATCGGCATCATGCTCGGCCGCGCCCTGGGCGCACTGGTCGGCAAGCGCGCGGAGATCATCGGCGGCGTGATCCTGATCGTCATCGGCTGCGCGATCCTGTACGAACACCTGCATGCAGCAGCCGAGGTTGTGGGAGCGGCGTAAGCGGCGAACCGGTACCTGTAGAGCGCAGCCATGCTGCGCTGGGGCATTGCCGGTAGAGCCCTGCCGAGCATGGCTCGGCACTACGGTTTGAGTCCCTCTCCTGCGGGAGAGGGGTTGGGGTGAGGGTTGCTTTGGCAAAGCGCAGCCATGCTGCGCTGGGGCATTGCCGGTAGAGCCCTGCCGAGCATGGCTCGGCACTACGGTTTTAGCCCCTCTCCTGCGGGAGAGGGGTTGGGGTGAGGGTTGCTTTGGCGAAGCGCGGCGATGCTGCGCTGTGGTACTACCGGTAAGGCCTCTGCCGAGCATGGCTCGGCACTACCGTTTGAGTCCCTCTCCTGCGGGAGAGGGGTTGGGGTGAGGGTCGCTTTGGCAAAGCGCAGCCATGCTGCGCTGGTGCACTACCGGTAGAGCCTCTGCCGAGCATGGCTCGGCACTACCGCTATTGCTCCCTCCCTTTCGCGTAGCGAAGGGGGTGAAGAAGGCCTGCTTGCGCGCCACTGGCGCGCGGCCTGATGAACGACCGAAGGCTGTGCCTTCGGGCCGGACGGGTTGGGGAGGGGTAGCCTTTTGCCGGTAAAACCCCTGCCGAGCATGGCTCGGCACTACCGTTTCGTCTGCTAGCGGCGGCGTGGGTCGTTCAAGGCGGTGAGGAAGGCGCGTAGTGAGGCCGGCTTCACTGGTTTGGTCAGTACGCGGTAGCCGCGCTCGCGGGCCATGCGTTTGAGCTCATCGCGGCCATCGGCAGTCAGCAGTGCGCCCGGCAAGGGCCGTTGCGCGGCTTCGCGCAGGGCGATCAAGGTATCCAGACCGTCGAGGCGGTCGTGCAGGTGGTAATCAACCAGCATCACATCGGGTTGCTCACTCAATTTCTCCAGCGCCATGTCCACCGTGCTGGCGGCGATCACCTCCACCTTCCAACGGCCCAGCAGGGCCCGCATGCCGTCGAGGATCTCCTGGTCGTTGTCCACGCACAGCACGCGCATGCCGGCCAGTGAGTCATCACCGCCAAAGGCGGTCTGCTGACGCGGCGTTGGCAACGGCGCGGTTGGTGTCGGCACGCGCGGCAGGCTGATCGAGAACATGCTGCCGTGGCCGGGCTGGCTGCGCGCATTCAAACCGTGGTCGAGCAGGCGCGAGATGCGCTGGCAGATCGACAAACCCAGGCCCAGGCCCTGCTCACCCCAGTCGAAAGGCTGCTGGTAGCGGTGGAACTCATTGAAGATCTGCTGCATATGGTGCTCGGGAATGCCCGGGCCGGTGTCCCAGACCTGCAGTTCAACCTCATCACCGCGCACACGCAACGCCAGCACGATGCGGCCGCTGCGGGTGTATCGCAGTGCATTGGCCATGAAGTTCTGCAGCACACGCCGCAGCAGGCGGCGGTCGCTGCGCACCCAGGCGGGACGCGCAAACACGTGCAGGCGCAGGCCACGGCCCGCCGCCACCGGCGTGTACTGCGCCGCCAGTTCGCGTACCAGTACGCTGGCATCGAACTCGGTGATGGTCGGGCGCAAACCGCCGGCATCCAGGCGTGACACATCCAGCAAGCCATCGAGCAGCTCTTCGGCCGCACGCAGGGAAGCATCGACACGCTCGGCCAGATGCCGTTGCTCGTCGGTCTCGTGCAGGCTGTCGCGCAGTGCCGAGGCAAACAGACGTGCCGCGTTCAGCGGCTGCAATACGTCGTGGCTGATGGCAGCAAGAAAACGCGTCTTCGATTGCTGCGCCGCTTCAGCCGCCTGCGAACGCTCGGCGACGCGCTGCTCCAGGTTCTCGTTGGCTTCCAGCAGTGCCTGCTCGGCGTTCTTGAAATCGGTGATGTCGTTGTAGCTGGTGACATAGCCGCCGCCGGGCAATGCCTGGCCGCGCAGCTCGATCACCTTGCCATCGGCACCGGTGCGCTCGAACACGTGTGGCGAACCGGCGCGCATATAGCCGATACGGCGATTGATCTGCACCTCGGTGTCACCCGAGCCGAGTTCGCCGCGTTCGGCGTTGTAGCGGATCAGGTCGGCAACCGGGCGGCCCACATAAAGCATGCCGTCCGGATAACCGAACATCTGCTGATAACGGCGGTTCCATGCAGTCAGCCGCATTTCCGGATCGACCACGCTGACGCCGGCGCTGATGTTCTCCAGCGTGGTTGAAAGAATCTCACGGTTGAAGCGCAGTTCCTGCCCGGCCTCGTCCAGCACCGCCACCACTTCGCCCAGGTCCATACCCGAGCCGCGCAGCAGACTGGTCAGCAGCAGGCGTGCGGAGGCGGCACCGATGGAGGCGGCCAACAAACGCTCGGTGAACTGCACCCAGACGCGGTCGGCGGCGGCGGCCGGCTGGAATTCGCGATCCAGCAACTGCGCCTGTTCGCCGAACGAGCGCCGCGCTCGGTTGTCGCCAATGACGCGCGTGGCCAGGGCCAGCAGATCACGCACCTTGACGTGCGCCGGCCAGTCACCCGCCACCACTGGGCGTTTGGCATAGGGATCCAGGAACGGCGCTGCGCGCAGGCGTTCGGCCACATCGGGGCGCCAGCGCATCGATACCACCAGCATCGTCACGGTGTTGATCAGCAGCGACCAGAAGGTGCCATGGGTCAGCGGGTCCCAACCGGTGAGGCCGAACAACTGCTGCGGCCGCAACCAACCGATGCCGAACGGGCCCTGCGTCAGCAGGCTGGCATCCAACCAACCACCGTGGCTCAGCGCCGGCAACAGCAGCGTATAGGCCCAGACCAGGAAGCCGACCAACATGCCGGTTTCAACACCGCGCCGGCTGGCGCCGCGCCAATACAGGCCACCGAGCAGGCCCGGCGCGAATTGCGCCACCGCCGCGAAGGCCATCAATCCATAGGCGGCCAGCATGGTGTCGTCGTTGCTGCCGCGGTAATAGCCATAGGCCACCAACGCCAACAGCACGATCGCCATGCGCCGTATCCACAGCACGCGCGAGGCGACGTTGGCGGCCTCTTGGTGATCACCACTGCGGCGCAGCAGCAGCGGCATCACCAGGTCGTTGCTGATCATCGTCGCCAGTGCGATCGATGACACGATGACCATGCCGGTGGCTGCGGAGAAACCGCCCACATAGGCAATCAGCGCCAGGGTGGTGCTGCCCGCGGACATCGGCAGGGCCAGTACCAGGGTGTCGTCCGAGGCCAGACCGGTACCGAACAGCGCCGCACCGGCGCTGGCGATGGGCACGATCATCAACGAGATCAGCACCAGGTAGCCGCCGAACATCCAGCGCGCACGGCGTACATCGCCGGCATTGCCGCATTCGACCACCGCCACGTGGAATTGGCGTGGCAGGCAGATCAGCGCAAGAAAACTGAGCAATGTCTGCGATACAAAACCCACCGGCGGCATGCCTTCGAACAAGGCACGTGCCGACTGCACCACCGAATCACCACGGTCGGTGAGCCAGACGTAGGCGAATACACCGATGGCGACCATCGCCAGCAGCTTGATCAGCGACTCCACCGCGATGGCGAGCATCATGCCGTAATGGTGCTCGGTGGCATCGACCTGGCGGGTGCCGAACAGGATGGCGAACAAGGCCATCAGCAGCGCCACATACAGCGCCGGATCGGTCAGCGGGCCCTTGCCGGCGGCGTCGCCGGTGAGCACCTGCAGGCTCATCGCGACGGCCTTGTACTGCAGCGCCAGATAGGGCACCACGCCGATCAACGCGATCAAGGCCACCAACGCGGCCAACCGCCGCGAGCGGCCGAAGCGCGAGGAAATGAAGTCGGCGATGGAGACCACGTTCTCGCTGCGCGCAATCAGCGCCAGCCGCTCGATGATGCGCCAGCCGAAGATCAGCAGCAGCAGCGGGCCCAGATAAATAGGCAGGTAGCCGATGCCATAGCGCACTGCCGAGCCGACCGCACCGTAGAAGGTCCAGGACGAGCAATAGACCGCCAGCGCCAGGCTGTAGACCACCGGCCGCAGCCACGGGCGGTCCGGATACAGCGGGCGACGGTCACCCCACCAGGCCACGCCGAACAGCAGCGCGGCGTAGCACAGTGAGACCAGGAGCAGGATCCAGCTGGAGACCAAGGGTAGTTCCCATGCGACTTAGCCGGGCCAGTGTAGCCATTCCGCAGGATTGGGGGTTTGGGGCCGGATTGCGAGCGGGCAAAGCTCGAGCGGGCTTTTGCTTTGGCCCCCTCCCTTGTGCGGAGCACAGGGGAGGGTTGGGGAGGGTGCTGTTCGCTATGGCAGCTGGCGTTCTTGCTGTTTGGCATGCCGCGTACTTTTTGAAGCACAAAGCTTTCGAGCTGCGCTCGCCTACCCCTCCCCAGCCCTCCCCTGCGCTTTGCGCAAGGGAGGGGGCAGATTGCGAGCTTGCGGAGATTACTTCGGCTGCAGCTTGGCTCCCTCCCTTGTGCGAAGCACAGGGGAGGGTTGGGGAGGGGTGCTTTTGGCAGCAGCAGATGGGCGTTTCATTGCTGGCATGCCCGTCTTGTTCGAAGCACAAAGCTTCGAGCTGCGCTCGCCTACCCCTCCCCCGCCCTCCCCTGCGCTTTGCGCAAGGGAGGGGGGCAAAGGCCGGCGCATGCGCGGTTGGCGACGCATGTTTGACTCCCAAAAACGAACAACGCCCCGGCAGTGCCGGGGCGTTGTCGATCCACACTTCAAACTGAAACTTACTGCGCCAGTTCGAAGCGCACTTCCACCCGGCGGTTCGGCAGCAGGCATTCCAGCAGTGCCGCACGCGGCTTGACGCCGTCGCACTGCTGCACCTGCTGGGTGTCGCCGCGGTACTCGTAGCGGATCTTGTCAGCGGCCACGCCACGACCGATCAGCAACTCACGCACGGTCTTGGCGCGACGCTCGGACAGCGCCTGGTTGTAGTCGAAGCCATTGCCCTGCATCCGGTCCGCATGGCCGACCAGGGTCACCCCGGCCAGTTCACGCTTCTCGTTGCTGATCGTTGCCAAGGCGCGGTCCACGCTTTCCAGCGAGTAGGTGCGGATGTCCTTGTAACCGTCGCGGTCGAACTCGAACAGCACGTTTGCGATCAGCGGGCCTGCTGCCAGCGGTGCAACCGCCGGGCCGGCCGGATCAACGCCGCACAGGCGCGCTGCGGTCTCAGCCTCGTTGACCAGGTCTTCGGCGATCTGGATATAGGGCTTGGAATGGCGCCACTGCTGCTGGTTGAACTCGTTGCCGGCATGCACCAGCTCCACTTCACCACAGGCCACCTTCTGCGATGCACAGGCAAAGCCCGGCGTGCCGTGGATGACTTTCAGGCGCTGCCACAGGTCGGCACGCAGGTACTTGGCGTCGTTGACCAGGGCGGTGTCGGTGGGGATCGGCGAGACGCCGTTCTCCATGTCCACGATCAACTTCTCCGACTCGGTCAGCGCTTCCTGCGGGAAGGCGCTGCGGTCGTTGCGGGTGTATTCGTGGAAGGACACGTCCAGCCAGCACTGCGCCTTGGACAGGTGGTAGTCGCGGATCGGGCGACCGCCATCGTTCAATGCCTGGATACGGCCCTGGGTCGCCTCGTAGGACTCCAGGTCGGCGTGGATGGCTTCGTCGCTGATGCGCTTGGCCTGCGGGTTGAGCTGGGTCTGCTGGGCGCCGGCGGTACCGGCGACAGCGAAGACAGCAACTGCCAGCAAGCTGCGCAGCGGACGGTTCTTGGTTTGCATAAAGGTCATGGTGTCGTCCTCAGCGGGCCGGGTCGCGGTAGCGGACCGGGTCCCGGCGGAATAGGTCTTCGTCGAACTTGAAGCGCAGGCGCAGGAAGAAGCCCTGCTGCGTGTACTCGTAGCCATTGAGATCGCTGTCGCCTTCAAAACCGGTCCAGTTGTAACCGGCCGACAGCCACAGGTTCTGCCGCAGCAGGCGGCCCACTTCCATGCCGTAGGCAAACTGATTGGCGCCGTACTGGCCACGGAAGGTGGAGCCGAGCACGCCGATATCCCAGTTCTCGGTGATGTCATACACGACACGACCAGAGACCAGCACTGCGTTGAAGCTGCTGTTGACGCGGCTGCCGTCGCCATAGGCGAACTGGTCGCGCTGCCACTTGCCGGCAATGCGGCCGGTCAGCCACCACGGCCGCGACGGATGCCAGTCGGCGTGGGTGGAGACGATGTGCGCACGGGTGCGTACATCCTGGCTGGTGCCATCCACCACGTTGCCGTTGAGCAGGGTCAGGCCGCTTTCGTCGCGCTCGAGCTTGTACTCGTAACGCATCAAAGCATTGACCCGGTTGCGGTCGGTGTCGCGGTAGGCCAGGCCGAGCTGGAAGCGGTCCTGCAGCACGTCACCGCGTTCTTCGTAGTTGGTGGCCAGCAGGTAATTGCGGCCCAACAACGTCCAATCGCGGCTCAGCTTGCGGGCAACCATGAACTGCAGCAACGAGGTCTTGAAGGCCTCATTGGCATCGGTGGTGCCCGGCACGTCCTCGGAGATGCGGTGCTCGGCACGGATCGCGCCACGCCACAAGGGGTTGGCACTGTAATCCAGGGCCAGCGCCAGGCCGGTGCTGTCGCCGGTATCGCCCGCCACCACATTGACGCGTTCGATCGAGCTGCTCAGACGCAGGCCCTTGGCGATATCCCAGTTGTTGCGGATACCCGAGGCCGCCTGCACATCGCGGCCGCTGATCGCATCACGCAGGCGGTACTCGGAGAATGCCTGGGTGTCGCGGATGTAGCTGCTGTCGATACCGAACACCAGCGCATCGGCCTCGCGGTCGGTGGTGGTGATGCCGTAGGCACTGGTCAGGCCGGTCTGCTTTTCATAGCGGCCGTAGATGCGGCTGCGTTCGAACAGCTGGTAGTCCATGCCGGCGGCAACGCGGTTGCGGTCTTCGCCGCTGACGCTCTGTTCGTACTCGGCGCCGCCGCTGAACTTGTCGTTGAAGCGGTAACCAATACCGACACGGGCGCTGTCCGATTCCAACTTGGTGCCTACCGGCAGGTCGCTGGTCATGGTGTCGCCGTTGCTGCCGCTGTTGATCACCATCAGGCCGGTGGCCGGGTCCAGCGCCTGCTGGCCATAGCCCAGCGCGCCACCACCCGAGCCGGTGGCAAAGCCGCCGGTCAGGCCGGACAACGAACCGTAGCCGGTGCTCGACCACGGCGAGGTGATGCCGATGGTTTCGCGGATGCTGCGCAGGCCGAAGTCCAGGGTCAGGCGCTCGGTGGCACCGATGCGTACACCGGCGCCGCCGGCGTCACGCTTGCCGCCATCCGGGTTGCGGTCTTCACTGCGCAGGGCTTCAACATACAGCTCCAGGCGCGGGCCAACGGCGTAGGACATACGGCCGCTGTATTCGCCACGACCGCCGTACAGCGGCGAAGCCTGGTTGTTGAACTCCGGATCGGTACGCGCACCAAACAGGCGTGCGTCGAACTTGTCACCGTCGTGGGCGAACTCGACGCGCCAAGCGTCGCCTTCAACCTGACCGGTGACATCCTTCAAACCCTGCGACGTCACCTGGTTGAGCGAGTTGGTGTTGACCTCGCTCTGGGTACGCGCGAACTCGGCCACCAGCATGGTGTTCTGGCCGAAGCGATAACCCGCGTTGACGCTGCCCATCTTGAACTCGGCATACGGGTTCTGGTCTTCGACCGCCGATGCGCCGACTTCGAGCTTGTCGGTCAGCTTGTACTGGCCATCGGCGCCGACCACCCAGAACTTCTCGGTCTGCTGATCCAGTTCATAGGTGATGCGCAGCGAGACCGGATTCAGATCGCTGTCGAACGAAGGCAGGAACTGGTTGAGCAGGATGCGCCCGGAGAACGGCTCGAAGCTGTAATCCACCAAGCGTGCCAGCGCCTTGACCGAAACAATGCGCGAGGGCTGGTTGCGGTCACGCACGATCATCTCGACGCGCTCGCTGCCTTCCAGCACCGCGTTGTTGCGCAGCGCATACGGGCCGCTGCCCTGGCTGCGGAACTCCTCGATGATCTGCCGCAGCGAATCCTCGATGGCGAACACATTGCTGCGCACGCGCTCACTTTCAAAGTGCCAGCCCAGGCCGGTGGCGGTGCGGTTGTAGGTGCTCAGGCTGCGCTGCGGGATCGGGCCACTGCCGCCAACGCCGCTGGTGGTCGCCAGGGTGTCGCCGGTCTGGAAGTCACCGTACAGCAGGTAGCTGCGCTTGTTGTCCACGCGCACATACAGGCGCTCGGCCGAGCGCGCATCGAAGCCGCGCAGGGAGGAGTCGCCGTAGACCGGATAGAACTCTTCCGGCTGGATGTCGCGCAACAGGCGGCCGCGCACATCCTTGTCCGAGTCATAGGCGGCGGTGAGCAGGTACTCACCCTTGATCTGCCCCTTGACGAAGAACGCGGTGCGCGCCGAGGCGCTGGCCTTGCCGTTGTTGAACTGCTTCTCCCAGCGACGGATGTCGCGGTCGAATGCATCGTGGTGTTGCACCGGCGAGATCAGGCTGGCGTTGGACTTGTTGCGGAAGTTCAGCACACCCTCGATCAGACCGGTGGCGAGCATGTCGCGCATTTCCGGCAGGAAACCAATGGTTCCCTGTGCGGTTTCGCCACCGGCGGTGATGCGCAGCAATACATCCTGCGGATCATGCGGGGCGATCAGGTCGAACTCGGCAACGCCGTTCTCGACTTCCAGCTGCACGCCCGGCATCACCTTGTCGGCGTCGCTGGCACCCGGGCCGAACTCATCGGTACGCGAACCCGGCAAACGAATGCGACCGCCGCTGTTCTCGATGGTGACGAAGGACTTGCCCGCCAGCGGCTTGTCGTCGGCGCCGAGCAGATGCACGGTGATGTGCACCGGGGTCTGGCCATCGGCCGGCAAGCCATCGCGGTCCACTTCCACCGAGACACGGTCGACACCGGCATTGCGGCTGTAATCGACCTCACCCGAGCGCGCCGCCACCACTTCCGGCGGCGCATCAAGAGTAGTCAGCGAACGCGGATACAGCGTTGTGCTGTCGCCGTTGACCGGCGTGAAACGGGTGCTGCTGCCCACGTTCTGGGCCAGTACCGGCAGCGAGGCGGTGGCCAGCGCGCAGGCCAGCAGGCTTACGCGCGGCATTTTGCGCAGGGCGGTGCGGCTCATGGCTGCACCTCCTGCTGGGCCGCCGCGGACGGCGGGTTGGGTCGGGGTTGCACGATCGGTCCCTGCTTGGACGAGTCCGTGGCCTGCTGCGGCGCACGGGCTGGCTTGCTGTCAAAACGCAGCTGCGACTGCCCGGTTTCGGTTTCCGGTGCGCGCACCTCACCCTGGGTACGACGCGCCTTCACCTGCTCCAGCAGCGGGTTGGAGCAGCTGCCCTCGACGAAGTCGGCGCGGTGCAGCTCACCGTTCTTCAGATCGAGGAACAGGCTGTCGGCATCACCCAGGTTGCGGTTGCTGCTGGTGGTCAGGCGGGCGCCCACCGGCAAGGTGGACGGATCCACCTTCAAGGTGTGGCTCTGCGGGGTCAGGCCGCAATAGCTGTACTTGCCTTCGGAATCGGAAATCATCCAGGTGCCGTTGGAGAAGTACATGCGTACGCCCGGAATGCCCAGCTCTTCGCGGTCCTGCACGTGGTTGTTGTTGCAGTCCACGAAGATCTTGCCCAGCACACAGGCTTCCTCGGTGAACACGCCACCGGTGACACGCACGCGGTACTCGGCACGGTTGGACGGCACCGAGCCCGGCACCGGGGTCAGGCCGACCGGATCGATACAGCCACCATTGATCGAGCAGCCGTGTGCCTGCGCGCGGTTGACGCCATCACCCTGCTGCGCACCGACGCCGACACGCACGCGGTAGGTCAGCACCAGCTGGCCGCCCACATCGATCGGCCCCAGGTTGAAGCCCAGGCGCGGGCCCGGCTTGCCCAGCGGGTTGTCCACCGCACGCCCACCGACACGGCCAGTGCCGTCGATATAGGTGAAGCCACGCGGCAGCGTGTCGACGATGTTGACCGTGGCCAGTGCGCTGCCGGCGGTCTGCCGCACGGTGATGGTGTACTGCACCGTGTCACCGATTTCAGCGGTCTGGCGGTCACCGGTCTTGCTGATGACCAGGCCGGTGGCTTCAGCGGTATCCAGCGGGATGTGGTTGTGCACGATGCCGGCCGTCGCCGAACCTGCGAACAGGGTCAGCCAGTACTGGGTAGGCGTGCCCACCGCACCGGTCGGCGCGTTGGCCTGCGGCTGCACCAGATGGCTGGTGCCGGCTGCACCGGCCGGGGACAGCGAACCATCCTGGGACGGGATCATCGTTGACGCGAACTTGTAGCCACTTGGCGGCGTCACCGTCAGGCGGAACTCACAACGTGCCGGCGCGGCCGGTCCAAACATGAACTGGTAGTAGCCGCTGTTGCCCACCGTCATCGAGATCGCATTGCCCTCGATGCTGTAGCCGCCAGCCATGGAATTGAGCACTGCGGTCTTCGGGTCGTAGCCATTGCATACGCCAACCGGCGACAGGGTCACGATCGAGCCCGGCACCGGATCACGGGTGATGGCGTCATAGACCACGCCCGAAGGATCCACCGGCAGGCTCTGCTGCGGCATATGCACACCGGCCTCAAGCACAACCTGCAGCTGGCTGGAGCCGTTCTCGCTGATGCGACAGGCCGAGGCGGTGCTGCCGCTGATGGCCTTGTCGGCATCACAGGACACGCCCATGCCACCGGCGGTTTCCTTGTTGACCGGCCACGCCCACAGCACGCCGGACACCGGATCGCGGAACTGGAGGTTCCACTTCTGGCCCGGGATCACATCGCCAAAGCGATAGCTGCCATCGGCGGCAGTGACGGTGCTCTTGCTCACCGCACCGCTGGTCGCATCAACCAGTTCCACGATCCACGAATGCAGGCGCTCATCGCCGCCGTCGAGCAGGGTGTCATCGCCACCGATATCGAACCACACGGTGCCGCCAACCGAGGACGACAGCTGCACCTGGTTGGGCACGCGGCAGACGTTCTGGGTGATGGCGGTATCGCACACCGGCAGCTTGCTGACATCACCTTCAAAGGTGCTGCGTTCGGTGGTGGTCGGGGTGCGGAACTCATTCTCGCCACCGCCTTCGATCAGCACCGCGTTGTTGACGGTACCGGCCTTGGCCGCTTGGGCCGAGACGTTGGCCTTGACGGTGATGTCCGACAACGAGGTGGCACCGGCTTTGACCACTTCCGAACTGCGGCATTCAAAGCGGGCATCGCCCACCGCACCGGAGCAGGTCCAGCCATTGCCGGCCGGCACTTCAGCTAGGCTCAGGCCAGCCGGCAGGCGATCCTTGACGATGTACTCGCCGAAGGACGGCTTCTGCCCGCCATTGCGCACGCGGATGATGTAGGTGGCCACATTGTTGACGGTGAACTTCACCGTGGTGGACGACTTGCTCACCAGCATGTCCGGTGAGTCGCCGATCTCGCCGAAGTTGTTATCGATCGACTTCGCGCCGATGGCCAGCGTGATCGCGCTGATCTTCGACGGCACGGTCGCCTTGTCGGTGGCAGTGCCTACGCGCTGCCCGCCGATGGAGCCCGGCGTGGTGAAGCCATTGAGCGTTGCCGGCGGCTGGGTAGGCTCGGTCACCGCATAGGTGCCCGGGCGCAGGCCTTCGAAGCTGTAGGCGCCGTTCTTGTCGGTCTTCAGCGTCATGTTGACCGCCACGCCCATGTCGTCGGTGCCGCTCAGCACCACATCGACATTGGCGTAACCAACTTCATCAGCCTCGATGACGCCGTTGTCGTTGCTGTCGTTGTAGACACGGCCACTGATGCTGCCGGACGGCAGCTCGGCAAAGTTGTTGTCCACCGAGTGGGTGGTCACACCGAGCGTGATCGTGCTGATCACCGATGCCGGATCACCCTGGTTGCCAGCGGCTCCGCCGGTGCTGCCGGGCACGGTCTTGCCGTCCACGGTATTGGCGGGCTGGGTCGGCTCGATAATCGTGTAGTTGCCCGGCGGCAGGCCGACAAAGGCGTAGCTGCCGTCTGGATTGGTGGTAACTGTTTCGCTGATTTTGGTGCCATCGGTCGCGGTGCCTTCCAGCGTCACCGTCACCCCGCCCAGGCCGTTCTCACCTGAGCCAACGATGCCGTCATCGTTCGTATCCAGCCACACCTTGCCGCTGATGCTGCTGTCGCGCGGCGTTTCACCGAACAGGTTATCGATGGATGCGCTGCCAGGCACGGTCAGGTTGATGGCCGAAATGGCGCTGGGCAGCGTAGTCACCGGGGTCGCGGTGCCGGATGCGATGTTCGATACCGTGCCGGCGGTGGTGATGCCGTTGGCGGTACCGGTCGGCTGGTTCGGCTCGGTCAATACATAGGTGCCCGGGCGCAGACCTTCAAACAGGAAGGTGCCGCCATTGGCGGTATTCACCGGTACCACCATCGTGGTGGTGACCTGGCCCAGATCGTCCACGCCAGTCAGCTGGATAAGTACGCCGTCCAGCCCAACTTCGGCAGCACCGCTCATGACGCCGTCGTTGTTGACGTCCATGAACACCGTACCGGCCACGGAAACCGGCAGGATCTCGCCGAAGTTGTTGTCCGGCGAGGAACCACCGGCCGCGATGGCAATGCCAGTGATAGCCGACGGCACCACGCTCTTGCTGGTTGCAAGGCCTGCGGTGCCACCGGCACTGACGGAGCCGGCATTGGTCGCACCGTTCAAGGTAGTTACGGTTTTGTACAGCGGCTGGGTCTGCTCAGTAACCGCGTAGGTGCCATTGGGCAGGTCGCGGAACACGTACTTGCCGGCAACGGTCTGCTGCGCGGCCACTGCTTCACCAAACACGTTCAAGGTGTTGGCGCCCAGGCTCACGCTTACGCCGTTCAGGTCCTCGTCGGCCGCGCTGTAAACGCCATCGTTGGCGGTATCCAGATAGATCCGGCCGCTGATGCTGCCGGCGATCTCACCGAAGTTCTGCCCCAGCAGCCCCGTTGCGGGAACCATGACGGTGTTGATCACATTGCTGTTGGCTTCCTTGCCGCTGCGCAGCGCGACCGGCTGGGTCTGGCGGATCGTGTACTTCGCACCAGCGACGACCTTGCCTGCAGCCTTGTTGAAGTCGACGAAGCCGTAGGCGCCGCTCGCATCCGTGGTTGTCTCGGACAGCAGGGTTACGCCGCTCTCGTCATACAAGGCGATGGCGACACCGGCCAGGCCGCGGTCCACGCCGCTGTTGTAAGTGCCGTTGCCGTCATACAGGCCCGTGCCCGTGGGATCTTCGCGATCCACATAGACAACACCGGCAACCGACGCCACCTGCGCCTCACCGAAGTTGAACTCGGTGCCGCTGCCGGCCACCAACTTGATGTTGTCGATGCGCGAGGCATTGGCTGCAACAGTCTGGGTGCTGCAGGTCGTGCACAGCACGCCGCCGATCTTGCCTGGGTTGATCGCGGCCGGCAGATCCTGGTAGCCCGCCGGCAACGGTTCCCGCAGGCTGTAGGTCAGGCCGGGGTGCAGTTCGGTGAATTCGTAGTAACCATATTGATCGGTTGTCTCCGTAGCGATCTTGTTGCCGCTCGCGTCCAGCAGCTCCACCGTGGCCGAGCTGATGGCCGGGTCGCTGCCATCACGCACGTAGTTCAAGCCGATATCCGCATAGACATAGCCGGACAGCGTGACCGCCTGCACTTTGGGGAAGTTGTAATTGATTGCCGTGGCACCCTTGGTACCGATGGTGCCAAGGTTTGCCACCACGCCCGGGGTAACCACGGCTACATACGTGGAATCCACCGCAGCCAGGTACGAGCCGGGATTGAAGGTTGCCGAATCGCTGCCGGAGGTCGGCGGAGCCACCAGACCGTTGCTGTAACCCGCCACGTGATTCTGGGTGACGGTGTAACCGGCTTCATCGGAAGGCGGCAGGTTGTCGAAGCGGTATGCGCCACCGTTTGCGGTGGTCAGCGTACGGGTTACGGTTGCGCCGTTGAGATCCTTGCCGCTCAGGGTGATGGTGACGCCGTTGATGCCCGTCTCAGCGCCCTGCTTGATGCCATCGCTGGCGCCGCCATTGCTGTCCACGAACACGACGCCGGCAATCGACAGGTTGACCACGTCCAACGGAACGGTGGTGCTGTCGTTGACCGGGTTCGGATCGATCTGCTCGGTGGTGACCTTGGCGGTATTGTTCGAGGTACCCAGCGGCGCGGTGCTGCCTGGCGGCAACGCGTTCCAGCGGGACGGCACGATGATGCGCACCGTGCCAAGGTTGCCGCTGGCAAAGGTCACGTCGCCGACTTCACAGGTGATGGTGCGCGAGGCCAGCGTGCAGAGGCCGCTGCCGTTCGGCGTGGCACCGGTGAATGCCGGGCCGATTTTCTGCCAACGGATCTCCCCCGGTTCGGTGACCACCACGCCCGCAGGCAAGGTATCAACGATGACCGTGCCACCGCCGCCATTTGCCTGCGCGCGATCACGGGCAAGGCTCTGCCCGGAGCCATGGTTGGTGGCGGTCAGCACGTACCAGAAATTCTGCTCGATGCTGACCACGCCGACGCTGGGAGGCAATGCCACGCGCGGATCAACGCTGGGCTCGGTGGCGACCATGGTCTTGACCACGCCCATATCCGCGGTCATGTACAGCGTGGTGGTCTCGGTGACGTCGTTGTTGCCACCCTGCGGATCCCGCTCGGAAGAGCTGACCACCACCTGGTTGTTCACGGTGTCGCCGCTGGCGCCCGGCTCGGTTTCATAGCGGTAACGCAGGTAGACATACGACTTGTTCTGGCCGGTGGTCGAGGAGATCACGCCTGGGGCGTTGTTTGCGCCATACCCGGCACCGGGCAGGGTGCAGAGCACGTGCAGCTTCTCGGTCTTTGCCGCATTGCCGGTCACGGTTGCGGGGCCCTGTACCGCACAAAGCGTCGAGCCGTAGTCGGCATCGCTGGTCGAGGAGGTAGCCGAGGCACCGACGAAGCTGACGGTCTTGCCTGCCGGCGGGGTCAGCCAGTCGTTGGCAATCACGTTGGTGGCGATGGACGGGCCACCATTGGTGACCTCCAGCATGTAGGTCAGGACGTTCTTCGCCGGCTGGGTGCCGTCGTAGCCGATCGGGTCCTTGAACGTGTCGAACACGTCCTTCTTCTGTACCGCCAGGTCGGCCTCGCCCTGCTTGAAAGTGAGCGTGGCATCCTGGGTGTCGTCGCTGACATTGGTGTTGCTGTTGTAGATGAAATCACCATTGGCATCGCTGCCGTGGTAATCGGCACCGGTACCGGTAGAGATGATGAAATTGCCGGTATTGTCGAAATAGCGACCGGTATTGCCGCTGTTGACGTTGGGGCGGATGGTGATATT
The DNA here is from genome assembly GCF_001431465.1 of Stenotrophomonas terrae. Taxonomy (GTDB): domain Bacteria; phylum Pseudomonadota; class Gammaproteobacteria; order Xanthomonadales; family Xanthomonadaceae; genus Stenotrophomonas; species Stenotrophomonas terrae. The sequence continues at coordinate 18,652 of NZ_LDJJ01000044.1, read as the reverse complement.
GAGTGTCTGCGCGCTGCCAGCAGTGAAATCGACCGCAGGACATGCGACCGTCAAATTCTGCACCAGCGCGGAATTGGTGTTGGAGTAGGACATACCGCCCTGCCCCTGCAGCTCGGTAATCCCTGGGTCCTTGCTGACGACGGTGCAGGTTGCGCCGCCGGCCGTCTTGGCCTCGATCAGCACGAAGCCTGCGTCGCCGGCGAGCAGCTTGAAGGTGTCGCGCATGACCACGCCCGGCACTGCCGAGGGGCCGTCATTCCTGTATTCGACGCGATAGACCGAGTTGACACCGGCCTGGCCGTCATCACGACCGGTGGTGATGGTCTTGCTCTGCGTCTTCATGTTCGCGTAGCGCTCGGCACTGACCCAGTCGCTGGCGTAGTTGTCCGTCCAGTCGCCTTCACCCAAGGAGTTGGGCTGGGTGCCGTCGATGCCGACACCCACCGTATTGCAATGGAAGTGCGGTTGGTTCGTTGCAACCGGCGGCGCATTCGGGCACGCGAGGACCTTGCCGACGCTGTCGACAAGGAAGCCTGGCGAGACGTCGTCGGTATGGGTCAGCTTGATGGTGATCGTGTTGACGGCACCACTTGCCATGACCGTCGCGTTGGACCGGCAGATGACGGTTTCCACTGCCGTGCAGTCCCAATTGGCCGTGTTGGTCACCGTCGCCTTGGTGAAGCTCGACCAACCCGGGATCTTGTCGTTCACCACCACGCCGGTGGTGGCATCACCGGTGTTGGTGACCGTGATGATGTAGCTCATCTCGGTGTCGGTTACCTTCAACACACGGTCGCCGGAATTCGGGGCGCGGGTTTCCTTGCTCACCCTCAGATTCGCCACGCCCTGGGTGACTGCCACACCATCACCATTGGCACAGTCGTTGGCAGTGACCTTGTCGGCGTTCACGCCCGTGCTGGTGGTCGGTTCATTGGCGATTGCTGAACCAACATAGCCGTTCGGCATGGTGCCGCCGGTGCAGGCATTGTTGACCAGTAGCGCGCCGGCACCGCCTGTCGGCAGCTCCCGCGCACGGGTGACCAGCCTCAGGGGCTCCGTCTGCCCCAGCTTGAACGGATAGGCAGCAGCCTTCAGCGTACAGGTCACCAACTGGCGGACGCCGCTGCTCCACGCCGCAGGTACGGCGGCACAGTCGAAGTTGCCGTTGTAGACACCCTTGAACTCTTCGCCTTCAGCAAGCAGTTCCTGGATCTCGGCGTTGCCGATGACATCGGCCGGGCCGTTGTTGTGCAGCGTCAACGTTGACAGCATGTCGCTGGCCACGGTATTGCCTGCAGGCACCTTGTTCGGTGCCAGCCCGGGATCGGTCAACGATTGCAGGTTGACCTTGCTCTTGCCCAGTTCCAGGTCGGCACCATCGGCCAGCACCGAGACGGTGGCGCTGTCGCTGTCATTGGTGGTAACCGGGTCTTCAAGCAGGGCCGAATCCACCGTTGCCGACGCGGTGTAATCGCCGGGTGTGGCCGGCGCCGTGCTGTTGATGGTGATCACTTCGCCGCTGGCGGACTTGCTGAAGCCCGGCTGGCGCGTACAGGTGAAGAGCACCGGGTCTGCACCGGCCACATCGGGGACGCATGCCCAGCTTGGCGCCTGGCTGACGTCCACACCGGCCCACGGCATGCCTGCAGGCAGGCTGCCCTTGATGACGGCATCGTTGACGGTCTCCGGGCCCTTGTTGGTGACGGTGATCTTCAGATCCAGCGGCTGATCGGTGGTGGCCGGACTCTTGCTCCACGCAATATCCACGCCCAGGTCCGCACCGGCCCTGACGCGGGTGTCAGCCTGGGCCGGGTTGTTGTTCGGCTGCGTATCGATGGTGCCGACCGAGGTGACCAGCGCGTGGTTGGTGACATCACCGGCCGAGATGTCGGCCTTTGCCTTGAAGCTGAAGGTGGTGGAGGCATTTGCCGCCAAGCCAGTGGCATGGGTGGCGGTGGTGGTGGCGGCATTCCAGGCCCACCCTGCTCCCGCTCCCTGGAAACTGCCGGCGACCACAGTGAAGCCGGACGGCAAACTGTCGCGGACGTTGAAATTGCTCGCCGGGCCGGGGCCCTTGTTGGTGACGGTCAAGGTGTAAGTGACTTCACCGCCACCAATGACACTGCCGGGCGCCGCCGGGTTGCTGGTCTTGACCAGTTCCAGATCGGCCGAATCGGTCAACGTGGTGTTGTCGGACAGCTTGTTGTTGCTGGTATTGCTGTCGCCCTGGAAGAACGCGTGCGTCGCCGGATCCAGCGCCTGCACACTTTCATTGAGCGCCGGCACCTGGTTGGTCAGGCCCACCGCGCCGTGCACGCCGACTACCGACTTGGCCATGCCGCTGGTGGCCATCTTCAGCTGGAATGCCTCGGTGCCCAGTGCAGGCAAGGAGGTAAACTCGCAGACGATGCGCAATGCGCCGGAGCTTGCTGTCTGGCTGGTGCAGTTGGACGGGATTTCGTAGACCGTCATGCCCGGCGCCATGTCGAAGACCGCCGCAATGCCCGAAACAGAGCTGGCCTCGATGTTGGCGATCACCGCGTCATAGACCACGATGCCGCCCAGCGGCGTCAGGTTGCTGCCTTCATTGGTGCCGGATGGGTCGCCATTGGCCATCAGCCAGGGGCTGGTCGAATCCTGGAACGAGGACAGGCCCACGTTGTACGCCTGCGCCGCAGGTGCCGCTGCCATCAAACCGGCCATCAACCCCAGTGCCGCCAACCCGCGCAGGCCACCATGGCACGCCTTCCGCAGCCAGCTCCGCGACGGGCGGCCCGTTGTAGGCACGTCGAAAGAGTGACTGACGTCGCTGTCCTGCTTGAATTGCTTGTTCACCGTGCAAACCTCGTGCAAACGCTGCGCGCACAGGCCGCCAGATGGCAGCCCGGGGAAAATTCGTGTGGTCAGACAGTTCGCCCCAAAAACGAACTGCCAAGTCGGCACCGTGGGGGTGCTCGTGTTGGCGGCGATTCTTACGGCGCGCCGGGGCGTATTCAGTTCCGTTAAATGACGGAAAATCTCACTTACTTTCGTAACGGACTTGATGCGTTGCGCATCACATGGCTATCACATTGATTTCACGCGGGATTTACGTATTTCGCCTCTCACAAATGTGAACAGGCGCATCTTCAAATCAATGAATCGTCACTGAATTTAAAACTGTGAACTAGACCGTCAAACGGTAGCCGGCACCCCGAACTGCGCGAACCGGGAGGGTACAGCCGGTGGCGGCCTGCACACGGTTGCGCAGGCGGTGCACCAGCACCTCGATCCTATGCGGATCAAAGCTCCAGGGCTGGTCGGTGAGGGCGGCGATCAGGCGTTCGCGGGCGACTGTCTCAGCCGGCGAAGAGAACAACAAAGTGAGGAATGCGCGCTCGGCCTCGGTCAGCGCCAACACCTGTCCGTTGGGCCCGCGCAGGTCCCAGCCGTCCGATTCCAGCGACCAACAGGTGTTGTCGTTGGCCGAAGCCAGGTTTTCCACCAGCTGCGCGGCTTCACCAGGCAGGCGCCGGCGCAGGCTGTACAGCTTGGCTGCCAGGAATTCGGGCTCCGGCCGATGCGGCAGGCAGGCGTCAGCACCAGCCCACAGGCCTTCGGCAATCAGTTGCGGGGTGAGCGGGTCCACCAGCAGCACCACGCCCAGATCATCACGGCGGCGCAGGTGTTCGACGGTCTCGACCATGCCTGTGCGGACCCGGGTGGTGTCGATCACGACGATGTCGCAGGGGACGATCACCAGTTCGCGGTACAGCGCCTCAACGCTGTCCAGGGCCTGGATCTGGGCACCGTAGGGCAACAACGGCTGCAGCAGTTCCAGGTTGCCGACAATCCAGATACGCAACGGCGCCAAGGCCATGGGATTGGCTGCGCCAACGGGCGCGAAGTTCAGATCCGATGCCACACACTCTCCCTGTCGGGCTTAAGTAAACAGCCCACGTATAGCTGGGATTTTAGCCTAGCGTAATGTCAGTTACCGCTGAAACCGGGTACACGCCGTTTTATGAATGAAACGGACGGCGCTTGTTTATGAACGAAAAGGGCGGCGTTGGCGCGCCGCCCTCTCCCGCGGCGTTTACTCCGCCGGCACGCCAATTTCCTGCAGCAGCGCCGGCGCCGGGTACACCTTGGCCAGCAGCCAGCGCAGGTAGCGCATGTCCACGTGCACCGCACGCTTGTAGCGCGGGTCGAACCACCAGCTGGCGCTGACCGATTCCCAGTTGGAATCGAAGTTCAGGCCAATCAGCTCACCCTTGGCATTGAGCACCGGCGAACCGGAGTTGCCGCCGGTGGTGTCCAGGTTGGTCAGGAAGTTGACCGTCTGGGTCTTCAGGACCGGATCGGCGGTGCTGCCGAAATCACCCTTGGCGATGGCCGCCAGCAGCGGCTTGGGGGCGTCGAATGGCACCGTATTGGTGTTCTTCTCGACGATGCCGGCCACAGTGGTGACCGGCGCGTAGCTGACCGCATCGCGCGGGTGCAGCGCCTCGACCTTGCCGTAGCTGATGCGCAGGGTGCTGTTGGCATCCGGGTACACCGCCCTGCCCTGGCTTGCGCGCCAGGCGAACAAGGCCTGCATATAGGACGGGCGCAGGCGCAGCTGTTCGCCTTCGCGCTCCTTGCTGTCGCGTTCGGCGCTGAGCTGTGCCATCACCAGCGCCGAGGCCACCGAGACCAGCGGGTCGGCTTCGATGAAGCCGCCCTTGCGCGCCGCCTCGAAGCGCGACAGGCGTTGCGCCTCATCGCCCAGCTTGGTCTGTGCGTACAGCTCGTCCAGGTGCTTGGCCAATTCGGCCGGGGTGCGCCCGAACAGGTTGTCGTAATGCGAATCGCGCTGCGCATCCGGCAACTGCTGGTAGCGGGTCAGCAAGGCTGTGAGCAGGGCTTTTTCGACCGTCGGGTCGTAGCGGCGCTGCACCTGCTTGAGCACGCCTTCAATCAGAGCCTGGTCACGCTGCTGGTAACCGGCCTCACGCTCGGCGTCGGGCTTGAGCGATTCCACCCGCAGCCGTTCCAGCAGCAGCGCCGAGCGCAGCAACTGGGTCTGGCTGGACATCAAGGTGACCAGGAATTCGCTGCTACCAACCGCGCGATCCTCCGCCAACGAGGCAAACAACGCGTCGATATCCGCCTTGTACTTGCCATCGGCGCTGGCCAGCATGGCCTGCTCGTCCTGCGCACGCTGGCTCTTGGCATCGCTGCGCAGCAGGCCTTCCAGCTCACCGGCGGCACGCTTGCGGTTGTTCTTCAGCGACTGCAGCTGCGAGGCATAGCGGGTGCGTGCATCGGCGCTGGTCTTGCCCTGCGCTTCGATCACATCGATCAGCTGCTGGAAAACCTCGACGCGGCGCGGCAGCACGCTATCGATCTGGTTGGCGAACTCGGCAGCGGTGCGCAGCCGATAGGTGGTGCCCGGGTAGCCGGCCAGCATTGCGTAGTCGCCTTCCTTGGGGCCATCCAGCGACATCTTCAGATGTGCCGGCGGATGGTAAGGCACGTTGTCCTTGCTATACGGCGCCGGCTTGCCGTCCTTGCCCACATAGGCACGCAGCAGGGTGAAATCGCCGGTGTGCCGCGGCCACATGAAATTGTCGACTTCATCGCCGTAGTTGCCGATCGCGCGCGGCGGTGCATAGACCAGGCGGATATCGGTCAGCTCCAGCTGGCGGATGCGGTAGAAATCACTGCCGTAGTACATATTGGCCACCGAGCAGCGCACACCGCCCTCGGCTTCGCAGTCGGCGACGATGCGCTTGCGTGCGCTTTCCACCGCATCGTAGTAACCGCGGCCAGTCTTGCCGCGCGCGTCCTTGAGCACCTCATCGGTGACCTTGTCGAAGCCCACCGTCACCAGCACCCGGTAATCGGGATTGGCAGCGCGCTCGTCGTCGCGGCCCTGGGCGATGAAGCCGTCGTCGATGGTGTTGTGCTCCTTGCTGGCGTTGTACTGGATGACGCCGTAGGCCACATGGTGATTGGTCAGCAGCAGGCCGTCGTCGGAGACAAACGAGCCGGTACCACCGCCCACCCGTACCACCGCACTCAAGGGCGGCGCGGTGACATCGGCCAACTGCTTCGGGTCACCCTTGAAGCCGGCTTCCTTCAGCGTCCTGGCCAGCTCCGGCAGCTGCGTCGGCATCCACATGCCTTCGTTGGCGTGGGCGGCAACAGCGGCCAGGCTCATGCCCAGCGCCAGCGCGGCGGTAAGCGGTTTACGCGTCATCGGAACTCCAGCGGATTACAGAACAGCCGCCGACAGTAGCGGCCCCCGCCAGGAGCGGCAACCGCCAGCAGTCACAACAGGGGCAGCCAGCGCTTGTGTGGGCTACGTCAGGGCGCTGCCGAAAGCGCGGGCCATGTAGGAGCGGCGTAAGCCGCGAAGCCATTGCTGTATGGCTTCGCGGTGAAGCATCTTCGGCCAGTGCTATGCGCCAATGGCTGCGGTGGGAGTGCTGGCTTCGCGGCTTACGCCGCTCCCACAACACCCCCTGCTGCTCAACGCTCCTTGCGCCAGTTCACCGAGCCGCGGTTTTCAACCGTGGACGATTCCACTTCGATGTCGAAGCCGCGACGCAGCAGGTACTTCAGGGTCAGCACCGAGCCGCTGCCCACCAGCGAGACGCCGTAGCCGATGTAGAGCTTGGGCGTGATGTACTTGCCCACGCCGATCACCGAGCCACCCAGTGCGCGGGACTGGCTGACGCCGGCATCATCCAGGCCCAGTTTGGCGCCCACCTGCGCGGCCAACAGGCCGCTGCCGGCCGACAGCGCCGCCGAGGCCGCGTTGACCTGCTGTGCCTGGTCGCTGCTGGCCATGCTCAGGCTACGCCCCAGCACCAGGTAAGCAAGCGATTCGGACTGCGACATCGCCGGGTTCGACCACACGTCCACCTTCGGCTGCTGCGCGCGGCCGGTGACCGTGATGCCGGCGGTGACGTCACCAATGGCACGTTCGGCCTTGATGTTGATGCGCGGATCGGAAACCACGCCGTAGTTCCACAGCAGCTGGCCATCGGTGATGGTCAGGTCCTGGCCGTAAGCCTTGTAGCGGCCACTGACTTCCAGGCCGCCGTTGGCGGTCATCTCGCGGCCCGGACGCGCACGCACCTGCATCCGCCCGGTCAACGCGCCCTTCAGGCCGAAGCCGCTCATCTTGACCTTGTCGCCGAGGCTGACGGTCAGGTCCATGTCCAGCGGCGAGGAGGGGCCTTCTTCCGGATCCACCGGGTCCAGCACCACGATGTCTTCCGACGACGAAGTACCGCGATCCAGGCGCTCCAGGTCGAGGTGGGCTTCGGGCACATGCACGCTGCCGCGCAGCTCCATCGCGGTGCCGGCCAGGGTGAAGTTCAGGTCCGGGTTGGCGACCACGCGCAGCTCGCTGGTGTTGGCCAGCAGCACCTTGTCGCCATGGATATGCAGTTGCAGCGGCTGTGCGTCACCAAACCAGGACAGGCCACCGTCCACCTGCAATGCCCCTTCGCCACCGGTCTTGGTCGAAGCGCTGATGCGCGCCGAGCCATCGGGCTGGGCGACGAAGGTGGCGCTGCCTTCGCTCAGGGTCAGGCCCAGGGCCGGGAACTCACCGGTGAAGTTGCTGAGCTTGGCGTCACCGCCCAGGGTGGGCTGCGAGCGCGTGCCGCGCAGGCTGACGTGGCCTTCGATCAGGCCTTGCGGGCGCACCAGGTCGGGCGAGAACAACTCCAGCCAGTACAGCCGTGCGATGTTCATGTACAACTCGCCGGTCAACGCTGCATTGGGCTCCCAACCGGTCTGCACCTTGGCATCGATGAAGCCGTCACCCTTGAAACCGACACCCAGGTAGCCCTTGATGCTGTTGGGCAGCATGTCCACGTTCAACGAGAAATTGTCGTAACGCACCAGCTCGCCACGGGCGTTGTCGCCCAGGCGGATGCCGCCTTCGGCCGAGGCCACCTTGAAGGCACCTTCCCAGGCATTGCCACGTGGGCGGATGTTACCGTCCAGGGTGATCTCGCCGCGCAGGTACATGCGGCGGCCTTCGTTGGGCGGCAACCAGGGCTGCACCAGCGCAAGCGGCAAGGCATCGCCGCGCAGCTGCAGGCCTTCGCGCGGCCAGTTGGCGGCAATGCACAAGGCGCCGCCGGTTTCCGCACCCAGGCAGGCATCGGCCAACGTGAAGTTGCTGCCCTGCACGTTGAACGCGGCCGGCTGCCGCAGCTGCCAGGGCGCACCCTTGACCGGGGCGATGCGCAACGATGCCAGCTCGCCGCGCCAGGCCTGGCCCTGCTGCCGCACGCTGCCGCTCAGCGCTACCGCACCGAGCTCGTTGCGGGTATCGGCATCGAGTTGCAGGTTCTGCACGCTGCCACGTGCGTTGATGTTGACCTGGTCCAGCAGCATGCCTACCTCGACCGCGCTGCCATGGATCTGCAGTGCGCCGCTGTCACCGCGCCAGGGCAGGCGACCGTTGATGCTGATCTGCTGTGCTTTCCAATCGTCCCACTGCAGGCCATTACCGCGCAGGTCGGCAGTGATGTCCGGCTCGCTGGGGGTGCCGCGCAGCTGCAGCGTACCGGCCAGGCTGCCGGTGCCACCGGGAAGCAGATCGGACAGGTGCAGCGGCTCCAGCCGTGCATCCACATCCAGGCGATCACCGACCTTGCCCTTGGCCTCGATCTGGCTGTCGCCCATCACCAGCCGCACATTGCCTTCGCCCTGGGTACCCTGCAGGGCCAGCTTTGCGCGCGCATCGACGCGGCGGCCGCGCAGCATGCCGTTGATCTGCGGTACGTCCAAGCTGGCTTCAAAGCGCATGTCGGTACTGCCAGCCACTGCCGGCAACTGCTTGCCCTTGGAAGCGAACGTGCCGGACAGATTGCCCTCCCAACCTGGGGCGAAATAGCCCGGGTCGAACTTGGCCAGGCTCGCTTCCACATCCCAGGCCAGTTCGGGCGCCCATGCCGCCGAGCCCTTCAATTCCAGTGCGCCGCCGGGGGTGGTCGCCTTGAGCCGTTCGATGCGTGCCTGCTGGTCGTTGCCCCGCACGTCGAAATCCAGATTGGCGTCCTGTGCATCGCGCGCGACATCGGCCTTGCCGACCGCGGCCCAATTCTTGAGGTTGCCGGCCACGCCCAGCCGCGCTTCCTTCAGGTGCAGCGGCACCGGCGTGCTGTCCGGTGAACTCGGGTCCGGTTCGGGGGTGTAGGTCAGCTGATTGGCCACCACCGCGAAGTGGAAGCCCGGATTCTGCGCATCGCTGAAATCGGCAGTGCCCTGCAGGCGCACGCTGCCGCCGAAGGCCTCAGCAACCAGCGGTGCGACCGTCAGCACCTGGTTCTCGATGGCGACATTGGACGGCGCCAGCACCAGCTCGTTCTCGCCCTGGCGTACCCGGCCCTGCAGCTTGGCCTGGCCACCGCGCCCGCGCGCGGTGAAATCCAGCGCCAGCGGTGCCGGGGCTTCGGCCAGGAACTGCGCCGGTACCACTTGCCCGATGTCCAGCTGCTCGCTGCGCGCGGCCACATTCCATACCGGATCGGTGCGGCCGTCCAGGATCAGGCTGACATGCAGCGGCTTGGGTGCATAACCTGCAATGGCTACTTCCATGTGCGCCAGGTCACCGCGAGCGACCAGGCCCAGGCGCGCCGCAGGCTGGCCCGGACGCGGCGGCATGAGAGCGCGCACGGTCAGGTCGGTGGCGTAATCCTCGCGCGGCAGGTAATGGCCGTCGATGCGGAAATCACCCAGGTTGCTGTTGACCTTGAGCTGGCTGGCGGTGAATTCGCCATTCGCCGCTTCCAGCCCACCGCGGATGCGGGTGATATCGATGATCGGCTGCTGCAGCTGGGTGATGCGCAGGCCATCGATCACGATGGTGTCGGCCTGCAGGGCCAGCGGCAGCTCGATCGCAGGCAGCACATCCGGCCAGCGCGGCAACTCGAACGGCTTGTCTTCGGAGGGGCCGAGTTCCAGCGTGGCGTCGCTGATGCGCAGTGCGTCCAGGCGCAGCTTGCGGCCCAGCAGGGGGCGGATATCCGGATCCAGATAGGCCTGCGCCGCGGTGAAATGCAGATCGTTGTAGCGGAAATCCAGGTCGTGCAGGATCAGCGGCCCGGCCAGCGGGCCTTCTGCCTTGCTCCAGGTCAGCGAGGAACCCGCCGGCAGCCGCGCCACCACCTGCGCCAGCAATACCTCGCGCCCGGCCACCGTCTGCAGCAGCCAATACAAGGCAAACAGGCCCAGCAGCACCAGCACGGTGATGGTGATGCCGCTGCGGATCGCCAGCGTGCGCAGACGCGCCTTGCGCTTGGCCCGCAGCTCGGCGATGCGCGCCTCGCGTTCTTCCGGGCTCACGTCGTCGGGACGGCGGCTCACAGGTCAGCTCCGATGTTGAGGTAGAGCTGGAACTGCGAATCGGGGTTGTTCAAGCCATGGGCGATATCGATGCGGACCGGGCCCACCGGCGATTTCCAGCGCACGCCGAAACCGACGCCGGTGTGCAGATCAATGGTGTTGTCGAAAGCACTGCCGGTATCGACGAACACCGCGCCGCCCCACGGGCCACCGCCAAAGTAATGCTCGTACTCGGCCGAACCGATCACCAGATTCTTGGCACCGAGTGCGTATTTGTCCGGTGCCGGCGTGCGTGGGCCGACTTCACGGTAGGCATAACCACGGATGGAGCGGTCACCACCGGCGAAATAGCGCAGGCTGGGCGGCATCGAGACCAGATCGCTGGTCCAGGTGGTGCCGGCCTGCCCACGCAGGATCAGGCGATCGACATCGCCCAGCGGGATGTACCAGCGCACGGTGGCATCGGCCTGGATGAAGCTGGTATCCGAGCCTGCGCCTTCGATGCCACCGCGCATGGTGGCGTTGCCGCTCAGGCCACGGCGCGGGAAGCTCTTGTCATCGACATTGACGTAGTCGGCGGTGAGCTGCGGGTAGACCAGCGTTGAATAGTTGTAGACCGCCGCGTTGAACGCATCGCCGGAGCTGTAGCGCCAGCGTTCGCGCAGGGCGTTCATCGACACGATGGCGGTCCAGTTCTCGTTGATCTCGCCGCTGCGGCTGGCGATCAGCTTGATGTTGCGCAGGTCGATGTAGTCGGTCTGCTCGTCATAGGCGCTGACCGCATAGGTATACCAGCCATCCAGCCAGCGGAAGCCCGGCACCCGGTAGCTGGTGATGAAGCTCTTGCGCTTCTGCGCATAGTCCAGCTGGGTGGTGAGCTTGTGCCCGCGCCGGTTGACGTAGCGACGCTCGACGCCACCGCGCACACCGGGGCCGCTCTCGCTGCCATAGCTCAGACCAGCGGTGTAGATGGTGCGCTTGGCACGCGTCAGCTTGACGTTGACCGGCACCTCGCCGTTGTCATCGGCCTGTTCCGGGTGCGGCTGGATATCGATGACGCTGAAGTAGTCGAGCTTGGTCAGCGACTCGCGCAGGCGGTCGAGCTTGCCTTCATGCCAGTAGCTGCCTTGCTCCCAGTAGACCAGCGGCTCGAACAGGTCCGGGCGGAAGTAATCCTGCTCGAAGGAAATCGGGCCCATGTTGTAGCGGCGGCCGCTGTCCCAGGTGAGGAAGATGTCGGCAGCATTCTCGGCGCGCGTCACTTCCACCTTGCGCTGGGTGAAATCGGCATCGAAGTAACCACGCTCGGCCAGGCGCCGGGTGATCTTGATCTTGCTGGCTTCGTAGTTGACCGAATCGAAGACCTCGCCGGTCTTGGGCTGGAAGGCCTCGATGTCTTCCTGCAGATACTGATCGCGCGAGGCCGGACCGGTGATGGCCAGTTCCTCGGTGCGGACCTTGACCTGCTCACCCTTGTCGACCTGGATCAGCACCTGCAGGGTATCGCCGGTACGCGGTGCTTCGATGGTGATTTTGGGGTTGTAGAAACCGAACGGTTCCAGCGCCGTACGGGTCTGCCGCTCGGCCTGCGACAGCAGGTATTCCAACCGTGACTCGCCCTGCACCTTGCCGATCGCATCGTAGACCGAGAGTGAAACCTCGATGTTTTCGATCATCTCGGCGTCATCACCCTTGTCCAGACCTTTGATCTGGACTTTTTCGATGGTGCCACGGGCATGGGCGAGCGGTGCTGCTGCCAGCATTGCCAGGAACAGAAGGAGCGGGGTGATTCGAGATAGCTGCATGCGCGTCAGCATACCGGTCCGAACATGACCAGCAAAATCACATAACCGTCATCCCACCGCACCGTAGTGCCGAGCCATGCTCGGCAGCGGTGGTCTCTGTAGTGCCGAGCCATGCTCGGCAGAGGCTGTACCGGTAATGCCCAGCCGAGCATGGCTCGGCACTACCGATTGCGGTTGCCGGCTCCACAAGACAACAGGCCCGCTTGCGCGGGCCTGTTGCGGTCAGACATCCAAGGCCGATCAGTTCGACAGGTGCTCGATCGCCGCCACGCTGCCGAGGCGGTCGCCGAGGGTGCGCAGCAGCGCCAGGCGGTTGCCACGCAGTGCCGGGTCTTCGGCGTTGACCATCACCGCATCGAAGAACGCATCCACCTGCGGGCGCAGCCGGGCCAGGCGGCCGAGCACGGCCACGTAGTCCTTGTGCGCCAGCGCGGTGCCGGTGTCGTCGATGGCGGCGACCACCGCTTCGGCCAGCTCGCTCTCGGCCGGCTCACGCAGCAGCGACGGATCGATGCTGCCCGGGATCTCACCATCGGCCTTGCGCAGGATGTTGCGGATGCGCTTGTTGGCCGCGGCCAGTGCCTCGGCTTCCGGCAGCTGGGCAAAGGTGCCGATGGCATCGATGCGGCGGTCGAAGTCGTACAGCGAGGCCGGCTTCAATTCGGCGACGGCGTTGAAGTGGGTGGCCGGCACGCCCTTGTCGGCGTAGTAGCCCTTCAGGCGGTCGACGATGAAGTCGTAGAGCTCGGCGCCATCGGCCTGCACCTTGCGCTCGGCCAGGCCGGCGTTGGCAGTGGCCAGCAGCGCCGGCAGATCCAGATCAAAACCCGACTCGATGATGCTGCGGGCCAGACCCAGCGCGTTGCGGCGCAGGGCGAACGGATCCTTGTTGCCGGTCGGCTTCAGGCCTGCGGCAAAGCCGCCGGCCAGGGTGTCCAGGCGCTCGGCGATCGCCAGCACCTTGCCCAGCGGCGACAAGGCGATGTCATCGGCAGCAAAGCGCGGCTGGTAGCTCTCGTCGATGGCCAGCGCCACCGACGGCGATTCGCCACCGGCAACGGCGTAGTGACGACCGGCGATGCCCTGCAGTTCCGGGAACTCATTGACCATGCGCGACTGCAGGTCGTTCTTGGCCAGCTCGGCGGCACGCTTGGCCTGCACCGGGTCGGCACCGACCTGCGGCGCAATCACCTGCGCCAGCGCGCTGACGCGCTGCACCTTGTCGGCGACGCTGCCCAGCTTGGCCTGGTAGGTGACGGTCTTCAGGCCTTCGCCCATCGCCACCAGACCCTGCTTGAGGTCTTCGTCGAAGAAGAACTTGGCATCGGAGAAGCGCGGACGGATGACCCGCTCGTAGCCCTTGGAAACTTCGGCCACGTCCCTGGATTCAATGTTGGCGATGCCGATGAACTTCTCGGTCAGCTTGCCGCCGGCATCGAGCACCGGGAAGAACTTCTGGTTGATCTCCATCGTCTCGATCAGCGCTTCCTGCGGTACGGCCAGGAATTCGCGTTCGAAACTGCACAGCACTGCCGCCGGCCATTCGACCAGGTTGACCACCTGCTCCAGGTTGTCGTCGGTGATGCGGGCAACGCCCCCGGCCTGTGCGGCTGCGGCATTGACCTCGACCATGATGCGCTCGCGGCGTGCATCGGCATCGACCAGCACATTGGCCGCCTTCAGCGATTCAACGTAGTCGTTCGGCGTGCTCAGCCACACCTGCTTATCGGCCATGAAGCGGTGGCCGCGGCTGAAGCGGTCCGAGCTCAGGCCCAGCAACTCGGCCGGCACGATGTCGGTGCCGTGCAGCAGCACCAGCCAATGCACCGGCCGGGCGAAGGCGTAATCGTGGTTGCCCCAGCGCATCGGCTTGGGGATGGGCATGGCGGCGATGGCCTCGCGCAGGATCTCCGGCAGCAGGCTGGCGGTCTGCGCGCCCGGGGTGACCGAGCGCAGCACGAAGCGCTCGCCCTTGGCGTCGGTGGTGCGCTCCAGCGCGGTCCAGTCGATCCCGGCCTTGGCAGCAAAGCCCTGCAGCGCCTTGGTCGGCGCGCCATTGGCGTCCAGCGCGATGTTCAGGTACGGGCCGAACACTTCCGAGTGCTGCTCGGGCTGCTCGGTTTCCACGCCCGGCAACAGCACGGCCAGGCGACGCGGGGTCGACAGCGGCTTGGCATCGCCACGCTCGAAGGCCACGCCACGCTTGGCCAGGCCATCGATCACACCATCAAAGAAGGCTTGCGCGAGGCCCGGCAGCGCCTTGACCGGCAGCTCTTCCACGCCCAGTTCGATCAGCAGCGGCTGCATGCTCATGCCTGCACCTCCTTGGCGGCGACCGCTTCCAGACGCTTGGCCTCGTACAGCTTGGCCACCGCCTGCGACAGCGTGCGCACGCGCAGGATGTAGCGCTGGCGCTCGGTCACCGAGATGGCGCGGCGCGCATCCAGCAGGTTGAACGAATGCGAGGCCTTGCAGACCTGTTCATAGGCCGGGAGCGGCAGGCCGGCTTCCACAAGCTTCTGCGCTTCCTTCTCGCAGGCGTCGAAGCGATGGAACATTTCTTCCACGTCGGCGTACTCGAAGTTGTAGGTGCTCTGCTCCACCTCGTTCTGGTGGTAGACATCGCCGTAGGTGACCGGGGTGCCGTCCGGGCCGTAGGTCCAGATCAGGTCGTAGACGTTGTCGCAGTTCTGCAGGTACATGCAGAGCCGCTCCAGGCCGTAGGTGATTTCGCCCAGCACCGGCCGGCATTCCAGGCCACCGGCCTGCTGGAAGTAGGTGAACTGGGTGACTTCCATGCCGTTGAGCCAGATTTCCCAGCCCAGGCCCCAGGCGCCCAGGGTCGGCGATTCCCAGTTGTCCTCGACGAAGCGCAGGTCATGCACCAGCGGGTCGATGCCCAGCGCCTTGAGCGAATCCAGGTAGAGCTGCTGGATGTTGTCCGGGCTCGGCTTCATCGCCACCTGGTACTGGTAGTAGCGCTGCAGGCGGTTGGGGTTTTCGCCGTAGCGGCCATCGGTGGGACGGCGCGAGGGCTGCACGTAGGCGGCATTCCAGCTTTCCGGGCCGATCGAGCGCAGGAACGTGGCCGGATGGAAGGTACCGGCGCCCACTTCCAGGTCCAGCGGCTGGATCAAGACACAGCCCTGTTTCGCCCAGAAATCGTTGAGGGTCTGGATCAGTCCCTGGAAAGTTATCGAAACGGGGGGAGTCGCGGACATGCTGCCTGAGCCGTACGTAAGGGGTGCGTTAGTATAGCGACCGACCGCGCGATGGCCGCGCCAGCAAGGGGTTTGGGGTGGAGAACGCGGCCGTAGAGGGCTCTCAGGCACCATCAGCACCGGTGGCTATCGCCCCGGGAAGGCTGCAGTTTTCCAATATCGCCAGTGCTTTGCTGGCCGACGGGCTGGTCGCCGCGCATGACCAGGAGCGGATCCGTTTTTCCGCCCAGGGTGCGCGCAATGCCAGCGAGGTCCACCCGCTGGTGCTGCTGGCCAACCTGAAACTGGCCGCCGCCCAGGGCAGCGGCGAACTCAGCCTGGAGCGGCTGACCGAGTGGCTGGCCAACCGTACCCATAGCCGCTACCTGCGCATCGATCCGACCCGGGTCGACGTCGCCGGCGCCACCGCCGTGGTCTCCCACGCCTATGCGCGCCGCCACCGCATCCTGCCGCTGGCAGTGGACAGCGAGCGCGTGCTGGTGGCCACCAGCGAGCCGATGGCGCGCGATTGGGTGCCCGACCTGCAGCATCTGAGCCGCCGCCGCATCGACATGGTGCTGGTCAACCCGCTGGACCTGCACCGCTACTCGATGGAGTTCTTCGGCGTCACCCGCTCGGTGCGCAACGCCCGCAGCGATAACCGCGACGGCAGCAACAGCAGCGGCCTGCCCAGCTTCGAACAGCTGGTCGAGCTGGGCCGCGCCGGCGACGTCAATGCCGACGACCACCATGTGGTCAGCATCGTCGACTGGTTGCTGCAATACGCCTATGAACAGCGCGCCAGCGATATCCACCTGGAGCCGCGCCGCGACATGGGGCGGGTGCGTTTCCGCATCGATGGCGTGCTGCACAAGGTATTCGAGCTGCCACCGTCGGTGATGACCGCCGTGGTCAGCCGCATCAAGGTGCTCGGCCGCATGGACCTGGCCGAGCGCCGGCGCCCGCAGGATGGCCGCATCAAGACCCGCTCGCCGGGCGGGCGCGAGGTGGAAATGCGCCTGTCGACCATGCCCACCGCCTTTGGCGAGAAGTGCGTGATGCGTATCTTCGACCCGGATTCGGCCTTCAAGAGCATCGAGCAGCTCGGCTTCAGCCCGGAAGAAGCCGCTGGCTGGAACGAGCTGGTCGCCCGCCCGCACGGCATCGTGCTGGTCACCGGCCCCACCGGTTCGGGCAAGACCACCACCCTGTATTCCACGCTCAAGCGCCTGGCCACGCCGGATGTGAACGTGTGCACGGTGGAAGACCCGATCGAAATGATCGCGCCCGAATTCAACCAGATGCAGGTGCAGACAAATATCGACCTGGATTTCGCCGCCGGTGTGCGCACCCTGCTGCGACAGGACCCGGACATCATCATGATCGGCGAAATCCGCGACCTGGAGACCGCGCAGATGGCGGTGCAGGCCTCGCTGACCGGCCATCTGGTGCTGTCTACCCTGCATACCAACGATGCGCCCTCGGCGATCACCCGCCTGCTCGACCTGGGCGTGCCGCATTACCTGATCGCCTCCACCGTCAACGGCGTGCTGGCGCAGCGGCTGGTGCGTACCCTGTGCCCGCACTGCAAAGTGCCAGACACCTTGAGCGAGGCCGATTGGGCACCCTTGCGTCATGCCCATGACGCATTACCAGATGTGGTCACGGCATATGCACCGGTCGGTTGCCTGGAGTGTCGGCGCACCGGTTACATGGGCCGGATTGGCCTGTATGAGTTGCTACCACTGGGTTCGCGGCTGCGCGCGCGGATCACCCGCGACATGGATCTGGCCGGATTCAGCAAAGCCGCCGCCGCTGAAGGCCTGCGCACCCTGCGCCGTACGGGTCTTGAAAAGGTAGCCGCAGGGCTGACTACAATCGAGGAAGTCCTGTCTGTCCTGCCTCCCTCGGAATGAAGCCCCAGCCGTTCTTGATCGTTGAAACCGGGCAACCATTCCCGACCCTGCGCCGTTATGGCCGCTTTCCGCACTGGATCCGCGTCGCCGCCGGCCTGGAAGAAGCCGACACCGTGGTGGTCAACGTCGAGCGCGGCGAGCAGCTGCCCGACCGCGGCGATTTTTCCGCCACGATAGTCACTGGCTCGGCTGCCTTCGTCACCGACCGCGCCGACTGGAGCGAGCGCAGCGCCGACTGGCTGCGCGACGCCGCCCACGCCGGCATGCCGCTGCTGGGCATCTGCTACGGCCACCAGCTGCTGGCGCACGCGCTGGGCGGGCAGGTGGATTACAACCCGGCCGGGCGCGAGTCCGGCACCATCCAGCTGGAACTGGAAGCCCCGGCTGCGGCCGACCCGCTGTTCGCCGGCCTGCCGGCCAGCTTCCCGGCCCACGCCACCCACCTGCAGACGGTACTGCGCGCGCCCGAAGGCGCCACCGTGCTGGCCCGCTCGGTGCAGGACAACTGCCACGCCTTCCGCTGGGGCGAGCAGGCCTGGGGCCTGCAGTTCCACCCCGAATTCGCCACCCACCACATGCGCGGCTACGTGCGCGCCCGCGCCGACTGCATCGCCCGCCACGGCGGCTGCGCCCGCAGCGTCGCCCGCGAAGTGACCGCCGCACCCCTGGCCCGCCAGCTGCTACGCCGTTTCGTGCGGCATGTGCGGCGTGAAGCGCACTGAGGGCTGTAGGGCCTGTGGGAGCTGTGGGAGCGGCGTAAGCCGCGAAGCTGATGGTGCATCCGTCCTCTGTAGTGCCGAGCCATGCTCGGCAAGGGGGCGTTCTCCGGTAGAGCCCCTGCCGAGCATGGCTCGGCACTACAAACAGCAGCCCTCTCGCCGCGCGAACGTGCAGCATTTGCGGCGCGAAGCACGTTGAGGGTGTAGGAGCGGCGTAAGCCGCGAAGCTGGTGGTGCATCCGTCCTCTGTAGTGCCGAGCCATGCTCGGCAAGGGGCATTCCCGGTAGAGCCTCTGCCGAGCATGGCTCGGCACTACCGACAGCAGCCCTCTCGCTGCGCGAACGTTCGGCATGTTCGGCGCAAGGCACGTTGAGGGTGTAGGAGCAGCGTCAGCCGCGAAGCTGGTGGTGCATCCGTCCTCTGTAGTGCCGAGCCATGCTCGGCAAGGGGCGTTCCCCGGTAGAGCCCCTGCCGAGCATGGCTCGGCACTACCGCCAGCAGCCCTCTCGCTGCGCGAACGTGCAGCATTTGCGGCGCGAAGCACGTTGAGGGTGTAGGAGCGGCGTCAGCCGCGAAGCTGGTGGCACATCCGACCTGGGTAGTGCCGAGCCATGCTCGGCAAGAGGCATTCCCGGTAGAGCCCCTGCCGAGCATGGCTCGGCACTACAGACAGCAG
>NZ_LDJJ01000043.1 GCF_001431465.1 Stenotrophomonas terrae | reverse complement strand
GGCAACAGCAAGGCAACAGCCAGAGCCTTGGGGTACTGCCGGCGCTACGTGAAAAGTCCCTGCCGAGCATGGCTCGGCACTACAGTCAGGCTTTCTGGCGTATCTGTGCCGCAGTTGCCCAGCGGGCTGCGATGTTCGGAGCTGTGATACACACGGCTTCATCGGTGACCGTGGTCACTGCGCGCTCCAACAGCTGGATGTCGGCTTCATGCTGGCGGGCCACATGCGGGTCTTCAAAGAAGATGGCGCGTTGGCAGCGGTGCTCGAGCACGCGGTCCGCGATCTGTGCGTCGCCGCCGAGTGGGCCACTCTGGAAGCGGTGAATCCATTCCTGGTCACGTGGCCAGCCACGGCTCCAGGCCATCTCGTTCAATCGCTGGCCGGTGGTGCCGGTGCCTATGCGCTGCTGGAATTGCGACAACACGTCGAAATGTTCGGCGGCGAAAGCCAGCATCTGTGGCTTGCGCGCATCGTGGGCGATCAGTGCCAGCGTCTGCTTGCTGAAGTCGTGCAAATCGTTGGCACCCGGATCCGGGACGAAGCCCGCATGGATGCGCTCCATCTCGATCCAGTCGCGTGCCGTTGCCACTGTGGAAATGAAGGGTTTGCCGTGGATGACGCACTGGCGCTTGAGGGCGATGGCTTCCGGGAATACCGATGAGGGATCGACCGGATCAATGAAGTAGATCGCGCCATCGAGTGTGCGCTCGGGGGTACCCATGCCGACTACCTCGGCTACCAGCTTCATCAGACCGCCTTCGCGACCGTTGGGGTAACGCTGAAGTGCTGGATAGTTTTGCAGCGGGTAGGTGCTGGCAATGGCGTCGTAAGTGCGTCCTACGGCGTGCAAGCCGACGCCAAGTTCGCGGATGCCTTTCTCGCTGGCGCGTAGCCAACGGAACAGCGCTGCGTCGGCGCTTTCGTGATGGAGACGGTTTGCGGCCAGACCGATGCGCATTGCGACTTCTCTTTGTGCGGAGTTCTTGAGTGTAGGACAGCGGGGTGTCGGCTTGGGGGTGGTGCTGGGGTCAAAAGCCGAAGAGCTGAATCAAGAAGCAGAGGCAGAGCTGCCCTCATCCGCCCTTCGGGCACCTTCTCCCGCTTGCGGGAGAAGGGAGACGGTCGTTGTTGCGCGAACTGCTGGTCCAAAGCCCAAGCCAAAGCCAAAGCCAAAGCCAAAGCAGAGGCCAAAGCAGAAGGCGGGCCAGAAGCTATGCGCGAATCCAAGGGGCAACCATAACCGCCGCGTGTAGACATCATCGCGTGTTCTGCATCGATTGAATCGGTGGCCAACAGATGCTGATGAGCGCCGGCCGAAGCAGCTAACCCAGCGCGCAGAAGATCACACCGAAGCAGTCCCCTCTCCTGTTTCAAAGGGAGAGGGGTAGGGGTGAGGGCGCTCTTCGCGCCATCCCGCTATCAACGCTTCAACAACGCAACAATGCTCTCGGCCGCATCACGCCCCTCGGCGACAGCGGTGACCACAAGGTCGGCACCGCGCACCACATCACCACCGGCGAACAGCTTCGGGTTGTGGGTCTGGAACGGCAGGCGGGTGGCGCCGCCGGCGATGATGCGGCCGTTGCTGCTTGCTTCCACGCCCTGGGATGCCAGCCACTCCGGCAAGGTCGGTGAGAAGCCGAAGGCGATGATCACCACATCTGCTTCCAGCAGCGATTCGCTGCCTTCGATGGCGACCGCGTTGCGGCGACCATTGGCATCGGGCTGGCCCAGCTCGGTCTCGATCACGCTCACGCCGATCACTTCATCATCGGCACCGGCTTCAATCGCCAGCGGCTGGCGGTTGAACAGGAAGCGCACGCCTTCTTCGCGGGCATTGGCCACTTCGCGGGCCGAGCCCGGCATGTTGGCTTCGTCGCGACGATACGCACAGGTCACCTTTGCCGCGCCCAGGCGGATAGCGCTACGCACGCAGTCCATGCCGGTGTCGCCGCCGCCGAGTACCACCACGCGCTTGCCATTGAGGTCGGGCAGGGCGATCTGGTCTTCCCAACCGGCAATCGGCCGGCCGTGTGGATCGTCGCCACTGACGATGCGACTGTTCTGCACCAGGAAAGGCAGTGCCGGCAGTACGTTCTTCAGGTCCTGGCCGATCAGGCCGCCGTCGGTGTAACGGTAGGCACCGGTGCCGAGGAACACCGCGTCATAGTCGTTCTGCAGCTGCTCGATGCTGATATCGCGGCCGATCTCCACGCCGAGACGGAACTGCACACCCATGCCTTCCAGGATCTCGCGGCGGCGCTGGATGACGTCCTTTTCAAGCTTGAAGCTGGGGATGCCGAACTGCAGCAGGCCGCCGATCTGTTCGTAGCGGTCGAACACCACCGCCTGCACGCCGGCACGGACCAGTCGATCCGCACACGCCAAGCCGGCAGGGCCGGCGCCGACAATGGCGACGCGCTTACCGGTGCTCTCGACCGCGACCAGATCCGGCTTCCAGCCCGTGGCCAGGGCGGTGTCGACGATGTACTTCTCGACTGCGCCGATAGTGACCGCGCCGAATTCCTCCAGCGTGCAGCTGCCTTCGCACAGGCGGTCCTGCGGGCAGACGCGGCCGCAGACTTCCGGCAGCGGGTTGGTCGAATGGCAGAGCGTCGCCGCCTCGTGGATGCGGTCTTCCTGCACCAGCTGCAGCCACTGCGGAATAGCATTGTGCACCGGGCACTTCCAACTGCAGTACGGGTTGCCGCAGTCCAGGCAGCGGCCGGCCTGGTATTGCGCGTCGGCCTTGTCGAACTTGCCATGGAGCTCGCCCCAATCGCCGGACGTGCGCAACTCCACCGGAATGCGCTGCGGCATGGTGCGGGGCAGATCGAGGAACTGGAAGGCTTGCTTGCGGCTCATGGGAACTCGTGGCGTCTGGAGGAGCCCTTCTCCCGCTCGCGGGTGAAGGTGCCCCGAAGGGGCGGATGAGGGCGCTCTGCTTTCAAGGCCACCCTCACCCCGGCCCTCTCCCGCAGGCGGGAGAGGGAGACTGAAAATCAAGCTGCGCTGCGCAGCGCTTCGGCCAGCGATTCAATGCTGGCGGCCTTGGGTTTGACCAGCCAGAACTTGCCGACGTAATCGCGGAACTCGTCCAGGATCTGCTGCGCCCAGATACTGCCGGTCAACTCGCGGTGACGGCTGATCAAGCTGTGCAGGTGCTGGCGGTAGTTCTCGAAGCCTTCGGCGGAAATGCGGTGGATGTCGATCAGTTCGTGGTTGTAGCGGTCGACGAAATCGCGATCGATATCCAGCACGTAGGCCAGGCCACCGGTAAAGCCGGCACCGAAGTTCAGGCCAACCTTGCCCAGCACCGCGACCACGCCATCGGTCATGTATTCGCAGCAGTGGTCACCGGCACCTTCGATCACCGCCAGCGCGCCGGAGTTGCGCACGCCGAAGCGTTCGCCGGCACGGCCAGCGGCAAACAGTTCGCCGCCGGTAGCGCCGTATAGGCAGGTGTTGCCGACGATGGCGGTGTTGCGTGCCTCGAAGCGTGCGCCGCGCGGTGGACGCACCACCAGGCGGCCGCCGGCCATGCCCTTGCCGACGTAGTCGTTGGCTTCGCCTTCCACTTCCAGGTTCAGGCCGCCGACGTTGAAGGCACCAAAGCTCTGCCCGGCGGTGCCGCGGAAGCGCAGGTTCAGCGGTGCCGCGTCCATGCCGTGGTTGCCATGCGCGCGGGCGATGGTGCCGGACAGGCGCGTGCCCACCGAGCGGTCGGTGTTGTGGATCAGGAAGCGATGTTCGCCGCCACGCTTGTGGGCGATGGCATCGGCCAGCAGGTCATCCATCTGCGTGGCCAGGCTGTCCGGTGACTGGTACAGGCGCTGTGCGGCGCAATGTGCACCGTCGTAATGCGCGGGCGCCAGCAGCCGCGACAGGTCGACCTTGACGCCTTCGCGCGGCGACACGTCGAGCTGTTGCAACAGGTCGGTACGGCCAACGATTTCATCCAGCGAACGGACGCCAAGATAGGACAGCCATTCGCGCACTTCTTCGGCCAGCAGACGGAAGAAGTTCTCCACGCGCTCCGGCAGGCCGGTGAAGTAGCCGGCACGCAGGCGCTCGTCCTGGGTGGCCACGCCGGTGGCGCAGTTGTTGAGGTGGCAGATGCGCAGGTACTTGCAGCCCAGCACGATCATCGGGCCGGTGCCAAAGCCGAAGCTGTCGGCGCCGAGCAGCGCGGCCTTGACCACGTCCAGGCCGGTCTTCAGGCCGCCATCGGTCTGCAGGATGGTGCGGCTGCGCAGGTCGTTGCCGACCAGTGCCTGGTGCGATTCGGCCACGCCCAGTTCCCATGGCACGCCGGCATAGCGGATCGAGCTGATCGGCGAGGCACCGGTGCCGCCGTCGTGGCCGGACACGGTGATCAGGTCGGCGCCGGCTTTCACCACGCCCGCGGCAATGGTGCCGACGCCGGCATGCGAGACCAGCTTCACCGACACCAGCGCATCCGGATTGACCTGCTTCAGGTCATAGATCAGCTGCGCCAGGTCTTCGATCGAATA
This sequence comes from Stenotrophomonas terrae, assembly GCF_001431465.1. Taxonomy (GTDB): domain Bacteria; phylum Pseudomonadota; class Gammaproteobacteria; order Xanthomonadales; family Xanthomonadaceae; genus Stenotrophomonas; species Stenotrophomonas terrae. The sequence continues at coordinate 29,534 of NZ_LDJJ01000043.1, read as the reverse complement.
GATGTCGTGGTGCGGCGGCGGCGAGATCAGGCCAATGCCGGGCTTGGCGTAGCGCAGGCGCGCGATCAGCTCGTTGACCTTGTGGCCGGGCAGCTGGCCGCCTTCGCCGGGCTTGGCGCCCTGCGCGACCTTGATCTGCAGCACTTCGGCATTGACCAGGTATTCGGCGGTGACACCGAAGCGGCCGGAGGCGACCTGCTTGATCTTGGAACGCTTCTCGGTGCCGTAGCGCGCCGGATCTTCGCCGCCTTCGCCGGAGTTGGAGCGGCCGCCGAGGCGGTTCATCGCAATCGCCAGCGCTTCATGCGCTTCCGGTGACAGTGCGCCCAAGGAAATGGCGGCGGTATCGAAACGCTTGAACAGCGCTTCGGCCGGCTCCACTTCGTCCAGCGGCACCGGCGTGGTGGCCGGCTTGAGCTGCAGCAGGTCGCGCAGCGCCGAGGTCGGGCGCGAGTGCACCGCATCCATGTACTTGCGCCAGTCGGCCGCGTCGCCGGTACGCGATGCGCGCTGCAGCGTCATCACCACGTCCGGGTTGTACATGTGGTATTCGCCGCCATGCACGTACTTGAGCAGGCCGCCAACTTCCGGCTGTGCCAGATCATTCCACGCACGCACCATCAGTTCGCGGGCTTCGGTATCCAGCCGTGCCAGGCCAACGCCGCCGATGCGGGCGGCGGTATCCGGGAAGCACAGTTCAACCACGTCCGGATCAAGGCCGACGATTTCGAACAACTGCGCGCCGCGATAACTGGCGACGGTACAGATGCCCATCTTGGAGATGATCTTGCTCAGGCCCTTGTAGATGCCCTTGCGGTAGCTGCGGCCGATCTGCGAGACCTCACCGCCCTTCTTCAGCTGCAGGATGCCGCGACGGCCCAGATCGAACAGCGTCTGGTAGGCCAGGTACGGATACACCGCGGTGGCACCAAAGCCCAACAAACAGGCCATATGGTGCGCATCGCGCGCGGTGCCGGTTTCCAGGATCAGGTTGACGTCGCAGCGCAGGCCGACCTTGGACAGATGGTGATGCACGGCGCTGGTGGCCAGCAGGGCATGCACCATCGGCCGGTCGGCAACCGGGTAGCGGTCGGACAGCAACAGCATCACCACGCCCTCGCGCGCGGCCTGCTCGCACTCGGCGCAGATGCGTTCGATGCCGGCCTTCAAGCCTTCCTCGACGCTGTAGGACAGGTCAATCAGGCGGTTGCGCTCGACGTACTGCTCCATCTTCAGCAACTGCCGCAGCTTGCGCTGGCTCAGCACCGGCGAGTTGAGGATGACGTGGTTCACCGTCTCCGCACCGGCGTGGAAGATGTTGGTCTCCTTGCCGAGCTGAGTGGTCAGCGACATCGCGCAGTCTTCGCGCAGCGGATCGATCGGCGGGTTGGTGACCTGCGCGAAGGCCTGGCGGAAGTAGTCGTACAGCGGCCGGGTATTGCGGCTGAGCACGGCGATCGGTGTGTCATCGCCCATCGAGCCGGTGGCTTCCTGCCCGGTTTCGGCCAGCGGCCGCAGCACCTGTTCCAGTTCTTCGGTCGTGAGCTGGAACAGCTTGTGGTAGCTGCGCAGCGTGGCTTCGTCGAACGGTTCCTCGGCCAGCGAGGGATCGATCAGCTCGGTCTGCAGATAGGTCACGCCCTGGTGCAGCCACTGCTTGTATGGCGCACGCGCACGGTTGATGCGGTCGATGGCTTCCGAATCGAGCAGATCGCCACGCTTGAGGTCGATGGCCATCATCTGGCCCGGACCGAGCTTGCCCTTGCGCACCACGCGCTCGGTCGGCACTTCCCATACGCCGGCTTCGGAAGCCACCAGGAAGTGGCGGTCGGAGGTCAGCATCCAGCGCGCCGGGCGCAGGCCGTTGCGGTCCAGGGTGCAGGCGGCATAGCGGCCATCGCAGGCAACGATGCCGGCCGGGCCATCCCAGGGCTCGCTGTTCAAGCCGTAGAACTCGTAGAAGGCGGCCAGGTCGGCGTCCTTGAACTCCAGCGACTGTGTCGCAGGCGGCACCAGGATGCGCAGCGCCTGGATCAACTCCATGCCGCCGGACACCATCAGCTCCAGCATGTTGTCCATGCTCTGCGAGTCCGAGCCGTGCATCGAGATCACCGGGTCGAGCTCGGCGATGTCGAACTTCGGCGTCTTCCACACCTTGCTGCGCGCCTGCGCCCAGTGGCGGTTGCCTTCGATGGTGTTGATCTCGCCGTTGTGGGCGAGCATGCGGAACGGGTGTGCCAGCGGCCAGCGCGGCATGGTGTTGGTGGAGAAGCGCTGGTGGAACACCACCACGCTGGACGCCAGTTCATGGCGCTGCAGGTCCGGGTAGAAGGTGCTCAGCTTGTCCGGCAGCACCATGCCCTTGTAGCTGATGGCCTCTGCGCTGAGCGTGGTGACGTAGTAATCGGCGACATCGCGCAGGGTCTGCTCGCTGCGGCGGCGGGCCATGAACAGGGCCAGGGCGAACTGCTCGGCGCTTTGTTCGATATCGGCATCGACGAAGACCTGCTCGATCTTCGGCAAGGTGTCGCGCGCCAGTTGGCCGCAGACGCTGTCATCGGTGGGTACTTCACGCCAGCCGCGCGGATGGCAGCCGGCGGTGCGCAGTTGGGCATCCAGTTCGTCACGACAGCGCTGCGCAGCTGTGGCATCGTGCGGCAGGAACACCACACCGGCGGCGAAGTTGGGACCGAGCGCGATGCCGGCTTCTTCGGCCAGCTGGCGCAGGAACACCGTAGGCTTGCGCAGCAGCAGGCCGCAGCCGTCGCCGGTCAGTCCATCGGCGGCAACACCGCCACGGTGGGTCATGCGCGACAAGGCGGCGATGGCGGTATCCACCAACAGGCGCGATGGCTGGTCGTCGAGCTGGGCGACCATGCCGAAACCACAGGCGTCGCGTTCGTCTTGCGGGTCGTAAAGCCCTTGCTGGGTGCGGACTGCCATCTGTGCCTCGATGCGATTCAGGTGAGCGGCGACACTTCAACCCGCTCGCTGAGCACGTCATGCTTATCAGATGGTTCGCGCCGTGCTGCCGCACGTGCCGTTGGGATAGCACCCGGCGCGCGCCCTGACGGCGTCTTACGCCTGATCCAAGCGCCCTCGCGCCCATCCAATGCACATGATGTGCTCAACCTGGAGCGCACCTTGAGGTCACCGGATGGTTCGACTAAATCACAGTTGCTGCAGCGCCGCAATACATCGTTGCGAGCGCAACCAAAGCCTTGCCCAGCAAGGCTTTGGCTATACAAAAATCAGCCGCAGCGCACGCCGCTGACCATACCTTTCTCATCGATTTCGATGTTCAGGCGTTCGCCGATGAACTCCATGGTGACCGGCTGGTTGGGCTTGAGCACGCGCACGTCAGTGGCGCCGGCGTCTTCCTTGGCCTGGGCCTGCATGGCCTCGGTATAGGCCTGGCCGACCAGGCCCTGCACCTGGCTGGCGTCGCAGGCGCCCGGCGGCGGCGTGGCTTCAGCGGGCGCAGCGGCGGCTTGTGCGGCCTGCTGGGATTGGTTCAGTGCTTCATCCTGTTCTTCCGGTGCCGGCTTGGTGCAGGCACTCAGGGCCAGCAACAGGGTGGCGGTGGCAATCAGGGCGGCGGGGCGGCGCAGGGCGCGCGGCGTCGACGGGAACTGCATCGGAACTCCAGGGTGTTGAGGGTCTGCCCAAGCATATAACCAAGTGACGGCGATGTTGACGCTGCGTCGCACGCCGCTGCGCGATACTCCGCCACCGTTTTGTTGATGGGAGCAGCGATGGCCGCAGAACCGCCGACGCCTGCACTGCGGCATAGCCACGATGCCGAGCCCGGCATCGTCAGGCAGCGCGCCGGGCGTGGCTTCCGCTATCTGGATGCACGCGGTAAACCGGTACGCGCCGCCGCCACGCTGGAACGCATCCGTCGTCTCGCCATTCCGCCGGCCTATACCCAGGTGTGGATATGCGCACAGGCGAATGGTCACCTGCAGGCCAGCGGGCGTGATGCGCGTGGCCGCAAGCAATACCGTTACCACCCGAAGTGGGTACGGATGCGCAGCGACAACAAGTTCGACCGCATTGTTGCCTTCGGCAAGGTGCTGCCGGCGTTGCGCCGGCAGGTGCGCACCGACCTGGCGCTGCCGGGCCTGCCGCGCGCCAAGGTGCTGGCGATCGTGGTGGCGGTGATGGGGCGCACGCTGGCGCGTATCGGCAACGACGCCTATGCCCGCGACAACCATTCCTACGGGCTTACCACGCTGCGCAACCGCCATCTGGAAAACGCTGGACAGGGGCAGGCGCGGCTGCGTTTCCGCGGCAAGTCCGGGCAGGCCCAGGCCATGGTCATTGATGACCGGCATCTGTCCGGCCTGGTACGGCGTTGCCAGCAGTTGCCCGGGCAGTTGCTGTTCCAGTACCGCGACGAGGACGGCAAGGTGCGGCCGGTGGGTTCAAGCGACGTCAATGCGTATCTGCGGCAGGCCACCGGCGATGATTTCAGTGCCAAGGATTTCCGCACCTGGGGCGGCACCCTGGTGGCATTGCGCGAGCTGGCGCAGCGGCCATTGCCCGACGCTGGTAGCGAACGCGCGCTGGCGGAGCTGCAGAACCAGGTGATCGCAGCGGTAGCGGCGATGCTGGGCAATACCCCGGCGGTGTGCCGCAAGTCGTATATCGACCCGTGCGTGTTCGAAGGCTGGCGCGATGGCCGCTTGGGCGCGATGCAATCGCTGCGTGGCCCGCGCCAATGGGAGGCGGCGGCACTGCGCTTCCTGCGCAGTGCCCACCGCGGCAATGGCGGGCTCAGCCGCAGCGCATCGCGGTGATGTTGTTGGTGCGGCCGACCTCGATGGTCAGGCGCTCACCGCCGCTGGATGCCTGCGTTCCCATCGAGGCCGATGTGTCAGGCGAATCATTGCCGCGCACCACGGCAACCTGCAGGCTGTCGCTGTCAACGCGGGCGCGTTGCACCGTATCCGGGGAGGCGGCAAGACCGACCGCACCGCGCACCATGTCGGTATGGCATTGGCCGGAAATGACGCCGTCGATGGGTTGAACCTGGGCGACCTGGGCAGTGCTGCAGGCGGTGGCGGCAAATGCGCTGAAACAGGCGATGACCAGCATCCGATACATGGCGGACTCCAAACGGGGGCGTGCATGCAGGGTGCTGCTGTTGATGTAAGAGCAGGATGAAGAGCTTCTTCTTCGTGCGTGGTGCAGCGGATCCACCCCCTCCCTTTCGCATAGCGAAGGGGAGGGCCGGGGAGGGGTGCTGTTCGCAGGAGCACCAAGCAACGAGCACAAGCAGCAGCCAAAGCCAAAGCCAAAGCCACCCCCTCCCAACCTCCCCCTTGGCTGCGCCAAAGGGGAGGGGACAACGCAGCGCTGTTCTCGCTGATAATCCACACAGCAATCCACGCAGGAAGGTCCGATGTCACAGCAGGAAAGCTGTCGTGTACTGGTACTGGGTGGCTATGGCCACTTTGGTGCGCGCATCGTGCGTGCGCTGGCCATCACCCCGGGTATCAAGGTGATTGCTGCTGGACGCAATCCCTCGCAGGCAGCGGCCAATCTGCCCGGCGTGGATCTGGCGAGCATCAAGCTGTGCAGGCTCGACACCGCTGCGCCGGATTTCGAGGCACAGCTGGCCAAGACGCAGGCAGCGCTGGTGATCCATACCGCAGGCCCGTTCCAGGGCCAGGGCTATGACGTGGCACGGGCCTGCCTGGGTGCAGGCATGCATTACATCGATCTGGCCGATGGCCGTGATTTCGTTGTCGAATTCCCGCAGCAGCTGCAGGCGCTGGCGCAGCAGGCGCAGCGCAGTGCGATCAGTGGTGCCAGCACCTTGCCGGCGCTGTCCAGCGCGGTGGTGGATGCACTCGCGCCGCGTTTCGAGCAACTGCACAGCATCGACATGGTGATCGCGCCAGCGCAGGCCACGCCATTGGGCATGGCCACGGTGCGTGCGGTGCTGTCGTACTGCGGCAAACCGTTCCAATGCTGGATCGATGGCCGCTGGCAGACGCAGCGTGGCTGGGCCAAACCACAACCGGTGCACTTTGCCCGGATCGGCCCGCGCCTGGCCTCGCCCTGCGACGTGCCCGATCACACGCTGCTGGTGCAGCGCTACCCGGGCGTGGCGACGGTGCGTTTCCGCGCGGCGCTGGAGCTGCCGTTCCTGTCGCGCTGTCTGGCAGCCATGGCCTGGCTGCGCGGGCATGGCCTGCCGTTGCCGATGGAGACACTGGCCGGTGTGTTCGCCCGCGCGGGGCGCTGGTTCGACCGCTTCGGCACCGATCTGGGCGGCATGCGCATCACCCTGCGTGGCCAGCGCGGTGGACTGGAGCACACCGTGCATTGGGACCTGACGGCTCCAATGCTGCACGGCCCGGAGATCCCAACCTTGGCCGCCGTGCTGTTGGCGCGCCGTTTTGCCCGTGGCGAAGGGCTGCCCAGTGGCGCCCACACCTGCATGGGCCTGCTGACCCTGGCCGAGTTCGAAAGCGAATTCGCGCGCTGGCAGATCGACAGTGCCGTGAGCTGAATCATTCAGTCTGACGGCGGGCAGGGTGCCATCCGGGCTATTGACTACAAATGTAGGCAGCTCTACCGTGACGACAAATGTAGTCACGGAGACGGCCATGCGCCGCAAGACCATCGGGGACCAGGAACTGGCCCTGCTGCAGTACATCGGAGAGAACGAACCCACCAGCGTCGGCGAGGTTGCCGCGCGCTTTGGTGAGGCCCGTGGGCTGGCCCGCTCCACCGTGCTGACGATGATGGAGCGCCTGCGCACCAAGGGTTACCTGCAGCGCGAACAGGACGAGGGCGTGTTCCGCTACAGCACCACGGCCGAGCAGCAGGAAGTGGTCAACGGCGCGGTCGGCAGTTTTGTCGAGAAGACCCTGCAGGGCTCGATCTCACCGTTCGTGGCGTGGATGTCGGAAAAGGCCGAGGTCAGCGACAACGAGCTGGCCGAGCTGGAAGCGCTGGTCAGCAAGCTGCAATCACAGCGCCGGGAGGATTGAGCCATGTCGATGACGCTTGAATTGCTGGGTAGTCGGCTGCTGGCCACCAGTGTGCAGACCGCGCTGCTGGCGGGCCTGGTGTGGCTGTTGTGCCGCTACGTGCGGCGTCTGCCGGCCAGCACCCAATGTGCGCTGTGGTGGTTGGTGGCATTGCAGGCCGTGGTTGGTCTGTTCTGGATGTCGCCGCTGGAGTTGCCGTTGCTGCCTGCGGTCGATGCCGGGCCGATGATGGTGCAGGCTGCCGCAACCGCTGCACCGGTGACCACCGCGCCGATCATCGTGATGCAGCCCCTGCCTGCAGATAGCAGCTGGTCATGGAGCCTGGTGTTGATGGCGATGTGGGCGGCCGGCGTGCTGGTGATGGGTTTGCGTACCGTGCTGGCACTGCGTGCCAGCCGCGCCCAGCTGCGGGCTGCGCAGCCTTGCCGCGATCACAAACTCAACGCCGCGCTTGCACTCGCCGCCGAAGCGCACGGCCTGCGCCGCGCACCGCGGCTGATGCTCAGCAATGCGATCGATTCGCCGCAGTTGATTGGCCCATGGCGTCCAGTATTGCTGTTGCCTGCGCGTGGTCTGCAGCGCATGGGCGATGACCAGCTGGACATGGCCCTGACCCACGAACTGGTGCACCTGCAACGCCACGATCTGTGGCTGGGTCTGGTGCCTGCACTTGCCCAACACCTGTTCTTTTTCAATCCCGTGGTGCACCTGGCCGCCCGCGAATACGCCATTGCCCGCGAAGCGGCGGTGGATGCCGCCGTCGTCGCCGGTGACCGGCATTGCCGCCAGCACTACGGACGCCTGCTGTTGCAACTGGGCGTCGCGCCACGGCCGGGCGCCGGCCTGGCCAGCGCCTCGCCTACCTTTCTGAGTCTCAAGCGGAGATTGCTGATGTTGCAGAACACGTCCTCTTTCCCGCGCGTCGGTGCGGCCTTGATCCTGGCTGCCGTCGCCCTGGTCGGCGTTGCACCGCTGCGGCTGGTGGCCATGCCGGTACCGCCGCCGCCACCTGCACCACCGGCACCCGTGGCTGCACCTGCAGCGCCGCCGGCAGCGCCGGTTGCCCGTTCGGTGACGCGCACGGTGGTGGCCGGTGCTGCCGACGCGGCAGTGCCCCCGGCACCGCCAGCGCCTCCTGCGCCGCCCCGTGCAGCTGTGCCGCCAGCACCGCCGGCGGCCCCTGCCGCACCTGCGGCTCCGTTGCGAACACAGGGTGTGATCCACCTTTCCAACAACCAGAACGATGGCTATGTGCTGATCAAGGGCGACCACAACGTCATGAATGGCACCATGGCTGATCTGCGCGAAGCCAAGCAGCTGGACGATGGCAAGGGCGTGTTGCTGGTGCGCCGTGACGGCAAACGCTATGTGGTGCGTGATGCGGCAACCTTGTCGCGCTTTGAACAGCTGTATGCCGAAAGCGTGCGTCTGGGTGATGCGCAGGGCAGGTTGGGTGACCGACAGGGGCAGCTGGGTGACCGTCAGGGTGAAATCGGTGAGCGCATGGGCGAGATCGGTGCGCGCATCGGTGAGCTGGCCAACGAGCAGGCACAGCTGGCGCTGAGTTCGGGTGCACGCAGCGACGCACAGCGTCGTGCATCCGAAGAAGCACGACGCAAGCTTGATCAGGCGCGGGAGGAGATGGAGAACCCGGCGATGCGTGCAGAGATGGAAAGCCTGGCGGCACAGCAGTCGGCGCTCGGCAAGCAACAGGCCGAGCTGGGCCGGCAGCAGGCAGCAGCAAGTGCCAAGGCCAATCGTGAGGCCGAGCAGATGATCCGGCAGGCGATCAGCAGCGGGATTGCGCGACCGATTGGTGGGTGAGGTAAACGACAGCGGAGCTTGCGCATTGGAAGCGATGGTTGGAAAACCGCAGCTGCGGTGAAAGGAGGATCACAGGTGTCCCTAACCCTTGAATTGCTAGGCGCACGTTTGTTGGCAACCAGCGCGCAGACCGGGTTACTGGTGCTGGTTGTATGGTTGCTGTGCCGATATACACGACGACTGCCTCCCAGTACCCAGTGCGCTCTCTGGTGGTTGGTAGCATTGCAGTCGGTGATTGGGCTGATCTGGGCGTCACCCTTGCAGCTACCGCTCTTACCGGCTACGGACGCAGCGATGACTGCGGTCGTACCCTTGGCGAGCGGTACCATTACGACGGCTCCTACGACTATCGCTGTACCGCTACAGCCAAAAAAAAACGATTGGTCGTGGGAGATGGTGCTGATGGCCATCTGGCTGGTTGGTGTTGCGGTGGGGGGAATTCGCACGCTGGTGGCATTGCGCTGCAGTCGCGATCAGTTGCGTGCCGCCCAGCCGTGCTGTGATGAAAAGATCAACGATGAACTAGCGCTTGTTATGGCTGAATGCGGTGTACGCCGTGCCCCTCGAGTGGTGCTGAGTAACCGGATTGATTCGCCTCAGTTGATCGGCCCGTGGCGTCCGGTGCTAATGCTGCCGATTCATGCGTTGCAGCGTATGGATCGGAACCAACTACAGATGGCGCTGACCCACGAGCTTGTCCATTTGCGGCGGCATGACCTGTGGCTGGGCCTGGTGCCGGCCTTGGCCAAACATCTGTTCTTTTTCAATCCCGCAATGCACCTGGCTGTTCGCGAATATGGGATTTCTCGCGAAGCAGCCGTGGATGCGGAAGTGGTCGCTGGTGATCGTCATTGCCGCCAACGCTATGGGCGCCTATTGCTACAGCTGGGCGTCGCCTCCCGGCCGTGTACTGGTCTTGCGAGCGCATCACCGACTTTTCTCAGCCTCAAACGGAGATTACTCATGTTGCAGGATACGTCTTCCTTTTCGCGATTCGGTGCGGGCCTGATTCTGACAGCCGTTGCACTGATGGGCGTACTGCCGATGCGACTGGTGGCGAAGCCCGCATTACTTTCTGCGGCAGCAACGTCGATCACGGGGGATGATTACACCGGCATGCCTATCGACGGCAAGGTTCAAGATAAGTCCTTACCAGAGGCAACGTCTTCTGCTCAAAAGACGCCCGTTGGATACAAAAGTCATGAGTACGAGAGCATCACCCTGCTGACAGATGAACTGGATGGAGAATCGCCAAGCAATGCAGATGGTCATGCGCTTATCTATAAGGACAAGTTGTTGCTGAGTGATTCATCAATAGATCTTTCCAGCGTAGAACCTCTAGATGACGGCAAGGGCTTGCTTTGGGTGCGCCGCGATGGTCGAGAGTACGTGATTCGAGATGGCACGCTGCTCGACCGCTTCCAAACTTTGTATGTCGATGAGATACGTCTGGGTTACGCGCAGGCGCGATTGGAAGAGCAAGAGCATCTGCTGGATAAACAGTCGAACGAGAATGGACAGCGCAGCGGCGGGAACGCTGCACAACAGATCGAGCTGGGCGAGCAGCAAGCCGAGCTAGGCCGGCAGCAGGCCGCGGCAAGTGCCAAAGCCAATCGTGAGGCCGAGCAGATGATCCGGCAGGCGATCAACAGCGGGATTGCGCGACCGGTTGGTGGGTGATTTTTTGGGAGGGCTTGCTGGTGTCTGGCTTTAGATCCCAGGCAAAAGCACCCCTCCCCAGCCCTCCCCTTGGCTACGCCAAAGGGAGGGAGCAGAGCTTGGCTCCTCCCTTTCGCTGAAAGCGAAGGGGAGGGTTGGGGAGGGGTAGGCTCTTGAAGTGAAGCGAGGCGAGCAACAACAACTCAGCGCTCAGTCTCCAACGCCAACTCCGCCCGCTCATCCGCTTCTGCCTGCACCAAACGCAGGAACAGTTGCGCCAAGGTCACTACGTCCTGATGGTTATGTTCACCAACACGGCGCAGGTTGCGCGCGCTGCCACCGCGCAGATAGCTCAGCCACGCCGCAGGCGCTTCCGAACCGGGCAAATCATCCTCGCGTGCGATCAGCAGCAGGTGCCGCTCGATGGTTGCCAGGCGGCAGTTTTCCCAGGTGCCGCGATAACGGCGGCGGGTTGGGAACAACAAGTCCACATGATCCAGCGCCGAGATCGGATCGCCACGGCGGGCCAGTCGATAACGTGTCTTCAGCAGCGGCGCGTCATAGCAGCGGCCGTTGTAGCTGGACAGTACCGTGGTCGGCGCCAACCAGCTGGCAAACAATTCCAGCATCGCGCTCTCCGCGCCCATCGTCGACATCAACAGCTGACGCACGCGCAGGCCTTCGCCGCGCGCTGCATCGTGATGCCAATCGGCCGCGCCGATCATGAACGCGCGGGTGCCGGTGCCGCCGGCCAGGCCGGTGGTTTCGGTGTCGAAGAACAATAGATCCTGCGGCGCGACGCTTTCTTCCGGACGTTTGCTGAAAGCCAGCGACAAGGGCTGCGCGGGAATGGCCTGCGGGATGAAGGCTTCGATCAGATGCAGGCCGGGGGCGATTTCGGTGCCGGGCAGATCACGATCCACCGGCCCGCGCTCGACTGGCGAAGCGGGCGCAATTGCGCGATTGCGTGTGGCCAGCAGGCGGCGCAACGCAGCGCCATCCTGCGGCTGTGCGGGCTTGTGCTGGATCTGCTCGACCCAGCCGAATACAGAGTTCTGCTGTCGCTGTTCTTGTGGGAGCGGCGTAAGCCGCGAAGCTGGCAAAGCATCCGCAGCCGACGAAGAACCGGATGCATCCGCAGCAACAGTTACCTTTGCGGTATCCGACATCGTTGGCTTCGCGGCTGACGCCGCTCCCACAACATCGATGGGTGCTACAGACCCTGCAGGCGCCGCCGTCGACAACCCTGCCTGCTTGCGCAGGGCTTTCAGTTTGTCCAGGCTGATGCTCATGGCAGCAGGTCGAGTGCCTCGTCTGCGGCAACGGCCTGTACCTGCTCACAGCGCTCGGCATGAAGCAGCGACAACACCTTCAGGGCCAACGAACGTGGCGTCTCGCCCTTCTGATCTTCCTGCGCGGCCAGCACCGGGCCGACGCAGGCCGGGCAGCCGGCATTGCAGTCGCAGCGCTCCACCAGTTCCAGGGCACGCGTTACCAATTCGCCCTGACGCAGCCACAGTGGCTCGCTGAGGCCCACGCCGCCGGGGAAGTTATCGTAGAGATAAACCGTCGGCACGAAACTCTGCATCAGTTCCACCGAGCCTTCGCCGGCTTCGTTGCCGCGAAGCTGGCCTCGGCCGGTCTGGTCAGCCACCGCAAACCAGGCGCCGTCGCCGTTGCCCACTGCCTTCTGCAGATCACGCGCATCGGCCATCACCGCGACGGTGGCGACGATATGCAGTGCATAGGCCGCACCGAGGAAACCATCCAGCGCATCCTGCTTCTGCGCGAAACTGCGCAGCAGCGTGGCCTGCGGCAACTGCCACCAGACCGCGGTGGTATGCAGTTCCTGGTCGGGCAGGTTGACCGGGCCGTAGCCGATGTTTTCGTGGGTGTAGTAGCGGATCTTCTTGTAGCCGGCCACACGCCGCACCACATGCACTTCGCCATGGTGCGAATCACCGCGGCCGGCGCCGTTGCCGTCGAAGCGATCCAGCACCTTGAGCTTGGTGTAGTCGATGCTGTCGGTGTAGTAGTCCACGTGCGTGCGGGTGACATAGGCCTTGCGGCCGTCCCAGTCCAGCCGCTCCACTTGATACGGCGTGCTCTGCACCATGTGGATGGCGCCTTCGTACAGGGTGAGTGCGGCGGCGGAATAATCCACCTCGGCGATGATCTGCTGCTTGCCGTCGCTGCGGTCCACCACCACGAAGTTGCCATCGGCCACCGCGCGCAGGCTCACTGCATTGGCGGGATAGCTGTCGGCAATCCACTCCCAGCGGTCGCCTTCCTGGTGCACCACTTCGGTTTCGGCCAGCGCCTGCAGGAATACCAGCGGATCAATCGGGCCGAACGGCTCACCGGCCAGGAATGGCAGTTCGAATGCGGCGCAGCGGATGTGGTCGAACAGGATCAGCGGCTGGTCCGGCGAGATGCGTGCGTGTTCCGGCGTGGCATTGGCGAAGAAATCCGGATGCCGCACCACGTACTGATCCAATGGCTGGCTGCTGGCCACCATCACGCCCAGCGCCGCCTGCTGGCGACGACCGGCGCGGCCGAAGCGCTGCCAGGTGGCGGCAACGCTGCCCGGATAGCCATTGAGGATGACTACATCCAGCGCACCGATATCCACGCCCAGCTCCAACGCCGAGGTGCTGACGATGCCGTCGATGTTACCCGCGCGCATCGCCCGCTCCACTTCGCGGCGCTCGGTGGGCAGGTAGCCACCGCGATAGGCGCGGATGCGTGCCGGCTTGCGCGGGTCGTTGTCAAAGATGTCCTTCAGGTACTTGGTCAGCACCTCCACCATCAAGCGCGTCTGCGCGAACACCAGCGTCTTCAGCCCGCTCTTGATCGCGATGCGGGCGATGCGGTTGGCCTGCGAACGCGCAGACGCGCGCAGGCCCAGGTCAGGGTTGATGACCGGCGGGTTCCACAGCAGCACGTGCTTGGGGCCGGTGGGCGCGCCGGATTCGGTGATGGCGTGCACTTTCTCTTCGACCAGCGCCTCGGCATGTGCATGCGGGTTGCCGATGGTGGCCGAGCACAGGATGAATTGCGGTTGCACACCATAGAACGCGCAGATGCGCTTGAGCCGGCGCAGCACATTGGTGACATGGCTGCCGAACACGCCGCGATAGGTGTGGATCTCGTCGATCACCACATAGCGCAGGTTCTCGAAGAACTGCGCCCACTTGGTGTGATGCGGCAGGATGGCCTGGTGCAGCATGTCCGGGTTGCTGACCACGATGTCGCCGTGCAGGCGGATCGCCTGCCGCGCATCGCCGGGCGTGTCGCCATCGAAGGTGAAGGCTTTGACGCCCAGATCGCCGGCCCGGTTCAGCTCCAGCAGCTCGGCCACCTGGTCCTGCGCCAAGGCCTTGGTCGGGAACAGATAGAGCGCCTTGGCGTTGCCCTGCATCGCCGCGCTCACCACCGGCAGCGTGTAGCACAGCGACTTGCCGGATGCGGTAGGGGTGACGATGGCGACGTGCTCGCCGCGCTGGCTGGCATCCCAGGCTTCGGCCTGATGCGAGTACAGCTGCTCGATGCCGCGCGCCTTGAGAGCCGCCTTCAGCGCCTCGGGCACGTCATCGGGAATGGGCGCATAGCTGCCCTCACGGCCGGGAATGGTGAAGCTGCCGGTGACCCGGTCCTTGTAGCGCCGCGCCAGGCGCTGGCCGAGCAGCGAGCCGTCACGCGAAGGCAGGCCATCGGTGGTTGCCAGCGCCCGTTCGCTGGCTTCGGTGCGGGGAGCGAGGGAAAACGCCATGCACGCAACTGCCGATCAAAGAGCATCATGGAAGCATATTGGCGTCTCACGCCGTGAGACCTAATGGCATTACGACTTGCTGAACGAGCGGCGCGGCGCCAACAAAAAGTGAAGCAACGCCTGCGTATGCTGGCGGCGACGCGCAACAGGCAGGGTGGGTGGCTGTGGCATTACCGGCAAAATGGACCACATTGTTGGCCGGCATGATGCTGGCGGGGATGGCACAGGCGCAGCAACCCGTGCCGGCAAGCGCGCCGGTCGCGGCTCAAGGGCCCGTAGTCGTTGAACCGGAGCGTGCTGGCAACACCCAGGCCGAGCCCAGCGATGCGGTAGAAGTACCGGCACAAGGCAACGTCACCACCCTGGGCGAAGTGCGGGCCATCAAGCCCGAGGATGACGAACCGCTTGACCTGTACCGCTTCAAGAACCCGGTGCAGGCCGCACCCAACCGCTTCAGCAAGAACTGGAGCGAGCCACCCACGCCCGAGCAGGTCGGCATGAGCGGCGGCTACGTGATGATGGGCATCGTTTACGGCATTACCAAGGCCGCGCAGGGCCTGAACAAGCTCACCGGCGGCCCCGACCAGATCCAGTCCGCCATTGCCCGGCCACCACCGGAGCTGACCGAGGACGAGCGCCAGCGGGCTGCAGAGTACTGCGCCGCCCACGGCTGCACCGCGCCCGAGCGCTGACGGCGGACTGTTCCAGACATGGCGGTTGACCCTGCTGCGGCCCTTCCCAGCCGTGTGGTATCGGCCGGATCGGATTAAAGTAGCGCCCATGGATAACCAACAGATTCCCGGCGGCCTGCTCATTGCCATCGAAGGCATTGATGGCGCCGGCAAGACCACACTCGCCCATACCTTGGCCCAGCACCTGCGCGCTGCAGGGGCTGTAGTCGTCCTGGGCAAGGAGCCGACCAACGGCCCCTGGGGCACGCGCCTGCGCGCCACCGCCGCCACCGGCCGGCTGAGTCCGGAGCAGGAGGTGGAATACCTGCTGCATGACCGCCGTCAGCATGTGGATGAGGTCATCACCCCGGCCTTGGCCCGCGGTGAGATCGTCATCCTCGACCGTTACTTCCCGTCGATGGTGGCCTACCAGGGTGCCGCCGGGCTGCCGCTGGACCAGATGCTGCAGGCCAATGATTTCGCCCCGCGGCCGAACCTGCTGCTGTTGCTGGACCTGCTGCCGGAACAGGGGTTGGAGCGCATCCGCGCCCGTGGTGACAAGCCCAACCACTTCGAGACGGCGCAGAACCTGGAGCGCTGCCGGGTGATCTTCCAGCAGCTCGATCTGCCCAACAAGCAGCTCATCGATGCCAGCCAGAATGAGGCTGAAGTGCTGGGTGATGCATATGCGGCGATTGCCGCGGCGCTGGCGCTGCGCGTGGGTGCGGATGGCGCGCAGTTGCTGCAGAACGTGCAGCAGCTGGATCTGGGCAAGGCAACCGCCGCTGGTTGAGGCTGGATGTGTCTGGGTCAGGGTGCTTCAGCGCCCCGGCTTCTGCTCCCTCCCTTTTGCGCAGCAAAGGGGAGGGTTGGGGAGGGGTAGGCTTGTCGCAGCGGATCTTGCATCAGCGTCGTACAGGCAAATGTCTGAACCTTGGCCCGTGGATGCGATCAGCCGCGAAGTCGCGTTTGCTGAAGCGCCAGGAGCGGGCGTGGCCTGATGATGTACGTGCTTCGCGGCTCACGCCGCTCCTACAAACAACCAATGTCTCCGGTTTGTTCCAATACGCACATGACTTCTTCGCCTCAACGCCCACGTGCCAAGCCTGCCGCTGCATCGGCACAGCCGCTGCTGCATCCGCGCAATCGCCACCAGGGTCGCTACGACCTGGTGCGGCTGGTCGCGGTGAATCCAGCCCTGCGTGCGCACCTGATCCGCACCCCCGCAGGCACCGACAGCATCGACTTCAGCAAGCCTGTGGCCGTGCGCGAGCTCAACCGCGCGCTGCTGGCCAGTGACTACGGCATCCAGCATTGGGATATCCCGGACGGCTATCTTTGCCCGCCGGTGCCGGGCAGGGTGGACTATCTGCATGGCCTGGCCGATCTGCTGGCGGCAGACAACAACGGGGTGATCCCACGCGGCCCCGGCGTGCGCGCGCTGGACATTGGTGTTGGCGCCAACTGCATCTATCCGTTGCTGGGGCAGGCCGAGTACGGCTGGCGTTTCCTGGGCAGCGATATCGATGCCGATGTGCTGCAGGCCGCCAATGCCAATGTGCAGGCCAACGGCCTCGGTGAACGCATCGCGCTGCGCCTGCAGCCTGCGCGCGGCAATCTGTTCGCCGGCCTGTTGCAGGCCGATGAGCGTTTCGAACTGACCCTGTGCAACCCGCCCTTCCACGCCTCGGCCAAGGAAGCGGCACAGGGCAGCCAACGCAAGCTGCGCAACCTGGGGGGCACGCAGGCACGCGCCAGCAAGGCACCGGCGCTCAACTTCGGTGGTCAGGCCAACGAGCTGTGGTGCACCGGCGGTGAGGCGTCCTTCCTGCGGCGGATGATCCGCGAAAGCGTGGACATCCAGCAGCAGGTGCTGTGGTTCAGTTCGCTGGTTGCCAAGAGCGAGCACCTGGCCGATATCCGCAAGCAGCTGGGCAAGGTTGGCGCTGCCGAAGTGCGCGAAGTGGCGATGGCACAGGGCAACAAGCAGAGCCGCTTTGTTGCCTGGAGTTTCCACTCAGCCACTGCCCGCAAGGTTTGGCTGCAGCAAGCGCAGGCTTGAACCGTTGCACCAACAGGCACCGTAGCCTCCGTAAGCACCGTAGCCCGGGTAAGCGCAGCGCACCCGGGAAGCAGGAATCCGGAGGTCTTTTCGACCGGGCGGTCACAACCCCGGGTGCGCTGCGCTTACCCGGGCTACGGTGAATCAGGCCGAGACGCCGGCCAGCACCGCGTACATCACCACGAATGTGACCAGGAACAGATAGATGCCGCCGATGAAGGTGTAGCGCAGCATCGTCAGTATCGGGTTGCCGCCGTAAACGCGCTGCTGCATCCAGAACAGATACACCGGCACGGCAAACCACAGCAGCACGTACAGCCAGACGCAGATCGAACTGAGCACGGCATTGCCGATCGCGCTGCTGATGCCGGCAATGAGGAAGGTGGTCAGCAGCACCAGCATCAGCCAGCAATGGCTGTACAGCGCCACCACCAGGTGTTCCAGGTAACCCATCGATCGCCCTACATAGGCGATGCGCAGTACCAGCGCGAAGATCGGCATCAGGAAGAACAACGCACCGGGCAGGGCGGTGAGGATGGCCTGCACATACAGATCGGTCTTGCTGCCCATGCGGTCGACATTGGCCTGGCCATTGGCCAGACGGTGGTTGAGCCAGTTGCTGACGAAGGTCGGCCAGCCATCGAGCACGATGGGGTTGGTTTCCGGGTCCCAGGGCTTGTCGTTGACCGGGATGTTGATGAAGGTGCCGCGCTGGCCGGACGCGGCGCGCGCGGCGGCACGGTTGGCGCGCGCTACCGCCGAGGGACTGGTATCGGCGGCGGGTTGCACGTTGGCTTCGATTTCGGCCGTGCGCTGGGCCGCCGCCGTATTGATCGCAGCGGTGGCCATCGCAAAGCCCGCAGCCGCGGCGGGGTTATTCGTTTGCTGCTGTTCCAGCTGCGCCGTCTGCGCGGCACGCACGGCTTCCACCTCGGCCACGGTCTGCGCCTTGGCATAGGCCGGGTCGGCATTGGTACCGGTGCCGAAGTCATCGGCATGCAGGGTCAGCTTGCCGACGAAGAAGGTGAAAATGGTGAGGATCACGAACAGCCGCAGCGGCTGCACGTAACCCACGCGCTGGCCCTTGAGGAAGTTGACCGTCACCCGCCCCGGCACCAGCAGGTCACGCAGCGTGCGGAAAATGCGCCCATCCAGGTGCCAGAACGATTCGAATACTTCCTCGACCGCGTGCCCGAAATTCTTCAGCGGGTTATGCGCCGACTGCCCGCAGCCATGGCAGAAGTGGCCATGCAGCGGCGTGCGGCAGTTCTCGCAGCTGCCATGTTCTGAAGCGGAGGGCACTACGTCGGTCTGGCTCATGGGCGGGCGCGGCAGGCTGCAGGCAGAAGCCGCATACGATAACGGGCTTTGCCGAGTCTGTTCAGTGGCAGCTCAAGAAAAAGCCAGAACGAAGCAAAGCCGGAGCCGAAACAGAGCCGGAACGAAGCAAAGCCCCTCTCCCGCCTGCGGGGGAGGGGTTGGGGTGGGGGAAGCTCCTGACAAGCAGTCCCTAAAAGCCCCCAAAGCACTCAACCGCCGCGAACCTTCCGATGCCACAAGGCATTGACGATCACCCAGCGCCCATCAAACCGGCCCATCTGCAGATGATCGATGAACCACGGGCTTTCCAGCCGCACGGTCGCAATATCCTCATCCACCTGCAGCACCGTCACCGTTCGCTGCCACTGCTCACGCGGCGTCTTCAACGCACCCTGGCGGGTGAAGCGGATCAGCTCATCCGAGCTCATCCGCCCCAACCCCAGGGTTTCATTGGGATTGGCAACCACATTGCGCTTGGCCAGATCCGGATGCAGGGCGCGCGTTACCCGCGCCACATCGCCTTCCAGCTGGCCGTCCATATAGTCGTAAGCGGTGGCCTCGATGGCCTGCAGGGTGGCCGCATCCGGTGGCGCCGCAACGGCACTACCGGCAAGGCAAAGCATTCCCACGACAAACGCGCGTAGTGCAGCTGACATAGTCATGGCCGGTTCCTGAAGGTGGCTGGCTGCAGCGTGGCGGGGCATGGGCGTGTGCGCAATGGGGCGGAAGTCATTGACGTTGGCCGGGCTTCGCACCGGGAAACCATGTACTTCAACAAAGCGAGCAAGCACTGCGTACCCGTTTTCATCACAACGAACACGCAACCATTTTCCTAACGTGGCTCCATCACCGGCCTGTCGCCGGAGCGGATACGCCATGGAATCTTCCACCTCATTGCGGCCCTACGTGGCACGCGTACTGGTCACGCTGGCCTTGATCGGTCTGGGCTTGCTGGTCTGGCAGTTGTCGGACCTGGTATTGGTCATTTTCGGTGCAGTGGTGGTGGCGGTGCTGCTGCACTCGCTGGTGCGCCTGGTCACGCGCTTCACGCCGCTGTCGGACGGCATCGCACTGGGCGTGGTGCTGGTGCTGCTGGTGGTGGGTTTCGCGCTGCTGATGTGGATGTTTGGTGCGCAGGTGGCGGGCGAGATGGAGTCCTTGAAGCAATCACTGCCGCAGGCCTGGGCGCACTTCAAGGATTGGCTGGACGCCAGTCCGTTGGGGCCGATGGCCAAGCAGGGCATCGACCAGCTGCATGCCAGCATGAGTGGGCTGGCGAGCAAGGCCGGCGCGCTGGCGATGTCGGCCTCGGGCAACCTCACCGATATGGTGTTGATGGTGGTTGGCGGGATCTATCTGGCGGCGCAGCCCAAGGTCTACCGTGATGGCATGCTGAAATTGTTTCCCAAGGACCGGCGCGCCTTGATGGGCGATGCCTTCGATGCCAGCGGCACGGCCTTGCGGGCCTGGCTGGGTGGCCAGCTGCTGGCGATGTTGGTAGTGGGGACGCTGACCGGGCTGGGCCTGTGGGCCTTGGGCGTGCCGGTGGCGTTTGGGCTGGGCATCATCACTGCCTTGCTGGACTTTGTGCCGATCGTCGGTCCGATCCTGGCAGCAATACCGGCGGTGTTGCTGGGCTTCACCGTCAGCCCGCAGGTGGCGTTGGGTGCGCTGGCGGTATTCGTGGTGATGCAGCAGATCGAAGGCCATGTATTGCAGCCGCTGATCCAACAGCGGGCAGTGGATCTGCCGCCGGCCTTGTTGCTCATTTCGTTGTTCGGGATTGGTGCCTTGTTCGGCTTGCCGGGGGTGATCCTGGCCGCGCCGATGACGGTGGTGATCTTTGTATTGGTGAAGCGTTTGTATGTGGTGGAGGCGCTGGGGACTGAGACGCCGATTCCCGGACGTGATGAGGTGGCTGGGAAGTAGGTGTTGGTTTGGGTGGCGCTTGCCGGGAGGGATTGTTGCCGAGCGGGATTGTTGCCGAGCATGGCTCGGCACTACATGACGAAGAGGCCACGCTTTGCGTGGCCTCTTCGTTTATTGCATCAGGGGATTACCGGCGGCGTATAGGTCAGGGTTGCGCCCAGTGCCCACAACAGCAGCAGTACCAGCGGCGTGTGCACCAGCAGCTGCACGAAGGTGAAGCCGATCAGGTCGCGTGCCTTCAGGCCGAGCACGCCGAGCAGCGGCAGCATGTAGAACGGGTTGATCAGGTTGGGCAGCGCTTCTGCAGCGTTGTAGATCTGTACCGACCAGCCGAGGTGGTAATGCAGATCATTGGCTACCTGCATCACGTACGGCGCTTCAATGATCCACTTGCCACCGCCGGACGGGATGAAGAAGCCCAGCACTGCCGAGTAGCTGCCCATCAGCAGCGCATAGGTGTCGTGGCTGGCGATCTGGGTGAAGAAGGTGGAGATGATGTGCGCCACGCTATGGCCTTCGCTGCCGTTGACCGTAGTCATGATGGCGGCGATGGAACCGTATAGCGGGAACTGGATCAGCACGCCGGTGGTGGACGGCACCGCGCGCGCCACCGCATCGAGGAAGCTGCGCGGGCGCCAGTGCAGCAGCGCGCCGGCCATCAGGAACAGCAGGTTGTAGGTGTTCAGGCCGGAAATGGCCTGGATCGCCGGCTTGGTGCTGAACTCGTGGATCAACCAGCCCGCAGCCAGGGCCACCAGCAGCAGGATCAGCAAGGGGCTGTGTTCCAGCCACTCGCCCGGGCGGGTGGGCTTGGTTTTGGCCGGGGCGGCATCGGTGGTGACGTCCACGCCGCAATCGGCGGCATCGCGCGCGGAGTTGGCGGCCGGCGCGGTGAAATAGGAAATCACCAGCGACACCAGCACCAGCGCGGCCAGCAATACGCCGGACTGCCACAGGAAGATGGTTTCGGTGAACGGAATGACGCCGGTGATCGACAGGATCGACGGCGGCAGGCTGGCCGGGTTGGCCTGCAGCTGCGCGGCCGATGAGGACAGGCCCAGTGCCCATACCGCGCCCAGGCCGAGATAGGCAGCGGCACCGGCGGCGCGGTAATCCATCTTCAGCTCGCTGCGGCGGGCCAGGGCGCGCACCAGCAGGCCTGCGAAGACCAGGCTCAGGCCCCAGTTCAGCAGCGAAGCGGTCATCGAGACGATGGCCACCAGGGCGACGGCGGTGCGACCGTTCTTGGGCACACGCGCCAAGCGATCAATCAGGTGCGAGGCGGGGCCGGACGAGGCCACCACATAGCCGCCGATCACCACGAAGGCCATCTGCATGGTGAAGGGGATCAGGCTCCAGAAGCCGTCACCGAAGGCCTTGGCGGTGTCGGTAGGTGCGGCGCCGATGGACAGCGCGGCCAGCGATACCGCAGCCAGGGCGAGGGCGGCGAACACCCAGGAGTCGGGGAACCAGCGCTCGGCAAAGTTCGCGCAGCGGATGGCGAAGCGCGCCGAGGCGGTGTCTTGGGTGGTGGATTGCATGGGCTACTACCGTGTGGAAACAACCGGGGGACGGTAGCGCGGCAAGGGCGAAGCGCGGAACTGGACCTTCGGATAGTGCCTGCGTATTCATGCAGGAAGTCACAACCGGCACGATGCCTGTTGAGTTCCTGGCTGCCGCAACATGAAGCCCTCGCGCCTGTCCCTCTCCGTTTGCAGGAGAGGGACAGGCGCTATCTGCTTACTCGGCAGCGTCGTAGGAGAACTGGATACCAGCGGTACCACCGGTGCTGATGAACAGCTCCATGAACTGCTTGGCGGTATCGGCGCGGCTCCAGTCGCGCTGCAGTTCGCAGAACAGCTGCGGCACGCTGATCATCTTGCCGCCGGCCTGCTCGATGCGACGCAATGCCGCATCGTGTGCGGCCAGCGAGGTGCCGCCCACGGCATCCACCGGTACATACACCTCATAACCTTCGCGCAGTGCGTCCAGCGCCGGGAAGGTGAGGCAGGCCTCGGTCCACAGAGCGGTCATGATCAGCTTCTTGCGGCCGGTGGCTTCCACGGCCTTGCGGAACTCCACGTCCTCCCAGGAGTTGATGGTGGTGCGGTCGTAGGTGGGCTCATCCTTCAGCACGCGGCGCAACTGCGGGATCGGCGGGTGGTTCAGGCCGGTCTTCACGTTGACCGTGGAGTGCACGATCGGCAGGCCGTAGACCTTGCCGGCCTTGGCCACGCCGACGATGTTGTTGACCAGCAGCTGGCGATCCATCGAGGCGATGGAGTTCACCTGTACCGGCTGGTAGTCGATGACGATCAGTGCCGAGTTTTCCGGGGTCAGCAGGTCGTCACGCTTGGGGTCACGCTTGGTTTCACTGGTCATGGCGAGTTTCCTTTCTGGGGTGCTGGAGGCGCAGCACGCGCTTGGGCATCGCGCCGCACATGGCGGCGGGGTAAACGGGGGACTTACTTGACCAGGTCCATGAAGTACGCCGCTTCCGTGCGCTCGACGGCGTCGGCGTGGTGCGCTTCGAAGTACTTGATGTGCGGGCCGTGGTGGTGATGTTTCTCGCGCAACTCGTGGCTGGCCCAGTGCTCGACGAAGATGAAGCGGCGTGGGTCTGCCTGGTCGCGATACAGGTCATAGCGCAGCGCGCCTTGTTCCTTGCGCGATGCATCGACGACGACTTTCAGTGCGTCGTGCAGTTGTTGCTCGCGACCCTGCTTGGCGTAAAGAACAACATTGATGAATAGCTCGGACATGGGAATTACCGGCGATGTGGACTGTTGCACGTTCAATGGCGGTGCTGGCTCCGCCTCGCGGCTGCAGCGGAGCCAGCTCGCGACAGGGCTCAGCTGCGCTGCGAATCCAGCTGCTCGTGGTTGGTCACCACTTCCTGCGCCTTGCTGTAGCTCTCGATCAGCAACTGGTAGTTGGGGAAGATGTTGGTGTACGCCTGCGCCCATTCGGCGGCGTCTTCGCGGTTCCAGGTCTTCTGCAGTTCCGAGGCAACCGCGGCCACGTCGATCACCACGACGCCGGCCTGCATCATCCGCGCCAGGGTGATTTCCTGCGCCTGCTTGGAATAGGTGCCGGAGGCATCGATCACCGCGAATACCTGGTAGCCCTCGGCTACCGCTGCAATCGACGGGAACGCCATGCACACGCTGGTGATGGTGCCGGCGATGATCAGCTGCTGCTTGCCGGTGTCTTTCACCGCCTGCACGAAATCGGGGTTGTCCCAGGCGTTGATTTCGCCCTTGCGTGCCACGTATTTCGCGTGCGGCGCGTTCTGGTGGATTTCCGGAATCAGCGGGCCATTCGGGCCCTGCGGCACCGAGGCAGTGGTGATCACCGGGATCTTCGCCAGCGAAGCCAGCTTGGCCAAGGTCGAGGCCAGCCTGCGCAAGGTGGTGAACGGCATGTCGTGCACGGTCTGGAACAGGCCGCTCTGGTGATCGATCAACAACATCGCGACGTTGTCCGGATCGATGACGGGTTTTGCGCCATTGAAGTTGGCTACTTGAGGGAAGGTATACATGGCTATCTCACCACTGGGTGGGCAGGGTCGCGCTGACGGGGTAACGCCAGCGCGAGAGAAAGATGACCGGGTGGTTAAACCCGGTCATCGGCGGATTACGCTGCGATCTGGCCGAAGCGGCCGGAGTTGAAGTCGTCCATCGCCTGACGGATTTCTTCCTGCGTGTTCATCACGAACGGGCCGTAGCCGGCGATGGGTTCGTCGATCGGTTCGCCCGCCAGCACCAGCACGGTGGCGTCGGCATTGGCTTCCATTTCCACTTCACCGGCAGCGCGGTCGAACAGCACCATCTGGCCTTCGCGAACCAGCTGGCTGCCGTTGAACTGCACGGTGCCGTGCAGCACCACCATCGCCACGGTGTGGCCCTGCGCGAACTGCAGGGTGGTGTGCTTGTCGCGCGACAAGCGCAGGTCCCACACGTCCATCGGCGTATGCGTGCGGGCCGGGCCGCGCTGGCCGCCGAATTCACCGGCAATCACCCGCACCTTGCCGGCGTCATCGGCCAGCGGCACAACCGGGATGTCGGCATTGCCGATGTTCTGGTAGCCCGGCGCCGCCATCTTGTCCTTGGCCGGCAGGTTGACCCACAGCTGCACCATTTCCAGCTTGCCGCCGCGCTGGGTGAACGCCTCGGAATGGAACTCCTCGTGCAGGATGCCGGAGGCAGCGGTCATCCACTGCACGTCGCCCGGGCCGATCTCGCCACCGGCGCCGGTGGAGTCGCGGTGCGCCACTTCGCCGTCATAGACGATGGTGACGGTCTCGAAGCCACGGTGCGGGTGCTGGCCGACGCCGCGCGGGCTGTCGGTGGGGCTGAATTCGGCCGGGCCGGCATGGTCCAGCAGCAGGAACGGGCTGAGCTGGCGGCCATGGGTGTTGTACGAAAACAACGAACGGACCGGGAAGCCATCACCAACCCAATGCGGGCGGGGGGCGCTATACAGGCCACTGATCTTCTTCATCTGTCTGCTCCTTGGGCGGCGCGGGGTGCGCCAGCGATGGAGCAAAGATAGATTTGGGACGATCACGCCGGTAGACGGCAAAAAATGGTCTCATAGTCCTATCTGACGAACGCTGGAGCCGGCATGCAGGACCTGAACGACCTGTACTACTACGCCAAGGTGGTCGAGCACGGTGGTTTTGCCCCGGCCGGGCGCGCGCTGGGCGAGCCCAAGTCCAAGCTGAGCCGGCGCATCGCGCTGCTGGAAGAACGCCTGGGGGTGCGGCTGATCCAACGTTCCACCCGCCATTTCTCGGTCACCGAGATCGGCCAGACCTTCTACGCCCATTGCCGGGCGATGCTGGTCGAAGCCGAGGCGGCCGCTGAGTCGATCGAGGTGACCCGCTCGCAGCCGCGTGGCGTGGTGCGGGTCAGCTGCCCGACCATGCTGCTGGATTTCCGGGTGGCAGCGATGGTGGCCGATTTCATGGCGCATTGCCCGGACGTGGAAGTGCACCTGGACGCCACCAATCGCCGCGTCGATGTCATCGCCGAAGGCTTCGACGTCGCCATTCGCGTGCGCCCGCCACCGCTGGAGGACAGCGAGCTGGTGCTGAAGGTGCTGGCCGAGCGCACCCAGTGCCTGGTGGCTGCGCCCTCGCTGCTGGACAGGCATGGCCACTCGCACGGCCCTGCCGATCTGCATCTATTGCCCAGCGTTGCGCTGGGCGTGCCGCAGGGCGAGCACAGCTGGCGCCTGGTCGGCCCGGACGGCGCCATTGCCGAAGTACCGCATCATCCCCGCCTGATAACCCGTGGCATGACGGCGTTGCGTGCGGCCGCACTGGCGGGCGTGGGTGTGGCGCAGTTGCCAACGATGATCGTGCGCGATGCGCTGGAGGCTGGGCAGTTGGTCAATGTGGCCCCGGACTGGGCACCGCCGAAGGAGATCGTCCACGCCGTGTTCCCGTCACGGCGTGGCCTGCTGCCGTCCGTGCGTTTGTTCATTGATCACCTGGCCGCATCGTTCGCGGCGCTGGATGAGTCCTGAGCGACAAGCCGGTGATGGTCACGGAAATTGAACGCCGGCTTGGCAAAACTATGCAATTCGCACAAACGGAGTTGCTGCATGCGTGTTGCTGTCGTGTCATTGGCCTGTGCCACCGTTCTGGTCGCTGCCTGCGGGCGTGGGCCATCCCCCGATAAAACCGCTGCTGCAACACCGGACGCTGCCGCTGCGGCGGCACCGGCAGCAGCATCGGCCGGTAGCGAGGTACTCACCGCCGGCAGCATCGAATTCCCGGTGATACCAACCATCATGGTGCCCAGCATCATCGGCAGTGGCCCGGCGCAGAAACGGCTGGAGCTGTCGATGCAATCGCTGATCGATCCGCTGGCGGGCATCAGCGTGCGCCCGGCCAATTGCGCCACCGACGGTGGCCTGGTCAATGAAAGCGGCTTCACCAATGTCGATGCCCAGGGCAACCTGGAGCGCGTAGGTGGGCATGGCGTATTCAATATCGGCGCCGATGGCAGTGGCCAGGCGGTTACCGGCGACGGCGTGGTGGAAGTGAAGCCCGATGGCAGCGGCAGCGTCGTCAACGATGCCGGCACCTTCGAAGTGAATGCGGATGGTTCCGGTACCTATGTCGGCAGCCACGGCAATATCGAACTGGATGGCAAGGGCGCCGGCAGTTGGGTGGGGGGCTTCGGCACCATCGAGAACCATGGTGATGGTTCGGGCAGCTGGGTGGGCGCCGAGGGCAGCATCGAGATCAATGCCGATGGTTCGGGCAAGTGGATTGGCGGCCCGGAGAGCATCGTTGAAAACCGCGGCGATGGCACCGGCACCGTGGGCGCGGTACCGCGCGAGGTGAAGATGGCGCCGCTGGCACCCTTGCCGCCGGCCGGCCAGTTTCCGCTGCTGGACAAGTTCAAGCCGTCCGGCGCGCCGTGTGGGTATGTCATCACCCTCAACGACAAGGTGTTGTTCGATTTCGACAAGGACGCCATCCGTCCCGACGCCGGCAAGGTACTGGATGTGCTGGCGACGGCGCTGGGCAAGGTGCCCTCCAGTGCGATGGAGATCCGCGGCCATACCGATGCCAAGGGCAGCGACGACTACAACCAGAACCTGTCCGAGCGCCGGGCACAAGCTGTGCTGGCGGCCTTGCGTGAGCGCGGCAGTGCCACCGATGCCAGCGCGCACGGCTATGGCGAAACGCAGCCGGTGGCAGCCAACGAGGTCAACGGCAAGGACAATCCCGGCGGCCGCCAGCTCAACCGCCGCGTGGAGATATTTGTAAGAACCTGATTGTCATTTGTAGGAGCGGCGCAAGCCGCGAAGCCACCACTGCTGTGTAGGAGCGGCATAAGCCGCGAAGCCACTGTTTCTTCCGCAGCAGCAGACAACCAGATCCACACCGAGGCGATGCGCGAAGCCAGCAATGCCGAACCCGCAGGCATTGCCGGCTTCGCGGCTCACACCGCTCCCACAACAACCAGAACCCGCAAAGCCAAAACCCGCACAGATGACCATCGGCCCGTGTCATGCCCTGCAGGCTTGTCGCATCATGGCCCTCTCAGATAAGTGAGAGGTTGCTGATGCATGTGTTCCGTCCTGCAGTATTGGGGGTGGCCCTGATGGCCGCCATGGGCTTGGCCTATGCGTCGCCGCAGGTGGCTGATGTGGATGCACGCGGGGTGAAGATCAGCGAAGCCGCGTACCCGGGCACCATCCGCCTGGAAGTCGACGCCACCGACCTGGGCCAGCGCGTGTTCAAGGTGCGGCAGACGGTACCGGTACAACCGGGCCTGCTGCGCTTCCATTACCCGGCCTGGTTGCCGGGCAGCCATTCGCCCACCGGCCAGATCGAGAAACTGGCCGGCCTGGTGATCAATGCCAACGGCCAACGCCTGCAATGGGTGCGTGATCCGCTCGATGTCTACACCTTCAACGTGCAGGTGCCCGAGGGCGTGAGCGAACTGCGCATGGACTTCCAGTTCCTCAGTCCCACCGATTCGGCGCAGGGCCGCACGGTGATGACGCCGAACATGCTCAACCTGCAGTGGAACGCGATGCTGCTGTACCCGGCCGGCCACGCCGCGCATGCCATCACCTACCAGGCCAGTGCGCGCTACCCGCAGGGTTGGGACGCGGCCAGCGCGTTGACCGTGGCCAGCCGCAATGGCGACACCGTCAATTACGCACCGACCAATCTCGAAATCCTGGTCGACTCGCCGGTCTTCGCCGGCCGCTACCACCGCATGTTCGAGCTGGCCCCGGCCGGCACCCGCCCGGTGCGCTTGAACGTATTTGCCGATCGCGCCAAGGACCTGGAAGCCAAGCCCGAGCACATCGAACAGCATCGCGCGCTGGTCACCCAGGCACGCAAGCTGTTTGGTGCCGAGCACTACGACCACTACGACTTCCTGTTCGCGGTGACAAACCAGCTTGGCGGTATTGGCCTGGAGCACCAGCGCTCCAGCGAGAACAGCGAAGACCGCGACTACTTCAGCGGTTGGGACGCGAAGATCGGCAGCAGCGATCTGCTCGGCCACGAATACACCCATTCCTGGGATGGCAAATACCGTCGCCCGGCCGACCTGGCCACGCTGAACTACAACGTGCCGATGCAGGGCAGCCTGCTGTGGGTATACGAAGGCCAAACCCAGTACTGGGGCAATGTGCTGACCGCCCGCGCCGGCATCCGCCCGCAGGAAGCCTCGCGCGATGCGCTGGCGATGGTGGCGGCCACCTATGCCGATAACCGCCCCGGCCTGGAGTGGCGCTCGCTCGGCGACACCACCAACGACCCGGTGATCGCCCGTCGCAAGCCCAAGCCCTATCGCGGCTACCAGATGAGCGAGGATTACTACCAGGGTGGGCAGATGTTGTGGTTGGAAGCCGACGTTCGCCTGCGCACGCTCAGCGGCGGCAAGCGCAGCCTGGACGATTTCGCCAAGGCCTTCTTCGGCCAGAACGACGGCCAATGGGAACGCCCGGACACCTATACCTTTGACGACGTTGCCGCGACCCTGGAGCAGGTGCAGCCTACCGGCGACTGGTCGAAGTTCCTGGCTGAGCGCGTGGATCATCGCGCCGGCCTGGTTGGTGGCATCGAGGCAGCGGGTTGGAAGCTGGTCTACAAGGACAAGCCCAGCGCCTACTTCAAGGCGATGATGAAGGGCCGTGGTGCCAACTTCATCTATTCGCTGGGTGTGTCGCTGAGCCCTGCCGGTTACGTCAATGAAGTGCGTTGGGACAGCGCCGCATTCAATGCCGGCGTTGGCACCGGCATGCAGGTGCTGGCGGTGAATGACCTGCAGTACAGCGCCGATGAACTGGAAGAAGCGGTGCGTGCAGCCAAGGACAGCAAGCAGCCGGTACGCCTGCTGGTCAAGGAAATGGATGTCTACCGCACGCTGAGCATCGACTACCACGATGGCCTGCGTTACCCGACGCTGGAGCGTATCGAAGGCAAGGCCGACTACCTGACCCCGATCTTCACCGCCCGCAAATAAAGCACCTCATCCGCCCCTGCGGGGCACCTTCTCCCCAGAAGGGGGTTGCAGTCCCGGAAGCGGGAGAAGGGCTAAAGCAGAGCCAAGCGATGCTTGTAGTGCCGAGCCATGCTCGGCAGGGGCTTTACCGCAAAACCCAAAGCTCCCCCTCATCCGCCCCTTCGGGGCACCTTCTCCCGTGAACGGGAGAAGGGAAAAAGCCAAAGCCAAAGCCAAAGCCAAAGCCAAAGCCAAAGCCAAAGCCAAAGCCAAAGCCAAAGCCAAAGCCAAAGCCAAAGCCAAAGC
>NZ_LDJJ01000042.1 GCF_001431465.1 Stenotrophomonas terrae | reverse complement strand
CCGGCCCGAAGGCATAGCCTTCGGTCGTTCATCAGGCCGCGCGCCAGTGGCGCGCAAGCGGGCCTTCTTCACCCCCTTTGCTACGCAAAAGGGAGGGAGTCGAAGCAGCAAGCGCCGGTTTCAGCGTCGCTTGCCCTTGTTGATTGGCCGCCACTGCGCACCGCGCCCGGTGTGCTTGCGCTCGGTGGCCTGCTCGGCCTGACGCTGCGCCAATTTGGCCGCCGCCAGCGCTACTTCCTCGCGCAGCTTGAGATAGCTCTCCAGCCGGGTTTCATCGATATCACCGCGCTCGATGGCTTCCTGCACCGCGCATCCGGGCTCGCTGTGATGCGAGCAGTTGCGGAATTTGCACTGCGTGGTCAGCTCTTCGATATCGGCAAAGCCGCCCTCGGACAGGGTTTCCTCGCCGGTAGGCTTGAGCTCGCGCATGCCGGGGGTATCGATCAGGCAGGCGCCATACGGCAACGGCATCAGCGCGCGATGGGTGGTGGTATGGCGGCCACGCGAATCATTGCCGCGCACTTCATTGGTCTTCATCCGGTCCTCGCCCAACAGCGTGTTGGTCAAGGTGGATTTGCCGGCACCGGAGGAACCCACCAGCACCACCGTATTGCCCGGGCCCAGCCACGGCAGCAAGGCGGAAACACTTTCCGGATCCTTGCCGTTGATCGCCAGCAATGGAATCTGCTGCGCGGCCAGGTCTTCCAGTACCGCCAGTGCATCTTCGCTGTAGTCGGTCTGGTCGGCCTTGGTCAGCACCACCACCGGTGACGCGCCACCACCGCCCACCAGCAGCAGATAGCGTTCGATGCGGCGCGGATTGAAATCGGCATCCAGCCCACAGACGATGAACACCGTATCGATATTGGCCGCGATCACCTGCTGGTGATAGTGCTCACCGGCGGCACCGCGCTTGATCGAGGTATGCCGCGGCAGCAGCGCGACGATGCGCTTGCCTTCCAGCAGCACCCAGTCGCCTACCGCAGCACGTTCGTGGCTCGGAAAGCGCGGACGCTGCCATTCCGGTGGCGACTCGGTCTTGAGGCTGTTATCGGGCGCATCGGCGACTACGTAGCCGGAACGGTGCTGCTCGATCACCCGCCCGGGGCGGGCCTGCGGATGGGCGGCAAAGGCCTCCTGCCAGGCCGGGTCCTCGGGAGCACCGGGCCAGGGCCAGCCGATATGGCGCAGCGAATCGAAGTCGATGGAATCTGTCATGGCCCGATTCTACCGGGATAGGGCTTGCAGCCGGGAATGCGGGTTTGTCGGGGCCAGAAGCAAAGCAGATCAACAGCACCCCTCCCCGGCCCTCCCCTGCGCTGCGCGCAAGGGAGGGGGCTGAGCTCCCTCCCTTTGCCGCAGGCAAGGGGAGGGTTGGGGAGGGGGGCCGTTGCCCTTGCTTGAGCACTTGCTTTTAGCCGTAACCAATCCCCAATCCAGATTCCCCATTTCCGCCCGCAAAGCCCTGCCCCGCAACGCAACAATTCGGCTACCATGCCAAATCCATGCCCTTGATGGCCCTGAGAAAATGTCAAGCCCTGTCAAACCGCTAGCTACCCGTGAACGCCTGTCTGAAGTCCG
Source organism: Stenotrophomonas terrae (assembly GCF_001431465.1). Lineage (GTDB taxonomy): Bacteria > Pseudomonadota > Gammaproteobacteria > Xanthomonadales > Xanthomonadaceae > Stenotrophomonas > Stenotrophomonas terrae. The sequence continues at coordinate 12,791 of NZ_LDJJ01000042.1, read as the reverse complement.
CTACGAGATCCGTGGTGAACTGGCTCGACGAGCGCGGGAGCTGGAGGCCCAGGGCCACAAACTGATCAAGCTCAATATCGGCAATCCCGGCAATTTCGGCTTCCGTGCGCCGGCTCACCTGCAGCACGCCATCGCCGATGACATGGGCCGCACGGATCCCTACACCCACCAGCAGGGCCTGCCGGTCGCGCGTGAGGCCATCGCTGCCGCCTACGCACGCCGTGGCGCACCCGATGCCGTGGCTGACCGGGTATTCCTGGGCAACGGCGTGTCCGAGCTGATCGATCTGTCGCTGCGTGCCCTGCTCAATCCGGGCGACGAAGTGCTGATCCCTTCGCCGGACTATCCGTTGTGGTCGGCAGCCACCATCCTCAACGACGGCCGCCCGGTGTATTACCGCTGCCGTCCGGAAAACGGCTTCCTGCCCGACCCGGTGGAGATGGAAGCGCTGGTGTCCTCGCGCACCCGCGCCATCGTGCTGATCAACCCGAACAACCCGGCCGGCGCCAGCTACCCGCGCGAACTGCTTGAAAAAATCGTCGCCATCGCCCGCAAGCACAACCTGTTGCTGCTGGTGGATGAAATCTACGACCAGATCCTCTACGACGGTGCCCAGTTCCAGCCGGTCGCTCCGCTGGCCGGCGATCATCCCTGCCTGACCTTCAGCGGCCTGAGCAAGGTGCACCGCGCCTGCGGTTGGCGCGTGGGTTGGATGCTGCTGTCCGGTGCCGGCGAACAGCTGGGCGAATTCCGCGCCGCGCTGGATCTGCTCAGCGCGCTGCGCCTGTGTGCAAACGTGCCCGGCCAGTACGCGATCGAAGCCGCGGTGAACGGCCCGGACACCATCACCGAGCTGTGCAGCCCCGGTGGTCGCCTGTACGAAACCCGCCGCGCGGTGATCGAGGCCTGCGCGGCCAGCAAGCACCTGTCATTGGTCGCTCCGGCTGGGGCGCTGTACGCCTTCCCGGCAGTGATCGGGCCGGCCGCACAGGGCTTTGACGACCACGACTTCGCCCTGCAGTTGATGGAAGAAGAAGGCGTGCTGGTGGTGCCGGGTTCGAGCTTCAACGTGCCCTATCGCAACCACTTCCGCGTCACCTTGTTGCCCGAGGCCAGCGTGATGCGCGAGGTGTTCGGCCGCATCGACAAGCTGCTCAGCCGTCGCGCCGAAGCCGTCACCAAGGTCGTGCAGCTCAAGCCGCGCAGCGCGGTCGGCTGATCGGCCTTGATGAGCGAAACCACAGCCACCACCACGTCCTACCTGGCACTGGGCGACTCCTACACCATCGGTGAGGGCGTGCCACAAGCCGGCAGCTGGCCGTTCCATCTCGCGACGGCGCTGCGTGCGCAGGGCATCCCACTCGACGATCCGCAGGTCATCGCCACCACCGGCTGGACCACCGACGAACTGGCGGCCGCCATCGACGCCGAAGCCCCACAGGGGCCGTATGCGCTGGTGAGCCTGCTGATCGGGGTCAACAACCAGTATCGCGGGCGTCCGCTGGCCGAATACCGCCAGCAGTTCGAACAGCTGCTGCAGCGCGCGATTGCCCTGGCCGGCGAAGACCCGCGGCGGGTACTGGTGCTGTCCACGCCGGACTGGGGCTTCACCCCGTACGCCCAGCAGCACGGCCGCGATGCCGCCCAGGTGGCTCGCGAAATCGACGATTTCAATGCCGCCGCACAAGCCTGCTGCGGCGACTACGGCGTGGCCTTCGTCGACATCACCCCGACCAGCCGCGACAACGGCCAGGACGCACAGATGCTGGCCGAAGACGGCCTGCATCCTTCGGCCCTGATGTACCAGCGCTGGATGCAGGCAGCCCTGCCCACCGCAGCCGAACTGCTGCTGGCGGCCCCGGCGGCGTGACGGCGGCGCCCGACAAGCAAGCACTTTCCGGCGATGCCGCCCGTGCCATCGCCAGCGCCTTCGCCCCGTTACGGCCCTGGGGCAACCGCTGGGACTACTGCTACACCCTGGCCAAACTGCGCAGCGATCCGCTCTACCCCGGTGTGCTCGACGCCCTGCGTGGCAGCAGCGCGCCAGTGCTGGACATGGGCTGCGGACTCGGCCTGCTGGCGCACGCCCTGCGCCATGACGGCCAGTCCATGCCTTACCGCGGGGTCGACAATGACGCGGCCAAGATTGCCCGCGCCGGCAAGGTGGCGGCACGTACCGGCCTGGCCGGCAGCAGTTTCGAGGTCATGGACCTGGGCAGCCGCCTTCCCACCCACCGCGGCAGCGTCGCCATTCTCGATGTTTTGCAGTATCTGAACGCCGAGGCCCAGCAAGCGCTGCTGCGCAATGCAGCGGCAATGCTCGAGGGTGATGGCCGGCTGGTGATGCGCATGGCCTTGGCCGATAGCAGCCGCCGCGGGCGTATTTCGCGCATTGGCGACCGCGCTGCCAACCTGATCGGCTGGATGCAATTCCGGCCCCGCCACTACCCGGATGCCGAGTCATTGCGGTCTTTGCTGCAACAATGCGGCCTGAGCGTCAGCCTCAGCCCGCTGTACGGCAACACTCCATTCAACAACTGGCTGCTGGTCGCCCATCGCGGTTGAACCACGGTCAAGCCGTTTGCACCGATAATGGTGCCATTCCCTGCCGGCCCAACCGGGCTGGCGCAGCAACGAGATTCCCGTGAAGAAGACCTACAGCCTCGCCATCGAAGGCAAGCACCCCGACCGTCTGCTGGAAGCCAGCAAGCACGACATCCGCAAGTACACCAAGCGTGAGCGCGGCAAGGCACTGCCGGCTGGCGCCGATACCTGGGGTTTTGACAGCAAGCTGGGCGTGGACGAAGCCTCCGCCAAGCCGATCGCCTACGACGAGCTGTTCCGCGCCATTGACGCGCTGGTAGCTGCTGGCAACACCCAGTTCTACGTCGAAGTGGTCAGCAAGTCGGCCAAGCGCACGCCGCGCCCGGCAGCCGAGCCGGCCCCGGCAGCGGAAACCGATTTCGAAGATTGATCGCCGAAGCACGGTAGTGCCGAGCCATGCTCGGCAGCGCCATGCCTTTGTAGTGCCGAGCCATGCTCGGCAGAAGCTTTACCGGTAACGCCCCAGCCGAGCATGGCTCGGCTCTACCCACGGTGGCCCAGCCGACTGCGGCGCTGTCAGGACCCTGCTTTCTCCGCCGCGGCTGCCCGCGCCCGGTCCTTCTTGCTGGGCCGGCGGCCCTTGATGCCGCCGTTGTCATCGGCCACCACGCTTGCCGCCGGTGCTGCCTGCGTCGGCTCAAAGCCCTCAAGCACTTCGGTGGCACTGTCCAGCCCATGGCGTTTGCAGATCAGACGCCAATGCGGCATTGCGGCCGAATCGACAAAACTCACTGCCAAGCCCTTTTCCCCCGCCCGCCCGGTACGACCGATACGGTGCAGGTAATCGGCAGGCGCACGCGGCAGGTCGTAGTTCACCACCACCGGCAAGCGGGTGATATCGATGCCGCGCGCCGCCAGGTCGGTCGCGACCAGTACCCGTACTTCGCCATCCTTGAAGTCCTGCAGCATGCGGAAACGGCGGCCCTGCGACAGTTCGCCATGCAGGGCCTGCGCATTGATATCGGCCTTGCGCAGCTGGCTGGCCAAGCGGTCACCGTCACGGATGCTGCCCACAAACACCAGCACCTGTTGCCACTGCGGGTCTTCCAGCAAGGACAGCAGCAACTCGGCACGCCGAGCGCTATCCACATGGATGACGCGCTGCTCGATGTCTGGCGCGGATTGCTCGCCGATTTCCAGACGCTGCGGTTCATGCAGGCCGGCCGCCGCCAAGGCTTCGATATCCGCCGCGAACGTGGCCGAGAACAAGGCGATCTGCCGCTTTACCGGCAACTCGGCCAGGATCTGCCGCAGCTCATCGCCGAAGCCCAGTTCCAGCAGGCGGTCGGCTTCATCCAGCACCAGCAGCTGCACCTGCTTCAACGACAAGGCGTTATGCGCCAGCAGATCCAGCAAGCGCCCAGGCGTGGCCACGACGATGTCGGCACCGCCACGCAGCGACATCATCTGCGGATTGATCGACACCCCGCCGACCGCACAGACCAGATGCGGCCGACGCGGCAACTCGCGCCCCAAGGTGGTGAACACATCGCTCACTTGCAGCGCGAGTTCGCGGGTCGGCACCAGTATCAGCTGGGCCAGCACGCGTGGTTTGCGCGGCGTTGCCATGAAGAAGCGCTGCAGCGCTGGCAGCACGTAGGCCGCGGTTTTACCTGAACCCGTAGGTGCCAGCGCCACCACGTCACGGCCCTTCAGCAGCAGGGGCACCGCCTGTTGCTGGATCGGTGTCGGCGCCAGATAGCCTGCCTGCTGCAGGGCTTGCTGCAGCGCAGGCAGCACGTAGGGAGACAGGCCGAGTTGGGAAAAAGGCATGGTGCGGGTCCAGAAACCGCCAAACGGCGGGGAGGCGAGTCTACGCTGTTGGCTGTGGCAGGCGGGCGCGCAGGCCACGGGTCTGCAGCTGCTGCAGCACGGCTTCGATGATGGCCAGGTTATGGCCGTGGGCGGCACCTTCGTGCAGCAGCACGATGGCGCCGGGCTCCAGATCCGGTGCAATCCGTGCCACCACGCCCTCCGGCGTGCAGTCCACACCGTCGTAGCCACGGGCGCTCCAGCCAATCCGCGCCAGCGCATGGCGCTTGAGTGCCGCCGCTACAAAGGGATTGGTCATGCCCACCACCGAGCGGTACCAGCGCGGTGGTGCACCGGCAATCGCCGCCAGCGCCTGCTGGCATTGGCCGATTTCCTGCGCCATCTGCGCCGGGCCCAGCGCCCAGAAGCGCGCCTGCGGGTGGGAATGGCTGTGATTGCCCAGATCGTGACCCCGCCGCAACACCTCGTGTACCAGCTCCGGGCGGGCCTGCGCGCGCTCGCCAACCATGAAAAAGGTGGCCTTGGCGTCGTGCTGGTCGAGCAGGTCCAGCACCGCCAGGGTCTCCGCCGACGGGCCATCGTCGATGGTCAGCCACACGTCCTGACCGGGCGCGCGGCTGACCACCGGCGCATAGAAGCGGCTGTTGGGCAGGAAGACCGGCACGATGAACAGCGTGTGGCTGAGCAGCAGCGCCGGCAGCCCCCACATCCAGCCCAGCCGCCACCACAGCAAGGCCACCAGCAACTGCGAGATCAGCAGCCAGGGCAGCCAGCGCCAGGGGCGTACGGGAATGCGATGCAGGGTTTCCGGGGCAGTCATGCCCCATGATGCCACGCAGCGTAGAATTACCCGGTCTACGACCACTTATACGAGTTCACGATGTCCCTGGACCCCGCCCTGCGTTCGCGCATTGAATCCATCCTCGGCGCCGACCGCGTCGTTCTGTTCATGAAGGGCCAGCCGGCCATGCCGCAGTGCGGCTTCTCGGCCAAGGCCGTTGGCGCGCTGCAGGACCTGGGCGTGCAGTTCGGCCACGTCAACGTGCTGGCCGACCAGGAAATCCGTGAAGGCATCAAGGCCTACGGCGACTGGCCGACCATTCCGCAGCTGTATGTGGACGGGGAGCTGATCGGCGGCAGCGACATCATCCTGCAGATGGCCAGCAGCGGCGAACTGAGCAGCCTGCTCGGCCTGGCCGCACCCGACCGCACCCCGCCGTCGATCACCGTCACCCCGGCGGCGGTTGAAATGCTCAAGGGCGCATTGGCTGACGCCCCCGGCGCGGCCCTGCAGCTGAGCATCGACGCCAGCTTCCAGCCGAACTTCCAGCTCGCCCCGCTCGACGACAACGCCATCGCTGCCGAGTCCAACGGCCTGCGCGTGCAGTTCGACAGTGCCAGCGCGCGCCGCGCCGACGGCATCACCATCGATTGGGTCGACGACATCCGCGGTCAGGGCCTGGCAATCAACAACCCGAACGCGCCCAAGCCGGTGCAGGAACTGGACGTGCGCGCCGCCGACGACCAGCTGCGTGCCGGTGCCATCACCCTGGTGGATGTGCGCCCGGCCGACGAACGTGCCATCGCCGCGATCAACGGCAAGTTCGAAACCTTTGACGGTGACAACCGCGCCAAGCTCGAAGCCCTGCCCAAGGACACCCCGCTGGCCTTCCTGTGCCACCGTGGCGGCCGCAGCGCACAGGCTGCCGCGCAGTTCCTGGCACTGGGCTTCACCAATGTGTTCAACGTCACCGGCGGCATTGATGCCTGGTCGGAGAACGTGGACAACAGCGTTCCCAAGTACTGATCGGGTTACGTTGCAGCAATAAAAAAACGCCGGCATCGCCGGCGTTTTCATTTGGGCATCTGAGTCACACGAACGCGATACCAGAGCTCTTGCCTCGGCTTTATTGTGGGAGCGGCGTCAGCCGCGAAGCACACTGATTATCAGATATCAGCGTTGTGCCGGCTTCAAGCAACACCAGCTTCGCGGCTCACGCCGCTCCCACAGACAAACACCAGGCCCGCATCGCAGACACTCAACCAGCAAATCCGCCTTCAGCAAGGAAGTGCAGCTCTTCCGCAGTGGGAATCCGCCCAAGCACAGCATTGCGGTGCGGGAAGCGGCCGAAGCGGCGGATCACGTCGCGATGCAGCTCGGCGTACTTCAGGTATTCCAGATCACCCAACACTTCGAACATCGCTACCGCGCGGTCCTGGTCGTGCGGATCCTCGGAGTGCTCGAACGGCAGGTAGATGAAAGCCCGCAGCTTGAGCGGCAACTCCCGGTCCCAACCTTCCTCGATGGTGCGGGTGGCGTAATGCCGCGCCAGTCCATCGGTAGCGTAAGAGTGCGCGGTGCCACGGAAGCAGTTGCGCGGAAACTGATCCAGCAGGATCTGCAGCGCCAGGGCGCCCTCGGCATTCTCCAGCCAGTCCTCGCAGGCACGACGTGCCGCCTGGTAGTGCAAGTCCAGGAATCGTTCCCGGAACTGTGCATCAAAGGCCTCATTACGCTCAAACCAACGCTGCGGACCTGCCGCGCGCCAGAACTCAACTACTGAACTTGCCGTTTCCATTACTGATTCCTGGCTCACCACCTACCGTCAGGCGGTGAACTCCCACCCATGCCGTCGCACCCGGGGAGCTGGCCGCAGTTGCTGGCAGTAGCTTAATAGCCAGCCGCGCTGGAGGAAATGAGAGAAAGGTGAAAAAAGATGACCTATATTGCGAAGATGGCCGCAGAAATCATCTTTGGCCACCTGAATCTGCGATAGGGTTCTGATCTTTCGACACTGTTACGACCCAGGGGGATACAACCGCATGCGTATAGGAATTGTGGTCGACTCAGCCTGTGACCTTCCCGCAGGCTACCTGCAGCACAACAATGTCGTGCTGCTGCCCATCACCGTACGGATCGGTGAGACCCTGCTGCCGGACAATCGTGACGAGGCCGCCACCCTGGCCTTCCTGCAGGGGCCGCTCAGCGACCAGAGCGCCGAGGCCGAAACCATCCCCTACAGCGCCGAGCAGATCCGCGAACTGTTCCTGAGCAGACTGGTCACCGATTTCGACCAGGTGTTCTGCCTGACCATCACCCGCACCCGCAGCCCCCTGCATGACAACGCGGTGCAGGCCGGCTACAGCATCCTCAACGAGTACAAGCCGGTCCGCCAGGCCGCCGGTTACAACTCGCCCTTCAGCCTGCGCGTGATCGACACCCAGAACCTGTTTGCCGCGCAGGCAGTAAGCGCGGTGGAAGCCGTGCGGCTGCGTGACAGCGGCGCCACCGTGCCGCAGATGCGCGAACGCCTGGAGCATGTGGCCAGCAACGTGCACGGCTACATGGTGACCCGCGACCTGTATTACATGCGCGCCCGCGCCCGCCACAAGGGTGACCGCAGCGTGGGCTTGTTCAGTGCCGCCCTGGGCAGCGCCCTGGACATCAAGCCGGTGCTGCATGGCTACCGCGGCAATACCGAGCCCGTGGCCAAGATCAAGGGCTTCGACAATGCGGTGCAGACCCTGTTCGGCTTCGTCGGCAAGCGCGTTGCCGCCGGCCTGATGACGCCGGTGGTGTGCGTGAGCTACGGCGGCCCGCTGGACGAGCTGCGCGCATTGCCGGGCTATGCGCAGCTGCGCCAGACCTGCGACAGCCATGGCGTGCAGCTGACCGAAGCGGTGATGAGCCTGACCGGCATGGTCAACGTCGGCAAGGGTGCGGTGACCATTGGCTTCGCCGACGGCCCGCATAGCTTCGGCAGCTGACACGCGCAGCCGACGTGGACAACATCACTACGTTTGAAGCGCTAACCTGACATTTCATCAAGGAGGCCCCCTATGACCGTGCACTACTCCATCTCGCTGCCCGATCCTGCCAAGGCACGTGGCAATGATCCGCGCCTGTCGTTTACCGCCAGCGGCGCCGACGCCTTCGCCGAGCAGCTGCAGTCCGCACTGCGTACCCCGGAACTGTTCGAGCGCTGGAAGGCCACCCAGGACGAGCCGGAGGATGTGGATCCGGGACTGGGCGCGACCGACCCGGAGGCTACGGTGACCGGCAAGCAATCCGACCTGCGCATCGACCTGGTTGCCAGCACCAGCCTGCCCGGCGATCTGTTCAAGCAGCGCCTGCGCATGCTCGCCGGCAGCCATTGGGAACTGCGCGATGTGCGCTGAGTCTTGAGCACACCGGTTCTGCTGTCCTGGAGCGGTGGCAAGGACGCCGCCTGGGCGCTATACGAACTGCAGCAGCGCGACGACATCGAGGTTGTCGCACTGTTGAGCACGCTGACAGAAGGCTATGAACGCTCCTCGATGCAGGGTGTGCGCCGTGAGGTATTGCAGGCACAGGCCGCCGCTGCCGCGCTGCCGTTGCTGCAAGCCTGGATACCGCAGGTCTGCGACAACGCGATTTACCTGCAGCGCATGAGCGCCGCCCTGGCCGAGGCACAGCAGCGCTGGCCCGGCCTGAACACCATCGCCTTCGGCGATCTGCTGCTGCAGGACATCCGCGCCTGGCGCGAACAGCAGTACGCGGCCCAGGGCTGGAGCACGCTGTTTCCGTTGTTCGGCCGCGACACCACAACCCTGGCCCGGCAGATGATCAGCCAAGGTTTGCAGGCCCAGCTGTGCTGTGTGGACAGCACGCTGCTGGATGCGGATTTCAGCGGACGGGTCTTCGACAACAGGCTGATCGACGAACTCCCCACCGGCATCGACGCCTGCGGCGAGAACGGCGAGTTCCACACCTGTGTCAGCGCCGGCCCCATGTTCCGCACACCCTTGCAGCTTGAACAGGGTGACATCGTGCTGCGCGATGCACGCTACGCGTATACCGATTTCAGCCTGCGCAGCTAGGCCAAACCCACAATGAGGGCTTGTCGTGACAAGCCCTCGCTCATGCGCTCTCGCGCATTTCTTCAGCTGCATGGGTATGGCGCCTCGCCGCCGCCACCGCCACCGCCACCGCAGGATCAAGGCAGCGCACTGGCGTCGACATGCACCACCTGCGCCACGCGCACGGCTACGCGATTCCGGCCCGCATGCTTGGCCGCATACAAGGCGGTATCTGCCTCGGCCAGCAAGGTATCGATATCAAGCAAGGCCGAGCATTGCAGGAAGGAAGCCCCAATGCTGATGGTGATCGTGCCTTCCGGCAGCACAAGTGTCTCCACCGCCCGTCTCAGGGTTTCGGCGAGCGAGACCGTATCTTCCAGCGTAGCGTCGGGCACGACCACCGCGAACTCCTCGCCACCATAGCGCGCCAGGCAATCCCCGGCCCTTCTTACATTTGCCTGTAAACCCGCCGCAACCGCCTGCAGGCAACGATCACCGGCGGGGTGGCCGTGCGCATCGTTGAAGGCCTTGAAGTGGTCGATATCGACCAGCAGCAGTCCCAGTCCAGCGCCACTGCGGCGCATGCGGTTCCATTCGGCCTGCAGCACCGTATCGAACTGACGGCGGTTCGCCACGCCGGTCAGCGCGTCCTTGCGCGCCAGCTGATCCAATGCCGCCTGCCGCTCCAGCAGCGCAACCTGCAGCAATGTGCTGCGCAGCCCAAAGCCCAGCGTGGCGACCACGAAACCGGTCACCGCCAGCGGCCGCGCGTGGTCGACCACCAAGGTTCCGACCACCAGCAACAACAGCGGCAGGATCATCGGCCCTCCGGCCTGCACCATCCGCGACAAACGCGGGCTGGGCACGAACGAGGAATGCGCCGTCTGCCGCAGCGCCAGCACCGCAAGCAACAGGAACGGCAGGTCAATCAGCAGGTCGCTGTAAGCACCAAAGGATTCCTGCGATGCAAAATGATTGATGTAACCGGCCACCAACAAATAAGCCATCGCATACAGCGCCAACACCCGGAACAAGCCACGTCGTTGCACCGTATCCGTGGCCAGCCAACGCACCAGGGCAAAAACGGCGATGCACAGATTCTGGATGTCGAACATGTAACGCATGTTCGACATCGCCGAATCATCAACGTCGATGCGGGCGGCAAAGTGCGCGGTATGCACGAAGAACAGCACACCCAGCAGCGCTGCCATGGCCGCATCGATCAGGCTGATGCTTGGCCGCTCATGGCGTGCGCGGGCCAGGATGAACACCAGCGGCACGGCGTACAACACATACAGCAGCAGACTGATGCGTGGTGTCAGGTCGGCTCGACCGGCACCCAGGGCATCGACCAGATTGAATGCCATGCCGCCGGCCCAGAGCAGCATCGACAGCGCGATCGCATACCAGTCCAACACCGCACGACCGCGCCGCGCCCGCCAGAGACAAGCAGCCCCGGCCAACAAGGGCGCAGCCACCAGAAACACAAACGATCCCACACCGGCCGGGCCGGGCTCCAAGGCCAGCACCAGCCCATGACAGACCAGGAACAGCAGGACCAGCAGCAGCGGCATGCATTCCCCTATCGCCAACCCGTATAGCGGCAAGATAGCGCGGGCGACAAGGAAACAACGTGACCCAGACCCCGCCCTGCATGACCCAGAGAATGACCGCCGTAGTGCCGAGCCATGCTCGGCAGGGGCTCTACCAGCAACACCCTGTAGTGCCGACCCACGCTCGGCAGAAGCTCTACCAGCAATGCCCCGTAGTGCCGAGCCATGCTCGGCAGAGGCTCTACCAGCAACGCCCTCTAGTGCCGAGCCATGCTCGGCAGAGGCTCTACCAGCAACGCCCTGTAGTGCCGACCCACGCTCGGCAGAGGCTCTACCAGCAATGCCCTGTAGTGCCGAGCCATGCTCGGCAGAAGCTCTACCAGCAATGCCCTGTAGTGCCGAGCCATGCTCGGCAGAAGCTCTACCAGCAATGCCCTGTAGTGCCGAGCCATGCTCGGCAGAGGCTCTACCAGTAAAGCCCCAGCCGAGCATGGCTCGGCTCTACAAAAAACAGCTCAGCTCAGCGCATCGCCTCAGCATGGTGCGCGATGTGACCCCCAATGAAGCTGCTGATGAAGTAATAGCTGTGGTCGTAACCCGGCTGCAAGCGCAGCTCCAGCGGATGCCCTGCCGCTTCGCACGCGGCCTGCAACAGCTCCGGGCGCAACTGGTTCTGCAGGAACTCATCCGCACCGCCCTGATCAATCAGCAGCGGCAGCTTCTCCTGCGCGTGGGCGACCAGCTCGGTAGCGTCATACGCCTTCCAGACCTCACGGTCCTCACCCAGGTAGGCAGCAAACGCCTTCTGCCCCCAGGCCACCTGCGAAGGCGCCACGATCGGCGAGAACGCCGACACGCTGCGATAGCGGCCCGGGTTCTTCAAGGCAATGGTCAGCGCGCCGTGCCCGCCCATCGAATGCCCACTGATCGCCCGCACCCCGCTGGCCGGGACATTGGCCTCCACCCATGCCGGCAACTCATCAACGATGTAGTCGTACATGCGGTAGTGCCGCGCCCACGGCTCGCGCGTGGCATTGAGATAGAAGCCTGCACCCTTGCCAAGATCGTAGCCCTCGGCGTCGGCAACGGATTCACCGCGCGGGCTGGTATCCGGCGCCACCAGGATGATGCCGTGCTCGGCCGCGTAACGCTGTGCACCGGCCTTGGTGATGAAATTCTGCTCGGTGCAGGTCAGGCCACTAAGCCAATACAACACCGGGCAGGGGCCGTGCTCGGCCTGCGGCGGCAGGTAGACACCTACCGTCATCTCGCAGCCCAGCACCTTGGAATCGTGCCGGTAGACGTCCTGCCAGCCGCCGAAGCAGGCGCGGTGTTCGAGTCGTTGCATGGTTTGGAATCCTTGATGCTGGGTTGCTGGATCTAGTGCGACTGATGGAGTGTGAGCTTCGCGGCTTACGCCGCTCCTACACGCCGCTATCAGTAATGGATGACCGAGCGGATCGACTTGCCTTCATGCATCAGCTCGAAGGCTTCGTTGATCTTGTCCAGCGCCATCGTATGGGTCACGAACGGCGCCAGTTCGATATCACCCTTCATCGCATCCTCAACCATGCCCGGCAGCTGGCTACGGCCCTTCACGCCGCCGAACGCCGTGCCCATCCACTTGCGACCGGTCACCAGCTGGAACGGACGCGTCGAGATTTCCTGGCCGGCGCCGGCCACGCCAATGATCACGCTCTGGCCCCAGCCACGGTGCGCGCACTCCAGCGCCGCCCGCATCACGTTGGTGTTGCCAATGCACTCGAAGCTGTGGTCCACACCCCAACCGGTCATTTCAACCACGACCTGCTGGATCGGCTTGTCGTGGTCCTTCGGATTGACACAATCGGTGGCGCCAAACTGCTTGGCCAGCTCGAATTTTGACGGATTGGTATCGATGGCGATGATGCGACCGGCCTTGGCCTGGCGCGCGCCTTGGATAACCGCCAGGCCAATACCGCCGAAACCCAACCCCGCAACGCTGTCGACCGCGGCCACCTTGGCGGTGTTGTGCACGGGCCC